>NZ_JBVJNZ010000048.1:0-1175 GCF_055583445.1 Streptomyces sp. NPDC104761 | reverse complement strand
GGTGTGACTGCGTGCCTTTTGAAGAATGAGCCTGCGAGTTTGCGGTGTGTTGCGAGGTTAACCCGTGTGGGGTAGCCGTAGCGAAAGCGAGTCCGAACAGGGCGGTTGAGTAGCACGCTCAAGACCCGAAGCGGAGTGATCTAGCCATGGGCAGGTTGAAGCGGAGGTAAGACTTCGTGGAGGACCGAACCCACCAGGGTTGAAAACCTGGGGGATGACCTGTGGTTAGGGGTGAAAGGCCAATCAAACTCCGTGATAGCTGGTTCTCCCCGAAATGCATTTAGGTGCAGCGTCGTGTGTTTCTTGCCGGAGGTAGAGCACTGGATAGGCGATGGGCCCTACCGGGTTACTGACCTTAGCCAAACTCCGAATGCCGGTAAGTGAGAGCGCGGCAGTGAGACTGTGGGGGATAAGCTCCATGGTCGAGAGGGAAACAGCCCAGAGCATCGACTAAGGCCCCTAAGCGTACGCTAAGTGGGAAAGGATGTGGAGTCGCAGAGACAACCAGGAGGTTGGCTTAGAAGCAGCCACCCTTGAAAGAGTGCGTAATAGCTCACTGGTCTAGTGATTCCGCGCCGACAATGTAGCGGGGCTCAAGCGTACCGCCGAAGTCGTGTCATTCCAGAATTAGGGCCAACGCCTTCTGGGATGGGTAGGGGAGCGTCGTCTGCCGGGTGAAGCAGCACCGGAAGGTAGTTGTGGACGGTTGACGAGTGAGAATGCAGGCATGAGTAGCGATTCACACGTGGGAAACGTGTGCGCCGATTGACTAAGGGTTCCTGGGTCAAGCTGATCTGCCCAGGGTAAGTCGGGACCTAAGGCGAGGCCGACAGGCGTAGTCGATGGATAACCGGTTGATATTCCGGTACCCGCTGTGAAGCGTCAAACATCGAACCCATTAATGCTAAGGCCGTGAAGCCGCCCTGGAGCCTTCGGGCAAAGGGGAGTGGTGGAGCCGCTGACCCAAAGTGGTAGTAGGTGAGTGATGGGGTGACGCAGGAAGGTAGTCCAGCCCGGGCGGTGGTTGTCCCGGGGTAAGGGTGTAGCCCGTCATCTAGGTAAATCCGGATGACATGAGGGTGAGACCTGATGCCGAGCCGATTGTGGTGAAGTGGATGATCCTATGCTGTCGAGAAAAGCCTCTAGCGAGTTTCATGGCGGCCCGTACCCTAAAC
>NZ_JBVJNZ010000047.1:0-1330 GCF_055583445.1 Streptomyces sp. NPDC104761 | reverse complement strand
TGAACCGTTCCGGGTTTGATCGAGACTCTAGGTCGTGACTGTGACCTGGGACTTCGTGGTTTCGCGGTAGTACTTGGTCTCGTATTCGGCGGGTGGGATGTGCCCTATTTCACCGTGGAGCCGGCGGTGGCAGTACCAGTCGACCCATTCGGCGGTGGCGAGTTCGACCTGGGCAAGCGTCTTCCAGGGCCGACGAGGCTTGATCAACTCGGTCTTGAACAGGCCGATCGTGGACTCCATCAGGGCATTGTCGTAGGCGTCGCCGACCGATCCGATCGACGCGGCGATGCCTGCGCGGTCGAGGTGCTCGGCGAGCGCGAACGATGTGTACTGCGAGCCGGCATCGGAGTGATGTATCAACTCGCCTTTCTGATAAGGCTTTTGGTCTCGGTCACGCTGCCACAAGGCCATCTCGAGGGCGTCCAGGACGAGCCGTGTCTCCTTCGATGCAGCTGCTGACCAGCCGACGATGCGGCGGGAGAAAGTGTCCACGACGAAGGCGACGTAGACGACGCCGGCGAACGTGGTGACGTGGGTGAAGTCGGCGACCCAGCAGCGGTTCGGGGCGGGGGCGACAAAGTCGCGGTCCACGAGGTCCGGGGCCCGTTCCGCACTCGCGCCGGGAACGGTGGTGATCACCTTCTTGCCGCGGACCGCTCCGGTGATGCCGAGTTCACGCATGAGGCGCTCGACAGTGCAGCGGGCCACCGCGACATCCTGGCGGTTCAGGTGCCGCCAGATCTTCCGGGCGCCGTAGACACGGTAGTTGGCCTCGTACGCCTCTGTGATCAGGGTCTTCAGTTCGGCGTCGCGGACGGTGCGGGCCGCGGGTGCGGCCTGGCGTTTGTGGTGGGCGTAGTAGGTGGACGGTGCGATCTTGCAGTCGTGGTCGGTGAGGACCCGGCAGATCGGCTCGACGCCGCCGAAGCGGTCCTTGTGCTCGTCGATGAACGCTACGAGCGTGTGTGTGGCCGGTCGAGCTCGGCCGCGAAGAAAGACGCCGCGGCCTTGAGGATGTCGTTGGCCCGTTTCAGCTCGGCGTTCTCCTTCTTCAGCCGCTTCAGCTCGGCCGACTCCTCGCTCGTCGTGCCCGGACGGGCCCCGGCGTCGATCTGGTCCTGCCGCACCCACTTGCGCAGCGTCTCGGTCGTGCCGACGCCAAGCTTCTGGGCGACCGCTTTCATCGCGGCCCACTCGGTGTCGTACTCCGGCCGCACCTCGGCGACCATCCGCACCGCACGACGGCGCAGCTCAAGCGGGTACTGGGAAGGACGTGCCATAACTCGATCCTCTCAAACGATCGAGTCCCTACCGAACCCGGAACGGTTCA
>NZ_JBVJNZ010000046.1:0-1333 GCF_055583445.1 Streptomyces sp. NPDC104761 | reverse complement strand
CCCCCCCCCCCCCCCCCCCCCCCCCCCCCCCCCCCCCCCCCCCCCCCCCCCCCCCCCCCCCCCCCCCCCCCCCCCCCCCCCCCCCCCCCCCCCACGACCGGTACGCATGTGGCGTTGCCGACGGCTGCCTTCGCTCCGGACAACTCCCATGCCCTGCAGTCGTTGCGGTTGCCGGGCAGGGGCCGGCCCACGGCGACGACGAGCCGTGTACCGGCGTCGATGACGGCCTGGTGGTTGGTGGCATACCGATAGTTCTTCGACTGCCCGGCCACCGTGTGGTCACGCGTGGGTACCAAGGTGCCGTCCACGATGAGCACGGTGTCCTTGCGGAAGCGTCGGCGCGGCCGTAGGGCGAGCAGCGGTGCGAGGCGGTTGATGATGCGGTCGGCCGCGGGCTTCGAGATTCCGAACAGCGGCGCCAGCTAGCGTCAAGTTGGTTCGCCAGTATGCCGCGACCAGCAGGACGCGGTTTCCAGGGGCAAGCTCCATGGCCGACCGCGCCGGGCCGCGTCCGCTCCCGCGTTTCGCATGGCGTTCATCAGTTTGCCGAAGCAGCGCGGGCTCAGCCCGGTGAACGGACCTGTCCAGGACGGCTGTGACGCCGTGCTCACACCTGCCACGAGAAGATCGTCCCACCGCGTAGTGAACTGGCCGATACGGAGGCGCATATGGAGACGGACTTGGTGAATCGCCTGGAAGAGGCGGCGGATCGTTTCGTGATCCCTCTGCGCATGAACGAAGGGTTCGATGAGCAGGCGCTCCTTCAGCTACAGGAGCAGATCGATCGCTGCGGGACGGCGTGGAGGGAAGAAACCCACGTACCGAAGCGTGCGGCGTTGATCCTCGCCGAGCTCCACCCAGCGATCGAGGCTTGCGCCTGGCTGTACGAAGGGAACATGCGTCAGCGGATCCAGGAGACAGGAGTGATGGTGTCCGAGGCAGTGATCGCTGCTCTGGACTGAGCGCCTCCCACGCCGTCGAGGTCCGTACGTGAGCAGGTGCTGGGTACCAGCGCGGTGTCGCGGGACAACTCCTAGAAGTAATCTCAATTGGCGAGCGTGCCTTCGAGTGTGAGAGCGAGGCTGCCCGGCCCAGGCGCCATGGCTTCACCGCGATGTGAGACTTGCAGCATGGACATGGGGCGGGAGTCGCGGTGGGAAAAGGATGCAATGACGGTGGAGATCGTTTTCGCCCTGGTGACTGCCGTCGCGCTGGCTGCGGCGGTCTTCGCCGTCGCTCTGAACCGTTCCGGGTTTGATCGAGACTCTAGGTCGTGACTGTGACCTGGGACTTCGTGGTTTCGCGGTAGTACTTGGTCTCGTATTCGGCGGGT
>NZ_JBVJNZ010000045.1:0-1423 GCF_055583445.1 Streptomyces sp. NPDC104761 | reverse complement strand
AGACGTTGTTTCTTATGGTGCGTCTGAACACGCACGCTGGAGGGCATCGAAGGCTGCGCCGGCGGAGTCGGCAGGGAAAAGCCGCAGGACGGTGGCTCGGTTCGGCGTCGTGATGACGTAGTGCTGCGCCAGGTAGGAGAGATCTCCCCAGCTTTCTCGGGCATGGGCGCGCATCAGGACCTGGCCACATCTCGTGCAGGCGATCCAGGGGACGAGGACGAGACCGGCCAGGTCCTGTTCAGCCGCACCTATGGCCTCGGCGACCGTGCTTCCGCCATCTTCGATCAGCTTCAGGTGGCCCGGTGTGCCGTCATCACGGCACTGAAGGATCCGTGGTGTGAGTGTCTCCCGCTCGCCCCAGGTCTCTGCGAGCACGGAGATCTGGGCCCTGACCGTCTCGCTGATCGGCACCTGGTGGCCGAGGATGCCGGAGACGAGCAGGCCAAGTCCCGCCTCCTGCTCTCCGATGTCCCAGCAGTCTTTGACTTCCTGGGCTTCGGCCTCCGGCAGCAAGGCGGCGAGCCGGTTCCAGATGACGGCGTCGTCGGTCACCTGGCAGACGCTACCGGCCTGCGCTGACACCCAGACGCCGCAGGCAGATGAGCATGACCGCGATCGCAGTGAAGCCCATGAAGTGTTCGGGCTTGCGCTCGTAGCGCCGATGGAGCCGACGGCACCCGGACAGCCACGACATGGTCCGCTCGACCACCCAGCGGTGACGGCCGAGGCGGGCTGAGCTCTCGACCCCGCGGCGCGCGATTCGCGACACGATGCCGCGTTCCCGCAGCCATTTCCGCAGGTGGTCGTAGTCATAGCCCTTGTCGCCGTGCAGCTTGGCAGGCCGCCGACGGCGCGGGCCCCGGCGGGATCGAATGGGCGGAATGCCCATCACCAAGGGCTTCAGGACCTGGCTGTCGTGCAGGTTGGCGCCCGAGATGGCGACCGTGATCGGCAGGCCGTTGCGGTCGCAGATCAGATGAATCTTCGACCCGTTCTTACCCCTGTCGGTCGGATTCGGTCCCGTCAGTGGCCCCCTTTGACGGCGCGGATGCTTACCGAGTCGATGGCGCACCGGGACCAGTCCAGCTCGCCCTGGGCACCAAGTTCGTCAAGGATTACTCGGTGCAACCGGGCCCACACCCGGTCCTGGCTCCACTGGGCAAACCGGCGGTAGACCGTCTGCCAACGGGCTCCGAAGACTGGGGGGAGCTGGCGCCAGGTGCAGCCGGACGTGGCGACGAACACGATCGCCGCCAGCACCTCCCGGTCGCCGACACGCCGACGGCCACCACCCTGCGGCCGCTGCACGACCGTCGGCGGCACAACCCGTCGGAACAACTCCCACAAACCGTCCGGAACCAGGTGCTCTACAAGCCTCTCCACGTCGGCTTAACGTCACGCCCCGCCAAAAGAAACGGCGTCT
>NZ_JBVJNZ010000044.1:0-1433 GCF_055583445.1 Streptomyces sp. NPDC104761 | reverse complement strand
ACGGTCGTTGCCTCAGAACTAACACAGTGGACGCGAGCAACTGAGGACAAGCCCTCGGCCTATTAGTACCGGTCACCTCCACCAGTTACCTGGCTTCCAGATCCGGCCTATCAACCCAGTCGTCTACTGGGAGCCTTACCCCATCAAGTGGGTGGGAGTCCTCATCTCGAAGCAGGCTTCCCGCTTAGATGCTTTCAGCGGTTATCCCTCCCGAACGTAGCCAACCAGCCATGCCCTTGGCAGAACAACTGGCACACCAGAGGTTCGTCCGTCCCGGTCCTCTCGTACTAGGGACAGCCCTTCTCAAGACTCCTACGCGCACAGCGGATAGGGACCGAACTGTCTCACGACGTTCTAAACCCAGCTCGCGTACCGCTTTAATGGGCGAACAGCCCAACCCTTGGGACCGACTCCAGCCCCAGGATGCGACGAGCCGACATCGAGGTGCCAAACCATCCCGTCGATATGGACTCTTGGGGAAGATCAGCCTGTTATCCCCGGGGTACCTTTTATCCGTTGAGCGACGGCGCTTCCACAAGCCACCGCCGGATCACTAGTCCCGACTTTCGTCCCTGCTCGACCCGTCGGTCTCACAGTCAAGCTCCCTTGTGCACTTACACTCAACACCTGATTGCCAACCAGGCTGAGGGAACCTTTGGGCGCCTCCGTTACCCTTTAGGAGGCAACCGCCCCAGTTAAACTACCCATCAGACACTGTCCCTGATCCGGATCACGGACCCAGGTTAGACATCCAGCACGACCAGACTGGTATTTCAACGACGACTCCACAACCACTGGCGTGGCCGCTTCAAAGTCTCCCAGCTATCCTACACAAGCCGAACCGAACACCAATATCAAACTGTAGTAAAGGTCCCGGGGTCTTTCCGTCCTGCTGCGCGAAACGAGCATCTTTACTCGTAGTGCAATTTCACCGGGCCTATGGTTGAGACAGTCGAGAAGTCGTTACGCCATTCGTGCAGGTCGGAACTTACCCGACAAGGAATTTCGCTACCTTAGGATGGTTATAGTTACCACCGCCGTTTACTGGCGCTTAAGTTCTCAGCTTCGCCCACCCGAAAGTGAGCTAACCGGTCCCCTTAACGTTCCAGCACCGGGCAGGCGTCAGTCCGTATACATCGCCTTACGGCTTCGCACGGACCTGTGTTTTTAGTAAACAGTCGCTTCTCGCTGGTCTCTGCGGCCACCCCCAGCTCACCGTGTAAAACGGATCACCAGGTGTGGCCCCCCTTCTCCCGAAGTTACGGGGGCATTTTGCCGAGTTCCTTAACCATAGTTCACCCGAACGCCTCGGTATTCTCTACCTGACCACCTGAGTCGGTTTAGGGTACGGGCCGCCATGAAACTCGCTAGAGGCTTTTCTCGACAGCATAGGATCATCCACTTCACCACAATCGGCTCGGCATCAGGTCTCA
>NZ_JBVJNZ010000042.1:0-2017 GCF_055583445.1 Streptomyces sp. NPDC104761 | reverse complement strand
GCGTTGCAGTGCTCGCCGGACCACCCGTGGGTGGAGAAGCACCCGGAGTGGTTCCACCACCGGCCGGACGGCACGATCGCCTACGCCGAGAACCCGCCGAAGAAGTACCAGGACATCTACCCCGTCGCCTTCGACGCCGACATGGACGGGCTGGTCGCCGAGACGGTGCGGGTGCTGCGGCACTGGATGGAGTGCGGGGTGCGGATCTTCCGCGTGGACAACCCGCACACCAAGCCGGTGGTGTTCTGGGAGCGGGTGATCGCGGAGATCAACCGCAGGGACCCGGACGTGATCTTCCTGGCCGAGGCCTTCACCCGGCCCGCGATGATGCGCACCCTGGCCCAGATCGGTTTCCAGCAGTCGTACACGTACTTCACCTGGCGCAACAGCAAGCAGGAACTCACCGAGTACGCCACCGAACTCGCCGGGGAGACCGCCGCCTACATGCGGCCGAACTTCTTCGCCAACACCCCGGACATCCTGCACGCCTACCTCCAGCACGGCGGCCGGCCCGCCTTCGAGGTCCGGGCCGTTCTCGCGGCCACCCTCTCCCCCACCTGGGGCATCTACAGCGGCTACGAACTGTGCGAGAACACCCCGCTGAAGGAGGGCAGCGAGGAGTACCTGGACTCGGAGAAGTACCAGCTCAAGCCCCGGGACTGGGCCCGCGCCGACACCGACGGCATCGCCCCGCTCATCACCCGCCTCAACACCGTCCGGCGCGAGAACCCCGCCCTGCGGCAGCTGCGCGACCTCCACTTCCACCACGCCGACCAGGACGCGGTGATCGTCTACAGCAAGCGGAGCGGATCGAACACGGTTCTGGTGGTCGTGAACCTCGACCCCCACCACACCCAGGAGGCCACGGTCTCGTTGGACATGCCGCAACTCGGCCTGAACTGGCACGAGTCGGTGCCGGTGCGCGACGAGCTCACCGGCGAAACCTACAACTGGGGCAGGGCCAACTATGTGCGCCTGGAACCGGGTCACCGGACCGCGCACATCCTCACCGTCCTGCGACCGTCCCCGCGGATCGGAGGGTCACCCACACAATGATCGTCAACGAACCCGTCCCGGACACCTTCGAGGACACACCCGTCAAGGACCGGGACCCGGACTGGTTCAAACGCGCCGTCTTCTACGAGGTCCTGGTCCGCTCCTTCCAGGACAGCAACGGCGACGGCATCGGCGACCTCAAGGGCCTGACCGCGAAACTCGACTACCTGCAGTGGCTCGGCGTCGACTGCCTCTGGCTGCCGCCCTTCTTCAAGTCCCCGCTGCGGGACGGCGGTTACGACGTCTCCGACTACACGGCCGTCCTCCCCGAGTTCGGCGACCTCGCCGACTTCGTGGAGTTCGTCGACGCCGCCCACCAGCGCGGCATGCGCGTCATCATCGACTTCGTCATGAACCACACCAGCGACCAGCACCCGTGGTTCCAGGAGTCGCGCAAGGACCCCGACGGGCCGTACGGGGACTACTACGTCTGGGCGGACGACGACAAGCAGTACCAGGACGCCCGGATCATCTTCGTGGACACCGAGGTCTCCAACTGGACGTACGACCCGGTCCGCAAGCAGTACTACTGGCACCGCTTCTTCTCGCACCAGCCCGACCTCAACTACGAGAACCCGGCCGTCCAGGAGGAGATCCTCTCCGCGCTCCGCTTCTGGCTCGACCTCGGCATCGACGGGTTCCGGCTCGACGCCGTGCCGTACCTCTACCAGCGCGAGGGCACCAACTGCGAGAACCTGCCCGCGACCCACGACTTCCTGAAGCGGGTGCGCAAGGAGATCGACACGCAGTATCCGGACACCGTGCTGCTGGCGGAGGCGAACCAGTGGCCGGAGGACGTCGTCGACTACTTCGGCGACTACCGCAGCGGCGGGGACGAGTGCCACATGGCGTTCCATTTCCCGGTGATGCCGCGGATCTTCATGGCGGTGCGGCGGGAATCCCGCTACCCCGTCTCGGAAATCCTCGCCAAGACCCCGGCCATTCCGTCCGGCTGCCAGTG
>NZ_JBVJNZ010000041.1:0-9843 GCF_055583445.1 Streptomyces sp. NPDC104761 | reverse complement strand
CCACCGACCACCAGGGCGGGGAGGCGACTTCGAGGTCTCCCCGCCCCTGCCCGAGGGAAACCGATGGCCGTCACCCCGACGGCGAAGCCGCCGGACCTGGCGGGTGCCTTCGAGGCGGAGGCCCTGCCGCACCGCGCCCACCTCCTGGCCGCGGCCCGGCGCCTGACCCGCTCGCACACCGACGCCGAGGACCTCCTCCAGGAGACCTGTCTGAAGGCGTTCCGATCCTTCCACCAGTACCGGCCCGGCACCGACATCCGTGCCTGGCTGCACCGGATCCTGATCACCACCTTCATCAACGACCACCGCCGCCGCCGAGCCAGGCCGCACAGCACCGAACCCCTCGACGAGAACCTGCACTTCCGGCCGGACACAGGCCCGCCGGCATCCGCCGAGGAGCAGTACCTGGCCCGGTTCGCGCACCCCGACATCGGCACGGCGCTGCGCTCGCTGCCCGAGGAGTACGCGGCGGTGCTGCGGCTCGCGGACATCGAGGGCCTCGCCTACCAGGAGATCGCCGAGATCCTCGGCGTCCCCACCGGGACGGTGGGTTCGCGGGTGCACCGCGGCCGCCGCCGGATGCGGGAGCTGCTGCCCCAACTCGAGCCACGCCGTGTCGGTCCCGCACCATCCACCCCTGCGAAGGAGCCCCTGACATGAACGCAATCGACAGACGTACCCTGCTCGGCCGCGGTGCCGCCGTGGCCGGTGGCGCGGCGGTGGCCGGAGCCCTGCTGCCCGCGGACGCCCACGCGGCGGCCGGGGCGGTCGGCGCGGTCGGCGCCGGCACCGGGAGCACAGTGACCCCCGGGGACTCCCGCTATCCGACCCTGAAGACCGGAAACAACCAGCGGTTCGTCGCCACCCCGGACTACGTGAAGATGATCCGCTCCTCGGCCGACGCCGAACAGGCGTTGGCCAAGGCCGTACGGAACGGCAAGCGGATCTCGGTGCGCAGCGGTGGCCACTGCTTCGCCGACTTCACCAGCAACCCCGACGTCGAGGTGATCCTGGACTTCTCCGAGATGACCGGGGTCGGCTGGGACCCCGCCATGCGCGCCTTCTACGTGGAGCCCGGCGCGCGGTTGCTCAATGTCTACGAGGCCCTGTTCAAGGGCTGGGGCGTCACCGTGCCGGGCGGCATCTGCTACAGCGTCGGCGCCGGAGGGCACATCGCCGGCGGCGGGTACGGTCTGCTGTCCCGTGCCCACGGCCTGGTCGTCGACCACCTCTACGCGGTCGAGGTGGTGGTGGCCGACGCGGCCGGCCGGACCCGTACCGTCCGGGCCACCCGCGAGGCCGACGACCCCGACCGTGACCTGTGGTGGGCGCACACCGGAGGCGGGGGCGGCAACTTCGGGCTGGTCACCCGCTACTGGTTCCGCTCACCGGACGCCCGCGGCCCCGAGCCGTCCGACCTGCTGGTGAAGGCACCGGCGACGGTGCTGGTCAGCGCCGTCGACATCCCTTGGGACGGTCTGGACGAGAAGACGTTCAAGCGGCTGGTGTACAACTTCGGGGCCTGGCACGAGCAGCACAGCGCCCCGGACAGTCCCTACCGGCATCTCAGCAGCCTGTTCAACGTCTCCGCCAAGGCTCACGGCAGCCTGGGGATGTTCACTCAGATCGACGCCTCGGTCCCCGGCGCCCGCGAGATGCTCGACTCCTTCATGGCGGCGGTGACCAGCGGCACCGGTGTGGAGCTTCGCTCGCTGGACCGCGGCAACGGCGAGTTGCCGGCCATGCCGGGGCTGCACGAGCCCCGGGAGCTGCCCTGGCTCCAGGCCACCCGGCTGGTCGGCACGGACAACCCGACGATCACCAACCCCACCTCGCGCGGCGGCCACAAGTCCGCGTACATGCGTCGCAACTTCAGCGAGGACCAGCTCACGGCGCTCTACCGGTACATGACCCGGCCGGACTTCACCAACCCGGACACCATGCTGGTGCTGTTCTCGTTCGGCGGCCGGGTGAACGCCGTCGAGGAGCACGCCACCGCCAACGCCCAGCGGTCCGCCGTGTTCAAGATGTGCTTCCAGACCTTCTGGAACGACCCCGCGGAGGATGACTTCTATCTGGGCTGGCTCCGGGATCTCTACGGCGAATTCTTCGCGGCCAGCAACGGTGTACCGGAAATCAATGACGCCACCGACGGCTGCTATATCAACTATCCGGACCGCGATATGACCGACCCGCGGTACAACCGCTCCGGCACGCCGTGGACGACCCTGTACTACAAGGGTAACTACCCGAGACTTCAGCAGGTCAAGCGGCGCTACGACCCGTCGAACCGGTTCCGGCACTCCATGTCCATAGCTCCCGCGCGGAGCTGATACAACACACCTGAAAGGCCCCTGGCCGGCCCCGCTCAGTGGAGCGGGGCCGGCTTTTCTCATGTCCGGCGCCCATTGCTTCGTACAACCGGGAAAATGCACGCGTTGACCCTCCGTCCGCCCCGGTGGAATTCTCTTTCTCGTCAGTGCAGCACATCAGGAGAAGGAATTCGACCATGCTGATGGATTGGACGGTGAGAAAGAAATGCGAACTGTTTCCGTGGTCATAGGCACCCGGCCGGAGGCCATCAAGATGGCTCCCGTGATCAGGGCGCTCCAGGCGCATCCCGGTCTCCACCCGGTGGTCATCTCGACCGGGCAGCACCGGCAGATGCTGGACGAGACCCTCGACGCCTTCGGCCTGGCGGCCGACATCGACCTCCAGGTGATGGCCCCCCGGCAGACCCTCTCCCAGGTGACGGCCCGCATCCTCAACGGACTCGAGGCCCGGCTCCCCGGCCTCGGCGCCGACGCCCTGCTGGTGCACGGCGACACGGCGACGACACTGGCCGGCGCCCTGGCGGGCTTCCACCACGGGGTCCCGGTCGTCCACGTCGAGGCCGGACTGCGCAGCGGCGAACTCTCTTCACCCTTTCCCGAGGAGGGCAACCGGCGACTGGTCGGCCAGATCTCGGCGCTGCACCTGGCGCCCACCCCGGCCAACCGTGCCAACCTGCTCTGCGAGGGCATCCCGGAAGAGACCATCGTCGTCACCGGCAACACTGTGATCGACGCCCTGCGCTGGGCCGGCGAACATGCCGTCGAGTACGGCGACCCCGCCCTGCGGGACCTCGACGAGGACCCCCGCCGGATCGTCCTGGCGTCCGCCCACCGCCGGGACGCCTGGCCCCAACTCGCGGAGATCGCGGCCGCGTTCCGCCGCATCGCGGACGAGCCCTGCACCCGGGTGGTGATCCCGCTGCACCGCAATCCCGCGGTGCGCCAGGCGATCCTGCCGGTCGTCGCGGGCCACCCGGACATCACCGTCACCGACCCGCTGCCGTATCTGAGCTTCATGAAGCTGCTCAAGCGGGCCGATCTGATCGTCTCCGACAGCAGCGGCGCCCAGGAGGAGGGCCCGGCGCTCGGCAAGCCCACCCTGGTGCTCAGCGAGGTGACCGAGCGCAGCGAGGCCGTGGTGGCCGGCACCGCCAAGCTGGTCGGCAAGACCACCGAGCGGATCGTCGCCGCCACCCTCGAACTGCTGCGGGACCCGGTCGCCTACGACCGGATGGCCGGTGCCGCCAACCCCTACGGGGACGGCAGGGCCGCCCGGCGCACCGTCGACGCGGTGGCCTGCTTCCTCGGCCTCGGCGACCGTCCCGAGCCGTTCGTGCCGGAGACACCGGTCGACCAGTTCGCCGCCGAACTCGCCCGCAGCGCCGACTACGAGCGGCACGCGCCCCAGCCGACCCTTTGAGCACCGAGGACCTGCCATGAACCGGAACACCGTCCGCACCCTGGAGCTGGGCGCCGAAGACATCCCGGCGCTGCTGGTGGAGAACGTCGACCACTACCGGGTGCGGGGGCCCGCCGTAGTGGTCAACCCCCATCCGGAACCCGTCCTGCTCGACGTCGAGCCGCGGGTGACGATCCCGGCCCTGTCCTCCACGATCCTGGCGGACACCACGGTCGTCGGCGCGCCCTCCGTGCTGGTCCTCGGCCTCCCGGACCGGCCTGCCGCCGAGGTCGTCCGGGCGCCGGGCTGGCATCCGCTGGGCGAGCTGCTGCCGCCGCCGGACCCGGCCGACCCGACGGAGTTCCCCCGGCACACCCCGCTGTGGAAGGGCCCGCAGGACGGCGCAGGTACGGCCCGGCTGGACGCGCCCCACCTGCTCGGCGAGCGCCCGGACCGGGGCGCCGGGGAGACCTACGAGATCCGGGTGAACCTCTGGTACGCCCCGGCCGGCACGGACTGCGCCATCCACAACCGGCACGACTTCATCGAGGTCCACACCCAGATCGCCGGGGTGGGCCGGATGCAGAAGTTCCACGCCCACGATCACCGCACCCTCTACCAGGACATCCCGATGGCCCCGGGCTACACCACCCCGCAGCCGTTCTGCCGTACCGCCCCCGGCGGCGGCTACCGCTACCCCTGGCACCAGTACCGCGCCGACACCGACTGCGTCTGGCTCGCCGTCGAGTACCACCGCCCCGCCCGCTGACCCGCCTTCCCGAGAGGACCCACGCCATGACCGAGAAGCACCGCACCGCTCCGATCCCGCCGGTCTTCGCCCCGGAGGTCGTCGCCGAACAACTGCGCGACGGCTACTGGCTGGAGGCCCCCGACATCGACCAGGACGGCCGCCCCGACCTGTTCGGTTACGGTCTGCGCCTCGGCGAGATCTACTGGTACCAGAACGACGACCACTGGACCCGTCGGCTGATCGCGGACGGCATCAGGATGCCGGTCGGCGCCGACTTCGCCGACATCAGCGGCAACGGCCACCCGGACGTGGTCCTCTGCTACGAGCTGTACGGTCCGATCGGCACCATCCACGACCCGGACCCGGCCGGCGGCAAGATCGACTGGCTGGAGAACCCGGGCGGTCCGGACAAGGACGAGTCCCGCTGGAAGCGGCACTACGTCGGGCGGGCCACCGGTATGCACCGGCTGCGTGTCGGGCACTTCACCCGCACCGACCGGCTCCAGATCGTCGGCGTCCCGATCGTCGCCGAGGCCGACGTGCACGCGGTGCTGCCGGTGGTGGTCTTCACCCAGCCCGACGATGTGCACACCGCCGCGGAATGGCCGATGGAGACCATCGACGACAGCCACTTCCGGATGATCCACGGCGCAGAGAAGAAGGCCGGGCTGATACCCGGCTCGGACCTCGACTCACTGCTGTTCGCCTCCGACGAGGGCGTCACCTGGCTCTACTTCGACGAGGCGACCGGCCAGTGGGTGCGCAGGCTCATCGGCACCGGCGAGACCACCCAGTTCGAGGCCACCGGGTTCCGGGGCAGCGGGGACGTCAACGCCGGCCGGGTCGGCGACGACCCGATGGCGTACGTCGCGGCCGTCGAGCCCTTCCACGGCAACACCGTCGCCGTCTACGCCAGGACGGGCACCGACGAGCGGGGCGAACCCGTCTGGTCCCGCACCCTGCTGGACGTGTACGGCGACCCCAACGAGAGCGGCGAGGGACCCGGCCACCAGATCGTCTGCGCGGACTTCGACGGCGACGGCGAGGACGAGTTCCTGGTGGCGCTGCGCGGCCCGTGGCCCTGGCAGGGCGTCATGTACTACAAGGCCATCGACCTGGCGGCGGGCGTCTGGGCCAAGTGGCGGGTCGGCGAGGAGTCCGTCGCCCGGATCGCCACCGGCGACTTCGACGGGGACGGCCGCCTGGACTTCGCGACCATCGCCTACTCCGTCCAGAACTACTACGTGGCCAAGGACGCCAAGATCATGCTCTACCGGAACCGGACGCCGCGCGGCGACGCCGAGTAGACCCCCTGCCCCGACCTCCGCGGACGCCGCCCGGCCCGCCCGTCCCACTCGGCCGGGCCGGGCGGCACCGCCCTCAGCAGAAAGCCGTCGCCATGTCCTCCGCCGTTGTACCGCCGGGCACTTCCCGCCCCGGGAGCAGACCGTCGAAGCTGCCCTCGCTCACCGGACTCCGGTTCTTCGCCGCGCTCCTGGTGTTCTTCTTCCACTCCTCCCTCTCCAACAGCCCCGTCCCGCCGAACGGTCCGGTCAACCCGTTCGCCGACGACTCCCTGGCCCGCGTCTACGCCAGGACCTTCGTCTCCACCGGCTACATGGGCGTCTCGTTCTTCTTCGTGCTCTCCGGGTTCGTCCTGGCCTGGTCCGCACGGCCCGGTGAGCGGGTCACCGCCTTCTGGCGCCGCCGGATGACCAAGATCTTCCCCAACCATCTGGTCGTCGCCGCCGCGGTCACGGTGCTGTTCGCCGGGGCGGCCGTCACCGGCGTCTCCGAATGGCTGCCGAACCTGCTGCTGATCCACACGTTCTTCCCGCAGGCGTCGATCAACCTCAGCCTCAATCCGCCCAGTTGGTCCCTCGGCAGCGAGCTGCTGTTCTATCTGCTGTTCCCGCTGCTGATCGTCCCGATCCGCAGGCTGCGCGGCGGCGCGCTGTGGGCCTGGTCGGCCGTGATGGTCGCCGGTACCGTCGCCGTCCAGCTCGTCTCGACGTACCTGGTGCCCGACACGCCCAAGTCGGCGATCACCCCGGTCTCCGACGCGCAGTTCTGGTTCGGGTATCTGTTCCCGCCCGGCCGGCTCTTCGAGTTCGTGCTCGGCGCGCTGCTCGCCCGGATCGTGCTGACCGGCCGCTGGCCCCGCCGGATCGGCGTCCGCCTCTCGCTCGTCCTGGTCGCGGCCGGGTACGGGGCCACCTACTTCGTGCCGTTCCAGTACACCTTCGTCACCGCCACCGTCGTACCGATCGGCCTGCTGATCGCGTCGGTCGCCGACGGCGACGCCCGCTCCCGCGGCGGCTGGCTGAGCAGCCGCCCCATGGTCTGGCTCGGCGAGGTCTCCTTCGGCTTCTACCTGGTCCAGGGCGTCACCATCTTCTACCTGCGCAGCCTGCTGGGCTCGGAGCCGTTCAGCACCCCGGTGGCGGTGGCCGTCGTCGTCCTGTTCTTCGCGGCCTCGCTGCTCGCCGGCTGGCTCCTCTACCGCTTCGTGGAGATGCCCGCCATGCGCCGCTTCGCCCGCGCCCGGCGCCTCGCGTCCCCGACGGTCACCCCGGTCCCGGCGGCCGCACCGGCCCGGCGCACGGTGTCCGCCGCCGCACCGGACGCCGAACGGGAACTGACCTGAGTCCGGGGAGACCGACCTGAGCCCGGGGAGACCGACCTGAGCCCGGGGACACCGCCCGGAGTCCCCGGGCGGGAAGCTCTCCCCCTCCCGTGCGAAGTGCCCCGTCCTCCCGGAGGACGGGGCACTTCGCACACGCTCGCGGCTCAGCCGGCGGCAGCCGCCACCGGTTCGCCGGACCGCGTGCCGGACAGTCCGAAGCCCTCGGCCAGCAGCCGGTAGGAGCGCGCCCGGTCGGCCGGGTCCTGGGTCAGGGTGTTGACCATCAGCTCGGACACCCCGTGTTCCTCGGCCAGCGCCCGCAGCCGGGGGACGACCTCCTCGGGCGTACCGAAGATCATCGACCGCCTGCGGTCGGCGGCCCGTTCCGCTTCACGTCCGGTCCACCGGTGCGCCCGTACGCTCGCCGCCGAGGGCAGCGGACGGTCGTCGCCGAGGTCCTTGCGGGCCCGCCACAACAGCATCGACCCGGCCAGTTCCTCGGCCCGCGCCCGGGTGTCGGCGAGCACCGCGCGTACGGCCAGCACCCCGCCGCGCCCGTCCCCGGGCACCGCACGGGCCTGGGCGCTCCGGTACGCGTGCAGTGCCTGTACGCCCGGTCCCGGTACCAGGAAGTGCGCGAAGGCGTAGCCCACGCCCAGCTCGCCCGCGGCCCTCGCCGAACCGGCGCTCGCCCCCAGCAGCCACAGCTCCGGCTGCACCGGCGGCACCGCCGTCACGGCGCGCGGGCCGTCGTCCGGGCCGCCCGGCCGCAGCAGCGCGCGCAACTCCCGCAGCCGTTCCGGGAAGTCCCCGGCCGGTCCGCCGGACCGCCCGATGCCCATGTCGACCCGGCCCGGGTGGAGAGCGGACAGCACCGCGAACACCTCGGCGACCTTCAGCGCCGGATAGCGCGGCAGCAGCACCCCTCCGGTGCCGACCCGGATCCGGTCGGTCGCCGCGAGGACGGCCCCGGCCAGCATCTCCGGGGCGCTCCCGGCGAATCCCGGCGAGTGGTGGTGCTCGGCCACCCAGTACCGGGTGAAGCCCAGCCGGTCGGCGTCGCGGGCCAGGTCGATCGAGGCCCGCAGCGCGTCGGCGCCGGTGTGCCCCTCGCCGACCGGTGACTGGTCGAGAACGGAGATCCGCACGCCGCTCACGCCTCCTTCCGGCTGCTCGGGCCGGACCGGCCGTCCTGCCCGGGCCGGTCGTCGACGATTGCCGGGACGATGCGGTAGTCGCGCTGGAACACCAGGTTGTGCAGGTCGGCGGAGGCGATCGCGCGCAGGGTGGGCACCTCGGCGGCCGCCTGTTCCTCGGTGAAGACGTTCAGCGGCCAGTCGGCCACCGTGGCGCCGCGCAGATGCGGATGGTGGAAGCCCCGTCCGTAGTGCGCCATCAGCGTGATCGGCTGGATGTCCGTCTTCCGCTGCTCCGGCCAGGACAGCGTCCACAGCGCCGCGAGGCCACCGTCCGGGGTGCGGCCCACGCCGGTGGCCTCGACGGTCCCGGTGTCGCGCAGCATCTCGTGGTCGAACTCTTGCAGCACCCGGCGGGCGTACGGGTCCAGCAGCGTGACCGCCTCGTGGAACAGCCGCTCCTTGCTCTGCCGGGAGACGGCGTCCCCGTGGGTGCCGTCGCGCAGGTCCCCGAAGTGGCGGCCCAGGGCCTCCAGGTGCGCGGGCGCCCCCGGGACCGGCGGTGATACAGGGTGCGTGGTCACTTGTCCTCCTGGTGTGCGATGTGGTCGGCGGTCTCGGCGAATCGGGCCGCGACCATCCGGCCCAGCCACTGGCGCATCGGATGCGCCCGGTCGGCGTCCCCGTGCCGGGACGGCATGACCAGCGCGGCGTGCGGGGTCTGGTGGAACAGCCGCAGGGAAGTCCGCACCCCCGCCCGCCGTAGGGTCTCCGCGTACCCGCGTACGTCGTCCAGCACCGGGTCGTGGTCGCCGACGGCGAGGACGGCCGGGGCCACCCCGGTGACGTCCGCGGCCTCCAGCGGGGTGGAGTACAGGACGTTCCCGCCGGTCCGCCGGGGCAGCGGCGCGCCGCCCCGGTACCGGAGCCAGGCGGCGCGCAGCTGCTCGGCGGAGGGGTACGCGGTGGCGTCCGCCCCGTACGAGGGGCTGCGGCAGGCCGGGTCGAACGGCGGGTAGGCGAGGAACTGGCCGGCCAGCGGCTCACCGGAGTCCCGCAGGACCAGGGCGGCCGAGGCGGCGAGCGTCCCGCCGGAGCTGTCGCCGCCGACGGCCACCAGTGGGGCGCCGTTCTCCCGGATCGCCTCGCGGCGTGCCCAGCGCACCGCGGCCAGCACGTCCAGCAGCCCGGACGGGTGCCGGTGCTCGGGGGCGAGCCGGTAGTCGACGCTGACCACGGCGCTGCCGGAGAAGCGGGCGAGGTCCGAGGTGACCTCGTGCCACTGGGCCGCCGAACCGTACTGCCAGCTTCCGCCGTGCGCCCAGACCAGCCAGCCGACGGGCCCGGCGGCCGGCCGGTAGACCCGTGCCGGTACCCGGTGGCCCTGGGACGGCAGCAGCACCTCCTTCCAGCCGGCGGTGCCCTGCGAGGGGGTGTGCCGGAGGTCCGGGACACGCTTCACGACGTTCTCCTTTCCGGGACCGCCCGCCGTGGCCGGGGGTGCGGTGGCGGCGGGGTCCCCTTCGGCACTGTGCAGAGCCGTACGGCCGACGCCAACCGGCAGTTGGCCAGGTCGCACCGCGATCCGCCGTACGGGA
>NZ_JBVJNZ010000040.1:0-11288 GCF_055583445.1 Streptomyces sp. NPDC104761 | reverse complement strand
CGGACCCCATTTCCCCCCCCCCCCCCCCCTTCCTCCCCCCCCCCCCCCCCCCTCCCCCCCCCCCCCCCCCCCCCCCCCCCCCCCCCCCCCCCCCCCCCCCCCGCTCCGGGTTCATGCGTACGGCAAGGCCGTACGGATGCTGTACGCGCCGTCAGACCTCCACGACCACCGGGAGGATCATCGGCCTGCGCCGGTAGGTGTCCGAGACCCACTTGCCGAGGGTCCGGCGGATGAGTTGCTGCAGCTGGTGGGGTTCCACGACGCCGTCCTGGGCCGAGCGTTCCAGGACTTCCGAGATCTTCGGGATGACGGCGGAGAACGCCGAGTCGTCGATGCCGGAGCCGCGGGCCTGGACATGGGGTCCGCCCGTGATCTTGCCGGTGGTCGAGTCGACGACCACGAAGACCGAGATGATGCCTTCGTCGCCGAGGATCTTGCGGTCCTTGAGGGCCGGCTCGCCGACGTCGCCGACCGAGAGGCCGTCGACGTACACGTAACCCGCCTGGACCTTGCCGGAGATCTTGGCCTTGCCCGCGACGAGGTCGACCACGACGCCGTCCTCGGCGATGACGATGCGGTCGTGCGGGACGCCGGTGAGGGCGCCGAGCTCGGCGTTGGCGCGCAGGTGCCGCCATTCGCCGTGGACCGGCATCAGGTTCTTCGGCCGGCAGATGTTGTAGAAGTACAGCAGCTCGCCGGCGGAGGCGTGGCCGGAGACGTGCACCTTGGCGTTGCCCTTGTGGACGACGTCGGCGCCCCAGCGGGTCAGGCCGTTGATGACGCGGTAGACCGCGTTCTCGTTTCCGGGGATGAGCGACGAGGCCAGGATGACCGTGTCGCCGTCGACGATGCGGATCTGGTGGTCGCGGTTGGCCATCCGGGACAGGGCGGCCATCGGTTCCCCCTGGGAGCCCGTGCAGACCAGGACCACCTCGTGGTCGGGGAGGTCGTCGAGCGTCTTGACGTCGACGACCAGGCCCGGCGGGACCTTCAGGTAGCCGAGGTCCCTGGCGATGCCCATGTTGCGGACCATGGAGCGGCCGACGAAGGCGACCCGGCGGCCGTACTCGTGGGCGGCGTCCAGAATCTGCTGGATGCGGTGGACATGGCTGGCGAAGCTCGCCACGATGATCCGCTTGCGGGCGCTGCCGAAGACCTGGCGCAGCACGTTCGAGATGTCGCGCTCGGGTGGGACGAAGCCGGGGACCTCGGCGTTCGTCGAGTCGGCCAGGAGGAGGTCGATGCCCTCCTCGCTCAGTCGTGCGAAGGCGTGCAGATCCGTGAGGCGGTTGTCCAGCGGGAGCTGGTCCATCTTGAAGTCGCCGGTGTGGACGGCCATGCCGGCCGGGGTGCGGATGGCGACCGCGAGGGCGTCCGGAATGGAGTGGTTGACGGCGACGAACTCGCAGTCGAAGGGGCCGACGCGCTCACGCTGGCCCTCCGCCACTTCCAGGGTGTACGGGCGGATGCGGTGCTCCTGGAGCTTCGCCTCGATGAGGGCGAGGGTCAGCTTGGAGCCGATCAGCGGGATGTCCGGCTTCTCGCGGAGCAGGAAGGGGACGCCGCCGATGTGGTCTTCGTGGCCGTGGGTCAGGACGATGCCCTCGACGTCGTCGAGGCGGTCCCGGATGGACGAGAAGTCCGGCAGGATCAGGTCGATTCCGGGCTGCTCCTCCTCGGGGAAGAGCACTCCGCAGTCGACGATCAGCAGGCGGCCGCCGTACTCGAAGACGGTCATGTTTCGGCCGATCTCGCCGAGACCGCCGAGCGGCGTGACGCGGAGGGCGCCTTCGGGGAGCTGGGGCGGCGGGCCGAGTTCAGGATGCGGATGACTCAAAAGACTCTCCTCACCACGCACGCCACGTACCGGTCGGGCACGTGGCGTGCGTGACGTTCGTGCATAAGCAGTTGTCGTTGTCTTGGTTGGGGTGCGGGCACCGGTGTCCCGCTTATTCAGTTGTGAAGCGTTGCTGCGCGGACGGCCGCGCAGAAGTCTGTTGTCAGAGTTGTACCCCGCCGGCGGCAAGATCGATCTTGAGCTGGGCAATCTCCTCGGCCGAACATTCGACCATGGGGGCGCGCAGGGGTCCCGCGGGCAGGCCCTGGAGGGCGAGGGCTGCCTTGGTGGTCATGACGCCCTGGGTGCGGAACATCCCGGTGTAGACGGGGAGCAGCTTCTGGTGGATCTCGGCGGCCTTGACGACGTCGCCGGAGGTGTAGGCGTCGACGAGGGCCCGCAGGTCGGGGGTGACCACGTGGCCGACGACCGAGACGAAGCCGACCGCGCCCACCGAGAGCAGCGGCAGGTTCAGCATGTCGTCGCCGGAGTACCAGGCGAGGCCGGAGCGCGCGATGGCCCAGCTGGCGCGGCCCAGGTCGCCCTTGGCGTCCTTGTTGGCGACGATCCTCGGGTGCGCGGCGAGGCGGACGAGCGTCTCGGTGCTGATCGGGACGCCGCTGCGGCCGGGGATGTCGTAGAGCATGACGGGCAGCCCGGCTGCGTCGGCGACGGCCGTGAAGTGCCGGTACAGGCCCTCCTGCGGGGGCTTGTTGTAGTACGGCGTGACGACCAGCAGGCCGTGCGCGCCGTCGCGCTCGGCCTGGCGGGCCAGCTCGATGCTGTGGTGGGTGTCGTTGGTGCCGACACCGGCCACGACGTGGGCGCGGTCGCCGACCGCCTCCAGTACGGCTCGTACCAGGTCCGATTTCTCCGCGTCACTGGTGGTGGGGGACTCGCCGGTGGTCCCGTTGATGATCAGGCCGTCGTTGCCTGCGTCCACCAGGTGGGTGGCGAGCCGCTGTGCGCCCTCGAGGTCGAGTGCGCCGTCCGCCGTGAAGGGCGTGACCATGGCGGTGAGGACCCGCCCGAAGGGGGTCTGCGGAGTGGAGGTCGGAGCCATGGGTTACACGCTACTCGGTGCTCACGGCGCGGTCTGCCCTTGGGGTACGGGAAAAGTCCGGACAAATGAGGAGCCCGGCACTGCCTGCTCGGGGGTTCAAGCAGTGCCGGGTCCGTTTGATCAGGCTAGATGAACTTCTCTAAATGCCGCAATACGGACACTTCGCGAGGCTGATCCGTACATCTGTACCGAGTCCGACAAGAAGCGCGAGCGTAGGGCCGTGCTACCGGCCCTACCGGCCGTACTACGGCGCGACCCGGCCGTTGGCGTTGAAGGCCGCGTGGGTGAGCGGCATGAGACGGGCCCACTCCGCCTCCATCTTCTCGCCGACCATCTCGATCTCCCGCTGCGGGAAGGACGGCACCTTGGCCAGCTCGTGCTGGGTGCGCAGCCCGAGGAAGTGCATGAGCGAGCGGGCGTTGCAGGTGGCGTACATGGAGGAGAAGAGGCCGACGGGCAGAACCGCGCGGGCCACCTCGCGGGCGACACCGGCGGCGAGCATCTCCTGGTACGCCTCGTAAGCCTGCCGGTAGGAGTCCTCCATCACCCGGCCGACCAGCTCCTGCTGGGCCTGGGTGCCCTCGACGAAGACGTACTTGCCGGGGCGCCCCTCCTGGACGAGCTTGCGGGACTCGTCGGGCACATAGAAGACCGGTTCGAGCCGGCGGTACCTCCCCGACTCCTCGTTGTACGACCACCCCACCCGGTGCCGCATGAACTCGCGGAAGACGAAGATCGGGGCGCTGATGAAGAAGGTCATCGAGTTGTGCTCGAAGGGGCTGCCGTGGCGGTCCCGCATCAGGTAGTTGATGAGGCCCTTGGAGCGCTCCGGGTCCTTCGTCAGCTCGTCCAGGGACTGCTCGCCGGCGGTGGAGACGCGCGCGGCCCACAGCACGTCGGAGTCGGCCGCGCTGTGCTTGACCAGGTCGACGGTGACATCGCTCCGGAAGCTGGGCTTGAGGTCGTCGGCGGGGGTGTCGGTCACGGCTCGGAGGGTCCTTCCATCACTTCTCTCGGGCGGCGCCCACTCTACGGCCCGGTTCCGGCATCGGGGCGTTCGGTGCCGGGGCGCGACATACACCGGCGAATTTCTGTGAATTCGGTGAAACCGGGCACCTTTCGGGTCACTCGCCCGTCTGTGTAGATGACAGACAGTCGTTCGATCCCGAGAGGGGATGCACCGCCCATGTTCCGTCGGCGCGAACCGGTCCCGTTCGCCTTCCTCGCCGAAGCCGACAGGTTCCGCAGCAATGTCACACCCCCGCCCCGGCAGCAGCTGTCCGTGAGCCAGATAGCCGGGCGCTGGCTGCTCGGGCTCACCATCGTGGCCGGGCTGGTGGGCTCGCTGGTGCTCGGCATGCCGGCGCTGTCCACGCCGTCCGGCTCGGGGACCCAGCAGTCCCAGGCCTCCCAGGGGCGCTGACTCTTCCGGACCCCCGTGAGTGGTGGGCGGGAACAGGGGCGGATAGCCTCACCGGGCACAGCCCATGCATGGATTGAGTGAGGACCAGCCGTGCCCCTGCCCTTCCTGACGGCCGACCGCACCTACGACGCGGCACTC
Source organism: Streptomyces sp. NPDC104761 (assembly GCF_055583445.1). NCBI lineage: Bacteria > Bacillati > Actinomycetota > Actinomycetes > Kitasatosporales > Streptomycetaceae > Streptomyces > Streptomyces sp. NPDC104761. Next base: position 6,827 of record NZ_JBVJNZ010000040.1, on the reverse strand, counting down.
GACGACGCCCTGCCCCACGACGACCGCAACCGCTGGCGGCGCCCCTACCGGCCCGGTCCGTGGCGGGTCGGCGGAGCGGCCCTGTGGCTGCTGCTCGCCTCGTTCGTGCTGTTCGCGGCGGTGGCACTGGCCCTGACCGGCTCGCTGTCCTCCGCCGTGACGGTCCTCGGCATCGCTCTGCTGATCATCGCCGCCGCTCTGCGGATACTGCGCATGGGCGTGTGGGTGAGCGCGCGCGGAGTGCGCCAGGTCGGTCTGCTCCACACGCGGACGGTGCCCTGGAAGCAGGTCCTCGAGGTGCGGACGGCGCAGCAGCCGGTGCGCTGGCTGGGTCTGCCGCGGACCGTGCAGGGGCAGGCGCTGACCCTCGTACGCAAGGACCGCGCCCCGGCGGACACCGAGCCGCTGATCACCACGCACGGCATGGACTTCGTGGGCCGGACGTCGGCCTTCGACCGGGCGGCGGACGTGGTGGAGGCGTGGGCGGCGGAGTACCGGCGCGGGTAGCTCCGCTGGGGGTGCCGTGATGTGCCGTCTTTCGTGTGCGGCGTCATCGTGGCTGGTCGCGCAGTTCCTCCCCCAGCCTTCGGCCGGGGGCACCCCCAGCGCCCCCTACGGGGCGCTGCCGGGGCGCGACTGCTCAGGCCTCCACCGGCCTGCCGTCGTGCAGGGCGATGGCGCGCTGCATCGCCTTGCGGGCGCGTGGGGTGTCGCGGGCGTCGTGGTAGGCGACGGCGAGGCGGAACCAGCTGCGCCAGTCGTCGGGGGCGGCCTCGGTCTCGGCCTTGCGCTTGGCGAAGACCTCGTCGGCGGAGTCCCGGTCGATGCGGCCGCCGGGCGTGCGCTTCAGCTCGTCCACGGGCAGGCCGCCCTCGGCGTCGAGCTCGGCGGCGAGGGCGTTGGCCCGGCGGACGAACTGGGTGTTCTTCCACAGGAACCACAGGCCGATGACCGGCAGGATCAGCACCGCCACCCCGAAGGTGACGGTGAGGACCGTGCCGGTCTGGATGAGCATCACGCCCCGGCTGCCGACCAGGACGAAGTAGAAGAGCAGGACGGTGGCCGTCAGGGCGTAGGAGAGCTTCGCGCGCATGTCGTCCGCCGGTTCAGCTCAGGTCCAGGAAGTTCTCCAGGCCGAAGGTCAGGCCAGGAGTGGTCACCACGCGGCGGGCGCCGAGCAGGATGCCCGGCATGAAGCTGCTGTGGTGGAGGGAGTCGTGCCGGATGGTGAGGGTCTCGCCCTCGGCGCCGAGCAGGACCTCCTGGTGGGCCAGGAGGCCGCGGAGACGGACGGAGTGGACCCGGACGCCCTCGACGTCGGCGCCGCGCGCGCCGTCCAGGGCGGTCACGGTGGCGTCCGGGGCCGGTGCGGTGCCGGCCGTGCGGCGGGCCTCGGCGATGAGCTGGGCCGTGCGCGTGGCCGTGCCGCTCGGCGCGTCCACCTTGTTCGGGTGGTGGAGCTCGACGACCTCCACCGACTCGAAGTAGGGCGCCGCGATCTGCGCGAACTTCATCGTCAGCACGGCGCCGATGGAGAAGTTCGGGGCGATGAGCACGCCGGTCTCCGGGGACTGGGCGAGCCAGCCCTTCAGCTGCGCGAGGCGCTCGTCGGTCCAGCCCGTGGTGCCGACGACGGCGTGGATGCCGTGCCGCACGCAGAAGTCGAGGTTGCCCATCACCGAGGCGGGGGTGGTGAGTTCTACGGCGACCTGGGCGCCGGAGGCCTCCAGCGCCTCCAGCTTGTCGCCCCGGCCGAGGGCGGCGACCAGCTCCAGGTCCTCTGCGGCCTCGACCGCCCTGACCGCCTCGGAACCGATCCGGCCCTTGGCTCCGAGGACCGCCACGCGCAGCTTGCTCATCTTCGTCTTCGTTCCTTACCGGTGGTGTGTCAGGCGACGGCGTCGTGCAGGCGTGCGGCCTGTTTGTCCTTGAGCGGCCCGATGACCGACAGCGACGGGCGCTGTCCCAGGATGTCGCGGGCGACCGAGCGGACCTCGTCCGGGGTCACGGCCGCTATCCGGGCCAGCATGTCGTCGACGGACATCTGCTCGCCCCAGCACAGTTCGCTCTTGCCGATACGGTTCATCAGCGCGCCGGTGTCCTCCAGGCCGAGGACCGTGGAGCCCTGGAGCTGGCCGATGGCACGCCCTATCTCCTCGTCCGGCAGGCCGTGTGCGGCCACCTGGTCGAGTTCGTCCCGGCAGATCTTGAGCACGTCGTGCACCTGCGAGGGCCGGCAGCCGGCGTAGACGCCGAACAGGCCGCAGTCGGCGAAGCCCGAGGTGTACGAGTACACGCTGTAGGCCAGGCCGCGCTTCTCGCGGACCTCCTGGAAGAGCCGGGAGGACATGCCGCCGCCGAGGGCGGTGTTGAGCACGCCGAGCGCCCAGCGGCGGTCGTCGGTGCGGGCGAGGCCGGGCATGCCGAGGACGACGTGTGCCTGCTCGGTCTTGCGGCCGAGGAGCTCGACGCGGCCCGCGGTGCGGATGGTGCGGCTGCCGTCGCGCGGGGCGATGGGCTGCGCGTCGGAGTTCTTGAGGGCGCCGGACTTCTCGAAGGCCGCGCGGACCTGTCGTACGACCTTGTTGTGGTCGATGTTGCCCGCGGCCGCGACCACCAGGTGGGTGGGGTCGTAGTGCTTCTTGTAGAAGCGGCGGATGCGGTCGGCGGTCAGGGCGTTGACCGTGTCGACCGTGCCGAGGACCGGGCGGCCGAGGGCGTTGTCGCCGAACATGGTGTGCGCGAACAGGTCGTGCACGCAGTCGCCCGGGTCGTCCTCGGTCATCGCGATCTCTTCGAGGATCGCGCCGCGCTCGACGTTGACGTCGTCCTCGAGGATCAGGGAGCCCGTGAGCATGTCGCAGACGACGTCGATGGCGAGCGGCAGGTCGGTGTCGAGCACGCGTGCGTAGTAGCACGTGTACTCCTTCGCCGTGAACGCGTTCATCTCGCCGCCGACCGCGTCGATGGCGGAGGAGATGTCCAGCGCGCTGCGCCGGGTCGTGCCCTTGAAGAGCAGGTGCTCCAGGTAGTGGGTGGCGCCGTTCAGGGCGGGGGTCTCGTCGCGGGAGCCGACGTGGGCCCAGATGCCGAAGGTCGCGGAGCGGACCGAGGGCAGGGTCTCGGTGACGATGCGCAGGCCGCCGGGGAGGGTGGTCTTGCGGACCGTGCCGATGCCGTTCTCGCCCTTGATCAGGGTTTGGGTACGGGCGACGGCCCGCGCCTCCGAGGAGGTGCGGGCCGTCGTCGTAGAGCTGCTCGACGTCACTTGTCGGTGTCGTCCTTTGCGTCCTCGGAGGAGGCCTCTTCCTCGCCCTCGATCACGGGGATGAGGGAGAGCTTGCCGCGGGAGTCGATCTCGGCGATCTCGACCTGGACCTTCTGGCCCACGCCGAGGACGTCCTCGACGTTCTCCACGCGCTTGCCGCCGGCGAGCTTGCGGATCTGCGAGATGTGCAGCAGACCGTCCTTGCCGGGGAGGAGGGAGACGAAGGCGCCGAACGTCGTCGTCTTCACGACCGTGCCCAGGTAGCGCTCGCCGACCTCGGGCATCGTCGGGTTGGCGATGCCGTTGATGGTGGCGCGGGCGGCCTCGGCGGACGGGCCGTCGGCGGCACCGATGTAGATGGTGCCGTCGTCCTCGATGGTGATCTCGGCGCCGGTGTCCTCCTGGATCTGGTTGATCATCTTGCCCTTGGGGCCGATGACCTCGCCGATCTTGTCCACGGGGATCTTGACGGTGATGATCCGCGGGGCGTTCGGGGACATCTCGTCGGGCTTGTCGATCGCTTCCATCATCACGTCGAGGATGTGGAGGCGGGCGTCCCGCGCCTGCTTGAGGGCGGCGGCCAGGACGGAGGCCGGGATGCCGTCCAGCTTGGTGTCGAGCTGGAGGGCGGTCACGAACTCCTTGGTGCCGGCGACCTTGAAGTCCATGTCGCCGAAGGCGTCCTCCGCACCGAGGATGTCGGTGAGGGTGACGTAGTGCGTCTCGCCGTCGATCTCCTGGGAGATCAGGCCCATGGCGATGCCGGCGACCGGGGCCTTCAGCGGCACACCGGCGTTGAGCAGCGACATGGTGGAGGCGCAGACCGAGCCCATGGACGTCGAGCCGTTGGAGCCGAGGGCCTCGGACACCTGGCGGATCGCGTAGGGGAACTCCTCGCGGGTCGGCAGGACCGGGACCAGGGCGCGCTCGGCGAGGGCGCCGTGGCCGATCTCGCGGCGCTTCGGGGAGCCGACGCGGCCGGTCTCGCCGGTGGAGTACGGCGGGAAGTTGTAGTTGTGCATGTAGCGCTTGCGGGTCACCGGGGAGAGGGTGTCCAGCTGCTGCTCCATGCGGAGCATGTTGAGGGTGGTGACGCCCAGGATCTGGGTCTCGCCACGCTCGAACAGCGCGGAACCGTGCACGCGCGGGATGGCCTCGACCTCGGCGGCGAGCGTACGGATGTCCGTGACGCCACGGCCGTCGATGCGCTTCTTCTCCTTGATCACGCGCTCGCGGACCAGCTGCTTGGTGAGCGAGCGGTACGCGGCGGAGATCTCCTTCTCGCGGCCCTCGAACTCCGGGAGCAGCTTCTCGGCGGCCAGGCCCTTGACGCGGTCCAGCTCGGCCTCGCGCTCCTGCTTGCCCGCGATGGTCAGCGCGGAGGCGAGCTCCGGGCGGACGGCGGCGGACAGCGCCTCCAGGACGTCGTCCTGGTAGTCGAGGAAGATCGGGAACTCGCCGGTCGGCTTGGCGGCCTTGGCGGCGAGGTCGGCCTGGGCCTTGCAGAGCACCTTGATGAAGGGCTTCGCGGCGTCCAGACCGGCGGCGACGACGTCCTCGGTCGGCGCCTCGGCGCCGCCCTTGACCAGCTGGATGGTCTTGTCGGTGGCCTCGGCCTCGACCATCATGATCGCGACGTCGCCGTCCTCCAGGACGCGGCCGGCGACGACCATGTCGAAGACGGCGTCCTCGAGCTCGGTGTGCGTCGGGAACGCGACCCACTGGCCGTTGATCAGCGCGACGCGGACGCCGCCGATCGGGCCGGAGAAGGGCAGGCCGGCCAGCTGGGTGGACGCGGACGCGGCGTTGATCGCGACGACGTCGTACAGGTGGTCGGGGTTGAGCGCCATGATGGTGGCGACGACCTGGATCTCGTTGCGCAGGCCCTTCTTGAAGGACGGGCGCAGCGGGCGGTCGATCAGACGGCAGGTGAGGATCGCGTCCTCGCTCGGCCGGCCCTCACGGCGGAAGAAGGAACCCGGGATCTTGCCGGCGGCGTACATCCGCTCCTCGACGTCCACCGTGAGGGGGAAGAAGTCGAGCTGGTCCTTGGGGTTCTTGGAGGCGGTGGTGGCCGACAGCACCATGGTGTCGTCGTCCAGGTACGCCACGGCGGAGCCGGCGGCCTGCTTGGCCAGGCGGCCCGTCTCGAAGCGGATGGTGCGGGTGCCGAAGGCGCCGTTGTCGATGACGGCCTCGGCGTAGTGGGTCTCGTTCTCCACTAGCGTTTTCTCCGTTACTTTCGTCTGCGTTACGTCTTTTGTCCCGATCCGCCCGTGTGGCGGGGGGACGGTTGCGGAGAAGCGCGCCGTGCGGTGCGGGCCGGTCTTCGATCGAAGCACCCGGGGCTCGCTTCCCCCCGGGGGCCACTACCGAGGACCGGCGGCGGCTTGGGTGCGCTTCTCCTTCTTCGTGTCCTGCTGTGTCAGCTGTCGTGCGTTGTCAGCTGTCGTGCTGTGTCGTGCGTATTGCGTTGTGCTACCACACTACAAAGCGTGAGTGACACTCCGCACGTTTCCGCACGTACGGCAAAGGGAGCGGCCCCGGGGTGTCTCTCCGGGAACCGCTCCCTTCACGGCGTCCTACTTGGCGCCCGCCGCACCGCGGCGGATGCCCAGGCGGTCGACCAGCGCACGGAAGCGCTGGATGTCCTTCTTCGCCAGGTACTGCAGGAGGCGACGGCGCTGACCGACCAGGATCAGCAGACCACGGCGGGAGTGGTGGTCGTGCTTGTGGGTCTTGAGGTGCTCCGTCAGGTCGGAGATCCGGCGGGACAGCAGGGCGACCTGGACCTCGGGGGAGCCGGTGTCACCCTCCTTGGTACCGAACTCGGAGATGATCTGCTTCTTCACTGCGGCGTCGAGCGACACTCGTACTCCTCGTAGTCTGCATGGCCACCGAGTGCCCCCGGTCTTTGTCTCGGGGGAGCTTCCGTTACTCGGGAGGCGGGGATCCGCTGGGCGCTGCCTCCAGGGTCCGCGGGACTCCGGGGGTGCGTACACAAACGGCCGTCGTCAAGGGTACCAGTGCCGCCAGGGGGCTCCGTCCCTGGGATCCGGAACGACGCACGAGGCCGGTGCGACCGCCAGTAGTGTGACGGTCACAGCCCAGGCATGACGGTCACGGCCTGGGTACGACGGGAAGGGGTCGCTGCGGGATGAGCGAGACGGCTGAGGAGATGAAGGCGCGCAAGGAGCGGGAACGGGACGAGCTCTACGCGCTCGACATCTCGGGCGTCGAGTGGCACTGCGCGCCCGGTACCGAGCAGGACGAGGAGCGGGTCGAGATCGCCTACCTGCCCGAGGGCGCGGTGGCCATGCGGTCCTCGCTCGACCACGGCACCGTGCTGCGGTACACGGAGGCGGAGTGGCGGGCGTTCGTGCTGGGCGCACGGGACGGGGAGTTCGACCTGGAGCCGAACGAGCGCAACGGCGGGCTGGCCGCCCAGTAGTCGGGGGGGGGGGGGGGGGGGGGGGGGGGGGGGGGGGGGGGGGGGGGGGGGGGGGGGGGGGGGGGGGGGGGGGGGGGGCGGGGGGGGTGTATCTGCGTGAACGCAGGG
>NZ_JBVJNZ010000039.1:0-16305 GCF_055583445.1 Streptomyces sp. NPDC104761 | reverse complement strand
CGTGCGCGTAACGCCGGAGCAAGACTCCCGTCCATCTGTTGGCATTGTCGAACACCTACCGCCAATACGCGCTAGAGTGTCACCCCCCCCCCCCCCCCCATCCCCCTCCCCCCCCCCCCCCCCCCCCCCCCCCCCCCCCCCCCCCCCCCCCCGGCCCGCTCCCTTCCGCCCCCGAACCCGACGGCATCCGCTTCGAGAACGTGCGGTTCCGTTACCCCGACGCCGCCCCGGGTTCCACCCCGACGCTCGACCTCGTCGACCTCCACATCCGCCCCGGCGAGTCGATGGCCCTGGTCGGTGCCACCGGCAGCGGCAAGACCACCCTCACCGCGCTCATCCCCCGCCTTCACGAGGTGACTTCGGGGCGGATCACCCTCGACGGCGTGGACATCGCCGCCATGCCCCGCGAGGAACTCCGCTCCCTCGTCGCGGTCGCCTTCGAGGAACCCACCCTCTTCTCCGCCTCCGTCGGCGAGAACGTGCTCATGGGAGCCGGGGACGGCGCCGGCGAACCCGAGCTCGCACGGGCCCTCGCCGTCGCGCAGGCCGACTTCGCGCACGCCCTGCCCCAGGGCACCGGCACCCAGGTCGGCGAGCAGGGCCTCAGTCTCTCCGGCGGCCAGCGGCAGCGCCTCGCGCTCGCGCGGGCGGTCGTCGGCCGGCCCCGCTTCCTCGTGCTCGACGACCCGCTCTCCGCGCTGGACGTGCACACGGAGGCCGCCGTGGAGGCGGCGCTGCGCGACGTGCTGGCCGACACCACCGCGCTGATCGTCGCCCACCGCCCCTCCACCGTCCTGCTCGCCGACCGCGTCGCCCTGCTCTCCGGCGGCCGGGTCACCGCCGTCGGCACGCACCACGAACTGCTGCGCACGAACGCCGAGTACGCCCACCTGATGTCCGGGGAGGATCACCGCCGATGACCGCAGCCACCTCCCTCCCCGCCCCCGACGAGGACGACGAGCGCCGGCACCCGGACCCGGCCGGCACCTCCGGCGGCGACCCGTTCGACCGGGACGTCCTGCCCACCCCGCCCGGCGCCACGGCTGCCCTGCTGCGCTCGCTCCTCGCCCCCATGAGGGCCCGGGTCGCCGTCACCACGCTCCTCCTGCTGCTCCAGCAGGCGGCGGTCCAGGCGGGACCGCTGCTGGTGGCGTACGCCATCGACACGGCCGTCCCGGCGTTCCGCCGCCACGACCACGGCCCGCTGTTCGCGGTGGCGGCCGGGTACGGCCTGAGCGCGCTGCTCTCCGGCGGCCTGCAGTACGCGTTCGTCAAGGCCTCCGCCCGCGTCAACCAGGACGTCCTGCTCGACCTGCGCGGCCGCATCTTCCGGCACGCGCAGGCGCTGAGCATCGACTTCCACGAGCGCTACACGTCGGGACGGCTCATCTCCCGCTCCACCACGGACGTCGAGTCGCTGCGCGAGCTGCTGGCCGAGGGCCTCCAGGAGCTGGTCACGGTCATCCTCTCCTTCCTCTACATCTCGGCGATGCTGCTCTGGCTCGACCTGGGCCTCGGCGCGGTCGCGGTGGCCAGCTTCGTGCCGCTGTACCTGCTCGTGCGGCAGTACCAGCGGCGCGCGGTGCGGGTGTACAAGGCGCGGTCCACGGCGATCGCGGCGGTGATCGTGAAGTTCGTGGAGACGATGAACGGCATCCGCCCGGTGCGCGCGTTCCGCCGGGAGGCCGCCAACGACGCCGAGTTCGCCGTGCTGAACCGCCGCCACGAGCGGACGAACGGCGACGCGCTCCTCGAAATGGCGCGGTACGTGGTCGGCTCCCGGCTGGTCGCCAACACCTCGGTCGCGGTGATCGTGCTGTGGGGTGCCTACCGGGTGGCGTCCGGTTCGCTGGAGCTGGGCGTCCTGGCCGCCGCCGTCCTCTACCTGCGGCGGCTGTACGACCCGATCGACCGCCTCGGCATGTTCCTCAACTCCTACCAGTCGGCCGCGGCCTCCCTGGAGAAGATCGCGGGACTGCTGGCCCAGACCCCGTCCGTGCCGGAGCCCTCGGTCCCGAAGGAACTGCCCCCGCCCGCGAGCGAACTGCCCGGCCGCGAGGTCGTCTTCGACGGTGTCCGCTTCGCCTACCGCACCGGCGGCGAGGTGCTCCCCGTCTTCGACCTCACCCTCCCGGCCGGACAGACGGTCGCGGTCGTCGGCTCCACCGGGGCCGGCAAGTCGACGCTCGCCAAACTGCTCGCCCGCTTCTACGACCCCTCCGAGGGGCGGGTCCTCCTGGACGGCGTGGACCTGCGCGAACTGACCGTGCCGGAACTGCGCCGCGGGGTGGTGATGGTCACCCAGGAGGCGTTCCTTTTCTCCGGCACGGTCGCCGAGAACATCGCCATCGGCCGCCCGGACGCCACCCGCGAGGAGATCGAGCAGGCGGCCAAGGCGATCGGCGCCCACGAGTTCATCGCCGCGCTGCCCGACGGCTACGACACGGACGTCCGCAAGCGCGGCGGGCGCATTTCGGCCGGGCAGCGCCAACTGGTCGCGTTCGCACGCGCCTTGCTCGCCGACCCGGCGGTGCTGATCCTCGACGAGGCGACCAGTTCCCTGGACGTCCCCGGCGAACGGGCCGTGCAGCGGGCCATGTCGACGGTGCTGAAGGGCCGTACGGCGGTGGTGATCGCGCACCGGCTGTCCACCGTGGAGATCGCCGACCGGGTGCTGGTGATGGAGCACGGCCGCATCGTCGAGGACGGCCGCCCGGCCGACCTCGTGGCGGGCACGGGCCGGTTCGCGGATCTGCACCGGGCGTGGCGGGACAGCCTGGCCTAGGCCGGGCGAAGGCGGAACAAGGCGGGAGAAGGCGCGAGAACGGGGGTCGCAGGGTGATCGACGCGTACGAGGATCCAGGCACGCCCGACACGCGCGGCGGCTGGTCCTACCTGTGGTGGCTGGTGGCCCGCCAGCGGGGCCGTTCGCTCACCGGGGCGCTGCTGGCCAGTGTCTGGCTGACGCTGATGGCCGCGACGCCGTACATGATGGCCCGGGCCGTGGACGACGGCCTGGTGCCGGGCCGCATGGGGGTGCTGTCCGGGTGGACGGCGGCGATCTTCGTCCTCGGGGCGGTCAACGCCTGGATCAGCATCATGCGCCACCGCACGATGACCCGGGTGCGGATGGACGCCTATTTCCGCACGGTCAAGGTGCTGATGGGACAGACGGTGCGGCTCGGCGCCGAGTTGTCGCGACGGTCCGACGCCGGGGAGGTCGTGACGATCGGCGTCGGCGACGTGCACACCATCGCCCAGGCGCTGACCGTCGTCGGCCCCGGGGTGGGCGCGATCGTCGTGTACGGGGTGGTGGCCGGGCTGCTGCTGACGATCTCGCCCCTGCTGGCCGGTGTGGTGCTGCTCGGGGTGCCGGTGGTGGCGCTCGTCGCGGGCCCGCTGGCCCGGCGGCTGCAGGGCAGGGAGACCGAGTACCGGGAACGCCAGAGCGTCCTGACGGCGCGGATCGGCGACCTCGCGGGCGGCCTGCGCGTCCTCAACGGCCTCGGCGGCAAGGGCCTGTTCGCGGACGCCTTCCGCCGGGACTCCCAGCACCTGCGCGCGCAGGGCTACCGGGTGGGCGCGGTCGCCAGCTGGGTCCAGGCGCTGGGCATGGGCCTGCCGACGGTGTTCCTGGCGGTGGTGACCTGGATCGCCGCCCGGATGGCCGCACGCGGCGACATCACGGTGGGCCAGCTGGTGTCGGTGTACGGCTATGCCGCGGTCCTGGTGGGCCCGGTGGCCTTCTTCCTCGACATGGGCTACCAGCTCAGCCGGGGCGTGGTGGCCGCCCGCCGGGTGGTCCGCCTCCTGCGCCACGAGCCGCAACCGGACGAGGGCACCGAGCGGCCCCCGGCCGACCCGGCCGTCCTGCACGACCCGGAGTCGGGCGTACGGGTGCGGCCCGGCCGCCTGACGGCCCTGGTGACCGCCGGCCCGGCGGAGGCGGGAGCGGTGGTGGACCGCCTGGGCCGCTACACCCGCTCGGACGTGACGTGGGGAGGGGTACGCCTGGACGCCGTACCCCTGGCGGAGGTACGCGCGCGCATCCTGGTCGCCGACAACGATGCCGACCTGTTCGCGGGCCCCCTGATCGATGTCATCACCGGAAGCGTCGACGCGCCCCGCAGGGGCGCGGGGAACGGCGCGACCAGCCACGACGGCGCCGCACCCGCCGCCGCACCCCCTGCCGCGCCTCCTGACGCGCGAACCGCCCAGGCCCTACACACCGCCGCGGCGAACGACATCGTCCAGGCCCTCCCCCACGGCCTCGGCTCCGCCATCGACGCCCAGGCCCGCAACCTCTCCGGCGGCCAGCGCCAACGGATCCGCCTCGTCAGGGCGTTGCTCACCGACCCCGAGGTCCTCCTCGCCGTGGAACCCACCTCCGCCCTCGACGCGCACACCGAGGCCCTCGTGGCGGAGCGCCTCCGTGCCGCCCGCGACGGCCGCACCACCCTCCTCACCACCACCTCTCCGCTGCTCCTGGCCCACGCCGACGAGGTGGTCTTCCTGGTCGACGGCAAGGTCGCCGCGACCGGCACGCACGAGGGACTGCTGGAGTACGCACCCGGCTACCGCGCCCTCGTGGCCCGGGACACGCAGGACGAGGAGGTCGTACGGTGACGACGAGTCAGCTGCCCGTCGCCGGCCGCGCCGACGTACGCCGGGCCACCCTCCGCCTGGTGAAGGCGGACCGCGGGCCCTTCGCCGCCACGCTGCTGCTGAACGCGGCGGCGGCCGGCGCCGGCCTCGCCGGCCCCTGGCTGGTCGGCCGGATCGTGGACGAGGTACGGGCCGGCCGCGGGGTCGGCACCGTGGACCGCCTCGCCCTGTGGATCCTGCTCTGCTCCCTCGCCCAGCTGCTGCTCGCCCGCTCCGCCCGCTACCTCGGGCACCGCTTCGGCGAGCGGACGCTGGCGCGGGTCCGCGAGGAGTTCGTGGACCGGGCACTGGCACTGCCCGCGTCGGTCGTGGAGCGGGCCGGCACCGGCGACCTGACCGCGCGCGGCACGGGCGACGTGAGCACCGTCGGCACCACCCTGCGGGACGCCGGTCCCGAACTGCTGGTCTGCACGGTGCAGGCGCTGTTCGTGATGGGCGCGGTGTTCGTCCTCGACCCGCTGCTGGCCGCGTTCGGGGTGCTCGGGCTGACCCCGGTCTGGTTCGCGCTGCGCTGGTACCTGCGCCGGGCCCGGGACGGCTATCTCGCCGAGGGCGCGGCCACCTCCGGGGTCGCGGAGATCGTCACGGCGACGGTGGCGGGCGCCCGCACGGTGGAGGCGTTCCGGCTCCAGGAGCAGCGGATCGCGGCGAGCCGGGACGCGCTGGAGACCAACCGGAAGGCCCGGTTCTACACCCTGTGGCTGCGGACCGTGTTCTTCCCTGCCGTCGAGGTGTCGTACACGGTGCCGGTGGCCGGGGTGCTGCTGGTCGGCGGGCTGCTGCACGCCGGCGTCGGCGTGGTGGTGTCGGCGGCGCTGTATCTGCGGCAGTTCACGGAACCACTGGACCAGATCCTGATGCGGGTGGAGCAACTCCAGTCCAGCAGTGCCTCGTTCGCCCGGGTGGAGGGGCTGGCACGGGCGCCGCGGGCGGCGTCGGACAGTGCGGCGCCGGCTCCGGCGGACGACCGGATCGACGTGCGCGGGGTGCGGTACGCCTATGAGCGCGGCGGCGAGGTGCTGCGCGGGGTGGACCTCACGGTGCGGCCCGGGGAGCGGCTCGCGGTGGTGGGTCCTTCCGGTGCCGGGAAGACGACGCTGAGCCGGCTGCTGGCGGGCGTCGAGGCGCCCACGTCGGGCACGGTGACCGTGGGCGGGGTGCCGGTCGCCGGTCTTGAACCGGAACGGCTGCGCCGCCAGGTCGTCCTGGTCACCCAGGAGCACCACGTCTTCCTCGGCACGGTCCGGGAGAACCTGCTGATCGCCGAACCGGCCGCGGCCGACGCGGACCTGTGGGCGGCGCTGACCGCCGTCGGCGCCGGCGACTGGGTGCGGGGCCTGCCCGACGGTCTCGACACCCCGCTCGGCAGGGGCGGCGCGGGCGGGACGGCCACCGACGGCTCCCGGGCCCAGCAGCTCGCGCTGGCGCGGGTGGTGCTGGCCGACCCGCACACGCTGATCCTGGACGAGGCGACCGCGCTGCTGGACCCGGCGACCGCCCGGCACACCGAGCGCGCGCTGGCCGCCGTGCTGGAAGGCCGTACGGTCATCGCCATCGCCCACCGGCTGCACACCGCCCACGACGCCGACCGGGTGGCCGTGATGGAGGACGGGCTCCTCACCGAACTCGGCACACACGAGGAGCTGGTGGCGGCGGGCGGGGCGTACGCGGCGCTGTGGGCGACCTGGCACGGGGACACGGCGCCCTGAACGGCCGGAGCGGGTGCAGCGGCTGCGGCCCTTGACAGTCTCCCAACCATCCGGATACCGAACATGAACATCCGGACAACGGACGATTTCCGGCCAAGTTTCTGACGCGGTCCTGACAGGTGGCGTTTTCTGCTGCCACTCTTCCCACGGCCGACTCACAGCAACCCCACAGCTTCACCCCCACCGTCGCTGCCGGGTCCGGCACTGCACACGCACATGGTTCCGCGTTCCGCCCAGTTCTGCCCGGCCGGCCGACCCGCCGTCCGGATCTCCCCTGGCCGTGCGACCCGCGGCCACGCAGAAGGAGTCAGTGTTGAGAAGCAGTTCCTCTCGCAGACGCACCCCCCACAGCACGTACCGCCGCACCGCGGCCGTCGCCCTCGCCGGGGTCGGCGCCCTGATCGCCGCCGCCGTCCAGTCGGGCGCCGCCAGCGCCGCCCCGGCCGCCCCGCAGCCCGGCCGGGTCAACCCGGCCCACGCGGCGGTCAGGCTCTCCCCGTCGCAGCGCGCCGAACTGCTCCGCGACGCGAGCGGCGAACGGGCCGCCACCGCCAAGGCGATAGGCCTCGGCACCCAGGAGAAGCTGGTCGTCAAGGACGTCGTCAAGGACGCCGACGGCACCCTGCACACCCGCTACGAGCGCACCTACGCGGGCCTGCCGGTGCTCGGCGGCGACCTGATCGTCGACACCGCGAAGTCGGGCGCCACCGAGCGCGTCATCAAGGCGAACAACGCCACGCTCAAGGTCGCCGACCTCACCCCGGCCAAGACCGCGGCGAGCGCCGAGAAGACCGCCCTCGCCGTCGCCCGGACGCTGGGCTCCACCAAGTCCGCGGCCGACGGCGCCCGCAAGGTCATCTGGGCCGGCTCCGGCACCCCCGTCCTCGCCTACGAGACGATCGTCGGCGGCTTCCAGGACGACGGCACGCCGAACCAGCTGCACGTCATCACGGACGCCGCCACCGGCAAGAAGCTCTTCGAGTACCAGGGCATCGAGAACGTCACCGGCACCGGCAACACCCAGTACAGCGGAACGGTGTCGCTGTCGACGACCCAGTCGGGCTCGACGTACAACCTGACCGACGGCGACCGCGGCGGCCACAAGACGTACAACCTGAACCACGGCACCTCGGGCACCGGCACGCTGTTCTCCCAGTCGAGCAACACCTGGGGCAACGGCACCACGTCGAACGCCGCCACCGCGGGCGCCGACGCGCACTACGGCGCCGCCGAGACCTGGGACTTCTACAAGAACACCTTCGGGCGAAGCGGCATCAAGAACAACGGCGTCGGCGCCTACTCCCGCGTCCACTACGGCAACTCGTACGTGAACGCGTTCTGGGACGACGGCTGCTTCTGCATGACCTACGGCGACGGCTCCGGCAACGCGGACCCGCTGACCGCCCTCGACGTGGCCGGCCACGAGATGAGCCACGGCGTCACGTCGAACACGGCCGGCCTCAACTACAGCGGCGAGTCCGGCGGCCTGAACGAGGCCACCTCCGACATCATGGGCACCGGCGTGGAGTTCTACGCGGCGAACTCCTCGGACGTCGGTGACTACCTCATCGGCGAGAAGATCGACATCAACGGCGACGGCACCCCGCTGCGCTACATGGACAAGCCCAGCAAGGACGGCGGCAGCGCCGACTACTGGTCCTCGTCGGTCGGCGGCCTCGACGTGCACTACTCGTCCGGCGTCGCGAACCACTTCTTCTACCTGCTGAGCGAGGGCAGCGGCGCCAAGGTCATCAACGGCGTCAGCTACAACTCGCCCACGAAGGACGGCCTTCCCGTCACCGGCATCGGCCGGGACAAGGCGCTGCAGATCTGGTACCGGGCGCTCACCACCAAGTTCACCTCGACCACCAACTACGCGGCGGCCCGCACCGGCACCCTCGCGGCGGCGGGTGAGCTGTACGGCACCACCAGCACCGAGTACAAGGCGGTGCAGGACGCCTGGGCGGCCGTCGCGGTCGGCTCGCGGTCCGGTGGCGGTGGCGGTACGGGCACCTCGTACGAGAGCACCACGCCCGTGTCGATTCCGGACAACGGGCCGGCGGTCACCTCCTCGATCACGGTCTCCGGCCGGACCGGGAACGCGCCGAGCAACTTGCAGGTAACGCCGAATATCAGCCACACGTGGCGCGGCGACCTGGTGATCGACCTGGTCGGTCCGTCCGGGACGTCGTACCGGCTGAAGAACTTCAGCTCGTCCGACTCGGCGGACAACGTGACGGACACCTACACGGTGAACGCCTCCTCGGAATCGGCCAATGGCACCTGGAAGTTGAAGGTCCAGGACCAGGCCGCGCAGGACGTCGGCACGATCAACGGATGGAAGCTGACCTTCCCGTAACGGCAGGTAACAGCCGCGCGCACCGGGCGCCGTCCACGGGGGACCTCCCCGCGGGCGGCGCCCGTTTTACAGGCCCGCAATATTCACCCAACACCTGCTTTTCGGCCAACATCACTTCAGGGTCCTGACATGTACGCGACCTTGATGTCACTCTTCCTTCACCCGTCGCACAGCACAGCAACTTCACACCCCACAGCCGGGCCGGCACCCCATTCCAGCCCGGACTCCCCACGTCCTGAAGGAGCTTGAGTGAGCCCCCTCTACGCGCGTCACAAGCGCACCACGCTCGCCATCGCCACCGCTGTCGCCGCCGGCGCCCTCCTCACCACCGGAATGACCGCGAACGCCTCGGCCGTCGACAAGCAGCCGCTGGCCGCCGCCCCCACCCTGCTCTCCACCTCCGCCCGCACCGCCCTGATCCAGAAGGCGGAGGCGAACGTCGCCGAGACGGCTCAGCAGATAGGCCTCGGCGCCAAGGAGAAGCTGGTCGTCAAGGACGTCGTGAAGGACGTCGACGGCACGGTCCACACGCGCTACGAGCGCACTTACGCGGGCCTGCCCGTCCTCGGCGGCGACCTCGTCGTGCACACCTCCAAGGCCGGCAAGACCGAGGGCGTCACCAAGGCGACGAAGACCGCCATCAAGGTGGCCTCCCTCAAGCCGCAGATCAGCACGGCCAAGGCGGAGAAGTCGGCGCTGAGCGTCGCCAGGACCCTCGGCTCCACCAAGTCCGCGGCCGACGGCGCCCGCAAGGTCATCTGGGCCGGCTCCGGCACCCCCGTCCTCGCCTACGAGACGATCGTCGGCGGCTTCCAGGACGACGGCACGCCGAACCAGCTGCACGTCATCACGGACGCCGCCACCGGCAAGAAGCTCTTCGAGTACCAGGGCATCGAGAACGCCACCGGCACCGGCAAGACCCTGTACTCCGGCACGGTCAGCCTCACCACCACGCTGTCGGGCTCGACGTACTCGCTGACCGACGCCTCCCGTGGCGGCCACAAGACGTACAACCTGAAGCACGGCACGTCCGGCACCGGGACGCTGTTCACCAACACCACCAACACCTGGGGCACCGGCGCCGCCTCCAGCTCCAGCACCGACGTGACGGCCGCCGCCGACGCCGCCTACGGCGCGCAGGAGACCTGGGACTTCTACAAGGACACCTTCGGGCGGAGCGGCATCAAGAACAACGGCGTCGGCGCCTACTCCCGCGTCCACTACGGCAGCTCGTACGTCAACGCCTTCTGGGACGACAGCTGCTTCTGCATGACCTACGGCGACGGTGACAGCAACACGCACCCGCTGACCTCGCTGGACGTGGCCGGGCACGAGATGAGCCACGGTGTCACCTCCAACACCGCGGGCCTCAACTACAGCGGCGAGTCCGGCGGCCTGAACGAGGCCACCTCCGACATCTTCGGCACCGGCGTGGAGTTCTACGCCAACAACGCCTCCGACCCGGGTGACTACCTCATCGGCGAGAAGATCGACATCAACGGCGACGGCAGCCCGCTGCGCTACATGGACAAGCCCAGCAAGGACGGCGGCAGCGCCGACTACTGGTCCTCGTCGGTGAAGAACCTGGACGTGCACTACTCGTCCGGCGTCGCGAACCACTTCTTCTACCTGCTGTCCGAGGGCAGCGGCTCGAAGACGATCAACGGGGTGTCCTACAACTCCCCGACCTACAACGGCTCCACGGTCACCGGCATCGGCCGGGCCAAGGCCCTCCAGATCTGGTACAAGGCCCTGACCACGTACTTCACCTCGACCACCAACTACAAGTCGGCCCGCACCGGCACGCTGTCCGCGGCGGCCGCCCTGTACGGCTCCGGCTCGACCGAGTACAACGCGGTGGCGGCGGCCTGGACGGCGGTCAACGTCAGCTGACCCCGCGCCGAGCGCCACGGGCGGGCCCCCGGGGAGCAGGTGCCCCGGGGGCCCGCCCTACTCTCTCTCCCATGTCCTTCACGTACGAGGCGGTCGGCGCCACCCGCGAGGACCTCGCCGCCTGCCCACCGGGCTTCCACCCCCTGCACGTGCGCACCCGCATAGGCGAGGGCCAGGAAGTCTTCCGCCGGGCCGCCGAGGCGGTCCTCACCTGGGAGCTCCACCGCGCCCTCGGTGTGGGCATCGACACCGCCGCCGACCGCGCGGCTCCCGGCGTCGACGTCACCGTCACCCTGGCCGGCCTCATCAAGGCCCCCTGCCGCATAGTCTGGACCGCCGAGGAGTCCCGCCGCGCCGGCTGGGCCTACGGCACCCTCGCCGGTCACCCCGAGAGCGGCGAGGAGGCCTTCGTCGTCGACCGCACCGGCGACGGCACGGTCTGGCTCACGGTCGCCGCCTTCAGCAGACCCGCCAAGTGGTACACCCGCGCCGCCGGCGCCGCCACCCGCGGCCTGCAGCACGCGTACGCACGCAGGTGCGGCGCGGTACTGCGACGGCTGTGCGCGGACCCGGAGCCGGAGTTCTGACGCGATCGCGCCGGGCAGGCCCTGACGGACACACGTGAGGGCGAGCGGAGACCACCCGCCCTCGGAGCACCGCTCGGGAGCTCAGCGCATCAGCACCCCGGCCCCCGTCACCGCGCCCTCCACGGGCACCACCACCAGGCCCAGTTCCGCGCCGGACGCCAGCAGGCGGTGGGTGGGGAGGATGCGGACGGTGTAGCCGTAGGGGCCCGTGCGGTCCAGGGAGAGGGGGCCCTCGTAGGTCCAGTGGCCCTCCAGGTCGGGGCCGGAGACCGGCTTGAGGGGCACCGTGGTCGCGTCCGTGATGCGGTCCTCCGGGTCGACGCGTCCGGAGACGGCCTGGACCTCCACGTCGTCGGGGGCGAGGTCACCGAGGCGGACGCGGACCCGGACGGCGAGGGTGGTGCCGAGCTCGGCGGTGGGCGTGGCGGTGGCCGTCTCGACGTGGTCCACCGAGACTCCGTGCCAGGCCGCCCGCACCCTGCCCTTCCAGGCGGACAGTTCACGGGCCGTGTCCGGGGTCATGGACCGGTGGGCGTGGGCCGCCGGGGTGTAGAGGCGCTCCACGTACTCCCGGACCATGCGGCCCGCCAGCACTTTGGGACCGAGGAGGGTGAGGGTCTGGCGGACCATCTCGATCCAGCGGTCCGGCAGGCCGCTGCGGCCGCGCTCGTAGAAGCGCGGGGTGACCCGCTGTTCGAGGAGGTCGTACAGCGCGGCGGCCTCGATGTCGTCCCGGCGGTCGGGATCGGTGCCGGCGCCGTCCGCGGTCGGGATCGCCCAGCCGAAGTCCGGCTGGAACCATTCGTCCCACCAGCCGTCCAGGACGGAGAGGTTGAGGCCGCCGTTGAGCGCCGCCTTCATCCCGCTGGTCCCGCACGCCTCCAGGGGGCGGAGGGGGTTGTTGAGCCAGATGTCGCAGCCTGGCAGCAGCTTCTGCGCCATCGCCATGCCGTAGTCGGGCAGGAAGACGATCCGGTGCCGGACGCGCGGGTCGTCGGTGAACCGGACCAGTTCCTGGACCAGCCGCTTGCCGCCGTCGTCGGCCGGGTGCGCCTTTCCGGCCACCACGATCTGGACCGGCCGCTCGGGGTGGGTCAGCAGGTCCATCAGCCGGTCGCGGTCGCGCAGCATGAGCGTGAGACGTTTGTACGAGGGGACGCGCCGCGCGAAACCGATGGTGAGCACGTCGGGGTCCAGGACGCCGTCGATCCACCCCAGCTCGGCGGTACCGGCGCCGCGCTGCCGCCAGGACGCCCGCAGCCGCTCCCGCACCTCCAGCACCAGCTGCTCGCGCAGGCTGCGGCGCAGCTCCCAGATCTCCTGGTCGGCGACCTCGGCGACGGCGTCCCAGCGTTCCGGGCCGCCGACGGTCAGCGCCTCCTCGGTACGGCGGTCGCCGAGCTGCCGGGCGCCCAGCCGGACCACCTCGGGTGCCACCCAGGTCGGGGCGTGCACCCCGTTCGTCACCGAGGTGATCGGCACCTCGTCGGGGTCGAAGCCCGGCCACAGCCCGGAGAACATCTCCCGGCTGACGTTGCCGTGCAGCAGCGAGACCCCGTTGGCGCGCTGGGCGAGCCGCAGCCCCATCACGGCCATGTTGAACAGGTTGGGCTCGCCGCCGGGGTAGGTCTCCATGCCGAGCCGCAGGATGTGCTCCACCCCGAGCTCGGGGAGTTCGGCGTCGGCGCCGAAGTGGTGGGCGACCAGCTCACGGTCGAAGCGGTCGATGCCGGCCGGGACGGGCGTGTGGGTGGTGAAGACGGTGCCCGCGCGAACCGCTTCCAGGGCCGCGTCGAAGTCCAGCCCGGCGGCGACCAGTTCGGCGATCCGCTCCAGGCCCAGGAAGCCGGCGTGGCCCTCGTTGGTGTGGAACACCTCGGGCTCGGGGTGGCCGGTCAGCCGGCAGTACGTCCGTACGGCCCGCACGCCCCCTATCCCGAGCAGCATCTCCTGGAGCAGCCGGTGCTCGCTGCCGCCGCCGTAGAGCCGGTCGGTGACCCCGCGTTCGCCGGTGTCGTTCTCCTCGACGTCCGAGTCCAGCATCAGCAGCGGCACCCTGCCGACCTGGGCCAGCCAGATGCGGGCGCGCAGCAGTCTGCCGCCGGGCAGTGCGAGGGAGACGTGCGCCGGGGTGCCGTCGGCCTCCTTCAGCAGGGCCACGGGGAGTTCGTTGGGGTCGAGGACGGGATAGTGCTCCTGCTGCCAGCCGTCCCGGGAGAGGGTCTGCCGGAAGTAGCCGTGCCGGTAGAGCAGGCCGACGCCGATCAGCGGCACGCCGAGGTCGCTGGCCGACTTGAGGTGGTCTCCGGCCAGGATGCCGAGGCCGCCGGAGTACTGCGGCAGGGCGGCCGTGATCCCGAACTCGGGTGAGAAGTAGGCGACGGCGGCCGGTAGTTCGGCCGGCTGCGGGCGGGTCTGGTACCAGCGGTCGCCGGTCACGTAGTCGCCCAGGTCGTCGGCGACCGCGGTCAGCCGGCGCAGGAAGCGGCGGTCCCCGGCCAGCTCGGCGAGGCGCGCCGGCGGAACACTGCCGAGCAGCCGCACCGGGTCGCCCTCGGAAGCGGCCCAGCGCTCGGGGTCGACGGCCTGGAAGAGGTCACGGGTCTCGGCGTGCCAGGACCAGCGCAGGTTACGGGCCAGGTCGCTGAGGGGCCGGAGAGAGTCGGGGAGAACGGGACGGACGGTGAACCGACGGATCGCCTTCACATTCCACCTCGTGCAGTTCGCAAGGGGAGCCGTACAACCCTGTGCGGCTCGGCGTCTGTCCGACAGTACCGGTGCGGGGGTACCGCTGGGGGCTGCCTCCCCCAGTCCCCCCGCTTTGGCCTCGGGGGCCTACTTGTCGGCTTTCGTGCCGTACGAGACCCTGCCTCTCCGAGCCGAGGAGGGGACTCACAGCCATGGCACGGACGTACAGCCGGCGGCAGCGTCTGGTGGGGGGCCTGACCGCGGTCGTGACGGCCGCGGTGCTGTCGACGGCCACCCTGCCCGCGCACGCCGTACCGGAGGGAACCGTCGTCGGCGCCGGCCGGGCCGGTTCGGTCGGCGGGAGTTATCTGGTGACGCTCAAGGAGGGGATCAAGGGGGCGTCGGCGGCCGGGAGGGACGTCGCCGCCCGGTATGGGGCGAAAATAAGCCATACTTACGGCACCGTGCTGAACGGCTACGCCGTCGAGGCAAGCGCCGCACAGGCCGGGCGGCTCGCCGCGGACTCGCGGGTCGCCTCCGTCGTGCAGGACAGCCGGGTGCGGCCGGCCCGCGCTTGGACGAACACCCAGAAGAACCCGCCGTCCTGGGGACTGGACCGCGTCGACCAGGCGGGACTCCCGCTGAACAGGTCCTATGCCTCCCCGGGTTCGGCCGGCGCGGGCGTCACCGTGTACGTGATCGACACCGGTGTCCGCATCACGAACACCGACTTCGGCGGACGCGCGAGCTACGGCTGGGACTTCGTCGGGAACGACGGTTCTGCGGGTGACGGCAACGGGCACGGCACCCATGTCGCCGGCATCATCGCCGGTACCAGGTACGGCGTCGCCAAGAAGGCCCGGGTGGTCTCCGTGCGGGTCCTGGACGACACCGGAGCGGGCACCACCGCCCAGGTCATCGCCGGTGTCGACTGGGTCACCGCGCACGCCCGCAGACCGGCGGTCGCCAACCTCAGCCTGGGTGGCTACCACAGCCCCCAACTGGACACCGCCGTACGGAACTCGATCAGGGCGGGCGTGACCTACACGGTCGCCGCCGGCAACGGCGACGTCCCGGCCGCCGGCTCCTCGCCGGCCGATGTGCCGCAGGCCCTCACCGTCGGCGCCACCGACCGCACCGACGCCCGCGCGGGCTTCTCCGACTACGGTTCCGCCGTCGACCTGTTCGCCCCGGGCGTGGCCATCACCTCGGACTCGAACGCGAACGACACCGCCAGGGCGACCTACTCGGGTACGTCGATGGCGGCACCGCACGTCGCGGGCGCCGCAGCCCTCTACCTCGCCGGGCACCGCGGGGCGACACCCGCACAGGTCGCCGCCGCCCTGATTGCGGGGGCGGCGAGCGGGAAGGTGTCGGATGCGGGGCGCGGGTCGCCCAACAGGCTGCTTCGGGTGCCGGAGTCGTAAAGCGGTTTCTGGTATGCGATCACGCCACCGGTCCCGTTCGCCGTGAACGGGACCGGTCTTGTACGTAGACATACGGCCGAGTAGTTAACAAAGTGCCGGATTGCCCACCCGAATAGGGTGGGAAGGCTCCTCCGGTACACCCCACAGACACAGCACTGACACCAGGCAGCGGTACAACTCCAGGTACACCCCGCAGGACCCACCTCCCCACCACCCATCCGCCCACACCCACGTTGCCGCGGACAGGAGCGGTCATGCCCGCCACGCACCAACCGTCAGCACCTCCGAACCGGCGCACGTCACCCGGCGCGCCACCCCCCGCGGACGAGGCCACCGCCGTCGGCCGCATACCCGTCCTCGACGTCCGTCCGCTGGTCCAGCAGGGACGCCGGCCCGCGAAGGCGGTCACCGGGGAGTCGTTCGAGGTCACCGCCACCGTCTTCCGCGAGGGCCATGACGCCGTCGCCGCGAACGTCGTACTGAAGGACCCGAAGGGCCGACCCGGACCCTGGACACCGATGCGGGAACTGGCCCCCGGCACGGACCGCTGGGGCGCCACGGTGACCGTCGACGGGAAACCGGGCCACTGGACCTACCAGGTCGAGGCATGGGGAGATCCGGTCGCCACCTGGCGCCACCACGCGCAGATCAAGATACCCGCGGGCATCGACACCGAACTGGTCCTGGAGGAGGGTGCCCGGCTCTACGAACGGGCCGCCGCAGGGGTCCCGAAGGCAAAGAAACGGGAAATCCTGCTGACCGCGGCCGCCGCCCTCCGCGACGAGGAACGGCCCGCCCCCTGGCGCCTGGCCGCCGCCCTCACTCCCGAGGTGGAGAAGGTCCTGGCGCGGTATCCGCTGCGGGAGTTGGTGACCGTCTCGGAGGCGCTGCCGTTGCTGGTGGAGCGTGAGCGGGCGCTGTTCGGGTCGTGGTACGAGTTCTTCCCGCGGTCGGAGGGGACGCCGGAGCGGCCGCAC
>NZ_JBVJNZ010000038.1:0-17257 GCF_055583445.1 Streptomyces sp. NPDC104761 | reverse complement strand
GCGTCCTGCACCCCGCCACGACGTGCACACACCCAAGAAGACACAGCCAGCACGGGGACAAAAGAAGAAGTCGACCACCCCGAAGCCCCGCCGCAAAGGTTAAAGATCAAGCTAGGAGTTGAGTTCGGCCAGCACCCTCAGGGTGTGCGGGTCGGGGGACAGGGCCAGCAGGTCGGTCACCGGGCCCTTGCGCCACAACTCCAGCCGCTCGGCGATGCGTTCGCGGGGACCGACCAGGGAGATCTCGTCGGCGAACGCGTCCGGCACCGCCAGCACCGCCTCTTCGCGCCGCCCGGACAGGAACAGCTCCTGGATCCGCCGGGCCTCCTCCTCGTAGCCCATGCGGGCCATGAGATCCGCGTGGAAGTTGCGGGCCGCGTGGCCCATGCCGCCGATGTAGAAGCCGAGCATGGCCTTGACGGGGAGGAGCCCCGCCGCCACGTCGTCGCAGACCCTGACCTGGGCCATGGGGGCGACGAGGAAACCCTCCGGGAGACCGGCGACCGCCGGGCCGTACACCTCGGGGCGGCTCGGCGCCCAGTACAGCGGCAGCCAGCCGTCGGCGATCCGGGCCGTCTGGGCGACGTTCCTCGGCCCCTCGGCACCGAGCAGGACCGGCAGCCCGGCCCGGAGGGGGTGGGTGATCGGCTTCAGCGGCTTGCCGAGACCGGTGGCGTCCGGCCCCCGGTACGGGAGCGGGTGGAAACGCCCGTCCACCGTCACCGGCCCCTCCCGGCGCAGCACCTGGCGCACGACGTCCACGTACTCCCGGGTCGCGGTCAGCGGGGACTTCGGGAACGGGCGGCCGTACCAGCCCTCGACGACCTGCGGCCCGGACAGCCCGAGCCCGAGCAGCACCCGGCCCCCGGACAGGTGGTCCAGGGTCAGCGCGTGCATCGCGGTGGTGGCCGGCGACCGGGCCGCCATCTGGGCAACGGCCGTACCCAGCTTGATCGTCGACGTCCGCGCGGCGATCCAGGTGAGCGGGGTGAAGGCGTCCGAGCCCCAGGACTCCGCCGTCCACACCGAGTCGTACCCGAGCCGCTCCGCCTCCAGCGCCAGCGGCACATGGTCGGGGGAGGGCCCGCGCCCCCAGTAACCGAGTGCCAACCCGAGCCGCATGACCGCCTCCTGACATCACGTCAGACGATTGCCGGGCGACTGTACGACAACGGCCCCGCACCCGGAAGGGCGAGGGGCCGTAGGTGCGGGGCCGTTCAGCCGCGCTGGATCCCGGAGGTGTCCTGGAGCACGCCGCGGCGGCCGTCCTGAGTCTGCGCGACCAGCGAGGCACCGCGCTGCTCCACCGCCAAGTACCAGGTGCCGGGGGCGAGTTCGGCGATCGGCGCGGACGAGCCGTCCTCCGCGAACAGCGGCCGCGACACCGGCACGGCGAACCAGAACGGCGAGAAGTCGGGGGCCGGCGCCTGCTGCGCGGGGGCCTGGGGCTGCTGCTGGCCGTAGGGCTGACCGGGCTGCGGCTGCGCGCCGTAGGGCTGGCCGGGCTGCGGGGCGCCGGCACCCGGGTAGCCGTAGCCGCCGGGGGGCTGGGCGCCGTAGGGCTGCGGGGCCTGCGGCTTGGGGGCCGGGACCAGGGCCGCCTGGAGCGCCGGGACCAGCGGGGTGGCGATCGCTGCCGCGGCCAGGACCAGCGCCGCGATCAGGCCGAGGATCAGACCGGAACCCGCGCCGACGTCGGCGCCGCCCAGCTGGTCGGAGAACGCGCCCAGCGGGTCGATGGTCGACCAGAACGCGGTCCACAGGGAGAACACCGTGAGGCCGACGCCGAGTTGGCCGAGGTCGAGCCCGGCGAACTTGAACGGCTGCGGCAGTGCGCGGGCGAGGACGATCAGGACCGCGCCGGCGATGCCGCCGACGTACATGCTCATCACGAGGCCGAGGTTGTCCCAGGCGTTCGGGCCGGACTTGTCGAACGTGTCGAGGAACGACGCGACGAACAGCAACACCGCTGCTCCGATCACCGCGCCGTCGCCTCTAGTGAGGGAGCGGATATTCACTTCAGGTCCTTCGTGGGTCGTCTCGTCGGCGGAGGAGGCGTCGCGAGGGTGTGCCCCTCATCGTAGGAATCGATTGTAGGAATCGCAGGGACGACACTATCGCCCGAACGATCAGGGTGTCCGCCCGGACCGGCCCGCCGATGCCTACCCGCGCAGGAAACTCACGATTCCCTCAGACATCCCCTGCGCCGCCTTCTGCCGCCACGCCCCGCTGGTCAGCAACGCCGCGTCCTTGCTGTCGCGCATGTTGCCGCACTCGATGAACACCTTGGGAACCGTTGACAGATTGAGACCGCCGAGATCCTGGCGTACGTCGAGGCCGGTGCCGTTTCCGACGTAGTTGGACGGCGCGCTGCCCGTGACCCTCGCGAAGTCGCTCTCGATGTGCTCGCCGAGGGTGCGGGAGGAGTCGACGATCGGGCGGGTGTCGGCGGCGCCCGCGTGCACGGAGGCCGGGAGGATGACGTGGAAACCGCGGTCGCCCTCGGGTGCTCCGTCGGCGTGGATGGAGATGGCCGCGTCGGCGTGCGCGTCGTTGCCGATCTCCGCCCGCTTGGTCACGCACGGCCCCCAGGCCGGCTGGTCCCCGTCGTGGGTCATCTTCACCGTGGCGCCCTGCCGCTCCAGCAGGGTGCGCAGCCGGTGCGCGACGTCGAGGGTGAAGCGGGCCTCGGTGTACCCGTCGTTGGTGGAGGTGCCCGTCGTGTCGCACTCCTTCCAGTTCGTCCCGATATCCACCTTCTGGTTGATCTCGGACGTGTGCTGGAAGTTCCCCGGGTTGTGCCCCGGGTCGATGACGACCACCTTGCCCCGCAGCGGGCGGCCCGCGCTCGGGCTCGGACCGGCGCCCGGCACCTTGGCGTCGTCGCTCGCCGTCGCGGCCGCCGACTCGGGTGCCGCCGCACCCGCCTGCCCGCCGCCCCCGCCGGAGTGTCCGCCGGGCTTGCCCACCCCCTCGTACACCACCCAGCCGAGCAGTGCACCGGGCACCAGCGCGGCGAGACCGACGGCGAGCGGCGCCCGCCGGAACCGGCGCTGCTGCGGGGGATCGAAGTCCGGGGCTGTGTACGACACGTCTGCGACTCTAACCGCGCCCTCAGATCCCCGCCCCCGTTCGCCGCAGGACACGCAGCGAGTCGTGGGCCGAGACCTCCGTGAAGGCGCCCGACGCCAGGGCGCGGAGGTAGACGCGGTAAGGGGCCTGGCCGGTGAACTCGTCCTTCGGGTCCGGGAAGACGTCGTGGATCAGAAGGAGACCGCCTTGGGCCACATGGGGGGCCCAGCCCTCGTAGTCGGCGGTGGCGTGCTCGTCGGTGTGGCCGCCGTCGATGAAGACGAAGCCGAGCGGGGAGTTCCAGAACGCGGCGATCTGCGGGGAGCGGCCGACGACGGCGACGACGTGGTCCTCCAGGCCCGCCCGGTGCAGGGTGCGCCGGAAGGCGGGCAGGGTGTCCATCAGCCCGAGCTCCGGGTCGACCGTCTCCGGGTCGTGGTAGTCCCAGCCCGGCTGCTGCTCCTCGCTGCCCCGGTGGTGGTCGACGGTGACCGCGGTGACCCCGGCCGCGCGGGCGGCGTCGGCGAGCAGGATCGTCGAGCGGCCGCAGTACGTGCCGACCTCCAGCAGCGGCAGGCCGAGCCGCCCCGCCTCGACGGCGGCCGCGTACAGCGCGAGTCCCTCGCCGGCGGGCATGAACCCCTTCGCCGCCTCGAACGCGGCCAGGGTGTCGGGCTTGGGGGCTGCCGCGGTCATGGGCGTCCTCTCCGTCATTCACTCGTACGACTGTCCGGGCGTCCATGCTGCCGCACCTGCTCCGCAGGCCCGTCGGCCGGGTGTGCGCCGGCCCGGCCGGCCGGCGCAGGGGCTGGCCCTCAAGCGCACTCCAACTCCTACACTGGCGCCGCCAACCCGCCCCACCTGCAACGGAGTTCCGGCATGCGCTATCGCGTCCTGGGCAAGACCGGCATCGAGGTCAGCACCCACTGCCTCGGCACGATGATGTTCGGGAGCGTCGGCAACCCCGACCACGAGGACGGCGCCCGCGTCATCAACGCGGCGCTCGACGCCGGCATCAACTTCGTCGACACCGCCGACATGTACTCGGCCGGTGAGTGCGAGGAGATCGTCGGCAAGGCGCTCAAGGGCAGGCGCGACGACGTGGTGCTCGCCACGAAGGTGCACTTTCCGCTGGGGGAGGGCCGCAACCGCAGCGGCAACTCGCGGCGCTGGATCGTCAGGGCCGTCGAGGACAGCCTGCGGCGGCTGGACACCGACTGGATCGACCTCTACCAGGTGCACCGCCCCGACCACACCACCGACATCGAGGAGACCCTGTCCGTCCTCGGCGACCTGGTGACGGCGGGCAAGATCCGGGCGTTCGGCTGCTCCACGTTCCCCGCCGAGGACCTCGTCGAGGCGCACCACGTGGCGGAGCGGCGCGGGCTGATGCGGATGCGCACCGAGCAGCCGCCGTACTCGCTGCTGGCCCGCGGCGTCGAGCGGGCCGTGCTGCCCACCGCGCAGCGTCTGGGCATGGGCGTGCTGACCTGGTCGCCGCTCGCCTCCGGATTCCTCTCCGGCGCCCATCGCGAGGGCCGCCCCGTCGACCTCACCACCGGCCGGGCCAGGCTCACCCCGCAGCGCTTCGACCCCGCCGCACCCGGCAACGCCGCGAAGTACGCGGCCGTCGAGCAGCTCGTCGCGCTCACCGAGGAGGTGGGCTGCACCCTGCCCGAGCTGGCCGTCGCGTTTCCGCTGGTGCACCCCGCGGTGACGTCGGTGATCATCGGCCCGCGCACCATGGACCAGCTCGCCGCGCTGCTCAAGGGGGCCGAACTGCTCCTCGACGACGCGGTGCTCGACCGCATCGACGAGATCGTGGCCCCCGGCACCGACCTCTACCGGGCCGACGGCGTCTGGCAGCCCCCGTCCCTCACGAACAAGACCACCCGCAGACGCCCCCCGACCGAACGCCCCGCCACAGGCTGACGCCACCCCCAAAGACACACGGGAACCTCCGCCCCCCGACTCCGCCAACGCCCCGAAGGCGACACGGCGAACTGCCCGACGCGGGGCCCGCCAGCGCCCCGAAGGGGCGCGGGGAATTGCGCGACCAGCCACGACGGCGCCGCGGTCGGCAGACGGCGTATCGCGGCAGGGGCCGGCCCCGTAGTTTTTTGCGGCCACGGTTTGACGGGGGTCCGGCAGCGCCCCGAAGGGGCGCGGGGAACTGCGCGACCGGCCACGACGGCGCTGCGGTCGGCAGGCGACGCGTCGCGGCAGGGGCCGGTCCCGTCGTTTTTTGCGGCCGTGGTCTGACGGGGGTCCGGCAGCGCCCCGAAGGGGGCGCGGGGAACTGCGCGACCAGCCACGACGGCGCCGCGGTCGGCGGGCGACGCGTCGTGGTAACTCCAGCGGGGGCGGCCCCGTCGTTTTCGCGGCCGCCCCCACGGAGTGCTACGCGCTGACCGTCTCCCCGGGCAGCGCCAGGTCCAGGTCGACCGCGCCGGCGGCGCCCGTGTGGGTCGCCGACGAGGCGAGGGGCCCATGGCCGGCCGCCTTCGCGGCCAGTACGTACGCCCCCTCGGCCGGCACCACGAGCGCGTACGTGCCGTCCTCGGCGGACAGCGTCGCCCCCGCCTGCCGCCCGCGCCGGTCGATCAGCGTCACCTTGGCGCGGGCCACCGGCACGCCCGCGGCGTCCAGGACGCGCCCGCGGAAGCCGCGCAGCACCTCCTCGGCGCCCGCGAGCACCGCCTCCTCCTCGCTGCTCGCCCGCAGCTGGGTGTGCTGGGCGACCTCGGCCGGCCGGCCCCGCTTGGGCAGCAGCAGGGCGAGGACCAGACCCGCGGCGACCGCTCCGGTGGCGATCAGGAACGAGACCCGGAAGCCGTGCATGGTCGGGATGGCGACGCCGCCCACGTGGTTCGCCGTGTTGGCCAGCACCATGCCGATGACGGCGCTGGACACGGACGTGCCGATGGACCGCATCAGCGTGTTGAGGCCGTTCGCCGCACCGGTCTCCGACGCCGGGACCGCGCCGACGATGAGCGCCGGGAGGGAGGAGTAGGCGAGGCCGATGCCGGCACCCAGAACGACCGCGATGACCAGGCTCTGCCAGGCCGCGCTCATCAGGCCGAGACCGCCGCCGTAGCCGATGCCGATGATCACCATGCCGAGGATCAGGGTGGTCTTGGGGCCGTACTTGGCGGAGAGGCGGGCGTAGACGGGGGCCGTGAACATCATCGTCAGGCCCAGCGGGGCGACCAGCAGGCCGGCGCTGACCATCGACTGGCCCAGGCCGTAGCCGGTGGCCTTCGGGAGCTGGAGCAGCTGCGGCAGGACCAGCGAGACGACGTAGAAGCTGACGCCGACCATGATCGAGGCGAGGTTGGTGAAGAGCACCGCCGGGCGGGCCGTGGTGCGCAGGTCGACCAGCGGGGCCGAGTGGCGCAGTTCGAAGACGCCCCACAGGAGGAGGACGGCCACCGAGGCGGCGAACAGACCGAGCGTGGTGCCGGACGACCAGCCCCAGTCGCTGCCCTTGGTGATGGGCAGCAGGAGCAGCACCAGACCGGCCGACAGGCCGATCGCGCCGGGCACGTCGAAGGAGCCCTCCGCGCGCATCGGGGATTCCGGCACGACGAGGAGGGTCAGGGCTATGGAGAGGACCCCGAGGCCGGCGGCGCCGTAGAACAGGGCGTGCCAGTCCATGTGCTGCGCGACCAGGGCCGCGGCGGGCAGCGCGAGGCCGCCGCCGACGCCGATCGAGGAGCTCATCAGGGCCATCGCCGAGCCGAGCCTCTCGCGCGGCAGCATGTCGCGCATCAGGCCGATGCCCAGCGGGATCGCGCCCATGGCGAAGCCCTGGAGGGTCCGGCCCGCGATCATCGTGAGCAGGTTGCTGGTGAGCGCGCTGATCAGCGCGCCGACCACCATCACGGCGAGGCTCAGGACGAGCATCCGCCGCTTGCCGTAGAGGTCGCCGAGGCGCCCCATGATCGGGGTGGCCACGGCGCCCGACAGCAGCGTCGAGGTCAGTACCCAGGTGGCGTTGCTGGGTTCGGTGCCCAGCAGCTCCGGGAGGTCCTTGATGACCGGAACGAGCAGGGTCTGCATCACCGCGACCACGATGCCCGCGAAGGCGAGGACCGGGACCACGGCCCCGCTCGCGCCCCGGACGGGCTGGTCGGTCGTCGTGTGCGTCATTGAGTGTGGCCTCCGGGCCGAGAGAGTGACGGGAAGTACGGCATGCGTGCGGAATAAGTGCTCGGTAAACCTCGTATGCACAGGCAACTATTCCGTTGCTTCGAGCTGCTAACGAATCCTTGACCTTCCCATGGGTTTCTGATCTCTCGTCAGGTCTGGCCTGTTGGTGGAACGTGTTCTAATCTCACGCCTCATGGCTGCTGTGAAGGCGTATCTCGCCGGTGTCGGGATGACCAAGTTCGAGAAACCCGAGAGCCGCGACTGGCAGTACTGGGACATGGTCCGGGAGGCCGGCGGCTCCGCGCTCGCCGACGCCGGGATCTCCTACCCGGATGTGGAACAGGTTCCTGTCGGCTACTGCTTCCAGCCCTCGACCGCCGGCCAGCGCGCCGTCTACGAGCTGGGTCTCACCGGCGTGCCCGTCTACAACGTCAACAACAACTGCGCCACCGGCGCCACCGCCCTGATGCTCGCCCGCCAGCTGGTCGAGGGCGGTGCGGCCGACTGCGTCCTGGCCCTCGGCTTCGAGAAGATGAAGAGGGGTGCGCTCGGCGGCGGCACCGTCGGCGGCGACTTCGCCACGTCCCCCGTCGCCCGGCACTACGGCGTCATGGCCGCCCGGCACGGCTTCGAGGCGACGCCGCCCACCGCGCAGATCTTCGGCGACGCGGCCCGTGAGCACATGGAGCGGTACGGCACGACCGAGGCCCAGCTCGCCGCCGTGGCCGCAAAGAACCACCGGCACTCGGCCCGCAACCCGTACGCGCAGTTCCAGGACGTGTACGAGATCGACGACATCCTCGCCGCCCGCACCGTCCACCGCCCGCTCACCAGACTCCAGTGCTCTCCCACCTCCGACGGCGCGGCGGCGGCCGTGGTCGTCTCCGAACGGTTCGCCGAACGCCGCGGCCTCACCGGTCTCGTCGAGATCGTCGCGCAGGCGATGACGACCGACACCGAGGAGTCCTTCGCGTCGGGCTCCTGCATCGACGTCGTCGGGCAGCCCATGTCGCGGGCCGCGGCCCGGCAGGTGTACGACCGCTCCGGCCTCGGCATCGAGGACGTCGACGTCGTCGAACTCCACGACTGCTTCTCCGTCAACGAGCTGCTGACCTACGAGGCGCTCGGCATGTGCGCCGCCGGCGAGTCGGGCAAGCTCGTCGAGTCCGGCGCGACCACCTACGGCGGCCGGTGGGTGGTGAACCCCTCCGGCGGGCTCATCTCCAAGGGGCATCCGCTGGGCGCGACCGGCCTCGCGCAGGCCGCCGAGCTGGTCTGGCAGCTGCGCGGCACGGCCGGGGACCGGCAGGTGCCCGGGGCCCGCGTGGGGCTCGCCCACAACATCGGGCTGGGCGGGGCGGCGGTGGTGACGCTGCTCCGGCGGGCGGCGTAGGCCGGACGACCGAGGGCCGCGGACCGAGGGCCGGGCCGGCCACGTGGGCCGAAAAGCCGATGCAAGGACCGTAACCGGCTTGAGAGCATGACACCCATGCTCGAAGCCGCGGACACCGCCCACATATCCCGCCGCACCGCGCCCCCCACCTGGCTGGTGGTGTCGCTGGCGTGCGCCGGTCAGTTCCTCGTCGTCCTCGACGTGTCCGTGGTGAACGTGGCGCTGCCGTCGATGCGTGCCGACCTGGGGCTGAGCGCGTCGGGCCTGCAGTGGGTGGTCAACGCGTACGCCATCGCGTTCGCCGGGTTCATGCTGCTCGGCGGCCGGGCCGGCGACCTGTACGGGCGCAAGCGGATGTTCCTGGTCGGGCTCGGCCTGTTCACGCTGGCCTCGCTCGGCGGCGGGCTCGGCCAGGACGGCTGGCAGCTGCTGCTGGCCCGCGCCGTGCAGGGGCTGGGCGCCGCGGTCCTCGCCCCCTCGACGCTGACCCTGCTGACGGCCGCGGTGCCGGAGGGGCCGGCCAGGGCGCGGGCGATCGCCACCTGGACGGCGGTGGGTGCGGGAGGCGGCGCGGCCGGCGGGCTGGTCGGCGGGGTGCTGGTGGACGTGCTGTCCTGGCGCTGGGTGCTGCTCATCAACGTGCCGGTGGGCGCGCTCGTCCTCGCCGGGTCCGTGCTGTGGCTGACGGAGAGCCGGGCCGGCGACGGACGGCGCCTCGACCTGCCCGGCGCCCTGCTGGTGACGGCGGGCCTCGGGACCCTGGCGTACGGCATCTCGCAGACCGAGGCCGAGGGCTGGACGGCGTCCGCCACCCTGCTCCCACTCGCCGCCGGGCTCGCCCTGCTCGGCCTGTTCCTGGCCGTCGAGGCGCGTACGGCGGCCCCGCTGATGCCGCTCGGACTGCTCCGCCGGCGGCCGGTGGCGTCGGCCAACGCGGCCATGCTGGTCTCCGGTTCGGCGATGTTCTGCATGTGGTACTTCATGACGCTCTACGCCCAGAACGTCCTCGGCTACACCCCGCTGGAGGCCGGTCTCGCCCTGGTGCCCAGCTCGGTCGCGGTGCTCGTCGGCTCCAAGACGGCGCCCCGGCTGATGCGGCGCGCGGGGGCGCGGACGGTGGCGGTGTCCGGCACGCTCGTCGCGGCGACCGGGTTCGCCTGGCAGTCGACGATGAGCCCGCACGGCGCCTATACGACGGCCGTCATGGTCCCCGGGATCCTGATGATGCTCGGCGCGGGCCTGGCGGCGACCCCGCTGGCCGCGCTGGCCACGGCGGGGGCGGCGCCGGCCGAGGCAGGACTGCTCTCGGGGCTGATCAACACCTCGCGCACGATGGGCGGTTCGCTGGGGCTCGCGGTGATGTCGACGATCGCCGCGGCCCGCACCGACGGCTCCGGCGGCGCGGCCGCCCTCACGGACGGGTACGCGGCCGCCTTCCGCACCAGCACCGGGGTGCTGCTGGCCGGGGCGCTACTGATGCTGCTGTGGCTGCCACGGCGGAACGTCCTCGCGAAGCCGACCGTCTCCGCGAGGTAGGCCGGAATTTCTCCAGGACGGCAGGCAACGGTCCGGGGAGCTCGTGGACTTCACAGCCACCCTTGCTGCCGGGCCTCCCGTACCGCCTCCGCGCGGTTGCGGGTGCCGGTCTTGCCGATCGCGGCGGAGAGGTAGTTGCGGACCGTCGACTCCGACAGATGCAGCTTCGCCGCGATGTCGGCGACGGTCGCGCCGTCCACCGACGCCTTCAGCACGTCGCACTCGCGGGCGGTGAGCGGGTTCGGCCCGGCGCTGAGCGCGGCGGTGGCGAGCGCCGGGTCGACCACGGTCTCCCCGGTGAGCACCCGCCGGATCGCCCGGGCCAGCTCCTCCACCGGCCCGTCCTTGACGAGGAACCCGGCCGCCCCGGCCTCCATCGCCCGGCGCAGATAGCCGGGCCGGCCGAAGGTGGTCAGGATCAGCACCCGGCAGTCCGGCGCCTGTTCACGCAGCTCCGCCGCCGCGTCCAGGCCGCTCATGCCCGGCAGTTCGATGTCGAGGAGGGCCACGTCCGGCCGGTGGACGAGCGCGGCGTCCACGATCGCGTCGCCCGTCCCGACCTGGGCGACGACCTCCATGTCCGGCTCCATCCCGAGCAGTAACGCGAGAGCCCCGCGCATCATCCCCTGGTCCTCGGCGAGCAGCACCCTGATGGACTTCGCGGGCCGGTGGTCCCGGGGCATCTCGTTCGCAGGCTCGTACACAGCCCAAGCGTAGCCTCGCGCCCGGCAATCAAAGAATGGCCATTGTTCCGCGCCGCAGGTCTTGACGGCGGTTGACCATGCTCAAACAATCGCCTTTGCAATTCCTGAATGGCCGGCGAATGGTCGGTATTTCGACAGCTGAATAAGTTCGGTATTTCGATCGAACGACGTTCGGGATACCGGACATCAGGAACCCGCACCGCCCTACGAGGAACCAGGAAGAGGTGCACCGTGTTCTCAGTGCCTGTACGAGCCCTGCGCTCCTGTCCGCCGCGCGTCCGCAGAGCCGTCCTGTCCGTGCTCGCCGCGTTCGCCACCGTCGCCGCGCTCGTCGTCGGGGCCGGGGCCCCCGAGGCGTCCGCCGCCAGTTCGCTGCCGTGTGACGTCTACGCCGCCGCCGGCACCCCGTGCGTCGCCGCCCACAGCATGGTCCGGGCGCTGTACTCGTCGTACGGCGGCTCCCTCTACCAGGTGCGGCGCGCCTCGGACGGCGCCACGGCCGACATAGGGCTGCTGGCCACCGGCGGCTACGCCAACGCGGCCGCGCAGAACACCTTCTGCGCCGGTACGACCTGCATCGTCACCAGGATCTACGACCAGTCCAGCAAGCACAACGACCTCACCGTCGAGGGCGCGGGCGGGGCCGGCGCGGCCGATGTCGGGGCCCCGGCGGACGCGCTGCCGGTGACCGTGGGCGGGCACCAGGTGTACGGCCTGGAGATCTCGGCCGGCATGGGCTACCGGGACAACTCCACCTCGGGAGTCGCCACCAACGGCGCCGCCGAGGGGATGTACATGGTCACCTCCGGCACCCATGTCAACGGCAGCTGCTGCTTCGACTACGGCAACGCCGAGACCAACAACAAGGACACCGGCAACGGCCACATGGACGCCATCAACTTCGGCACCGAGTGCTGGTTCTCGCCCTGCTACGGTTCCGGCCCCTGGGTCCAGGCGGACCTGGAGAACGGGCTGTTCGAGTCCAACCTCGGCTACAGCACCAACTCCTCCAACACCGGCACCGGCGCGATACCGTTCGTCACCGCGCTGCTGAAGAACAACGGACAGAACCATTTCGCACTGAAATGGGGGAACGCACAATCGGGCGGGCTCACCACCACCTATTCCGGCGGTGAGCCCAGTACCAGCAGCGGTTACTCGCCGATGCACCAGGAGGGCGCGATCGTCCTCGGCACCGGCGGCGACAACAGCAACGGCTCCATCGGCTCGTTCTTCGAGGGCGTGATGACCTCCGGCATCCCGACCGACGCCGCCGACGACGCCGTCCAGTCCAACATCGTCTCCGTCGGCTACGGCGGCGCGACCGGCTCCACCGGCACGCTCGGCTCCGCCTCGGAGATCTCCCTGAAGGCCACCACCTCCTGCTGCACCGCCGACTACGTCCGCCACCAGAACAACGCCGGTGTGCTGTCGGCCATCACCTCCGGCAGCTCCGTCCTCGACAAGAACGACGCCACCTGGATCGTCCGCCCCGGCCTCGCCGACAGCTCCTGCGTCTCCTTCGAGTCCCGGAACTACCCCGGCGACTACCTGCGCCACTACAACTACAAGATCTACCGGCAGCCCATGGACGGGACCGCAACTTATCGGCAGGACGCGACCTTCTGTCCGACGACCGGCAAGAGCGGCACGGGCACGTCCTTCGCCTCGTATAACTATCCGACGAAATACCTGCGCCACTACAACTACAACCTCTACATAGCGAGCGACGGCGGCTCGAACGCCTGGGACAGCGCCACGTCCTGGACCGACGACGTCAGCTGGGTCGTCAGCTCGCCCTGGGCGCCGTAGCGGCCGCCGGGGCCAGCAGTTCCAGCGCCTCGGTGGGAAGTTCCGCGGTGACCGTGAAGCCGCCGCGCGGCGCCGGGCCGGCCGTGAGGGAGCCGCCCGCCGCCGCGAGGCGCTCGGTCAGCCCCTGCAGGCCGGTGCCGCCGATGCCCTCCCGGCAGGGCTCGGCGGCCACCGCGCCCGAGCCGTTGTCGGCGACCGTCAGCCGGGCCCGCCCGGCGGCGCTGTCGACGGCGATCTCGCAGCGCGTGGCGTCGCTGTGCCGGACCACGTTGGTGACCGCCTCGCGCACCACCCAGCCGAGCAGCGTCTCGGTCTGCGGGACGAGCGGCGCCCCCGACTGCCGGACCACCGGCTCGACGCCGGCCGCCGTCAGGGCCGACCGGGCCCGGACGAGATCGGCGGCCAGGCTGCCCTCCCGGTAGCCGGTGACCGCCTCCCGGATCTCGGTGAGCGCCTGCCTGCCGACCGACTCGATGTCGGAGATCTGGGTCAGCGCCGCGTCCAGGTCCCGGGGCGCGACCCGCCGGGCCGCCTCCGACTTCACGACGATCACGGAGAGGGTGTGGCCGAGCAGGTCGTGCAGGTCCCGCGAGAAGCGCAGCCGCTCCTTCTCCACCGCCCGCCGGGCCAGCTCCTCGCGGGCGGCGCGCAGTTCCCGCACGGCCTCGGAGAGGGAGAGGATCGCGGCGGTGATCATCGTCGACAGGAAGGTGCCGTAGGCGATGGTGATGGCGTCGGAGCCGTCCCGGTACCAGGAGGCCGCGCCCGCGAAGCAGGCCAGCAGGATGCCGGTCCGGCCCAGCCAGGCGCCGCGCAGCGCCGCGCCCGTGGCCAGGCCGAGCAGCGGGAAGAACATCAGCCAGTTGCCGCCGTAGCCGAGGGCCAGGCCGGTGGTCAGCAGGCCCATCAGCAGCAGGGCGACACGGGTGGAGACGGCCTCCCTGGCCTCTTTGCGGAAGGAGCGGAAGGTCACGTAGATGTACAGCGAGTTGAAGGCGAGCAGGCCGATCGCGCCGATCCACGGGTTGGCCGTCTTGCCCTGGAGCAGGTTGGAGAGCGAGCCCAGCCCCATCAGCAGCCAGGGGAGCAGGGCGAACCCGGAGGGCGGCGGCCCCGCGTGGTCGGGCACCTGCCCGTTCTTGCGGGCGGCCTTCTGCTGCTCCTTGAAGCGGGCCATCTCCTCCCGCCACTGGGCACGGGCCGTCCGCCACCCGTCCGCCTGGCACTTCACCTGCTGCCACCACGCCATGTCACTCTTCCCCCGGTCCGTGTGGATCTGTCCCTGTTCGTGGTCTTCTGTTCCGTCCGGCCGTACTGTCCGGCGTTACGACCCTACGGAAGGCGGCGCCGGTTCGGCAGAGGCGGATGTACGGCCCCGGGCGGGACAAATGTCATGGTCCGGCATTGCCGTATCTGACACGACGTCAGGAGCCTTCACAAGTGCGGAGGGCTGGGCTATACAAGGTGCGCTGGAATGGAACGCGTTCTAGATCTGCACCCGTGGACGACCTCGGTGCGGCCGACGGTGCGGACGGCCGTGCCGGGGTCTTCAGACACCTCAGGAGCCGTATGCCCATCGACGCCGCCAAGGCCCTCGCCGCCGAACCCAGGTCCGGGGAGATCCGCTGGGAGCGCCGGGACGTCCAGCTCTACCACCTCGGCATCGGCGCGGGCCGCCCCGCCACCGATCCCGACGAACTGCGCTACACCCTGGAGACCCGGCTGCACGTCCTGCCCAGCTTCGCCACCGTCGCGGGCGCCGGTTCGCCCGGAGTGATCGGCGGACTGTCCATGCCCGGCATCGACGTCGACCTCGCCAGGGTGCTGCACGGCGGCCAGTCCCTCACCCTGCACCGCCCGATCCCGCCCGCGGGCGCCGCCACCGCCACGAGCCGCATCGCCGCGGTGTACGACAAGGGCAAGGCGGCCGTCCTGGTGATGCGCACCGACGTCGCGGACGCCGACGGCCCGCTGTGGACCAACGACGCCCAGATCTTCGTACGGGGGGAGGGCGGCTGGGGCGGCGACCGCGGCCCCTCGACCCGGCCCGACCCACCGGCCGGCGAGCCGGACCGGACCGTCGAGCGCCCGGTCCGCGAGGACCAGGCCCTGCTCTACCGCCTCTCCGGCGACTACAACCCCCTGCACGCCGACCCCGAGTTCGCCAAGCTCGCCGGCTTCGACCGGCCCATCCTGCACGGGCTGTGCACCTACGGCATGACGCTCAAGGCGGTCGTGGACACACTGCTCGGCGGGGACGTGAGCCGGGTGCGGTCGTACACGACGCGGTTCGCCGGGGTGGTGTACCCGGGGGAGACCCTGCGCATCCGCATGTGGCGGGGCGACGGCCGGGTCCGGGTCGCCGTGAGCGCCGCAGAGCGCGAGGACGCGCCCGTCCTCGCCGACACGATCGTCGAACACCTTTGATCCAGTAGGCAGTTGAGGGGAGCCGCAGCATGCGCGCAGCCGTACTGCACGAGATCGGCCAGGAGAAACTGGACGTCCTCGACGACGTCGAGGCGGTGGGATTCGGGCCCGGCAGGGTCCGCATCCGGGTGCGCGCCACGGGGCTGTGCCACTCGGACCTGTCGGCGATGAGCGGGGTGCTGCCGCAGCCGGGGCCGTTCGTACCGGGCCACGAGGGCGCGGGCGAGGTCCTGGAGGTGGGGGAGGGCGTCACCCGGGTGAAGCCCGGCGACCGGGTGGTGGTCTGCTGGCTCCCGGCCTGCGGCGCCTGTCCCGCCTGCAGGCGCGGCCAGACCGAGCTCTGCCTGGCCGGCTTCATGAACGCAGGCACCCCCAACTTCCGGCGCCCCGGCCAGGACGTCTTCGGCTTCGCGGGCACCGGCACCTTCACCGAGGAGGTCGTGGTCGACGCCGGGTGCGCGGTGCCGATCCCGGACGACGTGCCCTTCGACATCGCCGCGCTGATCGGCTGCGGGGTCACCACCGGGCTCGGTGCGGCCCTCAACACGGCCGATCTGGAAGCCGGTTCGTCGGTCGCCGTCATCGGCTGCGGAGGCGTCGGGATCTCGGCGATCCAGGGGGCGCGGCTCAGGGGCGCGGCCGAGATCGTCGCCGTCGACCCGGTCGAGTCGCGGCGCGAGTCGGCGCTCGGGTTCGGGGCGACGCGGGCGGTCTCGCCGGACGAACTGCCTGGCGTCAAGCAGGAGGTCACCGCGGGCGAGGGCTTCGACTACGTCTTCGAGGTCGTCGGCAGGTCCGCCACCGCCCGGACCGCGTACGAGAACACCCGGCGCGGCGGCACCCTCGTGGTCGTCGGCGCGGGCGCCATGGACGACTTCCTCCAGCTCAACATGTTCGAGCTGTTCTTCGACGAGAAGCGGATCCTGCCGTCCATGTACGGCGGCGGGGACGTGGTCCGCTCCTACGAGCGGACGATCGCCCTGTGGCGGGCGGGCCGGATCGACCTGGAGGGCCTGATCACCCACCGGGTGCCGCTGGCCGGGATCAACGAGGCCCTGGACCAGATGCGCACGGGCACCGCCCTGCGCACCTGCATAGAGATCTGAGGGGCCGCCGTATGCAGGAGAGGCCGCTGGAAGGGCTGGCCGCCGTCGTCACGGGGGCCGGCCGGGGCCTGGGCCGGGCCGAGGCGCTGGAGCTGGCCCGGCTGGGCGCGGCCGTCGTCGTCAACGACTTCGGCCGGCCGGGCCGGGACGGCTCGGGGGAGGCCTCCTCGGCACCCGCCGAGCAGGTCGCGGAGGAGATCCGTGCGACGGGCGGCGAGGCCGTCGCCCACACCGGAGACGTCGCCGACTTCTCGCAGGCGCGAGAGCTTCTCATGCTTGCGACAACCCATTACGGAAAGCTGGACATCCTCGTCAACAACGCCGGGATCCTGCGCGACCGCATGGTCTTCTCCATGACCGAGGACGAGTGGGACTCGGTGATCAGGGTCCACCTCAAGGGCCACTTCAACACCACTCATTTCGCGGCCGCGCACTGGCGGGACCGGTCCAAGGCGGCGGGCGGCGAGAAGGTCTACGGCCGGATCGTGAACACCTCCTCCGAGGCCTTCCTCGCCGGCTCCGCGGGCCAGCCCAACTACGCGGCCGCGAAGGGCGGCATCGTCGGCCTGACCACCTCCACGGCCCTCGCCCTCGCCAAGTACGGCGTCACCGCCAACGTGATCTGCCCGCGCGCCCGCACCCGGATGACCGAGGACGTCTTCGCCGGCGTCGACCAGCCCGCCGAGGGCCTCGACCCCCTCGCCCCCGAGCACGTCGCCCCGCTCGTCGGCTACCTGGCCTCCCCGGCCGCCGGACGGATCAACGGCCAGCTGCTCGTGGTCCACGGCGGCATGGTCGCCGTCGTGGAACGCCCGCGCGTGCAGGCCAAGTTCGACAGCAAGCAGGACACCTTCGACTACGCCGAACTCGACGCCGCGCTCACACCGCACTACGCGCAGCGACCGGCGGGGGAGACCTTCGCGGCGGCGGAGGTGCTGGGCCTCAGGCGCGGGTGACACCGGCCGGGGGGGGGGGGGGGGGGGGGGGGGGGGGGGGGGGGGGGGGGGGGGGGGGGGGGGGGGGGGGGGGGGGGGGGGGGGGGGGGGGGGGGGGGG
>NZ_JBVJNZ010000037.1:15391-20387 GCF_055583445.1 Streptomyces sp. NPDC104761 | reverse complement strand
CCCCCCCCCCCCCCCCCCCCCCCCCCCCCCCCCCCCCCCCCCCCCCCCCCCCCCCCCCCCCCCCCCCCCCCCCCCCCCCCCCCCCCCCCCCCCCTGCCGTCGTACGGGCGGCCCGGTTCAGGCCTTGAGGACCTGGTCGACCCAGCCGCGGGCGGCCGGCTCGAACTGCAGAGCCACGTGCGTGGAGATGGCGGTGACGTCCCGCCACAGCCGCTGCATCGAACCGGAGACCGCCTGGCCGCGGGTGCCGGACTGGCGGAACAGCCGGTCGACCGCGGTCACCGACAGATCGACGGCCAGGGCGCAGTCCCGCAGGTTGCGGGTGGTGTCCAGGGGGTGGGTGGCGGCGCCCTCGTCGGCGAGCCGGGCGGCCCGCTCCAGCAGCAGCCGGGCCGCGTCCACCTCGCCGGCCGAGCGGGCCAGTGCCTGCTCGGCGGAGCCCCGCACACCCTGCACGCCGGTGGTGCCGGGCAGTTGCGGGGCGTGGCCGGCCTTCTCGGCGAAGTACACCGAGAAGGTACGGACCATGCCGAGCGCGGCGCCGACCGCCGGCGCGGCGAACATCAGCCCGTTGACCGCCTGGAGCGGGGCGCGATGGCAGGCCGCCGCCACCCCGCCCCAGGCCTCGCCGGTGCGTCCGGCGAACAGGTCGGCCCGGTCGAAGGAGAGGTGCTCGGGCACGAACACCTCGTCGAGGACCAGGGTGTTGCTGCCGGTGGCGGCCATGCCGACGCTGTGCCAGGTGTCCTCGATCCGGTACGCGGAGCGCGGCAGGGCGAACAGCCGCGCCTCGCTGCCCGTCCCGGACTCCACCAGGCCGCACATCAGTGCCCAGTCCGAGTGGGCGACACCGCTGATGTACGGCCAGCGGCCGGCGACCAGCCAGCCCCCGGCGGCCGGCCGGGCGGTGCCGAACGGCGTCACGGACCCGACCAGCACCGTGTCCGGGCCGGCCGCCCAGATCCTCGCCTGGCCCTGCTCGGGCAGGAACGCCCCCGCCATCCGGGCGATCGAGGCGATCA
Source organism: Streptomyces sp. NPDC104761 (assembly GCF_055583445.1). Lineage (NCBI taxonomy): Bacteria > Bacillati > Actinomycetota > Actinomycetes > Kitasatosporales > Streptomycetaceae > Streptomyces > Streptomyces sp. NPDC104761. The sequence continues at coordinate 19,365 of NZ_JBVJNZ010000037.1, read as the reverse complement.
GCGAGGCACACCAGGAACTGGCCGGGCACTCCTCGGCGATCACCTGGACTGCCTCCACCAGCTCGGTGAAGGAACCGGCGGTACCACCGACCGCCGCGGGGACGAAGTGCCGGGCGAAACCCGCCCGGACGATCTCCTCCAGCACGGCGGGATCGAGTTCACGGGCCCGCTCGGCGGCCTCGGCTCGGCGGCCGGCGGTCGCGGCGACCGCGGTCGCGGCGGTGCACAACCCGGCGGTGGGCATCTGTCTTCTCCTCACTACTCGGGTACGGCTCGGGTACTGCTCGGGTGCGGTCAGGACGCGGCCGGCAGCCGGTGGAAGCTGTTGCGGAAGAAGGTCAGCGGCCCCTCCTCGCGCTGCACGGCCAGGTCGATCACCTCGCCGATCACGATCACGTGGTCCCCGCCGGCCACCTCGCGGTCGACCCGGCACTCCAGGTAGGCCAGCGCGTCGGGCAGCACGGGCACGCCGGTGATGCCCGGCCGGGTGGCGGCCTTCGCGGTGTGCCGGGTGTGCCGGCTGGCGAAGGACCGGCACAGCTCCTCCTGGTCGGCGGCCAGGATGTTCACCGCGAAGGCGCCGGTCCGCCGCAGGACCGGCAGTTCGTTCGAGTCGTTGTGGATGCAGACCAGGATCAGGGCCGGGTCGAGAGAGACCGAGGTGAAGGAGTTCACCGTCAGGCCCGCGGTGCGCTCGGTACTGCCGCTGGTGATCACGGTGACGCCGGTGGCCCAGTTGGCGCAGACGCTGCGCAGCGCCTGCGGGTCCACCAGGGCCGGGTCCGGCTGCAGCAGGCCCGCCGCGTGGCGCTCGCTCATGCCGCACCGTCGAGCAGCGGATCGGCGAACAGGCCCTGGCTGCCCTCGGAGATCTCCTCCGCCTGGGCCAGGGTCAGCAGGACCGGGCCGGTGTGCAGGCCGTCGCGCTGCCAGTCGTCGGGACGCAGGCTGATCGCGTACGGGTTGACCGGCACCTCCGGATCCGGGGTGACGCCGAGTCCGCGGGCGGCCCGGTGGAAGACGGCGACCGCCAGCGCCTCGGCGACCCTGACGTCACGGGAGATCTCGGCGGCCAGTTCGTCGTCGGTGTAGTCGACCACGAGGGTGGCGTGGCTGTCCTTGATCGCCTTGGCCGGCACATAGGCGTTGGCCGGGCCGTCGGTGACCACCTTCTCCAGCTCGTTCCAGTCGCGGAAGACCTGCTGGACCCGGTCGTTGACCGCGTACAGCTTCTCGAGGTCGCCGCGCACCCGCTGCATGAAGGCGTAGTCCAGGAAGCGGTTCTTGACGAAGACCAGTACCACGCCGACGTGGTTGAGCATGGCGTCCCAGCACAGCTTCGGCACCATCACCGCGGGGTTCCCGAAGGCCGGGTAGTGGTCCTCGACCTTGGAGAGCACGAACCGGAAGGTACGCAGATGGAAGTCGTTGTAGAACTCCAGCCGCTCGGCGATCTCCTCGCCGGCGAAGTCCCGGACGACCAGGTCGGTGGTGACGCTGTTGCCGTAGCCGATCATGTCCGAGCCGGGCGAGTAGAAGGCGTCCACGAAGGCACCGGCCTCGCCGACCAGCATCCAGCGGTCCGGCGAGTACACCCGGTCGGTGCTGAAGGCGAAGTCCTTCAGGGTGATGAAGTCCGCGATGTCGCCGGTGCGGCCGTCGACCACCTCGGCGAGCTGCGGCTCGTGCGCGCGCAGCCACTCCTGGACCTTCTCGAAGGTCCGGATCTCGTCGTACGGATGGATCCGCGGGTCGGCGCAGACGCCGACCGAGATGTGGTCCGAGCCCAGCGGGATGAGCCACACCCAGTAGCCCTCGCCCATCAGGTGGTTGGTGGAGAACTTCCGGATGCCGGCGCGGTTCATCCGCTCCATCCACCGCGGGTCGTCCCTGCCCCACTCCTCCAGGTCGATGCCGCCGGTGAGGCGGAACCAGGAGGCGTTGATGGTGTGGGACACCTCGCGGGACAGGCCCAGCTTGCGCTTGACGAAGTGGGCGCGGCCGGCCGCGTCGACGAGCCAGCGGGCGCTGATGGTGCGCGGTTCGCCGCCCTGGGTGTAGGACACCGTGTGGTCCGCGTCGCCCTCGCGCAGTTCCACGTCCGTGATCGAGGCGCCCTGGCGCAGGTCGACGCCGGCGTCCAGTGCCATCCGGGTCAGCTCGTTCTCGAACCGGCCGCGGTCTATCTGGTAGTTGTTGTGCGCCGGGAACTCCCGCGGGCCGAGCTCGATCCGCTTGGTGAGGTCGTGGTTGCCGCCCGCGGGCTGGAAGAACCGCAGGCCGTTCTTCTTCAGGTGGAACTTCTCCAAGTGCTCCTTCATCGCGACGATCTCGGCGAAGTAGTGCGCGCCCGCCGGCACCGTCGACTCGCCGACCTTGAACGCCGCCTCCGGCGCCAGGCCCTCCCGCTTGTCGAGGATCACCACGTCCGTCTCCGGACGGGCGTTCTTGAGCTGGACCGCGAGCGTGAGACCCGCGAGCCCGCCGCCGAGGATCACCACATCGGTCGTAGCCTGATCCACCATCGCTCCTCCTGCTGGTAACAAGTCGTCATGAAGTCTGTGGGGGCGCGCTCGCGGCCCGCTCAAGCCCGCGTGGAAGCGGCCCGGCCGAGGGTCAGAGCACCTCGGCGACCACCTCGAACAGGCCGGGATTGGCCGTGGCGTACGGCGGGTTGACGGCCTTTCGGGCCTGGAACTCCGGGTCGGCCTGCAACGCCTTCCACACCTCGACACTGGCGTAGTGCGCGACGTTCACCAGCGGCAACGAAGCATCGGAGACCGCCCGGTGCATGCGGAAGTCGACGAAGCCCGGTGACTCACTGGCCCGCTGCGCCCGGGGCCGCCAGGCACCGAGGAACTCCTCGACCCGCTCGTTCGGCAGCTCGAAGAGGTTGACCATGGTCACGCCTGCGCCGTCCGGCCGCTCCTCGGAGGCGGCTTCGGCGATCACCCGGTAGACCCCCCGGTGAACGGTCTTGGCGTACTTCTCCGCGCCCGGCCCCTCCTGCTCGCCGGCCGCCGCGGCGGCCAGGTCCGCGGCGTCCGCCCAGTCGGCGACCGCGACCAGCTGGAAGCGGTGCTCGCCGCGCAGCGCCCGGTGCAGGCGGGCGCCGCGGAAGCCGGGCGCGGTGCGCAGCCGTTCCAGATGCGCGCGCCAGCCCTCGATGAACTCCCCGGTGTTCTCGACCGGCGCTTCGAGTACCGCGATCAGGGTGACCGGGCCGCTCTCGTGCTCCGTGCTCACGTGTCCGTCCTCTCCCCGCGGGGCGTCCCGTGGGAGTCGTTGTGTCAGTCGTCAGGCGTGCGTCAGTCGTCAGCGGTCGTCAGGCGTGGGTCGTCAGACGTGGGTCGTCAGGCGTGGCAGGCGGGGAAGCCGCCGTGCAGTTCCGCCATGCCGCGGACCATCTCGTCGACGCCGGCGAAGTCCTCGGGGCGTCCGCCGCGCAGTTCGCCGTAGGCGCGGTACAGGTTGGGCACCAGCCGTTCGGAGTCCAGGAAAGCAGCGAACTCGCCGAGGTCGGCGGTGCGGGCCACCGTCAGCGGGTCCAGCCCCTCGGCGAGGCCGGCCTGGGCCAGGTCCAGCAGCCGGGCCAGGTAGCGCTCGGTCGTCTCCAGCAGCTCCGGGCCGCCGACCGGGCCGTGCCCGGGCACCACGGTGACCGGTTCGAACGCCCGCAGCCCGGCCACCGCGTCGCGCAGGCCGCGGACCGAGCCGGTCAGCACGAACGGGGTGACGGCGTTCATCACCAGGTCCCCGGCGAACAGCACCCGGCTGTCCGGCAGCCACACCACCGTGTCGCAGGAGCTGTGCGCGGGGCCGAAGGCGCGCAGCCGCGCCTCCCGCTCGCCGACGCGGAGCGTGAGTTCCTCGGCGAAGGTGACCTGGGGGGGGGGGGGGGGGGGGGGGGGGGGGGGGAGGAGGGGGGGAGGGGGGGGGGGGGGGGGGGGGGGGGGGGGGGGGGGGTTCTTCTG
>NZ_JBVJNZ010000037.1:0-15381 GCF_055583445.1 Streptomyces sp. NPDC104761 | reverse complement strand
CATTTGGCAGAACGCCTTCTCCTGCCGCCCAAACCCCCCTTTGACCCCCGCCGGGCGGGGGGGGGACGCCGGGTTGCGGGGGGGTGGTTCCCCCCCCCCCCCAGTCCACGTCGGGCCACAGGGTGGTCAGATGCAGTCCGGTGCGGACCGCCTCCTGCCGCGTCCGCTCGGCCGTCACCACCACCGCTTCGGGGAACAGGTGGTTGCCGAAGGTGTGGTCGCCGTGTGCGTGGGTGTTGACCAGGAGCCGGGGGAGCCGCGGCGCGGTGTCCGCGACCAGCTCGCGCAGCCGCCCGGCCCGGGCCTCGGTGGCGGCGGTGTCGATCAGCAGCGCGGTGCCGGCGTCGACCACCAGCCCCGCGTTGTTGAGGCACCATCCGCCGTCGGGCTGCAGGAAGGCGTGGACCCCTTCGGCGATCTCTTCGAGTCTCGGTGCACCGGTGAAAGCTGCCATACGGCCACTGTCGTCCGGGGCGCTCGACGGCCGCTCGAAGCGGCCCCGGCCACCGGGCGGGACGGCACCGGGGCAGCCCCGGTCCACCTCGTCGGCGCGGGCGCCGGGGCAGCCCCGGTCCACCTCGTCGGCGCGGGCGCCGTGCCGGAAGATCCGGCCCCGGTTCTCACGGCTGACGGGCAGCGGCCGTCTCCTGGGCCTGGGCGGGCACTTCGGCGGGGGAGCGGCCGCCTCCGGGGGACGCCGGGAGCCGGTCGAGCCGCAGCAGGCGGAGCAGCGGATCGGTCGCCACGGTGGTCACGAGGGTCATCACCACGAGCACCGCGAACAGCCGGGAGTCGATCACTCCGAGGGACAGGCCGACGTTGAGCACCACCAGCTCCGTCAGGCCCCGGCAGTTCATCATCACGCCGAGCCCCAGCGACTCCCGGTTGCCCTCACCGGCCAGCCGGGCCGCCGCGAAGGTCCCGCCGATCTTGCCGGTCACCGCCACCAGCAGCACGAGCGCCAGCACGCCGAGCGCGGACAGCGAGAAGACCGACTGCAGCCGGGTCTGCAGGCCCACCGCGGCGAAGAAGAACGGCAGCAGCAGCCACAGCGCCAGGCCCTCGGTCCGGTGGGCGAAGTCCATCACCGTCCGGGAGGACCGCGGCATCACCACGCCCGCCAGGAAGGCGCCGAAGATCGCGTGCACACCGAGCGCATTGGTGGTCACCGCGCAGATCAGCACGAAGAAGGTGATCAGCATGCCGATCGGCAGCACCCCGCCGCGCCGTCTCTCCAGCACCCGCAGCACCTGCGCCAGCGCCGGACGCACCGCGAACCACAGCACCGCGGTGAAGGTCATCACCTCGGCCACGGCGACCAGGACGCCCAGCGGCGAGTTGTTGCGCACCTCGGCGACCACCACGCCCAGCGCGCACCAGGCGGTGACGTCGCCGACACCGGCCATCGCGAGGCCCATCGCGCCCAGCCGGGTGCCGATCAGCTCGCGGTCGGACAGGATCCGGGCCAGCACCGGGAACGCGGTGACCGACACCGACAGCGCCACGAAGAGCAGGAACGGCGCGGTGCGCACACCGTCGGGCTGGTAGTCGCCGCGCAGCCGCAGGGCGATGAACATGCCGAGCAGGAACGGCACCGCGAGCGCCGCGTGCCCGGCGGAGAGCACCTTGCCGCCGAGCCTGCGCAGCATGGTCAGTGGCATCTCCAGCCCGATCAGGAACATGAAGAAGACGACGCCGACCTGGGCCAGGGTGTTCATGACCGGCGTCACCGCCGCGGGGAACACCTCCTTGGAGACGCCGGGGGCCAGCGCCCCGAACACCGAAGGGCCGAGCAGCAGGCCGGCCAGGATCTCGCCGACCACCGGCGACTGGCCGGCCGCGCGGGCCGCCAGGCCCAGCAGACCTGCCGCCGCGACCACGACGGCTCCGGCCGTCAGCACCTGGCCGGCCAGGTCGGCGGGCTCGGCCGGCTTCGGCGCTCCCGCGGTCTCCTGCACCGGGTGACCGACGCCGTGTCTCAGCATCAGAAGTGCCAGTGCCACCGGCAGCAGGACCAGCAGTCCGTAGCCGACCACGGCACGTGCCGTGCCGCGGGAGCGGGGCGGGCCGCCCTGCGGTTCTCCCGCGCCGGACATGGATGGATCGTGCGCCATTGCCAGGGTTCTCCTCGCAGGACGATGGTCCGGGACGGAGCGGTCGCTCCGTCCCGGATCTGTCGGGTGGGTGACGGCAGGTCAGCCGGTACGGAGCAGGGCGGTCACCGAGCCGCCGTGCGCACCGTTGAGCACCTCGGCCTGCAGCCGCTGCACCTCCGGCGTCGGCTCCAGGCCCAGCTCGGTCCTGAGCACCTTGCGCAGATCCTGGTACGCCTGCAGCGCTTCGGCGCGGTAGCCCGCGGCGCGCAGCGAGTCGATCAGCTGGGCGTGCAGCCGCTCGTTGAGCCGGTGCTCGGCGACCAGCGACCGGAGTTCGGGGATCAGCTCCTGGTGCCGGCCGAGCCGTGCGTCCGCCTGGATGCGCAGTTCCAGCACGCGCAGCCGCAGTTCGCACAGGTGGGCTTTGTGCATGGTCAGCTCCGGCCCGAGGTTGATGTCGGCCAGCGCCTCGCCGCGCCACAGACCGAGCGCCTGCCGCAGCCGTTCGGCGGCCTCCGTGACGTGGCCCTGGCGCCACAGGCAGCGCCCCTGTTCCGCCAGGGCGAGGAAGCGCTCGGCGTCGGTCCGCCCGGTGCGCAGTTCGTAGCCCGGCGCCTTGGTGACGATCTCGCAGCGCCGCTCACCCCGCGGCACGGAGTCCAGGATCCGGCGCAGTTGGTAGACGTAGGTCTGCAGGGTGGTGGCCGCGCTGCGCGGCGGCCGGTCGTCCCACAGTTCGGCGAACAGCGTGTCGGTGCTGACCACCCGGTTCGCGTTGAGTGCCAGCAGCGCCAGCACCGCCTTCACCCGCGGCGCGGTCGGTGCCAGGTCGCGCGCACCGGCGGCGACCTCCAATTGACCGAGCACGTGGAATGAGATCACGATCTTTTCCCCCGTTCACAGTTTTCTCGTTCACCTCGATGCGGAATCGATTCACTTTCAACAACTTGCCTGCCGAGCCCGCGGGGACCACAATGCCCTTTTGGCGGGCGGCGCACCACAATCTCCCAAGGCCGCCTCGAGCCCTGCTTGAGCCCCGGGAACACCGAAAGGAGCAGGGTGAATGCTCCTTTGGATACCGCGGTCGCGGAACTCCGCCACGGGCAGGTAAAATCAGATGCGCCAATTGTGAATTTCACATTACCTGCCTGGCCGCATGCCGGGAAAGTCGGCCCAAGTGGTTACCTGGGATGAAATGTCTGCATTGTGCCGAGAGTTGGCGTATGGGGTACTCCCGATCCGCCGTCGGCGGGGGAACGTGTCTCTTTGGAGGCAGCGTTCGGGCGGCTGCGGCGGCTCACTGACCGCGCCGCGCCGCCGGGGGCTGGATGACCAGGGCGTTGATCGCCTTGTTGACCGCGTCGATGCGCGAGGTCGCGCCCAGCTTGGTGAAGATGTTGCGCAGGTGGCGCTTGACCGTGGCCTCGGTGATGTCCATTCTGGCGGCGACCTGACGGTTGGTCAGCGCCTCGGCCACCAGGGTCAGCACCGCCAGCTCCCGCGTCGACAGGACGTCGGAGGAGGGCGCGTCCCGGCCCGGTTCCGCGGTCGGCTGCGGCACCGCGGCCGCCGGCCGCGCGGCGCCCGAGGGCACGGTGATGGTGACCGTCTGCTGCCTGCTGCCCGCGATGTCCCGCACGGTCGACAGCAGCAGGCTCTGACTGACGCTCTTGTGCAGGTAGGCGCGCACACCCAGGCCCAGCAGCCGTTGCATCAGTGACAGGTCGCTCTGCGTGTGCAGCACGACGATGCCCACCGGGTGGCCGCAGCCCAGCAGTTCGCTCACCGTCGACGTCGGGTCCCGGCCGGGCGTCCCGATGTCCAGCAGTACGACGTCCGGCCGGCGCTCGGCGACCGCCCGCACCGCGGACGGGCCGGAGTCGACGCCGTGCGCCTCCAGATCGGGCTGGGAGTCCAGGACATGACAGAGAGCTTCGCGTGGCAGGCGATGGTCGTCGACGACGACTATGCGCAGAGGTTCCGGAGTCACCTAACCTCCGAAGACGTCCCAGGTGAACCGGTGAGTGCGCGAAATCCGCGCCGGTCCGGACGCCCGGAGAAACGGAAAGGTGAATTCCACCTCGTGGGGCGATTGCCCGTCATGCCACTGATTTTCACGTCTCCCCCTGGATCCCCGTAATCCGGGTTCCCAAGTCTACTGCAGTGGCAATTAAGGAAGCTTGCAGGCGCGAGCGGGACAACTGGCGGTCCGCGGAGTGGCTCGGTCAGCCGACGAGCGTCACGAACGGATACCGGAGCCCGTGACAGAGATCCCGTGACAGAGATCCCGAAACAGAGATCCTGTGACAGGGATCCCGTGACAGAACAGCGCGACCGGCCCGTCCTGCGGCCCGCGGACCGGTGACGGCCAGTCCGCGGCGGGTCCGGTGGACGGATCACCGGCGCCCCGGCAGTCCGTCCAGTCCGTCGCCCTGCGCGCCAACCGCGGTGTCGAAGCGCAGAGCGGTGTGACTCGCCACGCAGTGCACGTCACGCCAGATGCGCTGGAGCGGGTCGTCCTGCGCCTGCGCGCCGCAGCCGGCCGAGCGGAACAGCCGTTCCACCGCGTCGACCAAGTGGTCCGCGGCCAGCGCGCAGTCCCGCCGCGCACGGGCCGGTTCGCCCACACCGCCGGGCCCGCCGTCGCCGGCCAGCGCCACGCGGCGCAGCAGCAGCGCCGCGCTCTCGATCTCACCCTCGGCCCGCGCCAGCACGCTCCGCGCCGACGGGCCGCCCCCGGGCGCGAGCGGCCCCCCGACGGCCTGACCGGCCGACCGCGCCGCCCAGGCCCGTACGGCCGCACGCGCCGCTCCGAGCGCGGGCGCGGCGAACAACGTGCCGCTGACCGTGCGCAGCCTGGCGGTGTGGCACGGGGCGTCGGAGCCGACGGCCCGGCCCTGCCGGACGGCGCCGCGCGCGACGGATCGGTGCCCGGGGACGAACGCCCCGTCCACGACCAGGGTGTTGCTGCCCGTGGCCCGCAGGCCGACGTTGAACCACGTGTCCACGACCCGGTAGTCCCGGCACGGTACGGCGAAGAACCTGGCCAGCGTCCGCTCTCCCCGGGGCACCAGCGCGCACACCAGTGCCCAGTCGGCGAAGTCGACACCGCTGACCAGCGGCCACTCCCCGCTGAGCCGCCAGCCACCCGCCTCGGGGGTGGCACGTCCGCCCGGGTTGAGCGCCCCCGCGATCACGGTCTCGGCGCCGGTGGACCACAGCTCGCGCTGCCCTTCCTCCGGGAGGTACACGCCCAACCGGGCGGCGCCGGCGATCACCGCGGCGATCCAGGCGGCGGAGGTACAGCCCTCGCCCACCGTGGAGACCGCGTCCAGGAGTTCGCCGAAGCCGCCCGCCCGTCCGCCCCAGCGGACCGGCACGAAGTGCCGGGAGAAGCCGGCCGCGACCAGCGCGGCCACGACCTCGCCGGGCAGCCGACGCGCGCGGTCCGCGAACCCGGCGTACCGGCCGGCGAGTTCGGCGGCCCCCCGGACCTCGTCGGCCGTGTCGGTGGGGGCGAGTACGAAGCCGGACATGGGTGGTGCCTCCTTGTCACTGGGCGTCGGCGTACCACCCCAACCTCGCCGGACGCGCTGGAGGACGCCTGGGGAACCCTTGGAGCGGGTCGGCGGCAGTGGGCCCGGACGGGTCGCGTGGAGTCCGCCGCCCGCTCACCCGGGCCCGAGGCCGGACAGTTGACGGTGGGTGAGGTCGAAGATGCTTCCCAGGAGGTTGGCCAGGGTGTGCTCGCCCAGGTCCAGCCCGAGGGGGGCCTGAGCTCGTTCCAGCCCCTGGTCCGGGAGGAGCTCGTCGCCGCCGTGGTCACCCCGCCGGCGCTCGCCCGGGAGGGGGACCTCGGCCCCGGCACCACCCGGCCCGATCCCGTGAACCTGATGCCGGGCGGGCACCGCACGGGGCTGGAGCCGAGGGGAGCGGTCCCCGGTAGCCGCGTCGGCACGAAGACGCTTCTCGCCGGCACGGTGGCGTTCCCAGGACGGCTGCCGGCCCGCCCCGCCCGGCCCGTCCACCGTACCCGCGGCGCCCGGCCCACTCCGTGTCATGCGCGCACCGCCGGTTCGACGGTGCCGGTCGGTACCGGTCCGAAGAACACCTTGAGCGCCGTCACGTCCATCGCCATGCACCTCCGCGGCACCGCGTCCGATTCCCGGGCCACCCCCGGCAGCCTCAGATACTCGTCCCGGATGCTGGAGGGCGGCTGGATCCGCGGTCGACACCGCCCCGCGGCGTGCCGACGTCTCGTTCCCGGACCCGCTCCCGGGAACTGTCGAAAGGACTCCTGTCCGGGCGCCGGAGGCCGCGGCGGCGGGTGCTCCCGGCGTCCGCCGGCGCCGAACCGTCCGTCCGCCGTGCACCACCCGTGGAAACTCTGTGGAAGTGCTGTCGGTGGCGGCCCTTATGCTGCACCCGGTGATCACGCGGATCTTGGGGAGGGCGCGGCATGTTCGGCAAGCTGTTCGGCAGAGGCGGGGAGAGACCGGCGGCGGATCCGCATGCCCTTCCCGTGCCGCGCAGGCAGAACGGGGTGTACAAGCTGCAGTCCCTGGGGGACACCCGGGTCATGGCGCTGCTGGTCGCCGCGGAGTCGGGTGACTGGGACGCGGTCAGGATGGCCCTGGCCCACTTCGATCTCGGCCGCGACCACCAGGTGCTCGGCGAACTGTCCGACGTGGACGGTCTGCAGGACTGGATCGGCCGGCCCGTCGAGGAGGACGAGGAGCACCGGGCGACCGCCCTGCTGATATCCGGGGCGCGGCACATCAGCTGGGGCTGGGAGGCGCGCACCTCCGCGCGTGCCACGGACGTCTCGCGGGAGCAGTGGCGCGTCTTCCACGAGCGGTTGCAGATCGCCGAGGAGCACCTGCTCGAAGCCGCCGAACTGCGGCCGGAGTGGATCACGCCGTGGCGGCGCCTGCTCACCTCGGGCCGTGGCATGTCGGTCGGCACCGCCGTCAACGAGGCCCGGCTCGACGCCGCCCTGCGCCGCGACCCGCTGGATTTGGCGACCCACATCGAGTGGGTGTCCCACCTCCAGCCCCGGTGGCACGGGGAGCCGGGCCAGGCCCTGGAGTTCGCTCGCGCCGCGGCCGCCGACGCTCCCGACGGCCACCGACTCGGATGCGTCGTCGCCATGGCCCATATCGAGGACTGGGTCGAGTCGGACGACAAGAACTGCCTCGACACCCCCGAGATCCAGAGCGAGTTGAGGGACGCGGCCAGGCGCAGCATCCTCCACCCCGGCTACCGGCGCCGCCCGGGCTGGCAGGAGGACTTCAACATCTTCGCGATGGCCCTGTCGCTGTCGGCCGAGAGCGTCGTGGCCCCGCGCGTCTACCACGAGCTGGACGGCGCCTGGACCCGGTGGCCCTGGGCCTACATGGCGCAGCCGGAGAAGACGTACGCCCGCTTCCGGCGCCGCGCCTGAACCGGCCGCCGACACCGGCGCCGCGCCTGAACCTGCCGCCGGCACCGGCGCCGCGCCTGAACCTGCCGCCGGCACCGGCACCGGCGCCGCCCGCGCCGCCCGGCGCACCCTTCGTCCGTGCCCCTTCGAACACCCCACCCCGGACTCCGTGATGACTCTGCCCCACACTTCCGCGAGCCCGGCCGCCGACCGCACCTTCCAGGTGGACCTGCGCGGCCTCGTCGACCTCCTCTCCCACCACCTCTACTCCAGCCCCCGCGTCTACCTGCGCGAACTCCTGCAGAACGCGGTGGACGCGCTGACCGCCCGGCACGGCCTCGAACCCGGCGCACCTGCCGGCGCGTTCGGCATCCGCCTGTACGCCGACGGTTCGGTGGTCCGGGTGGAGGACGACGGCGTCGGCCTCACCGAGGCCGACGTGCACACCTTCCTCGCCACCATCGGCCGCAGCAGCAAGCGTGCCGAGCAAGTGGCCGAGCAACGTGCCGACTTCATCGGCCAGTTCGGCATCGGCCTGCTCTCCTGCTTCCTGGTCGCCGACGAGATCCACGTGGTCAGCCGGTCCGCCCGCACGCCCGACGCCCCCGCCGTGGAGTGGCGGGGCCGCGGCGACGGCAGCTACACCGTCCGGTCCCTGCCCGCCGCCGCCCGCCCCCGGCCCGGCACCACCGTCACCCTCACGCCCCGCGCGGACGCGGGGGAGTGGACCAGGCCGGTCGAGGTCCAGGCGCTCGCCCGGCACTTCGGCTCCCTGCTGCGCCACCCCGTGACCTTCGACGACGGCGCCGGCGGGCCTGCCGCACCTGTCAACCCCGAGCCCGCACCCTGGGCGCGCGGCTATCCCACACCGGGCGCACGCTCCCGGGCGCTGGCCGCCTACGGCGAGGAGGTCTTCGGCTTCACGCCGCTGGACACCATCGACCTGGACCTGCCGGCCGTGGGTCTGAAGGGCATCGCGTGCGTGCTCCCCGAGGCGGTGCCGGCCGGGCGCCGCCACGGCCACCGCGTGCACGTCAAGGGCATGCTGCTGTCCGAGCAGGCCGAGGAGATCCTGCCCGAGTGGGCGTTCTTCGTCCGCTGCGTCCTCGACGCCGAGAGCCTGCGCCCGACCGCGTCCCGCGAGTCCCTGTACGAGGACGACACCCTCGCCGCGGTCCGGGACGCCCTCGCCGAACGGCTGCGCGCCTGGATCTCCCGGACCGCCGCGAGCGACCCCGAACTCCTCGGCCGTTTCCTGCAGACCCACCATCTGGCCGTCAAGTCGCTGGCCGTGCACGACGACGAGATCCTGCGGATGCTGCTGCCGTGGCTGCCGTTCGAGACCACCGACGGACACGCCACCCTCGACGAGTTCGCGCGCACCCACCGCACCGTGCTGGTCACCTCGAGCGTCGAGGAGTTCCGGCAGGTCGCGGCGATCGCCGGGGCCGCCGGGCTCGGCGTCGTCAACGGCGGCTACACCTACGACCGCGAACTCGTCCACCGGCTGCCGGAGATCAGGCCCGAGGTCGCCGTCGCCGACCTCGATCCGGGCACCCTCACCGCCCACCTGGACCCCGTCGACCGGGAGACCGAGCTCGCCGCCGCGGCCTACCTCGCGCAGGCCCGCGACGCCCTCGCCGTCTTCGACTGCGACGTCGCCCTGCGCACCTTCCAGCCCGCCTCCGCACCCGCCCTCCTCCTCGACAGCCGCGAGGCCCGGCACGAGCGCACCCGCTCCCAGCTCGCCCGCGAACAGCAGGGCGGCGTGTGGGGCGACATCCTCGGCCACCTGCGCCAGGAGGCCCCGCGCGCCCAGCTGATCCTCAACCAGCTCAACCCGCTGGTCCGCACCGCGGTCACCATCGACGAGCCCGAACTGGCCCGCACCAGCGCCGAAGCCCTCTACGGGCAGGCCGCGATGCTGTCCCGGCGCCCGCTCAGGCCCGCCGAGTCGAGCCTCATCAACCGCTCCTTCCTCGACCTCCTCGCCCACGCCCTCCGCAAGGACAGCTGACGATGCCCACCGCACCCCATCCCCAGAACACGGACGAGCTGTACCAGGCGCTGCAGGAGAACGACCGACGCCCCTACGGCCGCACCCGCACCGTCACCGCCGAGGAACTGGCCGAGGCCGCCGAGCAGTTCGCGGAACCCCGCCCGCTCGTCCACGCGCTCCTCGAACTGCAGGAGGCCTACACCTACGGCTCCGAACCGCGGAAGTCGCCCGTCGTCTTCGCCCGGCTGCTCACCCTCTTCGACGAACAGCCCGACGTCTTCGACGAGCGGCTGCGGCACACGCTGTTCTGGCGGTTCAAGTGGGTGGCCAACGCCCTGATCGCGCTGCCCGAGATCCCCCTGGCGAGTCTGCGCCAGTGGCTGACCGAGATGCGCGACCGCTACGAGAAGGCCGGCCTCGAGCTCCAGCCCTGCTACGCACAGGCCTACCGGCTCGCCGCCCACGTCGGCGAGGACACCCACCTCGCCTACGAACTGTGGGCGGGGCGCACCCGTACCCGGCTCAGCGACTGCGAGGCCTGCGAGATCTGCGAGCGCGCCCTGTACCACCTCGACGCGGACGACGACGAGCGGGCGCTGCGCACCTGGCAGCCCGTCCTGGACGGGAAGGAGTCCTGCCAGGAGGAGCCCGCCCGCTCCGTCTCGTACGCGCTGCTTCCCCTGCTGCGCACCGGCGCGGCCGACCGGGCCCGCGCCCTGCACCTGAGCGGCTACCGCGCCTGCCGCCGCAACCCCTCGATGTCCGGCGAGGTCGGCCGGCACCTGGAGTTCTGCGCGCTCACCGGCAACGAGGCGCGCGGCCTGGAACTCCTCGCGGAGAACCGGAACCTGTTCGACGAGGTCGACTCGCCGCTTGACCTGCTCGGCTTCCTCACCGGCGTCGAGGTCCTCCTCCAGCGCGTCGAGGCCCTCGGCCACGGCGGGCTGCCCGCCGCCGGATACGCGGGCCGTACCTGGACGGTGGCCGGCCTGCGCGCCGAGGTGCGCGGCCGCGCCGACGACCTCGCCGCCCGCTTCGACGCCCGCAACGGCACCACGGCCCACGCCGACCGGCGCCGGGCCCGCCTCGACCGCGCCCCCCTCCTCGACGCGCTCGAACTGACCCTGCGCACCCGCGGCCTCGACGACGTGGCCCCGGTGGCCGCCCCCGCCGCCCCCGCCCGTACGGCCGCCGCCGTCCCCGAGTCGCTGCCCGAACTCGTCCTCCGGGCACGGCAGCTGGACGAGGAGGGACATCCGGACGCGGCGGCCTGCTGGGAACGGCTGCGCACCCTCGTCGCCGCCCCCGGCTACGCCCACCCCGACGACCCCGCCGTGGGACCGCTGGCACGGCTGCGCGCGGACCTGCTGGAGGACGAGGCGGGCCGGGCGGGCGGGAGGGAGGAGTTCGACGCGGCGGCCGCCCTGTACGAGGAGGCCGCGGGCCTCTACGACGAGGCCGGGGCACCAGGCCACGCGGCGCTCGCCCGTGCCTGCGCGCTGCTGCCCGCGGGCGGCCTTGCCGGGAAGCACGGAGACGGGGCCGAGGAGCGGGCCGCCGCGCTGACCGCCGCCCACGCGGCCCTCGTCCGGCTGCACGAGGAGGCGACCGGCCTCGCCCCCTACCAGGAGGCGCGGCTGCTGCGGCTGCGGGCGACCGCGCTCGGCATGCGGCTGCAGGCGTCGAGGGACGAGGAGCACGTCGCGCCGGTCCTCGCCGAGGTGGACCTGCTGCTCGCCTTCGCCACCCGGCACGACATCACCGGACAGGTCTCCGGCGCCCTGCTGCTGCGGGCCAGCACGTACGCCGTCTCCGGCGACCTGCCCGCGGCGATCACGGAGCTCGACGCCCTCCTCGACCGGCTGAAGGCGGACGGCCCCGCCTGGCACCTGCCCCGCACACTCGGCCTGCGCGGCCGCGTCCGGTTCGGTCTCAAGGACGCGCGGGCCGCGTACGCGGACCTGAGCGAAAGCCTCAGACTGGCCGCCGACTGGCCGTCCGACGCGGCCGGCACCGCCCGTCTGCACGCCGATCTGGCCCAGGTCTGCATGCGCCTGGACCGTCCCGACGAGGCACTTCGGCACCTGACCCGCTCCGCGGAGCTGGAACTGCGCCACGGCAGCCGGTTCGACGCGTTCTGCACCTACAGCAACGCGGCCCAGCTCAGCCTCGACCTGGGCCGCGTCGAGGACTGCATCGCGCTGCTCGACTCCGTGCTGGCCGAACCGGACGTCGCCGCCGGCGAACTGGACGACCGGCTCGTCGCCCAGCTGCGTCTGGCCCGCGCCCGTGCGCTGCACGCGGGCGAGGACCTCAAGGCCGCCACGGCCGAGTACGCCGCTCTCGCGGCCGAGTCGGCCGGCTGGGACGACGACCCCGGCAGCCACGCCATGATCGCCGCCGAGACCGCCGTGGTCCTCGCCGAGGCCGGCGAGTTCGGCCCGGCCCGCGAGGCCGCCGGTCAGGCCCTCGCCGCGCACGCCAGGGAACCGCGCTACGAGCAGCTCAGCAGCTGCCTGCGCGAACTCGCCCGTCTCCAGGCCCAGCACCAGGGAGCCGAGGGCCTGCCCGACGCCCTCGCCCTGCTCGCCGACGCGGGCCGGATCGCCGACGAGGCCCGCGCCGCGGGGTACCGGGCCAGAGGCCGTGACCTGGACAGCGCCCTCGCCTACGAACACGGCCGGGTCAACGCCTACGCCCGCGAGTACGAGACCGCCCTGACCGCGTTGGAGAAGGCCCTCGCCCTGCTCGGCGAACCCGAACCCGAGTCCCACGACAGGGAGCACGTCGGCGAGTGGGCCGAGTGCGTCCGGCTGGCGGCCGTCGTGGAGGGCCTCTACCTGGAGCGCTCCGTGCCCGCCCTCGCCCGGATCGACGGGGCGGTCTCCCGGCTCACCGCCCTGGGCCACGCCGAGGAGACGGAGTCCCTGACCACCCTGGCGGCCCGGCTGCGCGACGAGGGGTGACCCGGCGGGCCGGCCGCGGCCCGGTCCCGGCCGGCCCGCGGCCACCCACCTGTCCGGGCGGTGCCCTCACCAGGTCACGGGCAGCTCGCGGACCCCGCCGGTGAGGGTGGTGCGCAGGGCGAGGTCGTCGACGTCCTTGGCGAGCCGCAGACCGGGCAGCCGTTCGGCCAGGGCGGCGAAGACGATGCGCAGCTCCGTGCGGGCCAGGCTCGCCCCGATGCAGAAGTGCGGGCCGTGGCCGAATCCGAGGTGGTTGCGTTCCGGACGGTCGGCATCGAACGTCTCCGCGTCGGTGTAGACGGACGCGTCCCGGTTGGCCGAGTTGATGGAGAGGATCACGGCGTCGCCGGAGCGGATGGTGACCCCGGCGACGTCGACGTCGGTGTGGGCGTAGCGCAGCAGACCGAGGTCACCGGGCGCGCCCAGGCGCATGATCTCCTCGACGGTGGCGTTGACGCGGCCGGCCGGGTCGGCGGTCAGCGCCCGCCACTGGTCGGGGCGGGTGAGCAGGAAGAGCGTGCCGAGGCCGATGCGGTTGACGGTGGTCTCGTGCCCGGCGAACAGCAGCCCGACGCAGAGCCGGATCATCTCCGCGTAGTCGAAGTCCGCGTCGGCGCTCTGGGCGCGCACCAGGTCGGAGATGACGTCCTCGCCCGGCCGGGCGCGTTTGGCCTCGGCGAGCGTGATCATGTAGTCGTTGAACTCGTCCCGGGCCCGTTCGGCCTCGTCGCCGATGGCGTAGTCGGCCATGCGCTCCGAGAGCGAGGCGAAGTGCTCGCGGTCGGTCTCGGGCACGCCGAGCAGCCGGCAGATGACCGCGACGGGCACCGGGAAGGCCAGCCCGGCA
The DNA here is from genome assembly GCF_055583445.1 of Streptomyces sp. NPDC104761. NCBI lineage: Bacteria > Bacillati > Actinomycetota > Actinomycetes > Kitasatosporales > Streptomycetaceae > Streptomyces > Streptomyces sp. NPDC104761. The sequence continues at coordinate 2,051 of NZ_JBVJNZ010000037.1, read as the reverse complement.
TGCAGGTCGACCACCCCGTCGGGCGCGGCGGCCCGCTCGGCGAGCAGCCGGTCGATGCAGTCGTCCACCAGGTGTCGTACGTGATCGGAGAGCATCACCATGCGCCGGGCGGAGAAGGCCGGGGTCAGCAGGCGGCGCATCCGGGTGTGGTCGGCCTCCTCGGTGGCGTAGTTGCCCGAGGGACCCTCCTGCACCGCGGCGCTCGTGATGCGGGACGCCCGCTCCGGCTCCGGATGGGAGCGGCCGAGCCGCTTGTCGCCGAGGAGGTCGCGGACCTCCTCGAACCGGGTGACCAGCCAGGCCGGATCCCCGGCCGGCGTGGTGACCGGCGTGATCGGCGCCTCCCGGCGCAGCACCGCGTAGAGGGGTGCGAGATCGAGCACGTTCGGCCGTGCGAAGGGTAGTCGGGAACGCTCGGCGGCACCGTTCATGGTCCTCCTCCTGGACCTCGGAACGCGATCTTCCGGCACTTCGACCGTAACACTTTATTGTCAGTCACTGCCAATAATGTTTTCGGCCAGTCGCCCCAGCCCCCGGGCGTGGTTGGATCGCCCGATGGAGCACGTGACCGTGGACAGTGGCCCGATAGCGCCCCGCCGGGGACGGCCCCCGGTCAGCGACCGGCAACGGCAGCGGCAGCGCCTGGACATCTCCCGCCACGCGGTCCGGCTGTTCGCCGCGCACGGGGTGGCCGCCACCTCCGGCGAGCAGATCGCGCGGGCGGCCGGGGTCTCGGAACGCACCCTGTGGCGCTACTTCCCGAGCAAGGAAAGCTGTGTGGAGCCGCTGCTCAGCCGGTCGCTCGCGGCCTTTCAGGCGGTGCTCCACGCCTGGCCGCCCGACGTCGACCTGACCGAGCACCTGCGCGCCGCCTACCGACCCGCGCCCGACGCGTCGTCCGACGAGGACACCGAGGCGGTTCTCACCGTGATCCGGATGACTCACGAGGAGCCCGCGCTGCGAGCCGTCTATCTGGTGCTCCGGGAGCGCGCGGAGGAGACGTTCACCGAGGTGCTCGGCGAACGCGCGGGCGGGTCGGCCGACTTGCTCGACCTCCGCATGCGGGCCGCCACCATGAGCGCCGTGCTCAAGGTGGCCACCGACGACCTGGCCGTGGCCGTGGCCGAGAAAGGCATCACCCCCGAGGCGCTGCGCCGGCACCGGGAGCAACTCGCCGACGCCCTGCGGCTCGTCACCGGAGCCGCCGGGCAGCGGTGAAGCCTGCGCACGCACTCCGCGGTGGACCTGCCGGCGAACGCGTCCCGTGGGGGCGGGCTGCCGCCCGCCGCCGGAAGGGGTGCCCGGCGGCCGCCCGCGCTATCGGGTGACCGTCACGGTGACGTCGTAGCGTCCTTGGCCCGGCGGGCAGCGCATGGCCTCCCCGCACGCATCGCGTCGGGCGGTGACCTGAGCCGTGCCGGGGCGCAGGGCGGTGAACCGCGCGGAGGAGATGCCGCAGCCGCGGCCGGGCGGGCAGGTCGCGGTGGCCGTGGTTCCGCCGCCGACGGGGACGAGCACCCGCGGGTCCGAGCCGGCCGGGGTCGACCAGTAGGCGCTGTGCAGGCGCACCACGACGAGCGTGCCGGTGGTCACCCGGACCGTGGTTCCGCGGGCCCGTTCGTCGAGCACGACCGACCGGGCGGCGGATCCGGACGGTGCGGATGACGCGGACGAGGCGGGAGCCGGCGACTGCGGAGGGGAAACCGCCGGTCCGGTGGGGCCGGACGAACAGCCGCCCAGGGCGGCCGTCGCGGCTGCCGCGGCCAAGGCGGCGAGCCCGGCGCGCAGCGCGCGCCGGGCGGGGCACATGCGGACTGACGGACGGAACACGGGCCCTCCGGTGGATGCCGCCCGGTACGGGCGCTTGGACGGCGGTGGGGGGGGGGGGGGGGGGGGGGGGGGGGCGGGAGCGGGGGGGGGGGGGGGGGGGGGGGGGGGGGGGGGGGGGGGGGTTTGGGGGGGGGGGGGGGGGGGTGGGGGTCGGTGGGGGCCTTTGTCTCCCTCGGCTGTTTTTTCGCTGCCGCACCCCAGTATCCCCCGCGTTTTTTTGT
>NZ_JBVJNZ010000036.1:0-23002 GCF_055583445.1 Streptomyces sp. NPDC104761 | reverse complement strand
CCCCGGGAGCGATGGGGCCGACTCCCCCACGCGGTTGCTTCCGCTCATTCCGCCCACTGGGGCGCGCTTCGCGCCACAAGGGCCGACCCCGCTGCGCGGGGCCGACCTAACGGGCCTACGGCCCGAGCGGCAGCACGGGGTGCGGCTGTCCTCTGCAGGTTCTGGGGGCTTGGCGCCGGGTCAGCGTCTACGGGACCAAGTACTACCGATTCCCGCAACGTGCAGGGTCAGTGCGGTCAGCCCCAGGAGCATCACGTTGACTGACGAGAACGTGTGATTGGTGCTGATCTCGGCCTCGTTGATGAGGAACGCGATGAAGAACAGCACTCCCGCGACTATGCCGAGCATGACTAGCCCCTCTCATAGGAAGGAAGCCCGTATGCCCGGCCCCGCCCCCACAGACGTGGGCGGCACCTCCGAAAGTGGTCAGCCCGTGCGGGCATGGGCTGACGGCTTCTCAGGCATGGGCGCGGCGGGGGCTTGCTGCCTTGTGCGAGGCGGCGTGATGCGCGGGCCGGCCTGTCGGGGGGACTGCGAGACGCCGCACGGACAGGCCCGCGGTGGCAAGGAGACCGGTGAAGACGGCCAGGAGGAGGACGGACACCCACATCTGCCGGCTGCCGGGCGCCTGCCAGCCGGTCCAGGCAGAGGATGCCACCCACAGCAGGACGCCTGCTGCGTAGAAGGAGCGGACGCGGTGCAGCTGTCGCACGGCCCGCAGGAACTGGATGCGTTCGGTCTTCGGTGCCATGCGGGGCCGTGTACCCCGATGTTCCACGCCATCGGGGCGGAAGGAAGACTTGGGTAGGGGCCTTTCCGGGGGAGTCTCGCACGTCTGCATCTCGATGTGATGCAGCATGTAGCATTGGCGTAATTCAGGGACATCCGGTGGAGAGCGGTTTGCGTGTTGATCTACGTGTATCTTCCGCATGAGCTTGCCCGGCTCGGGGTGGTTGCGAAAGCTGCCGGACTCGATCACCGTCGGATAGCCGCTCAGGTATGCCTGGCTCGTGAACGCGCCGGGAGGGCGAGGACGGCCCCGCCCGAACCGCATCACTTGAGCGAGGTGCTCATCGCGGAGTTGCGGCGCCTTCAGTGGGAGCGGATCGCCGGTCTCATGGAGAAGGAGCGCATGGCCGCGTACGTGCCCTCCGGCGACTCGCGCGCCATCCGCTACGAAACGCAGCGTGTGCAGCGGTTGATGGCAGACGTGGCCGAGGCCGAGCGGTCAGGTGTCGGGACTCCTGAAATCTGTCGGCACCGTGTCTACCGGATAGATGCCCGGCCCATCGCCGGCGGCTCCAGGCCGGACATGCCTGCCCCCGCCGTCCACCTGATGGCGGCATCACCCGATGAAGCAGCCGTGAAAGCCTGGGCCATCCATGGAAGAAACGGCGGGCTCTACCAACTCGGCGGATACCGGATCGATTCTGTCACACAAATCCTTCCCGAGCCGGGAGAACTCTTTTGATCCAGCTCCGGGAACACCAGGTGGAACAGAAATCACGGTTCCGAAAATGGGTCGGATTCCCTGCAAGATCCTGTGTGCCACCGGAGGGGGCGAGAGGCACGATCGTCTCCGCGACCGGATCAGGTAAGACGATCACCGCCGCTGCGTGCGCGCTGGAATGCTTCCCCAGCAGCCGGATCCTCGTCACCGTGCCGACCCTGGACCTGCTCGTGCAAACCGCCCAGGCGTGGCGGACGGTGGGGCACCGCTCCCCCATGGTGGCGGTGTGCTCGCTGGAGAACGACCCGGTGTTGAACGAGCTGGGAGTGCGCACCACCACCAACCCGATCCAGCTCGCCCTGTGGGCCGGATCCGGACCAGTCGTAGTGTTCGCCACGTACGCCTCTCTCGTGGACCGCGAGGACATCGACGCTCCCGTGGGCCAGCGGAAGGTTCGCGGGCCGCTGGAGGCCGCTTTGGCAGGCGGAGAGCGGCTGTACGGCCAGCGTATGGACGGCTTCGACCTCGCGATCGTGGATGAGGCGCACGGCACGGCCGGTGATCTTGGTCGTCCGTGGGCGGCGATCCACGACAACACCCGTATCCCGGCGGACTTTCGGCTCTACCTGACTGCGACCCCGCGCATCCTCGCCGCGGCCCGGCCGCAGAAGGGCGCGGAGGGCCAGGAGGCGGAGATCGCGACCATGGCCGATGACCCGGAGGGCACGTACGGCGCGTGGCTCGCAGAACTCGGGCTCTCGGAGGCGATCGAGCGCGAGATCCTCGCCGGGTTCGAGATCGACGTCCTGGAGATCCGCGACCCCTCACCCGTCCTCGGGGAGTCCGAGGAAGCCCGGCGCGGCCGGCGCCTGGCGCTCCTGCAGACCGCGCTCCTGGAGCACGCGGCGAAGTGGAACCTCAAGACCGTCATGACGTTCCACCAGAAGGTGGCGGAGGCCGCCGCGTTCGCGGAGAAGCTGCCGGAGACCGTTGCTGAGCTGTACGTCAACGACGCCACCGACGACGACCTGGCCGCCGCCGACAAGCTGCCGAAGTCCTCCATCGGCGCAGAGTTCTACGAACTCGATGCAGGCCGCCACGTTCCGCCGGACCGGGTGTGGTCGGCGTGGCTGTGCGGCGACCACCTCGTCACCGAGCGGCGCGAGGTCATCAGGCAGTTCGCCAACGGCATCGACGCAGCCGGGTGCCGGGTGCACCGCGCGTTCCTCGCCAGCGTTCGCGTGCTCGGGGAAGGTGTGGACATCACCGGCAAGCGGGGCGTGGAAGCGATCTGCTTCGCGGACACCCGCGGCTCGCAGGTGGAGATCGTGCAGAACATCGGCCGGGCGCTCCGGCTCAACAAGGACGGCAGCACGAAGGTGGCCAGGATCATCGTGCCGGTGTTCCTGGAGCCCGGCGAGGACCCGACGGACATGGTCGCCTCCGCCAGCTTCCGCCCTCTTGTAGCGGTCCTTCAGGGCCTGCGCTCGCATGATGAGCGTCTGGTCGAGCAGCTTGCCTCCCGCGCGCTCACCAGCGGCAAGCGCAAGGTCCACCTCCAGCGCGATGAGGACGGGCGGATCGTCGGGGTCGGCGGGGAGGGCGACGGCGAGGACCAGGAGGACGACACCGACGCCGCTGCCGAGTCGGCCCTGCTCCACTTCTCCAGCCCGCGCGACGCGGCGACCATCGCGGCGTTCCTGCGCACCCGGGTCTACCGGCCGGAGTCGCTGGTGTGGCTGGAGGGCTACCAGGCCCTGCTGCGATGGCGGAGGGAGAACGGGATCACCGGCGTCCACGCCGTCCCGTATGACGTTGAGGTCGAGGTGGGGGCGACGAAGGCGTTTCCGCTTGGGCGGTGGGTGCACCAGCAGCGGAAGGCGCTGCGGGCCGGGGAGCTGGAGGAGCGGCGCAAGGTCCTCCTGGACGCGCCGGAGGCCGGGATGGTCTGGGAGCCCGGCGAGGAAGCATGGGAGGCCAAGCTCGCCGCGCTCCGCTCCTACCGGCGCGCCACCGGACACCTCGCACCGCGCCAGGACGCCGTGTGGGGCGAAAGCGAGGCGATGGTGCCCATCGGGCAGCACATGGCCAACCTCCGCCGCAAGGGCGGCCTCGGGAAGGACCCTGAGCGGGCCGCCGTGCGCGCAGCGCAGCTGACGGGGATCGACCCGGACTGGGACTGCCCCTGGCCACTGGACTGGCAACGCCACTACCGCGTCCTCGCCGACCTCGTCGACGCTGACGGCCGCCTGCCCGACATCGCACCCGGCGTGCAGTTCGAAGGCGACGACATCGGACGATGGCTCGCACGGCAACGGGAGGCGAGTACCTGGGCCCAGCTGTCCACCGAGCAGCAGAAGCGGCTGTCCAAGCTTGGCATCAAGCCCAGCGAGGCGCCGTCTCCTGCCCCGGCAGCAACGCGTGCGACCAAGGGCCCGAGTAAGGCGCAGCAGGCATTCCGGCGCGGACTTACGGCCCTCGCGCAATGGGTGGAACGGGAAGGTGCCCACCGGCCTGTTCCGCGCGGGCACGCTGAGGAGATCGTGGTCGACGGCGAGACGGAACCGGTGGCCGTCAAACTGGGCGTATGGATCTCCAACACCAAATCCAGGCGCGACAAGCTCACGGTGGAGCAGCGCAACGCGCTTCGGGAGCTGGGAATGGAGTGGGCGTGAGGACCACGGGCCGCTGGCCGACTCCCATCGGGCTCACTCGAGTGTGGGCAAGGGAAGGCGCGGCACTCCCGGTGGAAGTGGACCGTCACCCCGTCCACAAGGTCCTGGTCCTCGACGGCCTCGCCGCTGCGGTCACCGCATTGGTGCCACGGGGTCCCCTCGCTCAGGGCCGCATCCTGGTCGGGGGGCGCAAGCCCTGGCTCGCTCCGCGTTTCCCGGCTCTGTTCAAGGCGCCCTGAGCGCGTCGGGCCGCGGCGGCCCGACGGTGGCCGGCTGCCTGTGGTCGTACGGGCTCGGTGGTCACCCGGGTTCGGGGGCGGTGACGGCCGGGGCGGCGCCGAGGAGGCCGAGGAGGGTCTCGCGGTGGAGGTCCGCGATCGGGCCGAGGAGGTCCGGGTGGCGCAGCAGGGGGGCCGCGCGGTGGTCGCGCGGGCTGGGGATGGTCAGCCGGCGCGCGTCGCCCACGCTGTCGGGGCCGTGGTGGGTGGCGGCCAGGCAGGCGGCGGCCAGGGCGGCGAGGTCGGCGTCGGCCAGCAGGCAGGCCGCCCAGCTGACGACGGTCTCGTCGACCTGGGTGCGCCAGGCGTGGGTGGCGTCCGTCAGCGGGGGTGCGTCGGCGCCGGTGACGAAGTCCAGCCGGCCGGAGCCGCCGGGGCCGAGCAGGTCCAGCAGTTCGGCGTCCAGCGCGGTGGGGTAGCGCAGGGCGGCGGCGATGGTGGCCGCATGGCCTGCCTGGGCTTCGGCCAGGGCCTGGTTCAGCGGGCCGGTGGCCGGGGGGAAGGCCGCCAGCAGCCAGCGTGCGGAGGCGGCGATGACGGGCGAGAGCGTGGTGGGCATGGTGGACCGTCCTGTGCGTATGCCCGCCTGTCCTGGGTGTTCCGGTGGGGGTGATCCGGTCGCGGGCACTGCGCGCCCGGGCGGGGAGGTGCGGACAACGGTACGGCGGCCTCCCCCGGGGGCGACAGGAGCTGCGTCACAGCCGGGGATCACCCCCTGGCCTTCGGCACTGGCTCCCCACTCCTTCACCGGGGACGCCCGGGCGTAGGAAGTCCACGGCCAGGGCGACACGGTGACGCGGGAAGAGCGCGAGACCCAGGCAGCACGGGGCCGGGTGCGGGCGCAGCGGATGAACGGGCTGATGCGTGATCGCGCCACGGCAGAGCTGCTGGGCATGGGCTGTGCGGGCCTGCGCTGTCGTGGACATCGGGTTCGGGGCGGGCGGCCGGATCTGACCGCAGGATGCTGTCGACGGGGCTCGGGGATGGTCGGGATCTACAGGTCGAACTCGAGGTGCTCGATGTCCGTGAAGCGGACTTCCTCCAGCTGGCCGGCGCGACGGCCGCCGTCCTGGAAGTACACCTCCTTGAGCGCCTCAGCCGCGAGCTCTTGGAGGCGCTGCTCGGTGGCGCCCTGCTCCTGGGCCTCGAAGAGGCGCGCCGCGTACTGCGGGGGCAGGGCGACGGTCAGGTGGCGGATGCGGTCCTGGTCCGTCGACCCGATCGGGGCGGTGTAGCCGAGCCGGGCGCGGGTGTCGATGACGATGCCGCCGGTCGTCACCGCCCGCTCCTTGGCCTTGGCGCGGATCCGCGGCTGCCACCGCTTGTTCACCTCGCGTTCCAAGCGCGCGGCGAGCTCCGGGCGGGGCTTTTTGATCTGGTCCTTCACGTACCGTTCGACGGTGCGCTGGGAGATCCGCAGCATCTGGGCGACCGCCTTGGTGCCCTTGAGCTGCTTGACCAGGTACCGCATCTGCGCGCCGGCCGACTTCGGGACCGGGCGCGTGAACGCCCGCTGCACCGCCTGGTCCAGGCCGTCCCCGAACAGGGTCATCGCCTGCTACTCCCCGCTGTCCTTGTCCGTGACCTGCCCGTCCTTGATGTAGCGGGCGAGGTTGAGTTCCGGGGCGTCGAACCGCTCGCGGACCTCTTCGCCCCACAGCACGCTCTGGGTGCCCTCGTGCTTGACCAGGCCGGGGTTGATGCCGAGCTTGAAGCCGCCCGGCAGCGGCTTGCCGTCCCGGTAGGGAAGGAAGTCCAGCGGGCTGGTGCCGCCTGCCGCGTAGACGACGCAGTCGGACAGGATCGCGACCGGGTACCGTCCGGTGAACGCCGCGTGCTTGACGATCTTACGGTGCAGGTTGATCCGGGTACGGGAGATGACTGCCGCGCGGATGTCCGGCCGCCATGTCGGGCGGGACAGGGCGCGCCACGGCTGCCCGGGCTTCCAGCCCTCGCCGCGCGGGCGCTCGCGCAGTTTGCCCAGGCCGCCCTTCACGGTCGCCTTGACGGCTGAGACGACGATCGCCAGCTGCGGGTCACGGTCCTTGTAGCCGTCCATCGCGGCCAGGAAGTCGGCCGGCTCCATGTCCGGGTGCACGCCCAGGTCGGCCATCGTGGCGAGGTACGCGTCGCGCAGCCGCTGGTACCAGCCGTCCAGGTAGCGGCCGTTGTCGTAGCGGACGTAGGCCTCGATCGGGGTGACGTCGTAGCCGAGTTCCACCGCGTACGCCACAGTGGGCGTCGCGTACCAGGCCGGGCCCTGCGGTCGCTCGCCCTTCGGTGTGAACGGGCTCGGCAGCAGGCTCGCCTCCAGGTCCGCCCACTTGTCCTTGCCGACCTTCACCCGCGACAGGTCGACGTGGGAGAGGTCCACCAGCCAGGAGCCGGGCAGCTTCGCGTCGAACACCGGCGTCTCGACGTGGGTGGGCGCACCGAGGCCGACGACCAGGCCGTTGGCGCCGGCGGCGAAGGCCATGTTGACGTCGATGCCGACCAGGTGGCGCAGGGTGCACTCGGCGTCCGTCATCGGCCGCGCCCAGTCGTACGCCTCCTCGAACAGCTTTTCCGCCGGGCCGCGGACGTGGAAGCGCGGCAGGTCCGCCAGGAGGGGGTGCCCGTCGGGGGCCTCGCACGGCGCGCAGTCGACCGGGTCCTTGCCCAGGCTGCCGGGGTTGTGCTCGGAGTGCCGCCTGCCGTCGGCGTCGGGCTCGGAGGCGCGGGTCGGCGGGTGGAGCGCGGTCATCAGCTCCAGGCCGGTCACGGCGGTCGACCCGCGCGGCGTCATCACCCTCGAGGCGTACACGCCCAGGACGCGGGCGAGCTCTGCCGGAGGAAGCCGGGCGGCCTCGCCCCAGTGCCGCGTGTCCAGCGCGTGCCACGAGGGGATGCACAGCTGCACACACTGGCGGTCCGAACCGGTCGCGGGCCGGTAGATCCGCGCCCACGGCCCGAACCCACGCTTGGTCAGCTTCCACTGCGCGCGGACCAGCTGCTTGACGACCTTGTGGCCTTCCGGGATCCGCCCGGCGAGCCGCTCCTCCTGCGTGAGGGCGACGGGGAGGCCGTAACGCTTGAGCGCGGCCTCGGTGAGCACCAGCAGCGGGTCGGCGTCCTTGCCCGGCCCGGACAGCTTCGGCTGCCCGAGCTTCGCCTCCTTCAGCGTCCAGTCGATCAGGGACGGCAGGGACTTGGCGGGCACCTCCAGGACCAGGCCGCCCGTGCAGTACGCGACGACCTGGCCGTCGGCCTCGACGTCGACGATCGCGAGCGGACCGTTCTCGAACCGCGGGTCCGTGCCACCGGCCGGGGTGTTCGCCGGGGCGGCCTTCTTCGCAGCCGGGCGGCGCGACGCGGACGCCGTCGGCCGGGTGGCGCGCGCCGGAACGGGCGCGGCAGCCGGAGGCACGGCGTCGACGGCCGGGCGGGTCTGGCTGTTCTGTTCGGTCGTCATGGCCGCAGCCTCCGGCGCCGCGTCTGTGTGCACAGGCTGCGCCTGCGGAGCCGAGGGGGGGACGGCCGTGTCCTCAGTGGGCGTCACGGAGTTGGAGTCTGCGGAATAGAGCTCCGCGAGCTTGTTGAGCAGGCGCGCGTAGGCCTCACGCTCCGGCGGCCGCGGCTCGGTCTTACCGGCCTCCCAGCCGCTGACGGTCGCACGCCGCACGTCCAGGGCTGAGGCCACCTCGTCCAGCGTCAGACCGTGAGCCTGGCGCAGCCGCTTACGTTCCCTGGGCGGCGGCAGCACAGACCGGGACGCAACCAGCGCATCGACCCGATCGAACAACTCGGACATCGAACACCTCCGGAGCCACACCCTAGCCCACCGACCGTACGGATAGCGTACGGTTGGCGAACCTGTGGCGTACGAAATGCGTTGCGTCAGGGCGTCGGAGCTGAAGCCCGCCCTCCTGCTGTCCAGGGAACCGCACGACGGGTGGCCGGAGGAGACGGAACGGGGAGGGGAGCACACCGGCCGTCCCGCGTCGCCCGGCTGGGACCCGGCAGATGCCCCCGAGTTCGACCGGCTCATGAGAGAGCTGCGGGGGCTGACCGCGTTCGTCCAGGCACACCAGCACTGGGACTGCCGGGCGAACGGCGCGGACATGGTCGCCGTACGGCAGGCACTCCACGCCCCCGGTGCCGTTCCCGCCCCCGCCGGAGACCCGGCTTCCCTCGAGCGCCAGAATGTCGGCCCGGCCGCCTGACCGGCCGGTACAGGGCCGTTGCTGTCCAACCAGGCCCGAGGGTCGGGAAGGGGTACAGGGCGGCCAACACGGACGCCGCCCCCGTTCGAGAGGGGCCACACATGGCTCACCCCGTCCGCGTCTTCAAGGTGATCAACTCCAGCACGCTCACGGACACCGTCGTCCGCTTCCGCGCGGCCGCGCCCGACGGCGCCGTCGTCACCGTCCGCGTCAACGGCCGCGACGAGCGTGTGGAGCTGCTCGGCTACCCGCTCGTCGACGAGCACGGCACCGCGCACGCCGCCGCGTTCCTGGACACCTACCTGTAGCCGGAGCGCCCCCGCCGGCCCTGCCAGCCCTTGGCAGGGCCGCGCCGGGGTATCACCCACGCTCAGCCCCGGCGGCGCTCCCGGATGGCTCCGAGCCGCTTTCGCAGGCCACCCGCAACCCCGACTGTGGCCACTGGTACGGGAGGATCCGGACCCGCCTATCGCCGAGCAGGTCCACCTCGACCTGATACGGACCGTGCCGTCGGCCCAGTTCTGCCGGGCCAGAACCGGCGCGTGCCGCCACTTCCCGCCCGACATCACCCGGAGCGCCGGGCGGTCGGTCCGGGGCCAGGACCACACCTCCGGCCGTGGCCCGTCCTCCGAGCGCCACGGCCTGGCCGGCTGCGCGTCCGGGATCGTGCTCATGCCTTCGACGGTAGGCATCCCTCCTGGAAGGCACCGCCGTGAACACTCACCGCCCCCAGTCCGACGCCTGCTTCTCCCGCCTGACCGCCCTCTTGGCGCTCGCCCTGGTCCTGTTCGCCCTGCTGCTCCCGGTCGGTGCCCTGGTTGCCGCCAATGACATCGACTCCCACCGCTGCCCCGGCTACTCCGTCGGCACCGTCGACCCCATCACGTGCATGCCGTACAGCCACAGCCAGGGAACCGGGACTACCAACCATCCCGGGAGTAGCGCCCGCCAGCCCGCCCCGCAGCCGCCCCCGAAAGCGCCTAGACGCGGCGCTGCGGCCTCGATCCGGTTGGGAGCGTCGGACTCCCGCCGGTTCGCAGCGAGCGCCTGGTCGACGTGCTTAGACGCCGTTTCACTTGGTGGGTCGTCGGTAGTTGATGAGGCTGGTGGCGATGGCGGTGAATGCGAGGAAGTGCTCAGGCTTGCGTTCGTAGCGGCGGTGCAGGCGGCGGCAGCCGGCGAGCCAGGACATGGTCCGCTCGACCACCCAGCGGTGTCGGCCAAGTCGCTGTGAGGTGTCGGTGCCGCGGCGGCGATGCGGGGTGTGATGCCTCGTTCGCGGAGCCATCGCCGCAGGTGAGAGTAGTCGTAGCCCTTGTCTCCGTGGAGTTTCGCAGGCCGCCGCCGTCGGGGACCGCGTCGGCTGCGCACCGGTGGGATGGATGCGATCAGCGGCTGCAGCGCGAGGCTGTCGTGTGTGTTGGCAGCGGAGATGGCGACGGCGACGGGGAGGCCGCTGCGGTCGACGACGAGGTGGATTTTCGATCCGCTCTTGCCTCGGTCGGTCGGATTCGGTCCGGTCAGCTGCCCCCTTTGAGTGCTCGGACGCTGACAGGGTCGACGGCGAAGCGCGACCAGTCGAGCTCGCCCTGGGCTCCGAGTTCATCGAGGATGACGCGGTGCAGACGGGCCCAGACCCGGGACTGGCTCCAGCGGGCGAAGCGCCGGTAGACCGTGGGCCAAGCCGGCCCGAAGACCGGTGGCAGCTGCCGCCATGAGCACCCTGACGTGGCCACGAACACGATTGCCGCCAGACACTCGCGGTCCCCGGCCCGTCGCCGGCCGCCTCCCTGTGCGCGTACGACCACCGTCTCGGGCACGACCCGCCGGAACAACTCCCACAGCTCGTCCGGCACCAGGCGCTCAGCAAGACCAGCACAACGACCCCAGCCACCAAAGGAAACGACGTCTTAGCAGGGGCCGTGCAGCGCGGCGACGCAGGGTTGACCCATCTCGCACCGGTGTCAGTTATCACCAACATTTTCCGGCTCTGCGATCGTCAAGCGCTGCCCAAACTCGGTGACAAACGGTGTCGGCTCTCGGTTACGAAGCCAACCGGGCACACTCCGGCATCCGGACCGCCGGGAACAGTTCCAGTTCGAAGAAGAAAAACACCTACTTACTCGGCGGTGATGCGTGCAAGGGCGTCCTGGAGTCGGCGGACGGCATCCTCCGCCTCCGCATAATCGTCAGGACTCGCGGGGACAGTGCCGAAGGTGCCGCCAGGGCCTGCAGGCAGGGCACGCCGGCGCAGGATCGGTTCGAGTGCGTTGATGGCACCGGAGAGAAACCAGGCCAGGCGCCCATGAGTGCGGGCGAGAGATATCGCCAGGACGGCCAGCGTTTCCCGGAGGTGTTCGAGCCGGTCTTTCTGTGGCAACGCCTCCTGGACGTCCGGCGGACCGACCGCGTCGCGCAGGCCGGCCTCGGCCTCTACGGCAAGCGTGCGGTCGCTCGGCTCCAGCTTCCATACCTGGTCCTGAATCTGCTGCTCGGCTTCCTCGGCCAGCACCGCGACGATCCTCCGCATGTCCATACGGCTGACTCTAGTGAACACGGTCCTGCCGCCCGAACCAGCTCTGAGCCCTGGCCTGGGCGAACGGCGCCCCAGGATCCGAAACAGGTCAGGGGGTGGCCGCTTCGTCGGATCCGGCCGGGCGAGGGGTGGTGGTCCAGCTGCTGAGAATGCGCAGCGACTCGGTCGTGGCGGAACCCGGCTCGGGGATGTAGACGCACAGCGTCTGGTTGTCGTCGCCGGGGGGTTGCAGCGATTCGTAGGAGAAGTACAGGTCACCGACGAGCGAGTGCCGGTAGTGCATCGTTCCGTGACTGCGGCGCAGCACACGGTGGTCGTTCCACCATGCGCTGAACTCCGGTGATTTGAGCGTAAGTTCACCGATCAGGTCGGCCAGCCGGCGGTCCTGCGGGCAGCGGCCCGCTTCCAGTCGCAGCATGGCCACGGTCTCGGCGGCGATCTGCTCCCAGTCGCCGGTGCGCTCGCGAGCCTCGGGGTCGAGCAGGTAGTAGCGGGCGAGGTTGCGCCGCTGGACCGGCAACGCCTCGAAGTCGGTGAGGACGGCGCGGGCCAGGTGGTTCGAGGCGAGTACGTCGGTGCGTCGACCGATGATGAACGCCGGCACGTGGTCCAGGGTCTGGAGCATCAGGTGCAGACCCTGGCGGACCCGCTGCGGCGACACCGGTGCCCGCCGCCCGCCGGGGCGGGCGAGAAGGTTGGTGAGGTGCTCGCGCTCGGCGGCGTCCAGACGCAGCGCGCGGGCCAGGGCCTCGACCACTTCCGGTGACGGATGTCCGGCCCTGCCCTGCTCGAGCCGGGTGTAGTACTCGGTGCTCACGCCCGCAAGCCGGGCGGCCTCCTCGCGACGCAGACCAGGCACCCGCCGGACACGTCCGTCGGGGGCCAGGCCCGCCGACTCGGGGCTCACCCGTGCCCGACGGGTGCGCAGGAAGGCGGCGATCTCGCTGCTGCGGTCCATGCACCCAGTCTGGACCGTGTGCATGCGCTCGCCCCTGTGCTGGGTGGCCCTGCCAGTACCTGTTCCGTCAGGACCACCTACGGGCCATCCGGGCCGGTGGGGCGGTGGTGTGCTGGAAGACGGGAGGGCCTGCGACGGCAACGTCCGAGGCCTCCGCCATTTACGTGCCTCTTCCGGAAGGTGTCACACCATGACCACCGAAACCTCTCCCACGACCTCTGCCAAGCCCCTGGAGGGACGGGTGGCCGTCATCACCGGCGCGTCCAGCGGCATCGGCGAGGCGTCGGCCGAGCACCTGGCGTCGCTGGGAGCGAAGGTCGCCGTGCTGGCCCGGCGCGCGGAGCGGCTGGACGACCTGGTCGCGCGCATCGGCAAGGACGGCGGCACCGCCGTGGCGGTCGCCGTCGACGTGACCGACGCCGCCGCGGTGCAGGCCGCGGCCGACCGCGTTCAGGCGGAGCTGGGCGGCGCGGACCTGCTCTTCAACAACGCCGGCGTCATGCTGCCCGGGCCTGTCGAGGAGCTGCGCGCCGACCAGTGGCAGCAGCAGATCGACCTGAACATCTCCGGGCTGATGAACGTCATCGGCGCGTTTACCCCGCAGCTGGTGAGGGCCGCCGACGAGCGGGGCGTGGCCGACCTGATCAACACCTCGTCGAGCGCCGCGCAGAACCTCTACCCGACCTTCGCCGTCTACGCCGGCACCAAGGCGTTCGTCTCGCATCTGTCGAAGCACCTCCGGGTCGAGCTGGGCCCGAAGAAGGTGCGGGTGTCCGCGATCGAGCCCGGGATCGTGGGCACGGAATTGCAGGACCACGTCACGGACCCCGGCGCCCGTGACTGGCTGGAGGGGTCGAAGGACACCGTGGACTGGCTGGTGCCGGACGACATCGCGCGGACGGTCGGTTTCATCGCTTCCCTGCCGCTGCGGGTCAACCTCCCGCAGGTCTTCATCATGCCGACCGCCCAGCCCAGCTGACACACCCATCCCGTGCAGGCGCCCTCCGTGTGCTGGGCGCCGTGCCGCCGCCGCCGTCCTGGCGGTGCCGGCGGCGGTCTGCGGCGGCCCGGTGCCGGTGTCGCGGCCTCTCCGTGTCGCACACCGAGCCTGAATCTGTGCCGTGGTCTTCGGCACGGGGTTGCCGGTGGTGCCTCGGCCGGTGCCTGCTGCGGCAGCACTGCGGGCCGGTCCGTCCCTGCTGCTTCCGTTGTGCTGCGCCGTGTCGCAGCGCCGTCACGTTCGGTCAGATGATCGCGCAGGCAGCAGGAGTCCCGCGGCCGGCTCGCCCGCGGTTTCCGCGCAGAGGTGCAAGGTCCGGGCCGAGGTGCGGGGCACCGCACGACGACGGAGGATATTTCCTGGGCCGGCAGGAGGCGCATTCCGTTGGCAACGACGTCGCCAGGCCGGCCGAAGCCGAACCGCGACGGGCACAGCAGCGAAACACCTGGAGGTGAACACCATGCCCTTCTCGCAACCCAGGCAAGGCTTCCGCAACTACTACGAGCGTTCCGGCAGCGGCACGCCCGTCGTCCTCGTGCACGGCAACCCGGGCGACCACATGGAGTTCTCACGCGTGGTGCCGCTCTTGGGCGAGAACGTCGATGTGGTCACCCCCGACCTGCGGGGATACGGGAAATCCGACAAGCACCTGGAGGACGTCGGCAACGCCTACTCGCTCACGGGCCAGGTCGACGCCGTCATCGCGCTCATCGACGAACTGGGTATCAGCAACGCCGTACTGTGCGGCTACGACGTGGGCAGCTTCACCGTGCAGACCATCGCCGTGAAACGTCCGGACCTGGCGCACTCCCTGGTCATCGCCCCGCCCACGCTGGGCGTCGGCCGGCGGATCCTGGAGGAGAAAGCCGTCAACGCCTTCCTGCACGCCATCCTCTACAAGACCAGGCTGGTCGAGGACCTGATCGACGGAAAGCCGGAAGCCGTTCGCGCCGCACTGCGCGAGAACCTGGAGAGCTGGTCGCCCCCCGGCTCCCCCGCGGTCGATGTGCTGCTCGACCACCTCACCGAGAATCACTCGAAGCCCGGCGAATTCGTGGCCAGCGCGATGTGGTTCCGCTACCCCGAGGGCAACCCCATCACCTTCTACGCCAACGAGACCAAACCGGCGCCGCAGGACAGGTTCTCGAAGAACATCACCATCCTGTGGCCGGACAGCGACGCACTCTTCCCCACGGAGTGGAGCGACTCGCTCGACGACTACTACAGCGACTACGACCTGCACTTCATGGAGAACACCGGGCACTTCAGCCCCGTCGACTCCCCGGAGACCTGGGCGGAGCACATCCGCAAACATGCAGAGGCTGCCTCCACGCAGCGATGAACACCGCGGACCTCGACCGGTTCTGGGAACTGCTCCACGCACTGCCCGGCAGGGACGACGCACGGTTCCTCTACGGCAAGGACGCCGATGGCAGGCTGCGCGAGCGGAACCTGCGACGGTACCTGGAGCTGATGGACCACATCCGTCCCCGGATGCTCCTGATCGGTGAAGCCCCCGGCTACCGGGGTCACGCCGTCACCGGGCTGCCGTTCATGAGCGTGGCCCAGCTGGCAGCCAGACCGGGGCTGATCACCGGCGACCCGGACGGCGACGGTTTCGAGATCCCCACCGACCCGCCGGCCCTCTGGGAAGCTTCGTCGACCGTGGTATGGCGTACGGTCACGACCCTGCGAGGGCCGGTACCGATGTTCTGGCCAATCTACCCGAACCACCCGCACGAACCCGGCCGGCCCGGCACCAACCGCCCCCCGCGCGCCAGTGAGATCACCCAGGGCACACCCATCGCCCTCGCCTTGTCGGCCGCCTTCCGGATCCAGACCATCGTCGCGGTCGGCCGCAAAGCCCAGGAAGCACTCGCCCGCAACGGCGTGGAAGCCATTCCCGTGCGTCATCCGGCCCAGGGCGGCGCCAGGATCTTCGCCACCCAACTCGCCCAGGTCGAGCAGGCAAGCCTTCCGGGCCCCTGACACGTACGGAACCGACCGGCACCGCCGCACACCAGAGCACCTGCCGCCCCTGCGCTACCGATGGTGCAGCGGCCGCAGGAGCCCGAGGTGGCACCAATGCCTGAGCTGATCCGGAGTCTCGAGGCCTCCCCCAGGCCTGCGAGGGCTCAGCCGAGCGCGTCAAGGGCGCGGGCGTACCCGGAGGCGTCGACCGCCCAGAGGTGCGGGCCATCGAGTCAACGTCCTGTGGGACGAGCAGGCTGACCGCCATTTTGCATGCGCCGGCCCAGGGGGCTGCGGTGGCGGCCGGGCCGGGAGAGCCCTTTCACCGAGGCCTCACCGGGAGTCGGCAGAGTGTCCGAGGTCATCAGTCAGCGGGACCGGGAAGAGTGCGATGTCAGCGGCAGGGCTGGTCGTACCCCTCAGCCGGCTCGGGGCTGCTGCCGCACCGCTGATGAGAAACCCGCACCAGGCGCTCGCCGGGGCGCCAGCGAAGGTGCTCGGTACGGTCCTGGCCGAAGGACGACGAGGTGCCGACGGTCACATAATTCCCCAGCGGTGTGGTCACGTATTTTCCCCAGGCGGTGGCCGCTCGGGATGCGGCGCCCGACGGGTCAGTCCTGTCGGTCCGGTTGTGTTTCGGGGACCCCGATGAATGGCACGTGGTCCGCAGTTGCCGTGAAGCCGCTTGCAACCGAATCCTGTTGCCGCTTCATGACCGGATGCGCATCCTGCTGGGATGCGCTTCTCCATCAACATCCCGAACTTCGGTGACTTCGCCGACCCCCGCAACGTAGCGACCGTTGCGGCTGCCGCCGAACAGGCCGGCTGGGACGGACTCTTCGTCTGGGACCACGTACTGCACCGGCAGCACCAGGAGCGTCCCTTCGGAGACCCCTGGATGCTGCTGACCGCGGCCGCGCTGGCGACCTCACGGATCCGACTGGGGACCCTGCTCACGCCGGTCCCCCGTTACCGTCCGCAGCAACTCGCCCGCCAGGTGGCCACCCTGGACCACCTCAGCGGCGGCCGGGTGACCTTCGCCGCCGGTCTGGGCGGTCCGATCGAGGACGAATACCGCAGCTTCGGCGACACAGCCGAGCCACGCCTCCTCGCCGAGCGGCTCGACGAGGGACTGGAGTTGCTGGGGCGCTTCTGGTCCGGCGAGCCGGTGAACCACCACGGCCGGCACTACGAAGCCCGGGACGTGGCGCTGCTGCCCGCCACCGTGCAGCGGCCCGGTCCGCCGGTGTGGATCGGCGGGTTCTGGCCGCGTCGTGCGCCCATGCGTCGGGCAGCGCAGTGGGACGGCGCGGTGCCGCTCTTCGAAGCGGCCCGGCACGGGCATGCGCCCGATGCGGCGGAGGTACGGGAACTGGTCGGCTATGTACGCAAGCACCGCACGGCCGGGACCGAGCGTCCCTTCGAGTTCGTCCTCGGCGGTGCCACGCCCCCGGACGCAGCGAAGGCCAAGGACGTGATCGGTCCGCTGTACGACGCCGGAGCCACCTGGTGGGACGAACGACAGGTCCAGACCGGCCCCGACCTGGACCGCCTCCCTCCGGTGCTGCGCCGGATCGAAGCGGGGCCGCCAACCGTCTGACCAGCCATCCGAGATGGTGCGGGACGCGTTCAACATCCCCCAGGGAACCGTGACCGCGCGGGTGAGCAATCGCGTGACACTGATCATGCAGACCGTGGGGAAAAACGTGACCGCCCGCCCGAGGGGACAAGACGGGCGCTGGCGGCGTTCCCTGCCGAGCTGCTCCCTGTCCCGGAGGCGCCCGTGCCACGGCGCCGGCTGTTCCTACGCCGGGGCAACAGCACGGTCTAACGCGCTCCGCGCTGGTACAGGGCCTGACTGCTCTGCAGTCAGGCAAAAGCGGCAGCAGCAGGGGAAGGCGTGCCGCGCTTGTTCCACACATCCCCAACCGAAAACCCGTCACTTCTCGGGCCCGGACGATTCTGGGATCACATCCCGGATCCCTCCAATTACCGGATGAATACGAGTGGCTTCGACTCAGAGCAAGGCCGACCAGATACCCGATCCGGAATACGGCATCACATGTTCCCTGAGGAATGCCGTGGACGTATTCGCCGAATATACGGAGACGACGCCTCCGGCGTCCTCAACTACATCACCCCCCCCGGACACACAACTCACCGAGACCCTCGCACACCTCACGGACACCGGTCACGGACCACCCCAGTCGCCGGGCTCGACCACCCGGAAGCGTTCTGCAACGACAAGAGTGCCGCCACCAATGACCGGAGTGCGTCCCAGCTACTCACTCACGCCAACACTCCAGAAGAACTCTCCGTGCGCAGCCCGCCACTCCACCACACCGGAGCAGCCACATCCCACTGCTCGCGCGAAACCGTCCTCGACCTCCCTCACAGGAACGACACACACGTCGACGATCGACCCACGGCGCTCGATCAGGCTTCGGGAGTGCCGCGCGGGTGGCACGGACGGCACGGAGCAGGTTGAGGTCGAGGATGCGGGTCCACTGGGTGTCGTCGGTGTCGAGGAAACGGATGGGCTTCACGTCGTCCCGGCTCCGACGTTGTTCACCAACAGGTCGATGCCGCCCAGCTCGGCGAGGGCGCTGTCCACGAGAGTGGGAACCTCCGCCCGCCTGCACTGTCCAGCCCGTGCACCGAGACCCTCAATACCCGGACGAGGAAGATTCCTTGGCTCCGAAACAAGAGCGTCCCCCGGTCCCACGGGTGCGTCTTGCGGTAGACGGCCCGTACCCCGCCCGCGTTGATCGGGCCGTCCTGGGCGATCCAGCTCCTCACCACACGCCTTGTTCGAATTTCTGTCAAAGGCGCTGGGAAGCGGTGCCCGCAACCGCGTTCGGCAGTGAGGGAAGACCGGACGACAGATCGGAGCGGGCCGTTCTGCCGTGGTGGATCGGTGTTTCTGTGTCGGTCAGTGAACGGCCGGTTCCGCCTCTGCGCGACGCGACGATCTCCGCGGCGATCGACAGCGCGGTCTCCTCGGGCGTACGGCCCCCGAGGTCGAGTCCGATGGGTGACCTCAGGCGGGCCAACTCTGCCTCGCTCAAACCTACTTCACACAGTCTGCGCCTGCGGTCGGCATGGGTGCGACGTGAACCCATGGCACCCACGAAGGCAACGGGGAGCCGCAGCGCGACCTCCAGCAGGGGAACATCGAACTTGGCGTCGTGCGTGAGGACACAGAGGACAGTCCGCGCGTCCGTCCGGGTGCCCCGCAGATATCTGTGCGGCCAGTCCACGACGACCTCGTCCGCCTCGGGGAAGCGTGCCTGAGTGGTGAACACCGGCCGGGCGTCGCACACCGTGACGTGGTAGCCCAGGAACTTCCCGGCCCGAACCAGCGCCGCGGCGAAGTCGACCGCACCGAATACGATCATCCGCGGCGGCGGCGTGCCGGCCTCGACGAGCAAGGTGAGGCCTTCAGGGCAGGAGGAGCCTTCCGGCGACAGTTCGACCGTGCCGGTGCGGCCTGCGTCAAGGGCAGCCTGGGCGTGCTCCGCGGCCGTGCGGTCCAGGTCCTCGTGGATCCCGAGGCTGCCTTCCGTGGAGCCATTGCCGTGGACGAGGAGAGTGGTGCCGAGGTGCTCGGGCAGACCTTCGACCACTCGGACCAGGGCCACCGGCTCACCCCTCTCCATGGCGTCCAGGGCGGACTCCAACAGTGCCCTGACCGACGCGTTCGCGGGCAGAGGTGTGACCATCACGTCGAGGACGCCACCGCAGGTCAGGCCCACGGCGAAAGCATCCTCGTCGCTGTAGCCGAAACGCTCCACCACACTCTGGCCGGTCTGCAGCACCTCAGCACACAGGTCGTAGACCGCGCCCTCCACGCAGCCGCCGGACACCGATCCGATGACGGTGCCCGCACGGTCGACGGCGAGGGCGGCACCGGGGCCGCGTGGAGCGCTGCCGCCGACGGACACGACGGTGGCCACGGCGATGTCACGGCCGTCGTGGAGCCAGTCCTTCAGTTCCGGGAGCAGGTCAAGCATCGTTGCCTGCCGCCGTAAGGACGCGGTCCGGTCGGATGGGCAGGTGACGATGCCGTCTGCCGGTGGCGTGCCAGACCGCGTTGGCGATGGCGGCCGCTGCGCCGACGACGCCCACCTCGCCGATGCCTTTGATGCCGACAGGGTCGTCGGGGTCCGTGTCGTCCACCCAGTCCGCTTCGATGCGCGGGACGTCGGCGTGCGTGGCCACGTGATAGGTGGCGAGGTCTGCACCGACCGGGCCCCCGAAGGCCGGGTCGCGCACGGCTTCTTCGTGGAGCGCCATGGAGATGCCCCAGATCATGCCGCCGGTGAACTGGCTGCGCGCGGTGAGCGGGTTGACGATGCGGCCGGCGGCGAACATACCGAGCATGCGTCGTACCCGTACCTCACCTGTGGCCGGGTCCACCGCGACTTCGGCGAACTGGGCTCCGTAGGAATGGCGTTCCATGCGCGCGAGCGCGGCGATCTGGGCCGTGGTGTCCGAGCGGACGGTGATTCCCTCGGGCGGGATCGCCATGCCGAGAGTGAGTCGCTCGCGCAGGTCACGGGCGGCCGCGATGACGGCCATGGACCAAGAGCGGGTACCCATCGAACCGCCCGCGATCATCGCGAAGCCGAACTCGCTGTCGCCGATCAGCACCGTCACTTGCTCGGGTGGGACGTCGAGGGCGTCGGCCGCGACGAGAGTGAGCGCGGTCCGTGCGCCGGTGCCGATGTCGGCCGCCGATATCCGCACGGTGAAGCGGCCGTCGGGCTCGGCGGTGACGGCGGCGGTGGAGGGGGCGGCGCCCGCGGGGAAGGACGCGGCGGCGGTCCCGGTGCCCAGCAGCCACCGGCCCTCGCGCCGCACCCCCGGCCTGGGATCGCGCTCGGCCCAGCCGAAGCGGCGGGCGCCCTCCTCGAAGCAGGCGCGCAGGTTGCGGTTGGCGAAGGGCAGGCCGGAGACAGGGCCCTTGCCCGGTTCGTTGCGCAGGCGCAGTTGGATCGGGTCGATCCCGCACTTCTCGGCGAGTTCGTCGAGCGCGGACTCCAGGGCGAAAGACCCCGGAGCCTCACCCGGCGCACGCATGAAGGTGGGGCTGGGCACGTCGAGGCGTACGACGCGGTTCTCCGTGTGGTGGGCGTCGGCGTCGTACATCACCCGTGCCACGCCGGCACTCGGCTCGACGAACTCGTACACCGTGGCGGTACGACTCACCGAGCGGTGGTCAAGGGCACGCAGCCGTCCATCGGCGTGGGCCCCGAGCCTGATCCGCTGGACGGTGGGGCTGCGGTGCCCGGCCAGCGCGAACATCTGAGGCCGGGTCAGAGCCACACGCACCGGACGCTGGAGGACCGTGGCCGCCATCACGGCCGCCACCTGGTGAGCGCGTACGCCCTTGCTGCCGAAGCCCCCGCCGACATGCTCCGACCGCACCCGCACCGACGCGGGATCCAGCGAGAACAGGTTCGCCAGCTCGCTGACCACCCAGGAAGTGCCTTGATTGGAGTCGACCACCTCCAGCCGGCCGTCCTCCCAACGGGCGGTCGCCGCATGAGGCTCCATCGGATGATGATGCTCCTCCGGCGTCGTGTACTCCTCGTCCACGACGACGGCCGACGCGGTCAGTGCGGCCTCCAGATCCCCCTTGTCGGTCACGCCGGGCATGTGACCGTCCACGGGGTGGGAGACCGGGTGGTCTCCTGTGAACTCGATGTCGTGCGGCAGCGTCTCGTACTCGACGGCCAGAGCCTCGGCCGCTTCCCGTGCCTGCTCGGGCGTCTCCGCGACGACCAGGGCCACCGGCCAGCCGACGTGGGGCACTGTGTCGTTCTGGAAGACAGCGCAGGTGGGGTCGGGCCTGATGCCCAGCAGGCCGACGTAGTCGGTTTCCAGGCGTGGTGCATTGCGGTGGTCCAGAACAGCCAGGACACCGGGCATCTCAAGGACGGGAGCCCTGGCTATGTCACAGATGCGGCCGCGCGCGACCGTGGACAACACCAACCAGCCGTAGGCCAGTTCGGTGAAAGGGATATCGCCCGCGTAGCGTGCCGCGCCGGTGACTTTGTCCCGGCCCTCCACTCTCACGTGACCAGTGCCCACCGCGCGCACGGCGGCCTTCTGTGCGGTGGTGGTCATCGCGCGGCCGCCTCGGTGAGCTCGCTCAGCACGGCCACGGTCAAGTTACGCATCAGTGTCACCTTGTATCCGTTGTGCGGCAGCGGCCGGGCCGCGGCCAGTTCCGCCTCTGCGGAGGCCGCGTACGTCTCGGCAGTCGCGGGCGCCCCGATCAGGACCCGTTCGGCGGTACGGGCTCGCCAGGGCCGGGACGCCACGGCGCCGAACGCGAGACGTGCGTCGAGTACGACTCCGTCGCGGACGTCGAGGGCGGCGGCGACGGAACCGATGGCGAAGGCGTAGGAGGCGCGCTCGCGCACCTTGCGATACTGGGAGTGGGCCGCGACCGACACGGGCGGCAGTGAGATCCCCGTGATCAGAGCACCTGCCGGCAGGGCCGTCTCTCGGTGCGGGGTGTCGGCGACGGGCAGATAGAGCTGATCGAGCCCGAATTCGCCCTGCCCGTGGGCGGTTTCGTAGTGCACGACCGCGTCAAGGGCGGTCAGGGTGACGGCCATGTCCGAGGGGTGCACGGCCACACAGCTCTCGGACGCGCCCAGGATGGCGTGATTGTGGTGCTCGCCGCTGAGGGCGGGGCACCCGCTGCCGGGGTCGCGTTTGTTGCACGGCTTGGTGGTATCCGTGAAATAGGCGCAGCGGGTGCGCTGGAGGAGATTGCCGCCGACCGTGGCCATGTTGCGCAGCTGACCGGAGGCACCGGCGAGCACCGCCTGGGCCAGCATCGGGTAACGGCTGCGTACTTCGGGATGGGCGGCAAGGTCACTGTTGGAGACCGTCGCGCCGATGTGGAGTCCACCGTCCGGGGACGGCTCAATGCGGTCCAGGGGCAGTTCCCGTACGTCGACGAGGCGGGCCGGACGCTCTACGCCGCTCTTCATCAGATCGACCAGGTTGGTGCCGCCGGCAAGGTAGCGCGCGTCGGGATCGTTGTCGAGGAGGGCGACGGCGCCCATCACATCGGGCGCCCTGTGGTAGTCGAACTCCTTCATGCGCCCGCCCCGGACTGCACCGGTGCGGCCGCCTTTGCCGGGTCGGCGGTCTCGGCCGCTCGTGCGACGGCCTCGACGATCGACGTGTAGGCGCTGCAGCGGCACAAGTTGCCGCTCATTCGTTCACGGATCTCATCTGCGGTCAGCGGTGTCGGTCCGGCCGCCGGACGGATGTCGCCGGAAGCGGCGCTGGGCCAACCGGCAGCGTGTTCCGCGAGCATGCCGATCGCCGAACAGATCTGTCCGGGCGTGCAGTAGCCGCACTGGTAGCCGTCGAGTTCGAGGAACGCCTGCTGCACCGGGTGGAGTCGGTCGCCGTCCGCGACGCCCTCGATGGTGGTGATCTCACGTCCTTCGGCGGCAACCGCGAGTTGCAGACAGGAGACCGACCTGCGGCCGTCGATCAGGACAGTGCAGGCACCGCACTGGCCTTGGTCGCAGCCCTTCTTGGTGCCGGTCAGATCGAGGCGCTCGCGTAGAGCGTCGAGCAGGGTGGTGCGGTGGTCGACGGGCAGGGTGTGTTTCTCGCCGTTGATGTGCAGGGTGATGACGCTGGACGTCATTAAGGTCATGAGCGATTTCCTTGCGACGTTCTGTTGTTGACGTAAGGGGGCCCCGGGTGTGCCGGATTCAGCGGCCGCTCGGAGTGGGCGCCGCAGTGGTGGTGGCTGACTGTCAGGGGTGGGCTGATCGCTGGTGAAACGGCTGGCGAGCAGTAAGACGTTGTTTCTTATGGTGCGTCTGAACACGCACGCTGGAGGGCATCGAAGGCTGCGCCGGCGGAGTCGGCAGGGAAAAGCCGCAGGACGGT
>NZ_JBVJNZ010000035.1:0-23802 GCF_055583445.1 Streptomyces sp. NPDC104761 | reverse complement strand
GATCGCTACCCTTCTCCCGCAGGGGCAGCCCCTCGGCCCGGGACCCACCCCCCCCCCCCCCCCCCCCCCCCCCCCCCCCCCCCCACCCCGCCCCCCCCCCCCCCCCCCCCCCCCCCCCCCCCCCCCCACAGCCGTGTCCGGTGCCCCGCCGGAGTTCCCCTGGCCGGAGCAGGCGAAAAGATGATCACCTTCGCCTTCGAACCCCGCGCCGAGGACGTCTCCTGGTCCCCGGACCGGCGGCCGGAGCACCCCGACCGGCCGGAGCATCCGGAGCTGACCGGCGCGGACTTCGCCGTCAGCTGTTTCCGGGCAGACGTACGGCTCCTCGTCCACGGCGTGGATCTCAGCCTGCGCACGCCGGGACTGCCCGTGGCCGACTTCGCTCTCATGCTGGAGTACGCACGACGGGAGCTGGAGACCCGGAGCGACATCGCGGTGGAGACGAGCGTGACCCAGCACGTGTTCTCCTTCAGCCGTGGGGCAGAGGCCGTCACCCTCACCACGAACTACGCGCCGGTGGTGGCGGAGCTGACCTGGGCCGGGCTTCGGCGGCTCACCGACCGGGCGAAGGCCGAGGCGTTTCGGATGATCACCACCGCTCATCCGGAGCTGCGCGGCAACGCGTGGCTGCGGGAGACGGTCGGAGCACCGCCGGCGGTGTGATCCACCGGGGACGGACCGAGGGCGCCCCCTGCCACAGGGAGCGCCCTCGGTGCCGTACAAGGCCCTACGCGGGTGTCACTTGTTGATGCCGCCGATGTGGTGGACGCGGAGCATGTTGGTGGTGCCCGGGACGCCGGGGGGCGAGCCGGCCGTGATGATGACGGTGTCGCCGGGGTGGAAGCGCTTGATCTTGGCGAGCTCCTGGTCGACCATGTCGACCATTTCGTCCGTGCTGTTCACGAACGGCACCACGTGCGACTCCACGCCCCAGCTGAGGGTGAGCTGGTTGCGGGTGGCCTCGTCGGTGGTGAAGGCGATGATCGGCTGCTGCGCGCGGTAGCGCGAGAGGCGGCGGGCGGTGTCGCCGGACTGGGTGAAGGCGACCAGGCCGCGGCCGCCGAGGAAGTCGGCGATCTCGCAGGCCGCACGGGCCACCGCACCGCCCTGCGTACGCGGCTTCTTGCCCGGGACCAGCGGCTGCAGGCCCTTGCTGAGCAGCTCCTGCTCGGCCGCCTGGACGATCTTCGACATCGTCTTCACGGTCTCGACCGGGTACGCGCCGACGGAGGACTCCGCCGAGAGCATCACCGCGTCCGCGCCGTCCAGGATCGCGTTGGCGACGTCGGAGGCCTCGGCGCGGGTCGGACGGGAGTTGGTGATCATCGACTCCATCATCTGGGTCGCCACGATCACCGGCTTGGCGTTGCGCCGGCACAGCTCGATCAGGCGCTTCTGCACCATGGGGACCTTCTCGAGCGGGTACTCGACGGCCAGGTCGCCACGGGCCACCATGACGGCGTCGAACGCCATCACGACGCCCTCCATGTTCTCCACCGCCTGCGGCTTCTCCACCTTGGCGATGACGGGGACCCGGCGCCCCTCCTCGTCCATCACCCGGTGCACGTCGTCGACGTCCTTGGCGTCCCGCACGAAGGACAGCGCGACCATGTCGCAGCCCATGCGCAGCGCGAACCGGAGGTCCTCGACGTCCTTCTCGGACAGCGCGGGCACGTTGACGGCCGCGCCGGGCAGGTTGATGCCCTTGTGGTCGGAGACGACACCGCCCTCGATGACGATCGTCTTCACCCGCGGGCCCTCGACGTCCGTGACCTTCAGCTCGACGTTGCCGTCGTTGATGAGGACCTGGTCGCCGCGCGAGACGTCGCCCGGCAGGCCCTTGTAGGTCGTACCGCAGATGGTCTTGTCGCCCGGGACGTCCTCGGTCGTGATGACGAACTCGTCACCGCGCTCGAGCTCCACCGGTCCCTCGGCGAAGGTCTCCAGACGGATCTTCGGGCCCTGCAGGTCGGCGAGGACGCCGATGGCACGGCCGGTCTCCTTGGCGGCGGCCCGGACGCGGTCGTACCGCCCCTGGTGCTCGGCGTGGGAGCCGTGGCTGAAATTGAACCGGGCCACGTTCATGCCCGCCTCGATCATGGCGACGAGCTTTTCGTGGGTGTCGACCGCGGGGCCGAGAGTACAGACGATTTTCGAACGGCGCATGGGGGCGATCCTATCGGTTTGTTTCGCTACGGAATATTCCGTCTGGTGGAAGATACAAATGGGCGCTAATGTGCTCAGCTGTTATTTCCGACCGGTGCCGATCCGGTGCCGACGAGCGCGTACGTCTGGGTCGCGATCTCCAGCTCCTCGTCCGTCGGCACCACCGCGACGGCGACGCGTGCGCCGGCGGGGGATATCAGCCGCGGCTCGTCCGCCCGTACGGCGTTCAGCTCCGGGTCGACCGCGAGCCCCAGCCCCTCCAGGCCCGCCACCGCGGCCTCCCGCACCGGGGCCGCGTTCTCGCCGACGCCCGCGGTGAAGGCCACCGCGTCGACCCGGCCGAGGACGGCACAGTAGGCGCCGATGTACTTCTTCAGGCGGTGAATGTAGATGTCGAAGGCGAGTTGGGCCGCTTCGTCGCCCTCGTCGATCCGGCGCCGGATCTCCCGCATGTCGTTGTCACCGCACAGACCGAACAAACCACTCCTCTTGTTGAGAAGAGTGTCGATCTCGTCCATGGACATTCCGCCAACTCGCGCCAAATGGAAAATGACGGCCGGGTCCAGATCACCGGAACGGGTCCCCATCACCAGCCCCTCCAAAGGCGTCAGGCCCATCGAGGTGTCCACGCACCGGCCACCCCGGACGGCCGACGCGGACGCCCCGTTGCCGAGGTGCAGCACGATGACGTTCACCTCTTCCGGTGTCCTCCCCAGCAGCCGCGCGGTCGCCCGGGACACG
Source organism: Streptomyces sp. NPDC104761 (assembly GCF_055583445.1). Lineage (NCBI taxonomy): Bacteria > Bacillati > Actinomycetota > Actinomycetes > Kitasatosporales > Streptomycetaceae > Streptomyces > Streptomyces sp. NPDC104761. Next base: position 20,895 of record NZ_JBVJNZ010000035.1, on the reverse strand, counting down.
TAGGCGTGCGAGGTGCCGTGGAAGCCGTACCGGCGGATCCGGTACCGGTCGGCGAACTTCGGGTCGATCGCGTACCGCGCCGCAGACTCCGGCATCGTCGTGTGGAACGCCGTGTCGAAGACGGCGACCTGCGGCAGGTCCGGACGCAGCGCCTGCGCGGTGCGGATGCCGGTCAGGTTGGCCGGGTTGTGCAGCGGGGCGACCGGGATCAGCCGCTCGATCTCGGCGAGCACCGCGTCGTCGATCACCGTCGGCTCGGTGAAGAACATCCCGCCGTGCACCACCCGGTGCCCGATCGCGGCCAGTTCCGGCGAGTCGAGCCCGAGGCCGTCCCGCGTCAGCTCCTCCGCCACGGCCTTCAGGGCGGCCTCGTGGTCGGCGATCGGCCCGAGGGCCTCGCGGGTGTCACCGCTCTCCAGGCAGGTGTGCCTGAGCCGCGAGGTCTGCTCGCCGATCCGCTCGACGAGACCGACCGCGAGCCGGCTGCTGTCCCGCATGTCAAGGAGCTGGTACTTCACCGACGAGGAACCGGAGTTGAGGACGAGGACACGGGTCGGACTGGGGCTCACTGGGCGGTTGCCTTCTCGCTCGGGGACGCGGCCGGGGACCCGGTGGGGGACTCAGGGGACTCGGCCGGATTCTGGGCCTGGATCGCCGTGATGGCGACGGTGTTGACGATGTCCTGGACGAGGGCGCCCCGGGACAGGTCGTTGACGGGCTTGCGCAGCCCCTGCAGCACCGGCCCGACCGCGATCGCGCCGGCCGACCGCTGCACGGCCTTGTAGGTGTTGTTGCCGGTGTTGAGGTCCGGGAAGATCAGCACGCTGGCCTGCCCGGCGACCTCGGAGCCCGGCAGCTTGGTGGCGGCCACCGACGGCTCCACGGCCGCGTCGTACTGGATCGGCCCCTCGATCAGCAGATCGGGCCGGCGCGAGCGCGCCAGCTCGGTCGCCTCCCGCACCTTGTCCACGTCCGCCCCCGAACCCGACGTGCCCGTCGAGTACGACAGCATCGCGATCCGCGGCTCCACACCGAACTGGGCGGCCGTCCCCGCCGACTGGACGGCGATGTCGGCGAGCTGCTCGGCGTTCGGGTCCGGGTTCACCGCGCAGTCGCCGTAGACCAGCACCTGGTCGGCCAGGCACATGAAGAAGACGGACGAGACGATCGACGAACCCGGCTTGGTCTTGATGATCTCGAACGCCGGGCGGATGGTCGCCGCCGTGGAGTGCACGGACCCCGAGACCATGCCGTCCGCGAGGCCCTCCTGCACCATCAGGGTGCCGAAGTAGTTGACGTCGGCGACCACGTCGTACGCCAGCTCCACCGTCACGCCCTTGTGGGCGCGGAGCAGGGCGTACTGCTCGGCGAACGTGTCGCGCAGTTCGGAGGTGGCCGGGTCGATCAGCTGGGCGTCGCCGAGGTCGATGCCGAGGTCGGCGGCCTTCTTGCGGATCTGGTCGACGGGTCCGAGCAGTGATATGTCACATACCCCCCGGCGCAGCAGCACCTCCGCCGCGTGCAGCACCCGCGGCTCGGTCCCCTCCGGCAGCACCACCCGCCGCTTGTCGGACCGTGCCTGCTCCAGGAGCTTGTGCTCGAACATCATCGGGGTGAGCCGGCCGCTGCTCGGCGCCGAGACCCGCTTGTCGAGGCCGCCGGTGTCGACGTACCGCTCGAACAGGCCGAGCGCGGTCTCCGCCTTGCGTGGGGTGGCCGCGTTCAGCTTGCCCTCCAGGGAGAACAGCCGGCCGGCGGTCGGGAAGCTGTTGCCGGGCACGGACAGCACCGGGGTGCCGGGGGCCAGCCGGGCGGCGAGGGTGAGGATCTCGTCGGCGGGCCGCTCGCCGAGGGTGAGCAGCACGCCGGCGATCGGCGGGGTGCCGGCGCTGTGCGCGGCCAGTGAGCCGACGACCAGGTCCGCGCGGTCGCCCGGGGTCACCACCAGGCAGCCGGGGGTCAGGGCGGGCAGGAAGCTCGGCAGCATCGCCCCGCCGAAGACGAAGTCCAGCGCGTCCCTGGCCAGCCCCGAGTCGTCGCCGAGCAGCACCTTCGCGTCGAGTGCGTGGGCGATCTGGGCGACCGTCGGCGCGGACAGCGCGGGCTCGTCCGGCAGGACGTACACCGGCACCGGCAGCCGCCCCTCGATCCGCCGGGCTATCTCGTCCCGGTCCTCGCGCGCGACCCGGTTGGCGATCATCGCCAGCACGTCGCAGCCGAGACCGTCGTACGCCCGGAACGCGTTGCGGGTCTCCGCCAGCACCGACTCCGCGTCCTCGTCCCGGCCGCCGACCACCGGGATCACCGAGGCACCGAACTCGTTGGCGAGCCGGGCGTTGAGGGACAGCTCGTCCGGGAACTGGGTGTCGGCGTAGTCGGTGCCGAGGACGAGCACGACGTCGTAGTCGCGGGCCACCAGGTGGAAGCGCTCCACGAGGGTGGAGACCAGGTCGTCGGCACCGCGCTCGGCCTGGAGGGCGGAGGCCGCGTGGTAGTCCATGCCGTACACGGTCGCCGGGTCCTGGGCGAGGCGGTACCGCGCACGCAGCAGCTCGAACAGCCGGTCGGGACCGTCGTGGACGAGGGGGCGGAAGACACCGACCCGGTCGACCTGCCGGGTCAGTAGCTCCATCACGCCCAGCTCGACGACCTGGCGGCCGTCGCCGCGGTCGATCCCGGTCACGTACACGCTGCGCGTCACGTGTGCACTCCGTCTCTGTGTAGTACCTGTGCGGCCGCATAAAAATCGCCCACCGGGGTGAGCGGAACCCTCTTGACAATACCCCTGACGCCGGATAAGGCGCCCGTCAGGACTTCGCCCGCCCCGTCCGGCATGAAACAATCAGATCGGCTCACCGGTAACGACAGCGAGCAGGAGACACACCACCATGCGCATCGGAGTTCTCACCGCAGGCGGCGACTGCCCCGGCCTGAACGCCGTCATCCGATCGGTGGTGCACCGGGCCGTCGCCCAGTACGACGACGAGGTCATCGGTTTCGAGGACGGCTTCCGGGGTCTGCTCGACGGCCACTACCGCACCCTCGACCTGGACGCGGTCGGCGGCATCCTGTCCCTCGGCGGCACGATCCTGGGTTCCTCCCGGCTGGAGCGGGACCGGCTGCGCGAGGCGTGCGACCGGGCCACCGACATGGTCGAGGAGTTCGGCATCGACGCGCTGATCCCGATCGGCGGCGAGGGCACGCTGACCGCGGCGCGCATGCTGTCCGACGCGGGCCTGCCGGTCGTCGGCGTCCCGAAGACCATCGACAACGACATCTCCTCCACCGACCGCACCTTCGGCTTCGACACGGCGGTCGGCGTCGCCACCGAGGCGATGGACCGTCTCAAGACCACCGCCGAGTCCCACCAGCGGGTGATGGTCGTCGAGGTGATGGGCCGGCACGCCGGCTGGATCGCGCTGGAGTCCGGGATGGCGGCCGGCGCCCACGGCATCTGCCTTCCCGAGCGGCCCTTCGACCCCGCCGACCTGGTCAAGATGGTCGAGGAGCGCTTCGCCCGCGGCAAGAAGTTCGCCGTGGTGTGCGTGGCGGAGGGCGCCCACCCCGCCGACGGCACGATGGACTACGGCAAGGGCGAGATCGACCAGTACGGTCACGAGCGCTTCCAGGGCATCGGTACGGCCCTGGCGTACGAGCTGGAGCGGCGGCTCGGCAAGGAGGCCAAGCCGGTCATCCTCGGACACGTCCAGCGGGGCGGCACGCCGACGGCCTACGACCGCGTCCTCGCGACGCGGTTCGGGTGGCATGCGGTGGAGGCGGCGCACCGGGGCGACTTCGGGAGGATGACCGCCCTGCGGGGGACCGACATCCGGATGGTGCCGCTCGCGGAGGCGGTGACCGAGTTGAAGACGGTGCCGAAGGACCGGATGGACGAAGCCGAGTCGGTTTTCTAGGGCTGGGGTTTCGTTTCGGGCTGCGGGTGTGTGGGGGTTGGTCGCGCAGTTCCTCCCCCAGCCTTCGGCTGGGGGTACCCCCAGCGCCCCTGAAGGGGCGCGTCCAGCGAGGCGCGTTCAAGCAGTCCCCTTCCCCACCTCATTCCAGAAGTGGGTGACGATCCCAGCCAGGAAGTCTTTGCCCCTGTCCTCGGCAGAATCGGTCGTCGGGATGTTGCCCCAGGCCAGGGTCGCCGTCATCCGCCCCTGGTAGTCCTCGTGCAGCTCGCGCAGCGCGTCCTCGATCAGGTGTTTGTCCAGCGGGACGACCTTGCCCACCTGGCGGACGTAGGCCTGCCAGCGGGTGGTGGCCGCGTTGCGCAGCAGCTCCGCCAGTTTCTCCTCCTTGCCGGTGACGGTGACGAAGTCCGGCAGGGAGAGGCTGAGGGTGTCGGCCAGGGCGGCTGACTGCCGTTCCGTGCCCCGCCAGTCCTCGTCCTCCTCCATCGCGAGATAGCCGAGGAGGTCGAGGCCGGCCGCGAGGGCCACGTCCTCCGGGGCCAGCCCGCGGGCGATGCGGTGTTCGCGCAGGGTGCGCGGCCGGCCGATCAGTTCGCCCGGCGCACACCACAACACGCCAGCCAGCGCGGTGAGTTCGGGACTGCTGGGGGTCACCGCCCCGCGCTCCCAGGCGAGGACGAGATCGGGCGTGGCGTACGGCAGCCCGTACGAGGCCCGCAGGTCGTGGGCCACGTGTTCGGGCCCCATGCCGAGAGCGGCACGGAGTCTGCGGGCGGCGGGGGCGTTGAAGGGGGGACCTGGCTGGTTCGGCAGAGCTGGGGGTCGGCGCACAGCCGACAAGCTAGGGGTCTCCGGGGGCGCTGACTACGGTCCGTTCGGCCAGGAACACGGATTGTGGGAACGTACGGATTCACCGGTGCTGCTCACCTGTTCATCCCTTGACGGCCCCGCCGAGCGCGAACCCGCCTCCCAGCCGGCGCGCGACCAGCACGTACAGCAGGATCACCGGCGTCGAGTAGATGACGGAGAAGGCGGCGAGCTGGCCGTACGCCACCATGCCGCGGTTGCCGAAGAAGTCGTTGATGGAGACCGAGGCGGGCATCTGGTCCGGCGAGAGCAGCAGCATGAAGGGGACGAAGAAGTTGCCCCACATCATCACGAAGGCGAAGACGGTGACGACGGCGAGACCGGGTCCCATCAGCGGCAGCACGATCCGCACCAGCGACTGGGCGGAGCCCGCCCCGTCCGTCCAGGCGGCCTCCTCCAGCTCCTTCGGGACGCCGTCCATGAAGTTCTTCATCAGCCAGATGGCGAACGGGAGCTGGGAGGCGGCGAAGAACAGGATCGTGCCCTGCATGGTGTCGATCAGGTTGATCCGGACGAACAGCGCGTACACCGGCACCATGATCGCGGTGATCGGCAGGCTCGTCGCGAACAGGATGGACAGCAGGAACGGCCGGTTGAACCGGGAGCGGTAGCGGGAGAGCGGGTAGGCGGCGAGGGCGGCGCAGACGACGGTGAGCGCGGTGGCGCCGCCGCACAGGACCAGGCTGTTGAGCAGCGGGGTGTAGGTGATGTCCGGGGTGAGGATCGCGTCGAAGTTCCCGGAGGTGAACCCGTCCGGGATCCGTACCCGCAGGCCGGCATGCGGGTCGACGGCGGACAGGACCACCCAGGCGAGCGGCAGCACGAAGGCGGCGGCCACGATCAGCAGCCCGAGGTCGGCGGCGAGCCGGTGCGAACGGCGTTGACGGCGGGGCATGGTCGGGTTCACACCTCCGTGCGCAGCAGGCGCATGTAGACGACGGAGAAGAGCGAACCGACCAGGAGAAGGAGCAGGGCGACCGCGGTCCCGTACCCGATCATGCTGTTCTGGAAGGCCTGTTCGTACATGAAGAGGGGCAGCGTCTGGCTCTTGTCGCCGGGACCGCCCCTGGTCATCACCCAGATCAGCCCGAAGACGGAGAGCGTCTGGAGGGTGTTGAGCATCAGGTTCGTCCCGATGGACCGCCGGATCATCGGCAGCGTGATGTGCCACATCCGCCGCCAGCCGCCGGCGCCGTCCACCTCCGCCGACTCCTCGATCTCGCTGGGTATCTCGTCGAGGGCGGCGGAGTAGACCAGCATCGAGAAGGCCGTGCCCCGCCACACGTTGGCGAACGACACCGCCAGGATCGGCAGCGTGAACAGCCAGTTCTGCGAGGGCAGGTGAAGCAGGCCCAGGATGGCGTTGAGGGTGCCCTCCTTGCGGAAGAAGGCGTACAGCAGGAACCCGGCGACGACCTCCGGCAGCACCCACGCCGTGACCACGATCCCTCCGGTCAGCGTCCGCACCGGCTTCGACGCCCGCCGCATCAGTGCGGCGAGCGCGAGGCCCAGCGTGTTCTGCCCGACGAGCGAGGACAGCACGGTGAAGACGAGGGTCAGCCAGACGGCGTTCAGGAAGGCGTCGTCGCGGAACGCCCTGCGGAAGTTGGCGAAACCGACGAAGGACGAGTGCGCCTGCCCGGTGAGCTGCAGGTCGGTGAAGGCGATCCAGGCGCAGTAGACGATCGGCCCGCCCAGGAACAGGAGGATCAGGACCAGGGCGGGGACGAGCGGGAGGCCGCGGGCGACGCGCCGGGTGACCAGGGAGTGTCTCACCGGCTCACTCACCGGGTGACCACCTGGCCGTCGGTCACGTCCTTGAGCGTCGAATCGTAGGTGCCCGCCGCCTTGTCGACCGACGCGTCACCGGTGGTCACGCTCTCCATGGCCTCCTGGATGGCGGTGGAGACCTTCGGGTAGGCCGTGTAGGCGGGCCGGTAGTGCGTACTGGCGACGAGATCGGTGAAGAACTTGATGCCGGGCTGGGCGGACGTGTACGACGGGTCGCTCGCGACGTCCTTGCGCACCGCGATCCCGGAGTTGGCGATGTACCACTTCTGGGCGTTCGCCTTGGTCTGCATGGTCTTGATGAAGTCGAAGGCGAGGTCGGGGTTGCCGGCCTTGGCGGGGATGGCCCAGGTCCAGCCGCCCGACATGCTCACCTTGCCGGGTGCCTGGCCGTGCTGGGTCGGCATGGAGGCGAGACCGAGCTGCTTGGACCAGTCGGGCCACTCGTGACCGCTGCCCTGGAGCCAGTTCTGGGGCAGCCAGGATCCGTCGAGGTTGATGCCCAGCTTGCCCTGGGGCATGAGCTCACCCCAGACGGTGTTCCGGTAGTTGGGGTCGAGCGCGTCGGAGACGTCCGGCCCCAGCTTGTCCTTGTACACGGTCCTGACGAACGACAACGCGTCCTTGAACCCCTGGCTCCCGGCGATCCACTTCTTGCTCGACTTGTCGTAGAGCGGATCACTGGTCCCGTCGTTGGTGCCGTACAGCAGCATCTCGAAGCCCTGCATGCTCGCCGTCTCCCCGGCGGCCTTGCCGGTGTAGACGTTGAGGGGCGTGACGCCGGGCACCTTCTGCTTGATCGTCCGGGCCGCGGCCAGCACGTCGTCCCAGTTCTTCGGCTGCCAGTCGGTCGGCAGCCCGGCCTTCTCGAACACCCGCTTGTCGAACCAGAGACCGCGGGTGTCGGTGCCGTCCGGCACGCCGTACGTCTTACCGTCCTCGCCTCTGGCCGCCGACTTCGCGGTGTCGATGAACTGACCCCAGTCCTTCCACTTGGCGAGATAGGAGTCGAGGGGCTTGAGATACCCGCTGGTGATGTCGGAGTTGATGAGGAAGGTGTCCTCGTAGACGAGGTCGGGAGCGGTCCGCGGCGATCTGAGCATCTGCTGGAGCTTGGTGTAGTAGTCCGCGTCCGAGGCCTTGATGGGGACGAGCTCGACCTTCTTGCCCGGGTACTCCTTCTCGAACTGCTTCTTGATGTCCGCGAGATAGGTGTCCGTCACCTTGACGGAGTTGTCCATGGACTGCTTGAACGAGACCTTCACGGTGTCCGGACTGCTTCCGGACCCGCTGCCGCACGCGCTGAGCGAGGCGGCGGCGGTGACGACGGCGAGGGCAACGATGCTGACGGCGGTGGGGCGCACGGGCACGACCTCCTCGGCGGCCACTGCGCTGTGGCCTGGGGGTTCGTCTGTCTGCCCGGTGAAGGTAAGTGGAGTGGTCTAGTCAGGTCAATGTCCGTGCAGGGGATTGGTGATCGACGACGTCATGCGGGGCTCTCCCACTCCTCACGGAGCATTCCGAACAGCACGCGGTCGTAGCGCTTCCCCTGCACCAGTACAGCCGACCGGCGGCGGCCTTCCTCGCGGAAGCCCAGCCTGGTGAAGGCGCGCACGGCGCGCTCGTTGCCGCTCCAGGTGTCCAGCTCCAGCCGGTTCAGGCAGTACGCACCGAACAGGTGGCCCATGAGCAGCCGCAGGGCGTCACTGCCGTGGCCGCGGCCCCAGAACTCCCGTTCGCCGATGGTGACTCCGACCGTGGCGACACCGGCACAGGGGTTGAGATCCCGGTAGTCGACCATGCCGATCACGGTTCCGCCTGCCAGGTCCTCGACCGTGAACACGGCTGACTCCCTGGGATTCAGCCGCAGCATGGTGTCGAAGCCGATCTGGATCGCTTCCGCGGTGACCGGGCCGAACAAGGGGTCTCCCGCTGCGGCCCAGCGCACCACCTCCGGGTCGTTGCGCCACCGGAAATGGTGCTCAGCGTCTTCGGAGCGCAGCGCGCGGAGCCCTACAAGGTTTCCTGCGAACATCGCGCAACCCTAAACGATCTCCGACTCGGTGCCGGCCACCGGTGCTGGAGGCGCTCGCGGTGGTGGGGCTCGGGGCGCAGGTGCTCCTGTACATGAGGCCGGTGGGACCGGGACGAGTTCGAGCCTGACGCCGTACCGTACCCGCACGAACACGGCCGACCTCCACGAAGGCGCCCGGCACGTCGCCGGGCCGCCGACGCCCCCGTCGAAGCCGCCCAAGCCCAGCGGGTCACCGCTTCCCCCACCGGTACACCAACTCCGGTCTCCCCACCTGCCCGTACAGCGGACTGCGACCCGCCCGCCCCGCCTCCACCAGGTGCTCGAGATAGCGCCGGGCCGTGATCCGGGAGATTCCCACGCTCTCCGCCAGCGCGGCCGCGGTCAGCCCCTCCGCGGACTCGCGCAGCGCGACGGTCACCCGCTCCAGGGTCGGTGCGCTCAGGCCCTTCGGAAGCGCCGCGGGTGTCGGTGCGCGGAGTGCCGCGAGGGCCCGGTCCACCTCGTCCTGGCCGCTGGCCTCGCCCACCGCCGCCCGGAACTCCGCGTAGCGGGTGAGCCGGTCGCGGAGGGTCGCGAAGGTGAAGGGCTTCAGGACGTACTGGACCACGCCCAGCGAGACGCCCTCCCGGACGACCGCAAGGTCGCGCGCCGACGTCACCGCTATGACGTCGGCCTGATGCCCCGCCGCCCGGAGCGAGCGCGCGAACTGCAGGCCGTGCACGTCCGGCAGGTGCAGGTCGAGGAGGAGGAGGTCCACCGGCGTCCGGTCCAGGATGCGGCGCGCCTCCGCCCCGGTGTGTGCCTTGCCCACCGCCACGAACCCCGGTACCCGGCCCACGTACATGACGTGCGCGTCCGCGGCCACCGGGTCGTCCTCGACGACCAGGACTCTGATCGGTTCGGCGGTCATCGCGCCTCGCCCCCCGCCAGCGACGCCCGCAACGGCAGCCGTACCTCGAACACCGCTCCGCCCTCCGGCGCCTCCGTCACCGTCAGGGTGCCGTCCAGCCGTACGACCGCCTGCCGAACCAGCGCCAGACCCAGCCCCCGCCCGCCCGGCCCCGCCGGCTTCGTCGAGAAGCCGCGCTGGAAGACCAGCTCGGCATGGGCGGGGTCGACCCCCGCGCCCGTGTCCCTCACCCGCATCACCAACTCGGCTTCCTCCGCGTACGCGGTCACCGTCACGCGTGCCCCGACCGTCCCCTGGGCCGCGTCCACCGCGTTGTCGATCAGGTTGCCGAGGATGGTGACCAGATCGCGCGCCGACAGGCTCTCCGGTAGCAAACCGTCATCCAGCCGGCTCTCGTCCGAGACCACCAGCTCCACGCCCCGCTCGTTCGCCTGCGCGGTCTTGCCCAGCAGCAGTGCGGCGAGGACCGGTTCGCTGACGGCGGCCACCACCTGGTCGGTCAGCGCCTGCGCCAGCTCCAGCTCCGCGGTCGCGAAGTCCACCGCCTCCTCCGCCCGGCCGAGTTCGATGAGCGACACCACCGTGTGCAGGCGGTTCGCCGCCTCGTGCGCCTGCGAGCGCAGCGCCTGCGTGAAGCCGCGCTCCGAGTCCAACTCGCCCATCAGTGACTGGAGTTCGGTGACGTCCCGGAGCGTGACCACGGTGCCGCGCCGCTCGCCCCCCGACACCGGTGAGGTGTTCACCACCAGCACCCGGTCCGCCGTCAGGTGCACCTCGTCCACCCGGGGCTCGGAGGCCAGCAACGCACCGGTCAGCGGGGCCGGCAGGCCCAGCTCCGCCACCGACCGGCCCACGACCTCTCGCTCCGGCCCCACTCCCAGCAGCTCCCGGCCCCCGTCGTTGATCAACGCCACCCGGTACTGGCCGTCCAGCATCAGCAGCCCCTCGCGCACCGCGTGCAGCGCCGCCTGGTGGTAGTCGTGCATGTGGCTCAGTTCCGTGGCGTTCATGCCGTGGGTGTGGCGGCGCAGCTGGGCGTTGATGACGTACGTGCCCAGCGCGCCCAGCAGCAGCGCGCTCGCCGCCACCCCGAGCAGCGCCGTCACCTGCTCCTGGACCCGCCGGCTGATCGCCTCCACCCTGATACCGGCGCTCACCAGGCCGATCACCCGGCCCTTCTCCTTCACCGGGGTCACCGTGCGCACCGAGACCCCGAGGGTGCCCTTGTAGGTCTCGCTGTAGGTGTTGCCGTGCTGCGCCGCCTCGATGTGGCCGAGGTAGTGCTTGCCGATCTGGGTCTTGTCGGGGTGGGTCCAGCGGATGCCGTTCGGAGTCATGATCGTGACGAAGTCGACCTCGGTGCCCCGCATCACCTGGAGGGCGTACGGCTGGAGCTCGGTGGAGGGGTGCGCGGTGTGGATCGCCGCGCGGACCGACGGCGAGTCCGCGACCGACCGGGCCACCGCGGTCGCCTGCCGGGTCGCCGCCTCCTCCGCCTGGTGGCGGTCGCTGACGTACGTGAACAGCGCGTAACCGGCGACCACGACCGCTATCAGCACGGCCTGCATGGCGAAGAGCTGGCCGGCCAGGCTGCGGGGGCGGGGGACGGACGGAAAACGCATGTCAGCAGTGTGCCTTCCGGGGCGGGCGTGAACTCAATGAACGGAAGGGTGACCGCCCTCACAGACCGGGAGATAGTCACGGCATCCCCCACATCGCCCGGACGTGAGCCGCACGCCGGTGGTACCGACGAAGACGTCAAGGAGGGCAGCCGTGGCCGCAGCCAGCACCCCCGATACGGCACCTGCCGCACCCGCTGTGAAGCGGGACCGCACCCATTACCTGTACATCGCCGTGATCGCCGCGGTGGCGCTCGGCATCGTCGTGGGGCTCGTCTGGCCCGACGCCGGGGTCGAGCTGAAGCCGCTAGGGACCGGCTTCGTCAACCTGATCAAGATGATGATCTCGCCCATCATCTTCTGCACGATCGTGCTCGGGATCGGGTCCGTGCGGAAGGCCGCCAAGGTCGGTGCCGTCGGTGGCATCGCGCTCGGCTACTTCCTCGTGATGTCGCTGGTCGCGCTCACCATCGGCCTGGTGGTCGGCAACATCCTGCACCCCGGTGACGGGCTGCACATCACCAACGCCCTCAAGGCCACCGGACACGCCCAGGTGGACTCCGAGGCGCTCGGCGGTGTCGACTTCGTGCTGTCGATCATCCCGACCACGTTCGTCTCCGCCTTCACCGAGGGCCAGGTGCTGCAGACGCTGCTGATCGCGCTGCTCGCCGGGTTCGCGCTGCAGGCCATGGGGTCGGCCGGGCAGCCGGTGCTGCGGGGCATCGAGCACGTCCAGCGGCTCGTCTTCCGCATCCTCGGCATGATCATGTGGGCCGCACCGATCGGTGCGTTCGGTGCGATCGCCGCCGTCGTCGGGTCCGCCGGGCTCGACGCGCTCAAGAGCCTGGCCGTGCTGATGCTCGGCTTCTACGTCACCTGTGTGCTCTTCGTCTTCGTGGTGCTGGGCACGGTGCTGCGGGTCGTCTCCGGGCTCAACATCTTCACGCTGTTCAAGTACCTCGCCCGCGAGTTCCTGCTGATCCTGTCCACCTCCTCCTCCGAGTCCGCGCTGCCGCGGCTCATCGCGAAGATGGAGCACCTGGGCGTGAGCAAGCCGGTCGTCGGCATCACCGTCCCGACCGGGTACTCCTTCAACCTCGACGGCACCATGATCTACATGACCATGGCGTCGCTGTACATCGCGGACGCCCTCGGTACGCCGATGTCGGTGGGCGAGCAGATCCCGCTGCTGCTCTTCCTGCTGCTGGCCTCCAAGGGTGCGGCGGGCGTCAGCGGCGCCGGCCTCGCCACGCTGGCCGGCGGTCTGCAGTCCCACAAGCCCGCGCTGGTGGACGGTGTCGGTCTGATCGTCGGCATCGACCGGTTCATGAGCGAGGCCCGCGCGCTGACCAACTTCGCGGGCAACGCCGTCGCGACCGTCCTGATCGGCACGTGGACGAAGGAGATCGACAAGGGGCGGGTGCGGCAGGTGCTCGCGGGGGAGCTGCCGTTCGACGAGAAGACGCTGCTGGATGAGGGGGAGCCGGTGGTTTCGCCGGACCTTCCCGAGCAGCGGGAGGAGCTGGCGAAGGCGTAGCGCCGTCGTCGTCGGCTGCAGGCCGGTGGGGGCTGGTCGCGCAGTTCCTCCCCCAGCCTTCGGCCGGGGGTACCCCCAGCGCCCTTCGGGGCGCCACGCAAACCGCCGGACGTCCGGCTCGGCCTGAACCCGGGCCGGCCGTCCGGTGCACCCCCTCGGCGGCGCCTGTCACGCGTATCCACTAACGTGCCGTTCCTGTCCAACGGGAACGGCACGTCGACATATGGAGGCACGGGGGATGGCGATCGACTGGGACCGCCGGCACTGCGCGCGCAAGGGGCATGTGACCTATGCGCCGGACGACCCGCGGCTGCGGGTGCGGCTGCACGCGCAGACCGCGGTCGGGGAGGCCTGGCGGTGCCTGCGCTGCGGCGACTTCGTGCTCGGCGAGCCGCACGGCTCAGGGCCCGCCGGGGACGCCCCGCTGGTGCCGCGCGGGAAGGTGCTGCGGGACCTGTTCATCCTGCGGTTCCTCGCGATCGAGCGGGCCGTGCGCGGGGTGTTCATCGTGCTGGTCGCGGTCGCGGTGTGGAAGTTCAGCAACAGCCAGGACGCGGTGCGCAGGCTCTTCAACGAGTACCTGGACACCTTCCGGCCGGTCTTCAGGCACTTCCACTACGACCTCGACCACTCGCCGGTCGTCGGGTCGATCCAGAAGGCCTTCGGCTACAAGCACTCCACGCTGCTGCTGGTGGCCGGACTGCTGCTGGCGTACGCGCTGATCGAACTCGTCGAGGCGGTCGGCCTCTGGTACGCCAAGCGGTGGGCGGAGTACCTGACGGTCGTCGCCACCGCCGCCTTCCTGCCGCTGGAGATCTGGGAACTCACCGAGAAGGTCAGCTATCTGAAGATCGCGACCCTCGTCCTGAACATCCTCGCGGTGCTCTACATCGCCCTCGCCAAGCGGCTGTTCGGGCTGCGCGGTGGGCGCAGGGCCTTCGACGAGGAGCGGCAGAGCGCCTCGCTCCTCGAGGTCGAGGAGTCCGCGGGGGTCCAGCCGAGCTTGTCTTGACGTCGGCGTCAGGTCTTACGGTCGTAGGCATGCGAATCGGCGAGCTGGCCGCGCGGGCCGGGACCACCACGCGGGCCCTGCGGTACTACGAGGCGCGCGGGCTGCTGCCCGCGCGACGGGCCGGGAACGGGCACCGGACGTACGACGAGAGCGACCTGAGACTGCTCACGCAGATACGGACGCTGCAGGACTTCGGGTTCGAGCTGGAGGAGACCCGGCCGTTCGTGGAGTGCCTGCGGGCCGGGCACCCGGAGGGCGACACCTGCCCGGCGTCGCTCGCGGTCTACCGGCGCAAGCTGGCGGAGCTGGACTCGCTGATCGGCGAGTTGCAGGCCGTGCGAGCGACGGTCGGGGCCCAGCTGGAGCGGGCCGAGCGGGCCCGGGACGCGCTGGCCGTCGAGGCGCTGGCTCCGGGGGGCCCGGAGCCGGTCTGTGAACTGGGAGGGACCGGGCGATGATCAAGGCGGCTGGTGTGGCCGAGGTGACGGACGCGGACTTCGCGGCGGAGGTGATCGGGGCGGAGCAGCCGGTGCTGGTGGAGTTCACCGCCGACTGGTGCCCGCCGTGCCGGCAGATGGGGCCGGTGCTCACGGCCCTCGCGGCCGAGGAGGGCGAGCGGCTGAAGGTGGTCCAGCTGGACGTGGACACCAATCCGGAGACGACGAACGCGTACAAGGTCCTGTCCATGCCGACGTTCATGGTGTTCCGGGACGGTGAGCCGGTGCGGTCGATGGTGGGCGCCCGGCCCAAGCGGCGGCTGTTCGAGGAGCTGGCCGACGCGCTGCCCGACGTGCTCAGCTGAACCCACCGGTAATACGAAGAATCCCCCGGACAATTGCGTCCGGGGGATTTCTTTGCGTATATTCAAGAGTTCGCGACTTCGGGTCGAGGCGGAGTCGATGAAGTCGCGGAGAAGTTCAGTGGGCACAGTATATCCGGGCTGGAGTGGAATTGTCAAACACCGAATTTCCGGACGATGAATTGCGCGATGAGCAGGAATTCATCGACGGACTGTACGCGCGGGTGGACGCCCTGCGCGGTGACACCGAGGACTCGGTCGCGGACGCCCTCGCCCTCGGCGACAAGCCGATGCAGGCCCGCCTGGAGCGGGACATCCTGGTCGCCGAGCGCTCCGGACTGCTCGCCGCGCTGAACGCCGTCGACGGCTCGCTGTGCTTCGGCCGCATCGACCTGACCTCCGGCACGAAGCATCACATCGGGCGGATCGGGCTGCGCCTGGACGACGCCGAGCGCACCCCCGTCCTCGTCGACTGGCGTGCCGAGGTCGCCCGCCCCTTCTACCTGGCCACCGGCCACACCCCGATGGGCCTGCGCCGCCGCCGCCACATCGCCACCGACGGCCGCCGGGTCGCCGCCCTGCACGACGAGATCCTCGACCTCGGCGACCGCGAGCGCACCGGCCACGAGGACCCGTCCGGCGACGCGGTGCTGCTCGCCGCGCTCAACTCGGCCCGCACCGGCCGGATGAGCGACATCGTGCAGACCATCCAGGCCGAGCAGGACGAGATCATCCGGGCGCCCCACCGCGGGGTCCTGGTCGTCGAGGGCGGGCCGGGCACCGGAAAGACGGCGGTGGCGTTGCACCGCGCCGCCTTCCTCCTCTACGAATACCGGGAACTGCTCGCCAAGCGGGCGGTCCTGATCGTCGGTCCGAACCCCGCCTTCCTCGGCTACATCGGCGAGGTGCTGCCCTCGCTGGGCGAGACCGGTGTGCTGCTGGCGACGGTCGGCGAGCTGTTCCCCGGCGTGAAGGCGACGGCGTCCGACACGGCCGAGGCGGCCGCCGTGAAGGGCCGCGCCGACATGGCCGACGCGCTGGCCGCGGCCGTACGCGACCGGCAGGCGCTGCCCGACCCCGTCCTCACGATCGAGCACGACCGCGAGGTGCTGATGCTCGACGACGGCCTGGTCAACATGGCCCGCGAGCGCACCCGCGCCGCCCGGCTCCCGCACAACGTGGCCCGCGAGCACTTCGAGGGCCACATCCTCAACACCCTCACCGACCTCTACGCCGAACGCGTGGGCACCGACCCCTTCGACGGCAGCAGCCTGCTCGACCCCTCGGACATCACCCAGATCCGCGACGAACTCGCCGAGAACCCCGAGGTCTGGTCCGCCATCGACCAGCTGTGGCCGCGGCTGACCCCGCAGCGCCTGGTCGCCGACTTCCTCGCCGCCCCCGAGGGATACCTGAGCGACGAGGACGCGGCCGCGGTCCGCCGACCGGTGACCCGGACCTGGACGGTCCCGGACGTGCCGCTGCTCGACGAGGCCGCGGAGCTGCTCGGCGTGGACGAGCGGGTCGCGCGGGCCCGCGCCGAACGCGAGCGCGAGACCCAGATCGCCTACGCCCAAGGCGTCCTCGACGTCTCCTACGCCTCCCGCACCTACGAGTTCGACGACAAGGAGGACAGCGACCCCGAGGCCTCCGAGGTGCTGTCCGCGCACGACATCATCGACGCCGAGCGGTTCGCCGAGCGCCAGGAGGAGGCGGACTTCCGCAGCGCGGCCGAGCGGGCGGCGGCCGACCGCACCTGGGCGTTCGGCCACATCATCGTGGACGAGGCGCAGGAGCTGTCGCCGATGGCGTGGCGGCTCCTCATGCGGCGCAGCCCGACCCGCTCCATGACCCTGGTCGGCGACCCGGCCCAGACCGCGGAGGCGGCCGGCGTCGGCTCCTGGGCGGACATCCTCCAGCCGTACGTGCAGGACCGCTGGGAGCACACCCGCCTCGGCGTCAACTACCGCACCCCGTCCGAGATCATGGACCTCGCGGCGGCCGTGGTCCGCGCCGAGCACCCCGACTTCGAGCCCCCGAGCTCGGTCCGCTCGACGGGCGTACGGCCGTGGATCAGGCAGGCGTACGACGACCTCCCGGGCGCCGTCGAGAAGGCGGTCGCCGAACTCGCCCCCGCCGAGGGCCGGCTGGCCGTGATCGCCCCCCGCGACCTGCACCGCACCCTCGCCGCCCGCCTGGACGGCGTCACGGCCGGCACCGAACCCGACCTGACGCGGACCGTCGTCCTGCTCGACCCGCGCCAGGCCAAGGGCCTCGAGTTCGACTCCGTCCTCGTGGTGGAACCCGGCCGCTACGGCACCAGCGACCTGTACGTGGCCCTGACCCGGGCCACCCAGCGCCTCGGCGTGCTGTACACCGGCGGCCTGCCGGACGGGCTCAGGCAGGCCGCAGCCACACCGTAGCCAGCGGCGGCAGGGTCAGCCGGATGCTCGCGGGGCGGCCGTGGCTGCCCAGCGGCTCCGGCTTGACCGGGTCGGGGTTGGTGACGTCGCTGCCGCCGTAGCGGGCCAGGTCGGTGTTGAGGGTCTCGTGCCAGGCGGGGACCTCGTCCGGGACGCCCAGGCGGTAGTCGCGGACCACGGGGGAGAGGTTGGAGACGGCGAGCAGCGGCGTGCCCTCGGCGTCCAGGCGCAGGAACGCGAAGACGTTGTCCTCCGCCGCGTCGCCCACGATCCACTGGAAACCGTCGGGCGCCGTGTCCCGCTGCCAGAGCGCCGGGGTCGCCCGGTACACCGTGTTGAGGTCGCGGACCAGGTCCCGCACACCCCGGTGGTCGGCCGCCGCGCCGTACTCCGGGTCGAGCAGCCACCAGTCCGGGCCGTGCGCCTCCGACCACTCCGCGCCCTGCGCGAACTCCTGCCCCATGAAGAGGAGCTGCTTGCCGGGGTGGGCCCACATGAAGGCCAGGTAGGCACGGTCGTTGGCACGCTGCTGCCACCAGTCGCCGGGCATCTTCGAGACGAGCGAGCGCTTGCCGTGCACGACCTCGTCGTGGGAGATGGGCAGGACGTAGTTCTCGCTGTACGCGTAGACCATCG
The DNA here is from genome assembly GCF_055583445.1 of Streptomyces sp. NPDC104761. Taxonomy (NCBI): domain Bacteria; kingdom Bacillati; phylum Actinomycetota; class Actinomycetes; order Kitasatosporales; family Streptomycetaceae; genus Streptomyces; species Streptomyces sp. NPDC104761. The sequence goes on along the minus strand of NZ_JBVJNZ010000035.1, from coordinate 3,355 downwards.
AGAAGGTCATCTCGTGGTGGTGGTACCTGCGGTGCACCGGCTCGTGGGACATGTACTCCAGCGAGTCGTGCATCCAGCCCATGTTCCACTTCAGGCCGAAACCGAGACCGCCGCCGTCGGTGGTGCGGGTCACGCCCTCCCACGCCGTCGACTCCTCGGCGATCGTGACCACGCCCGGGGACCGGCGGTACACCGTCGCGTTCATCTCCTGGAGGAACGCCACCGCGTCCAGGTTCTCCCGGCCGCCGTGCTCGTTCGGCGTCCACTGGCCCGGCTCGCGCGAGTAGTCGAGGTACAGCATCGAGGCCACGGCGTCGACGCGCAGGCCGTCGATGTGGAACTCCTCGCACCAGTACACGGCGTTGGCGACCAGGAAGTTGCGCACCTCGCGGCGGCCGAAGTCGAACTCCAGGGTGCCCCAGTCGGGATGCGCGGCCCGCAGCGGGTCCGCGTGCTCGTACAGCGGGCGGCCGTCGAACTCCGCCAGCGCCCAGTCGTCCCGCGGGAAGTGCGCCGGCACCCAGTCCATCAGCACCCCGATGCCGGCCCGGTGCAGCGCGTCGACCAGGAACCTGAAGTCGTCGGGGGTGCCGAGCCGGGCCGTGGGCGCGTAGAAACCGGTGACCTGGTAGCCCCAGGAGCCCCCGAAGGGGTGCTCGGCGACCGGCATCAGCTCCACGTGCGTGAAGCCCAGGTCGGCGACGTAGGCGGGCAGTTGCGCGGCCAGTTCGCGGTAGGTCAGGCCGGGGCGCCAGGACGGCAGGTGCACCTCGTAGACCGAGAACGGGGCCTCGTGCACGGGGGTGTCGCCGCGGTGCGCCATCCACTCCGCGTCGTCCCACTCGTGCCGGGACGCGGTCACGATCGACGACGTGTGCGGCGGCACCTCGGTCCGCCGGGCCATCGGGTCCGCGCGCAGCGTCCGGGAGCCGTCCGGACGCGTGATCTCGAACTTGTACAGCTCGCCCTCGCCGATGCCCGGCAGGAACAGCTCCCAGATCCCCGAGGAGCCGAGCGAGCGCATCGGAGCCCCGGTGCCGTCCCAGAAGTTGAAACCGCCGGCCACCCGCACGCCCCGCGCGTTCGGCGCCCACACCGTGAACCGGGTGCCCGGCACGCCCTGGTGCGTGGTCGGATGCGCGCCGAGCGCCTCCCACAGCCGCTCGTGCCGGCCCTCGCCGATCAGGTGCAGGTCCAGGTCGCCGAGGGTGGGCAGGAAGCGGTACGCGTCCTCCGTCTCCTGGACCGTCCCCTCGTACTCCACCAGGAGCCGGTAGACCGGCACCTCGGAGACAGGGAGCAGGGCGGAGAAGAAGCCGTCGCCGTCGTCGTGCAGTTCGGCCCGCAGCTCACTGCCCGCTACGGCCGTCACCGCGCGGGCGTACGGGCGGAACGCGCGGACGGCGATCCCGCCCTGGACCGGATGCGCGCCCAGCACCGAGTGCGGGTCGTGGTGGGTGCCGTGCAGCAGCCGCTCACGGTCGCCGGCGGCTACGGGCACGGGGGTGTTGGAGGTCACGGACGCGTCTCCCGGGATCAGGTCGGGTCGGGGGTGGCCAGGCGGCGCACGGCCGACAGCGGGACGGGAAGCCAGTCGGGGCGGTGCCGGGCCTCGTAGACGACCTCGTAGACGGCCTTGTCGGTCTCGTAGGCCCGCAGCAGGACGGGGTCGGTGCGCGGGTCGGCGCCGGCGATCTCGGCGTAGCCGGCACAGTAGGCCGCCCGGCACCCGCGCGCCCAGTCGGGGGCCGCCGGGGTCACCGAGTGGGCCGCGTAGTCGAAGGAGCGCAGCATCCCCGCGATGTCCCGCACCGGCGGCTGCGGCATCCGGCGCTCGGCCAGCGGGCGGGCCGGCTCCCCCTCGAAGTCGATCAGCGACCACTCACCGGACGGCGACCGCAGGCACTGTCCCAGGTGCAGGTCGCCGTGGATGCGCTGGGCGGTCCAGGTGCGGCCCTCGGCGGCCAGGTCGGCCAGCGCGGTGTAGGCGGACCGCAGCCCGCCCTCGTACGGCCGCAGCGCCGGTACCGCCTGCACGGCCGCCGCCAGCCGCTCGGTCATGCCCGCGACCTGCGACTCCAGCTGGCTGTGCCCGAGGGTGGCGGTCGGCAGCGCCCGGGCCAGCGCCGTGTGCACCTCGGCGGTGGCCCGCCCCAGCGCCCGCGCCTCGGCCGTGAAGTCCTCGCCCTTGGCCAGTTCGCGCAGCGCCAGCTCCCAGCCGTCGGTGGCGCCCCGCACGAACGGCTGGAGGACCGCCAGGACGTACGGCTCGTCGGGCTCACCGTGCTCGCCGGCCAGCTCCGCCCGCAGCCAGGCCGTCGGGGCCGGCACCCGGGCACAGCCCTCGCGGGCCAGGGCCAGGGGTATCTCCAGGTCGGGGTTGACGCCGGGCACGACCCGGCGCAACAGCTTGAGGATGAACGTATCTCCGTAGACGACCGAGGAGTTGGACTGTTCGGCGGTCAGCAGCCGGGCCACCAGGCCCTCGCGTATCTCCTGGCCGGGTTCCCGCTCGAAGCGCAGGTCGCCGATGCGGGCCCGGGTGCGCAGGGCCTCCAGCAGGACCTCGGCGGGCCGGGCGTCGTACAGCGCGTCGTAGACCGTGTGCCCGGCCAGCGGGCCGTCGGTCAGGTGTCCGATCAGCGCGGGCGCCAGCCGGGGCGGCAGCGCCTCGCGCACGCCTATGAGGAGCTGGTAGCAGTCGCCGGCCTCGGCGGGCGCGGGCGGCTGGTGGGCGCGGACCAGCAGGTGGCGCAGGCCCAGCCGGCCGTCCGAGGGCAGGAGTTCGGTCTCGGCGACCGCGGAGAAGCCGGCGACCGGCGTTCCCTTGCCGGCGAACCAGCGCTGCCGGGGCAGCCACTCGCGCAGCAGGGGGTCGAGCGAGGCGAGGAGGGCGGGAGTGGAGGGGCTGACCGTTTCCGCCATGGCGGGTACGTCCTTTCCCCGGTCGGGGGCGTTAGTGATGCGTGCCCCGGGCGGGCCGGAGGAAACCAACCGCCGCCGCCCGGGGTGGACCGTGCCGAGCGCTCCGCTGGGTGCGCTGTTCCGGCTAAGCCGTCTCCGCGCGCAGCCGGAACCAGTAGAAGCCGTGCCCGGCGAGGGTGAGCAGGTAGGGCAGTTCACCGACCGCCGGGAACCGCACCCCGCCGAACAGCTCGACCGGATGCCGGCCGTTGAACTGCCTGAGGTCCAGCTCCGTCGGCTGCGCGAACCGCGAGAAGTTGTGGACACAGAGCACGAGATCGTCCTCGTACTCCCGCAGGAAGGCGAGGACCGCCGGGTTGGAGGACTGCAGTTCGCTGTAGGACCCCAGTCCGAAGGCAGGATTCTGCTTGCGGATCTCGATCATGCGGCG
>NZ_JBVJNZ010000034.1:0-30279 GCF_055583445.1 Streptomyces sp. NPDC104761 | reverse complement strand
ACCCGCCGAATACGAGACCAAGTACTACCGCGAAACCACGAAGTCCCAGGTCACAGTCACGACCTAGAGTCTCGATCAAACCCGGAACGGTTCACTCGTCGTCCCAGGTGAGAGTCTGGCCGGGGCCGGTGGTGGGGGTGCGGGTGTGCAGGTTGCCGTCTTCGTCGTATCCGAAGTTCGTTGGGTTGGTGCCGCCTGTGGTGGCGGTCAGGGTGTGGGGCTGGGCTCCGGTGGAGTTGCAGTTGGTGGTGCAGCCGTCGTTGTAGGTGGTGGTGACGGTGCTGCCGGTGGTGCCGATGGCGTGGTCGATGCTCTGGTGGCGGTTGCCAATGGGGTCGTAGTTGAACGTCTGCCAGTAGGAGCCGGGCGTCGTGGTGAGGGTGCTGCTGGTGGGCGGTTTGACGTTGCAGTTGTTGGCTGTCCAGGCGTCGGTGAGCCGGTCCAGGGCGTCGTAGCCGTAGCACTGCTGGTCGGTGACGGTGTTGCCGGTCTCCGACTGCTGGTCGACGGTGGAGGTGGGGTTGCCCGAGGCATCGTAGAAATACTTGGTGTCATCGACCGTCGGGCCGGGCGCCTGGGTCCGGTCGACCTTACGTTCATTCAGCCGGAGGGTCTGCGCGTCGTATCCATACGTGACCGTGACCGAGTTGGTTTGGGCCCCCATGATGACCTGCGACGGCTGACCGTCGTCGTTGTACGCGGTCTTGCTGACGTAGGCGGAGGTACTGTTCTCCGAAATGGTCGGATTGCCCAGTGCGTCGCGGGTGTACGTGATGAGCTCGCTGCTGAGTCCCTGGGTGCCTGGGTCGTTTTGCGAGGCGAGCAGCTGGTCTCGGGTCGTGTAGGAATAGGTTGTTTTGTAGGTGGAGGGCAGCGGTGCCTCGGATGCCGGCAAGGTGATCTGAGTGCCTGTCGGCTTGCCGAGGCTGCTGTAGCCGGTGGTGGCGACCGTGTAGCCACCGGTGGTGCCCTGGACGTAGCGGGTGGACGAGGTCGGCATCCCGATACGCTTGGTGTCGTAGGTCCAGGACGCGAACTGGAAGTCCGACTTGGCCTTGTCGGTGGCGGTGAGCTTGCGGCCCAGGAGGTCGTAGGTGTAGTCGAGTTCGACCTGTTTGGCATCGGTGGTGGAGATCAGGTTGCCGGCGTCGTCGTACCCGTACTTGCTCCCGCCCGTGTCCGGGTCGGTTTGGGTCCTCTTGCGGCCCAGCAGGTCGTAGTCGAACGTCCAGACCGTCTTGTCGGGGCCGGTGACCTGGTGCTGCTGCCCGGCGGCCGTGTACTGGTAGGTGGTGGGCGACGTGGTGCCGCCGGTGGCGGTGAATCCGGCCGCCGCCGACCCGGACAGCGTGGGTGGGGCGGTGTACTGGTCCAGTTCCGTGGTCTGGCCGCGCGCGTCAACGACCGTGGTGGAGGCCACGCCCCCCTTGGGTGGCAGGACGGTGGTTTTGTCCCCGGTGTAGGCAGTGGTGGTGTTCCAGGTCTTGACTCCCTGGGCTTCCTCGGTGACCAGGTCGGCCCGCCCCTCCCCGTCGTAGTCGGTGACCGTGGTGTCGGGCGCGGAGACCTGGGAGATCGAGTACGGGATGCTGCGAGGACTGCCTGGCTCGGCGAAGGCATTGTTGGTGAGGACCGTCCAGCCGTGGGAGTCGTACTGAACGTCCGTGACGATGGTGGTGGAGTTCTCCCCGGTCTTCTGGACCTGCAGGGGGCGCAGCATCGCGTCGTACAGCGTCTCCCTAACCCGGTAACTGTCGTTGTCAAGGAGGGAGTTGGTGGCAACGACCGTCGGTGCGGTCTGGGAGACGCTGTAGGTGTAGGTCGTGTTCGCCGGTGCGCCGTTGGCCTTGATCTCGTTGGGCAGCCATACACCGGTCAGCCGGCCGAGCGCGTCGTAGGTGAGTGAGGTGAGCTTGCCGGCCACGTCGTTCTTGGCGGTGGGCAGCTCCCGGGCCGGGTCCAGGGTGCTGCTGGCGAGCTGGCAGTCCAAGGAGGACGTGGTGACCGTGGAGCAGTCCGCACCGGGTGTGACCTGGGTGATGGTGGTGCTGCTGGTGGGCAGCGCACCGGTGGCGGGGGTGTAAGAGGTGAAAACGGACTGGGCGAGGCTCTTGCCGTTCGGTGACGTGGAGCGGGGGGTTCGGGTGACCTTCGTCGTGCGCCCGTAGGAGTCGTACGTGGTGGCGGTCTTGTCGACGAAGGCGGTCGCGGTGGCGCCGCTCGAGTCGGACGCGCCCTGGACGAGGGTGGCGTCACCTGTCGCGGGCAGGGCGGGATTCGTCTGCCCATCGCCGTCGTAGGCGAACCCGTTGCTGTCGTATGAGGTGCGAGTGTCGGAGATCAGGGTGCCGCTGGGGGTGGCTCCCGCGGTTGAGCAGTCCTGGGCCGTGGTCAGGGTCTCGGCGGCCAGCACCAGGGTGGCGACGCTGCCCGTGAGGTAGCGGTTGTAGGTGCACTTGGCGACGTTGCCGGCTGCTGCGGTCTCCCCACGGTCGTCGACCTGCACGGCCATGCCCGTGGTCGACTTGCCCAGGGCCGTGTTGTAGAAGGTGTCGGTCTCGGTCTTGCGCCAGCCGTACGACACGGCCTGCCGGGTCAGCGTCTTCGCAGGGCGGGCCATCTGGGCCGTGAGGTCCGGCAGCCCGCTGCGGCTGCGGCTGGCCGTGGGACCGATGATCGTGGGCACGGTGACCTCGGCCTTGTCCAGGCTGCCTGTGGCACTGGTGTAGGTGTCGGTCTCGAAGGTCTGCCCCGCCAGGGCGTTGTCGTCGGCGACCGAGGTGGTCCCGTCCTGGCTGGTCAGTGCCGGTACCGAACGGGTCTTGCCGCCGGGCAGGGTGTCGCCGTTCATGCCCAGGAAGTAGTACGTCTTCGTCAGCGTCTTCTGGTCGTGGACCGCGGCTTTGTCGGTGTAGTGGAAGACGGTGGTGTCGCCGGTGGTGACGTCTACTTCGGGGTAGCCGCGGAACTGGCCCCAGGTGCGGTTCTTGGCCTTGACGGTCTCGTTGTCGTCGTAGTGCCAGCCGGGGTTGCCCTTGTAGGCGTAGTCCGTTTCCAGTTTGGGCTGGGTGCCGTCCTGGTAGGAGTTGTTCGGATCGATCGTGAGGGCCGAGGTGACCTTGTATTTGTAGAACCAGTCCATCCACGGCGCGGGCTGTCCGTCGGGGGTCCAGTACACCGGGAAACACGACAAGGTGTTGGTGGAGGCGAAGGTCTTCGCGGCCGCGTCGGTGGGGTCGTTGGGGTCGCTCGCCGGTGCTTTGGAGCAGTCGGGGCGGTCGTAGGTGACCGTCGTCTGCGCGCCGGCCTCGGTGGTGACCACCTGGATCCGGTCGTGGTACATCAGCGGCATCTGCGGAATGGTCCCAACCCGGTTGGGCAGCTGCAGAGGCGGGTCGAAGCTCACCGCCGGGGTCGAGGAACTGCCCGATGCGCCGCCCAGGGTGTCGAGACCGGTGCGTTTGATGGAGTCCAGCCACAGGGTGGGGGCGTGGTCGCCACCGTCCGGGAAGGACTGGGTGAAGGTGTACTTGTCGACCTGCTGGGTCGCACCGCCGGTCTGGATCTGGGTGGTGATCGAGGTCAGGCGCTTGCGGGACCAGAAGCTGGGGCCGTGGTTGGTGCAGTTCGTCGAGCCCGAGGTGCAGTTCAGGTCTACCGGTACGTCCGGCCAGTACGCGGCATTGGCTGTGGTGAACTGGCCGTCCGCGCAAGTGTTTCCGGACGGGGTGCCCGGGATGCAGCGTTCGGCCGAGGCGTCGAAGACGATCTGCTCCGGCGCGGTGGCCGAGTAGATCGTCGAGGCGGTCATGCCGTAGTCGATGCGGGCCAGCGTGCCGCCGCGGGTGTAGGCGACGGCGGTGTTCTTCATGTCCGCGCCGTAGTAGCCCGTTTCCTGTGAGTAGTACCAGGCGCTGGCGTTGCTGTGGGTGTCGACCACGTAGTCGAGGTTGAAGCGGTAGCCGAGTGTGCAGGAGGTGGCGGCGAAGTCGGTGCTGTCCGGGCAGTCCGAGACGCCGCCGTGCGCGTGGTAGACGGGTTCGGTCCACACGGACTTCGTCTCGTCCTTGCCGCTGGTCCAGCCCGGCAGGCGGTTGCGGCCGAAGAAGTACTGCACTCCTCCTTCGGTGACCTTGAAGTACTCCCCGTTCTTGGTGCCGTTCGTGGCGCCGGTCAGGTCCTCGATCTTGATCGTGGAGCTGTCGTCGACGGGGTGGAACGTTTTCGTCGAGTCGTCGTAGACGACCTCGGTGGACTTGCCGTTCAGCGAGAGCGTGAGGATCTGGCCCGCCCAGCACTGGTCACCGTCGTTGTCAGGAGCCCCGGACGACGAGTCGTCCTTGCAGGACTTGTACGTGCGCTCGACATAGTTCTCCGCCGAGCTCCAGCCGTCACCCAGCCACGAGGACTGGTTGTTGGTCCCCTCGGTGCGCGCGTCCTGGCTGGAGGAGTTGTAGAAGAGATCGACGTTCGGGACCGAGCCGCCGATCGCCGGCGGAACCGAGATCGGGTAACTGTAGGTGAATGCGCCGGTGTTACCGGAGGTCGACCAGGAACCGCCGGGCGACAGGCTGGTCGCCGAGTAGTCACCCGCCGAACCCGACGTGCCCGCGGCCGCTGCCATGACGACCGTCGCGCCGGAGGACGCGGCCGCCGAGCGGGCCGAACCGGCGGCATTCGATGCCACCGCCTTCGGGCCAGGGACGGCAACCTGGGCGGACAACGGTGTTCCGGGGGCGGTGCGCACCGCTCTCTGGACCTGACACTTCGCCAGCATCGGCGTGGTCAGGGCGCAGGCGGGCAGCTGCACGAGGTGCAGGCGCGCGGCGAAGTCACCGCCGAAGGCGTAACGGAAGGATGAGTCATCGACCCGCAGTGCGACCTTTCCGCCTCCAGGGCTGGTGCGCTGGAGAGTGAAGAGCACACCGTGCACGCCGACGGTCTGTGCGCTCTTCTGGTCCAGCACGGTCACCCGCACCCGCTGCGATCCGCTGACGGCGGCCGCCTTGGCCCCCGCTCCAGCCACGTCACCCAACAGGACAGGCGTGCCCTTGGCCCGCACCTCGGTCGCATTGGCGGTAAGCCGCGCGGAGCCGGCGCCGACCGGCAGAGCTACCACGGAGCTGCCCGCCCCAGGTAGCTTCGAGTGGCCGCTGGGATCGAAGTGCTTGAAACGCTTCGAGGTTGAACCCCACCCTGGTCTGGAGTGGACCAAGGGGACCCGCTTGTTCTGCGGTGCGGCAGGAGCCGTCACATGCCGCTGCTCCGAGGTTGCTGCCGCAGCAACACCAGCGGGCAGCAGGCTCACGAGCAGGGCGCCGACCGCCACCGCTGCCGTATGCCGAACTTTCCGGGCCGTCCAGGACGCCCGCCCGCGACTCCATGCCGAAATCCGCGCCATGCTGTGCGTTCCCTCCCAGACCCCAGACCACCCAACTCCCCTACGTGTCAGGTGACTTGAGTGCACGTCACAGCGGAGGCACACGTCGATCACATCCCCCGCACACGATCACGCTAGGGCTTGACCTCAAACCCGAAGGCAAAGCATTCCCAGAGGGAAAGCAAAGGAACTCCACAGACCGGAACCCAAGTTGGTCTGTATTCGTCAAAAGCGGACTCTGTGTGAGTACTTGTCGATCAATTGATGATGGACCGTCTTCACACCGGCCCCACAGAATGCAGAACGGCGCGGGGCCCACGGGGGGAACCGCACGACATCTGCGAAGGACTCCGACCTCACATGTCCGCCTCTCGCACACCCCTGCCAGCCAGACACCTCGCGTCCAGACCTATTGCGGCCGCTATAGTCGCGGTCCTGGCGGCAGGATCACTGGCCTCCACCACACCCGTCCATGCCGCGCCGCTGGATGCGCCTAGCTCCTCGTCCAAGACCACCTCGAAGCGCGACGACTCGCCATCCGCCGCCCGCAGCCTCAACCCAACAGAGTGGGCGTCCGCGCAAGCGAAGGCGACTGGCCAGCCGGTGACCATCGACGCGCTCACTGGCACCGGTACGCAAGTGGTGGCCAACCCGGACGGCACCTTCACCCGGACCGACTCATCTATGCCCCAACGCACCCTGCAGCAGGGGAAATGGGTCCCCATCGACACCACCCTGGTACAGCACGCCAACGGGACCTGGGGCCCCAAAGCCGCCGTCACGGATGTGACGTTCTCCGGTGGCGGCTCGGGTGCACTGGTCACCCTGCGCAGCGGGGCCGACAGGCTGGGCTTCTCCTGGCCGACCGCCCTGCCCAGACCGGTGGTCTCCGGTGACACCGCCACCTACCCGGACGTGTTGCCACAGGTCGACCTCCAGCTGACCGCGGACGCCTCCGGATACTCCTCGATCCTGGTGGTCAAGACCCCCAAGGCCGCAGCCGACCCTCGTTTGAAAAGTCTCACACTCAACACCGCGTCGTCCGGCCTCAAGCTCTCCGCCACCCCCGACGGTGGTGTGCAGGCCACGGACAAGCACACGAGCGAGACCGTCTTCCACAGCGACACCGCGCTGATGTGGGACAGCGCAGGGCAGAAAGCCGTGCACACCCCCCTGGCACACACCAAGACCGTTTCGTCGGCACGAGCCGAGCACCAGGCGTCGGGCAAGGTCGGTGCCCACCGCTCCCAGGTCCGAGTACACCTGAAATCCGGTCGGCAACTACTGTCACCCGATGCGAAGTTGCTCTCCTCCAAGAGCACCGTCTACCCCGTCTATGTGGACCCGGAGTGGAGCGGGAGGCCCTCCCAGCTGGACTGGGCCCGGATCTCCGACAACGGGTGGAACGTCTACAACTCGACATCCACCACAGGCGCCACCAACGCCCGGGAAGGATGGGACAACAACACCCCGGGCAACGGCGAACGGGCCCGCACCTACTACCAGATCAACACCAGCGGCATCAAAGGCGCCGTGGTCAGCCACGCCTCCCTGTACGTGAAGCAGCTCTCCGCCGCCTCCTGCTCCGACACCCCCGCCGCCGTCTACGGCACCGACCGGCCCGCAGCATGGAACTCCTCCAACCTGTACTGGGGCCACGAACCCACCGTACGCACCGACGCACTCGGCAAGACCAACCCGGTCAGCCACGAAGCCGGCACCTGCCCCGTCACCGACGGCGCCAACTCCTGGGTCAGCCCGCCGTCGCTCGAATTCAACGTGACCTCCCGGGCCCAGAGCGCAGCAGCCGGCAGCTGGAGCAGCATGACGCTGATGGTCCAGTCACCCAACATGAACGACGCCTCCCAATGGAAGCAACTGGCCTACGGCGGCGGCGCCACCATGTCGGTCACCTACAGCTACCGCCCCAAACTCAAGAACGGCACCGGCACCCCGGCCATCAAGCCGTCCACGGTGAACCTGGGCAAGACGATGACCACCACCCACACTCCGACGCTGTCGGCGCGTGCGGTCGACCCCGACCTGGCCGGGGGCAGCGAGCTGGTACGCATCGAGTACAACGTCTACAACTCCTCCGGCACTCTGATCCACCAGGGCTTCGGCCCCAGCACCGACTCCAAGAAACGCGCCCGGTACAACACCAACGGCAGCGACTGGACCACTCCGAGCCTGCCCGACGGTACCTACACCTGGAAGGCCACCGCTCAGAATGCCGCGGGCTACTGGGTCGGCACCGGATCGGGTATCTGGACCAAGACCCAGACCTTCACCGTGGACACGACCGCGCCGCCCATGCCCACCGTGACCTCCAGCCAGTTTCCGGCCGGGCAGATCGGTGCCGCCTACGGCGACAAGGGCACCTTCACACTCAGCAACAACCACACCAACAACATCACCGGATACCTGTTCGCTCTGGACGCCACACTCGGCAACACGGTGTACAGCAGCAGCAACGTCGTCCACTTGGCCAGCACGACCAAAATCACGACGGGTCAGGCGTACTACGTCACGTCGGACAACGGCCCCGGGACAGGAACGTCGGTCCTCAACGGCAGTGCCTCGCCCGCCTTCGCCCCAGGTACTACAGGCCCTCACACGCTGTACGCCAAGGCGGTGGACCAGGCCGGCTCAACGTCCGTCCAGGCGTCTTACGCCTTCTACGCCGGCACCAGCACCCCGACCTACGCCTTCGGTGACAAGATGATCAGCGGCTGGACCGCGACCAACACCGACGGCACCACCACAGTCGTACCCAAAGCGAGCACAACCACCAAGGGCGGCCAGCTGATCAGCCAGGCCGCTGGCAGCGGCTACGAGTTCGCCGACGGCTACCAAGCCTGGCTCGCCAATAAGTCAACCACCTCGAAGGTCGTCAGCGGCGACAGCGCCACCTTCAGCTTCGACATCCCCAAGGACGGCCCCTGGAGCTTCGGAGCCAACCTGACCAAGGCCAGGGACTACGGCATCTACCGACTGGTCCTGGACGCGGGCACGAGCACCCAGACAACACTGCTCAGCGACTACGACGCCTACAGCTCCTACACCACCACCCACTTCATCAACCTCGGCATGCCCAAGGACGCCAACGGACAACTGCTCACCCTCAACCAGGGCGTGCACACCCTCACCCTCACCCTCACCGGCAAGAACTCCAAGTCGACCGGGTACCAGGCGGGCGTTGACGTGCTGCGGCTGGGACCGGCGCTGACCTGCACGATCAACGACACCAGCAGTTGCCTGAACAACACCGCGACCAGCGCCTTCACCACCACGACCAGCCCGGCCGACGCGGATGGCTCCGGCAACAGCATCAACTCCGCCGACCTGACAAGCACCTCGGGCTGGCAGAGCGCCAAGACAGTGACCGTCGATGGTGCCACCATCACCCTGCCGAAGTTCGGCACCGGCACCTACGACAACATGCTGGCCTCCGGCCAGACCGTCACCCTGCCGGCCAGCGGTCCGGTGAACACCGGTGACGCCCTGGTCTTTCTCGCCTTCGCCACCGGCGGCCCTGCCAAGGAGACTCGCGGCACCATCTCCTACGCCAAGGACAACTGCATCGATGCCAGCGGCGCTCCAGCCGACCAGGTTTACCATCTGGACACCGTGCCCGACTGGCTCAGCGGCCCCGCCTCCGCTGCCGCGCTCACGCTGGTCCACGAGAACCACCGCAACAACACCCAGACCAGCCCGGCTCCCGGCCCCAAGATCTACGCCATCAGTGTCCCGCTGAAATGCCCAGGCTCGGTGATCAGCAGCATCTCCCTGCCCCTGTTCAGCAATGGCGTCCAGGAGAGCCAGCCGGCCCTGCACATCCTCGGCATGGGCATACGGCCGATGGCCCTCACCAGAACCGGAACCAACACCCAGCACTGGGTCGGCACCTGGTCCTCCGTTCAGGACACCGCGAAGGTGCAGCAGTCCGGGGGCAGTACCGCCGTCGCCAACGGGCAGACTTTGCGCATCCCGGCTCACGTCAGCATCGGTACAGACACCGGCAACGGTGTGCGTATCCATTTGTCCAACGCCCTGGGCACCACACCCGTCACCTTCGACGCTGCCTCGGTAGCCCTGCAGGACACCACCGCGGGCGGTGCCGCCACCACGGCCGCGGGACCCACGGCGCTGGCCTTCGGCGGGCATGCGTCCGTCACCATCCCCGCAGGCGCTGACGTCACCAGTGACCCCGTGACCTTGGCCGTCGCGCAGCAGGCAACCGTGCTGGTCAGCGTGCAGGTGCACGGCTCGGTAACCGCCCTCCCCGGTCACGCCATTGCCCAGACGCCCGTGTGGATCAGCCCCGACGCGGCCAACCGTACGCTCGACACCTCGGCCGCGAACTACACGCAGACGTCATTCACCGGCCTGCCCTACGTGACCGGAATCGACGTCACCACCCCTACCGCCGTTCCTACCGGCTCGGTGGTCCTCTACGGGGACCAGAGCATCAACGGCGACACCGCGAGCAACGACGGTCAGCATCACCTCAGCGACGCCATCACCAACGCCCTCGTCAACGACTCCAACGGAGACGACTCCGTGGACTACGGCGTGCTCAACGCCGGATCCAACAGCAACAGCCCCAGCAACAACCTGCTACCGCAGATCACCAATAGCGGCACCCCGAGAAACGCGCTCAATCCCCTGGACCGCAACGTCCTGGCCCAGGGCAACGTCCGCACGGTCCTCATCTCCACTGGCACAAGTGACCTGCTCAACTGCACCGATACCGCCGACGCTTGCGCCACAAGCGTCGAGCACGGACTGACCTCGCTCAACAGCCAGCTCAGCTCGTACTACACCGACGACGGGCCGGCCTCCGCCGACGGTCAGCCGGTGATGGAGAACTCCAACATCACCGTCTACGTTGCCACCATCCCGCCGTTCACCGCCGCCCATCCGGGCACAGCGACGCAGGAAGCCGCGCGCGAGAAAGTCAACGCCGATATGCCCGACCTCTTCCAGGACCAGGTCATCGACTTCGCCACGGCGGTCTCCACAGACGGCACGGCAACATCCTCCACCGTGAAAGCCGCCGACCTGACCAACGGCAATCCTTCGAACGCCTACTACGCTGACCTGGCCGCCCGCTACCTCAGCGACACGAACAACACTGACACAATCGACATCGCTCCGAACCTGATCGTCCCCGTCGCCACCGGCAGCGACACCCCCGACAACGAATGGGACCTGGCCGCCGACGGAAACGACCAGCGCGGCGACAACCCGTTCACCGCGGTCGGTGGCGCGACCTCCAACGCTGCGGGACCCGATGCGGTCAACGCCCCCGCCGCCGCCACCTCCTTCGACGGCAGCACCGGCTTCCTGGAAAGCGACCACACCGCCGTCAACACCCTCGCCGACTACACCGTCTCCGCCTGGGTCAAACTCGACTCTGCAGCAGGCCCCGCCACCGCCATCTGCGAAGGCACCAGCCAGCACCAGGCGTTCTACCTCGGCTACGACCGCGGCAACCAAGGCTGGATGTTCCAGACCACGACCACCAACGACGACAGCTCCGACTTCCCCACCGCCGAAGGAGACGCCAACACCGGAGCCCTGGGCACCTGGACCCACCTCCTCGTCACCTACACCGCACCCGTCGACGGCGACGACAGCACCGGCGTCATGTCCATCTACCAGAACGGCACCCTCATGGGGACCGCAACCAACCTCACCCCGCAGTACGACTCCGCCATGCCCCTCACCATCGGCGGCTGCATCAACGACCCCGCCGCGACCTCCCCGTACAACGCCTTCCCCGGCTCCGTCTCGGACGTCCAGGTCTACCCCTACGCCATGGCGGCCGGCGACGCCGACGCGGCCAGCGTGGTCGTGCCCAGCGGCTGGCAGAACGGCATGCCCGAGGACGACTGGAAACTCGCCTCCAACGGCACCGACACCGCCTCCCTCAACCCGCTCACCCCGACAGGCAACACAACCTTCAACACGGACGCACCGAGCGGGATGTCCGGCAGCGTCGCCTTCGACGGCAGCACCGGCTTCCTCAAAAGCAAGCAGAGCGCGGTCAACACCCTCGGCGACTACACCGTCTCCGCCTGGGTGAAGATCAACTCAGCCCTCGGCACCACCGCCGTCTGCCAGGGCACCACGCAGCACCAAGCCTTCTACCTCTCCTACGACAAACCCAGCGCCGCCTGGATGTTCCAGACCACCACCACCAACGATGAGAACTCCGACTTCCCCACCGCCGAAGGCGACCCCAACAGCGGCCCCATCGGCACCTGGACCCACCTCGTCGCCACCTTCCGGGCACCGGTCCCGGGAGGCTCCACCACCGGCAACATGGCCCTCTACCAGAACGGCACCCTCATCGGGACCGCCACCAACCTCAGCCCCCAGTACGACTCCTCCATGCCCCTCACCATCGGCGGCTGCATCAACAGCGCCTCCGCCACCACCCCCTACCTGGCCTTCCCCGGCTCCGTTGCCGACGTCCACGTCTACCCACGCACACTTTCGGCGACCGAAGTCAGCGCACTGCACTGAGCCACCGCCGAAACAGGGCCCGCGCCGACTCCGACACGAGCGGCGCGGGCCCACCCACGTCCGCGGCGGCGGCCAGCCACACCCAGCCGGCGAACGGACCGACACCGTCGAACGCTCCCCCCAAGTCCAGCTTGCGGACACCACCCGGGAGATCACGCCCACCAGCGCAACCTCCGAGCAAAGGCGCGTTGCCGAAATCGAAGCGGCACACCACAGGCGCACCCACCGGGAAGCCCCCACAGAAGAGGCCCGCATCAAGTACGTCGAGGCTCAGCGCGCGCCATGTCCACCATCGCGCCGGCCATGCCGCCGAGTCGGACCACAACACGACCAGCCGACGGGGGCTTCGTCGCGCTGCCAGCTGTCACGGGCGAGTCACAAACCCCGTGGACACCCTCTCGGCACAGGAGCTCGAAACCGGACATACATGTCCGCACAGGACTGGATGGACGGCGCTGGACGGCTTCTACGACATGTGCCATGTGGTACCCAGTGAGGGACCCAAGATCAGGACCGGAGCGTCTTCTGGCCCGTCAAAGCGGTATTGCAGGGTGTTCGGGGGTGTCTCACTCACGCCCCAGACCCTCTCACGTCTCACGACTCCCCCTATGACGGGGGTTGCGAATGCACAGGTCTGACCAGGTGGAAGACCTCCCGGGCGGCATATCGCTTGAGGCATCGGATGCTCTCGCGTCGGGTCTTGCCCTCCTGGGTGCGGCGTTCGTAGTACGCCTGGGTGCGGGCGTCCTGGCGCAGCCGGGTGACACGGTGCGGTGCAGGGCGGCGTTCGCCTGCCGGTCGCCGCCGTAGTCGAGCCGGCGCGTGCTCCGACGGCCCGACGAATACTCGACGGGGCTGACTCCGCAAAGCGCAGCAAAGGACACCTCGGTGTTCGGCCGCTCGGGGTTGTCCCCCGTGGTGATCAGCAAGGTGACTGCGCTGTCCGGGCCGATGCCCACCGGTACGAGCAGCTGTGGGGCGTGGTGTTCGACGAGCTGGGTCAGGCGCTGGTTCAGCTCATCGATCTGCCCGGTGAGCTACTCAACGTGCTCGGCGAGCATGCGCAACGTCAGGTGGGTGGCCTGGGTCACCGCGTCCTCGTCTCCCTCACCGTCGGGTGGGTCGAGGCGTGCGCAGGTGCGGAACAGCTCGCGGTTGCCCAGGCTGGACAACCGTTCCCGCAGTGCGGGATCGGCGATGACCAGGACGGCTTTGAGCTGGTTGATCGCCTGGGTACGGGCCTTGACCGCGGAGTCCTTGGCGAGCTTGAAGATTCGGGCGCTGTGCACCGGACCGTCGCCGGACTTGGCCCGGGCCCGGGTGCGGCCACTGAGCACGGCTCGCGCGGCGGCCTGAGCGTCGAGCGAGTCCGACTTCCCGAGCAGCCGGCGGGCCGACCGGTCGGGCCGGTTCACTTCGAACACCTGGATCTGCTGCGCCAGCAGATAACGGACAGGCCCGCGCCGAAGGTGCCGGTGCCCTCCACACCGGCTCGACGCACTGTCCCCCGCTTACGGGCCCAGACAAGCAGTTGTCGACACGCCCCGTGGCTCGGTGACAGCAGGCGCCATCCCGCAACGACAGTCGACACGCCTGTGACTGGACACTTCGGTCAAAGATCTCAAGAGTCAGACCCCGTCCGGGACGGCCCTACGCAACCGTCCCATCGATCCCGGCACAACGGCGTGACTCGATCACTGCCGGATGGCTTCGAACGAACCGGCACCCAACCTGGCCTGGGCGTGCTGAACATGAGCTGACTCTTCGTCCACTCGTGACCGGCATTGACGGACAGCCTTGTGGGCCGCCTTACCGGGAGTCCTCCATCGACCATGGCACCAACGGCCCGACGAACGCTCGACAGGGCTGACTCCGCACAGTGCGGCGAAGGACGCCCAGTTGCCCAGGTGTTCCGGGTTGTCCCCCACCGTGTTGATGGCCTCGGGCGGCGATCGTAGTGGGACGGGCGGCGGCGAGGTCCTGCGGCTGTGGCCCTACATCGTCGACCGCGGCGGTCTGGTACGGGCGAGCCGCGTCCAGCGAGGTGTTGGAGCCGAGAGGCCACAAAAGTGGAGTCGACGCGGGCGGCGGCACCTCGCTCGACCTGGCCCTCGTCGGACAGCACGGCGGCCAGGCCAACCCGTGCCGGCGCCGGCCGGCTCGGCGGCGTCGAAGTAGCTCGCCCATTCCGCGACATCGGCGCCAAGCCGGTCCGCCAGGAGTTCGTCGGCGAATCCGAGGTGCGTCTCGGCACGGCGCTCGTCGCCGAGGGCCGCGTGTACCCGGCCCTCTGGGAGACGACCAACGCCTTCGTCGCGGCCATCGCGGCCTTCTTGGCGATGACGCCAAGGAGACCGAGGGGCGTCCTGGGGGTGCCCGAGCTAGATCATCTGTGCGACAGGGTGCAGACAGCCCGTCAGAGCAGAAAACGACGGCAGACACGGAGCGCGCGGCGTCCAGCGGCTCCTGCACGTCGGCCACCATGCAGGCGGAGCCGAGGCCTCGGCAACCGGCACACCGCGTCATTCCGAAGAAACGCGAAACTCGAATTCGCGACGGTCCCCACGGCACGGCGGGCAGGTTCGCGAGCGCGGTCCCGATCCGCACCGCACCGGCGCGGTGGTAGAAGTCCTCGGCGGGAGGGTGCGACACGACCTTGACACGGTCGAGCCCGGCGGCACGGGCCTCGGACTGCATGTGCGCGACGAGCAGCCGTCCAATACCCCGTCGTCGCACTTCGTCGCCAACGAACAGCAGGTCGAGCTCCGGCGGAGCCAGGACGAGCGAGTAGAACCCGAGCGCCCGGCCTCCATGCTCATTGGTGCCGACGGCCACAAAGGCGCGGTGGGCCTCGATGTAATCAGGACCGACCCGGCAAGCTCCCGACCGCGGCCGCGTACTTGGGGTATCGCCGAGGTGAGCCCAAGAGGCCGGCGTTGCGCTCGACAAGGTCTTCCGTACGACGCTCGGACGCCCGATCCCCCCCGCGATCTTCCTGGCCCTCAACGGCATCGTCCTCTTCCTCACCGAACAGCTGCGGCGCGGCGGCACCGGCCACCGGCGGGCCGGGGCCACTGTCGCCCCCGGCGAGCAGCACCTGTCGGCGGACGAGCAGTCGGACCTGCGGATCACCCGCATGACCATCCGCCATGCCGTGACCATCGGCGCGCCGCCCAGATCCTCGCCCTGCTGCCCGGCATCAGCCGCTCCGGCTCCACCATCAGCGCGGGCATCTTCAAGGGCCTCAACCACGAGGACTCTGCCCGCTTCGCCTTCCTGCTCGCCACGCCACTCATCGGCCGAGCAGCGCTGCTCAAGCTGCCCCCGCTGCTCGGCTCCGAGGGCAACGGCCTGCGCGGACCGCTGCTGGCGGGCAGCGTCGCCGCCTTCATCGCGGCCTACCTCGCCACCCGCTTCCTGGTCCGCTACTTCGAGAACCGGACCCTCATCCCCTTCGCCGTCTACTGCACCCTGGCCGGGCTGGGCAGCCTGGCCTACTTCACCATCGGCTGACCGGGCACCTGCTCGCGCACCAGGCGGTCACCCACCGGACCGCCGCACGGCTCGCGCCGCGGTCTGGCCGCCGTTCCAGGGCGGCACGTCCTGATGCCGGCCGAAGCGAGACAACGGCTTCCCGCTGAATCCGGGAACACTCCCGGCCCCCGGCTCTGGCAGCCGCCGGTTCCCTCGCTCACCGAGTGACGTCCAGCTCTGTGTACATCCCGGCCGCGTAGTGGCCCCGGACATTGCACAGCAGCTCATAGCGGCCCGGCCGCAGCGTCACCGTGGTCCAGGCCGCCGCACCGGGGGCGATGCCGTCTCCGGCACCGCTGCCGCAGGTGCGCGACGCCTCGCCGAGGCTGCCTGCTTCCGACACCCGGCCGTCGGAGCCGATGGCACGTTCGCCGGGGGCTTGGCCCGCCGACAGCGGCAACACGATCACCTCGTGCGCGCGGGTTCCCGCATTGACTACCCGCACAGTCACCTTTCCCGCGGGGATCGTCATCGGGCGGGCCACCATGCGCATCATGCCCATGCCGTACCAGCCGGGACGGCCGTTGTCCGGCCCAGACCAGTTCGGGCCCCTCATCATGCGCCCCATGTCCCACACGGTCACGTCGACTGCACTGCCTTTCGCGGCCGGTGCGCTGCATCGGTCGCTCTGCCCTCGCCAGGAGGCCGGTCCCGTCCCGTGGAAGGAGCCGGACGCGGCCATCAGACCGGTCGTGGCGACACCCAGCACCAACGCCGCGGCAGCAATGGCGATCGCCGACCGCACGCCTCGGCGGCGATGCGCGCTCATCGGTGCTCCCGAAGCAGCGCATGCCGACGTTTGTACTCGTCCTCGTCGATCTCCCCGCGTGCGAACCGCTCGGCGAGCAGGTTCTCGGCCCGTTGGTCCTGCCACCCGCCCTCGCCGGACGGTGGAGGGGAGCCGGGCTGCTGCTGACGCGCACCGGCGAGGTAGCGCACAAGTGCGACGAGCCCGACGATCAGGACGGCCCAGAACAGCACCATGAACACCGTCATGAAGATCCAGCCGCCCCAGCCCCATCCGTCTCCGTACCACATCATGCCGATCACTTCCCTCGGCCGATTGCTCCAGTGCCATCAGCATCGACCAGTGAGACCTCAGTCGATCTGGGCCACAATTCCCAGATGTAGGGCCGGAGGGCCCAACGGCCCACCCGGCTCTGCCGTCCACAGCTGTAAAGAAATCCTTCGCAGGGCAATGCGTTCCACCCAGGCCGTTCACCACCCTGGATTTTCACCGTCACTTCGCGGCCGCCGGCGACGGCGGCCGACTCTCCTGACCAGCACTGCCGCCGAATACCCGAGGAACGCGTGGCGGTGGTCACTCTTTGCCGCGGACCACAGCGACGGAGCAGTGCGCGTGATGCAGCAGGGCCTGGCTGACCGAGCCGAGCAGCAGGCCGGTGAAGCCACCGCGTCCACGTGCACCGGCCACGGCGAGCTGCGCGTCATGACTCGCCTCGATCAGCGCGGGCGGATCCGGGAGCGCACCAGGCACCGCTCCACCGTGACCTGCGGGTAGCGCGTCAGCCACGGGGACAGGGTCTCGTCCAGCAGCCGCTGCTCCTCATCACGGAGCCTGTCAATGTCGACCACCATGTTCAGCGGGTCGCCCGGCCCCTCGTAGACCCGTTCGCTCCAGGTGTTCCACATGTGCAGGGCCATCAGGTCCGCACCGCGCATCTTCGCTTCGACGAAGGCGAACTCGACAGCGCTTTCGCCCGCCGGGGAGCCGTCCACCGCCAGCAGGACGGGACCGTTCGGGTTCGGCGTGCCCCGCACCACCAGCACCGGGCAGTGGCCGTACGCGGCCAGATGTACGGCGGTGGAACCGAGGAGCAGGCTGCCGAACGCGCCCAGCCCGCGGCTGCCCACCACGACGAGCGAAGCGGTGCGCGACTCGATCTCCAGCACCATCAGCGGCTCGCCGACGGTGACCTCGCGTGTGATGTCCACCTGCGGCGCGATCTCGCGTGCCCGTTGTTCGGCCTCGGCCAGCGTGCCGTCGACCAGCTCGCGCACCCCCGCCTTGGCCGGATTCCAAGGCTCTCCACCAGGCGGTGGATGGATCGAGGGCCACCCGAAGGCGTGCACCAACCGCAGGCCGACCCCGCTCAGCACCGCCTCACGTGCCGCCGCCTCGACCGCATCCAGGCTGGACGGTTAGCCGTCGACGCCCACGACGACCGGTTTCGCCATGCCGCGCCTCCTCGCTGTGACGACTTTGCGCCAGTCCGCCGGTTCTCATCCATCCTCCGCCGCCCTGCCGGGCGGCGCATCGGCTCCCAAATCCGGCACCAGTCCTTAGATGGCGGCACAGCCACGACCGCCTCGCCGACAGCCTGCACGCCCACTGCCCTGCGAGGCGGACGAACCGGTCCCCCGTCCTCGTCCTCCTCGGCCGGGACAGACGAGGGCGGCGCTCAGTCCGCCACGCCCCGTCGCACACGCCGCGACGGGGCGAACTCGTACAGGTCCAGGACGGCGGGCGGGTCGGTAAGTCCGGGGCCTCCGGCCTGCGTGTAATGGTGGCCGCGGCAGGACGCACGGCAGGTTGCGGCCGCCGGTGACGGCCAGACCGGCAACGGCCCACGGGCCCAGGCGTACTCCGGCGCGATGCACTGCACGTCGGCGGGCGCGGGTGAGCTCGGCATCTTGCGGCACGGCCGTGGGGCCTGCGTGGCTGTCCGCCACGTCTGCACACTCACCCCTCGACCAGGCCGCCTAAACGATCGACGCATTGCGCTGGGGAGAGTGTCTTCCTCTTTGGTGGGACCGATTCACGGTGACGAATGCTCTCGGCCGATGCGGCGCCCGCCGCCCCCGAACGCCGTGGCTACCGCCGTCGCGCTCGCCGAATCGCCGGCCAATACCGGGTGGTCAACTCTCTCGGGCGTCGAATCCGGGCAACGACGAGCTCCTGTTTCGGCAGGAAAGGCACCGCATCGGCCCGGATCCGCAAGGCCGGCCACCGACAGCTGCGGGTTCAGCGCCGCCCGGCTCCAGACCTTGAGGACCCTGGTCACGGATGTCGTGGTGGTCGCAACGCTCATTCCTGCTCCCATCATGCCGGCCTGGTGAGTGGCCGTGGTGCGCGCGAGACGCCTTCGCGGGGGGGAGGAGGCCGACCGGCACATCTCCACCTTCGGGAGCAGATCGGAGGTGCGCTCTATGGCGGGCGTCGAACAGCCTGCCTGTGTCCCCTGCCCGCCCCAGGCCGACCTGACAGCTTCGTTCTACTGCCCCTCGTCGGCCCGGTGCGCCGTGCTGAAGCGTCGCTGATAGGCGGCGGGGCTGAGCGACAATTCCCGCGCGAAAACTCTCCGCATACTCTCGTAATTCGGGAATCCGGCAAGGGATGCCGTCTGCGTTGCGGTATGCCCCTGGTCGAGGAGAGCTTTCGCCATGTCGAACCGGATCATCTCCACGTACCGGGCCGGCGTCGTGGACAGCTCGTCGTGGAAGAGCCGAGTGAGATGCCGAGGGCTCACATTGAGGTGCTTGGCGAGTTCGCCGAGTGAGTGGTTTCCCCCGGGATTCGCCGTGATCAAGTCGGTGATTCTGCGGAGCGCCGGAGACCGGGGCGGCGGTCCTTGCAGTGGGGCGGAGAACTGCGACTGGCCGCCCGAACGCTGCAAATAGACCACCAGGGCGCGGGCGACGTCGCGGGTGAGATCAGGGCCGTGATCCTCCTCGACGAGTGCCAGTGCCAGGTCGATGCCGGCGGTCACGCCCGCCGAGGTGTAGGTGGTTCCGTCACGGACGTAGATCGCGTCGGGTTCGACGCGGCTGGCGCGGCAGCGGACGGCGAGTTCCTGCGCGACCTTCCAGTGCGTGGTCGCGCGCTTGCCGTCCAGGAGGCCGGCGGCGCCGAGGACGAATGCTCCGGTGCAGATGGACGCGACCCGGTGCGCCCGGCCCGCCAGAGTTCGCGTGGCCTCGATCAGATCACGGGAGACCGGTGTGCGCGGGTAGATGTCGGCGCCGGCCACCAGGAACGTGTCGGGAGCAGCCTCTGTGGCGGCGGCGTCGACCGAGATCCGGATCCCGATGGACGAGGTGACATCGGCACCGGTCGGTGACACCAGAACCATCTTGTAGTCGGCGCCGAGCCGGTTCGCTTCCCCGAACACCTCCGCGGGGCCGACGACGTCCAGGAGTTTGACCCCGTCGTAGACGAGGATCGCGACCCGATGCGTGGCGGAGCCCACAGCCCCGCTGCCCGCCTGTCCGGATTCGGGTGACTCATGGCCGGACCGAGGGAGCGCCGGACGCCGGGTGGTCGGCAGGGTGGAAGACGGACGCACCGTCCATTCGTAACACACCGATACCGGAAGGAGCAGAGGTCATGAGCAAGATCATCGCAGGGCTGGAGATTCCTGAAACGGCGGCTGTCGCCGAGGCCACCCGCCTCATGCAGGAGATGACCAGCCCCCTCATCTACCACCACTCCCGGCGCGTTTTCGCCTTCGGCGCCCTGCACGCTCACCGGCTCGGCCTGAAGCCCGATCCGGAGCTTCTCTACCTGTCCGCCATGTTTCACGACACCGGCCTCTTGACGCCGTTCTCCGACGTCGAGCAGCGCTTCGAGGTCGATGGAGCCGACCACGCACGCAAGTTCATGCTCGACCACGGCTTCCCGGCCACGGCCGCCGACGTGGTGTGGACGGCGATCGCGCTGCACACGACCCCGGGAATCCCCGGCCGGATGGGCCCGGAGATCGCCATCACGTACTTCGGGGTTCTGACGGACGTGCTCGGCTTCGGTCTGGACGAGCTGGATCGCAGCCAGGTGGACGAAATCACCGCCGTCCATCCGCGGGGCGACTTCAAGAACGAGTTCCTGCAGGCCTACGTCGAGGGACTCAAGCACCGCCCCGAGACCACGAACGGAACCGTCAACTCGGATGTGCTGGAGCACTTCGTTCCCGGCTTCCGTCGCACCACCACGGTCGAGCGCATGCTGGGCGCTCCCTGGCCGAGCTGATCAGGACACCAGAAGAGGCAAACGTGATGAAACGTGCGAGTCGCTCCCGCGACGGGCGTCGTCTCGGACGAGGTCCGGCTTTCGCCGTGCTGGCCTGCGCCAATGTGGTGATGATGGCCACGGCAAGCGCACCGTCACCGATCTACCCGCTGTACCGGGAGCGGTGGGGCCTGACGGTCACGATGCTGACGGTGATCTTCTCGGTGTATGTCGCGGGTCTGCTCGGCGCGTTGCTGACGGTCGGATCGCTGAGCGACCACCTGGGGCGCCGCCCTGTGCTGGTCGCCGCCCTTCTGGTGGCGGCGACCAGCACGGCTGTCTTCTGGACGGCCGACGGCGTCGTCTTTCTCCTGATCGCCCGGGTCGTGCAGGGTATCGCCACGGGGACGGCCACGGGCGCTCTTGCCGCCGGACTGGTCGACCTCTCACCCGAGCGACGTCCGCAGCTGGGACCGACGACGACAGCGGTGGGCACGAGTATCGGCATGGCCACCGGTGCCGGAGTCGTGGGATTGCTGGTTCAGTCAACTTCACGTCCCGATGAGTATGTCTTTCCGGTCCTTACGCTGACCTTCGTCGTTTTGGCCGCGGCCGTCCTCAGGATCCCTGAGACACCGGCCCCGCAAGCGTTTCGGCCGGCGTTGTTGCGGCCGAGAGTCCGGGTTCCTCGGGAGGTCCGGCCGGCGTTCCTCGCCTCGGTTCCCGCCGTTGTCGCGGGGTGGGGCGTCACGGGTCTGTTCCTTTCGCTCACTCCGTCCCTCGTGAGCAACGTCCTGCATGTGCGGTCCGGTGCTGCGGGCGGGCTCAGCATCGCGGCGCTTTTTCTGGCCAACAGCGTGGGCGGGGTGTGGTCCGTTCGGCATACGGCACGGCTCGCCACCTTGCTGGGGGCGGTTCTCCTGACTCTGGGTGCGTCCGCACTGGCGGTGGCCATCGCTGACGCGTCGCTGGTCGTATACGTGGGCGGATCGGTCGTGGCGGGTCTGGGCGTCGGCCTGACGTTCAACGGCAGCCTCCGCGCCATCAGCGCGGTCACCACCGTGAAGTCGCGGTCGGAGGTCTTCTCGGCCGTGTACGTGATCAGCTATGCGGCGGTGAGTCTTCCGGCCCTCGCGGCCGGGGTCGCGGCGCCCTCATGGGGGCTGGAGACCACGGGCTATCTGTACGTCGGCTTCGTCGGGGCGCTGTCCTTTGGTGCGGCCCTGCACGCCGGACGATCGCGTGCTCACCGGCCGATGGGAGACCCGATGCGGACGGCCGGGGAATGCGAGCCTCGCAGCGGACTGACCCGCTGCTGAGCCTGCCGCATCGAGTCCCTTCCTGGGTGGGGTTGCCCCAGGGAGAGTGGCCCCACCATGAAACACCGCCGTACGCCGACGGCAGCCCCGGAGCAGCTTGATCACGACTTACGACCGCCGTGTCAGAGCCGTGCTGAGCTCGGGAACTACGCTGGCTCCGCAGGCTGGAGGAGGTTGCGATCCGTATGAGTGATGGGCACGGCCCCAGGCGGTCTGAGCAGGAGGGCCTGCTCGAAGCCGAATGGGAGAGGCACCGGCCCGCGGTCTTCGGAGTGGCCTACCGGCTGCTGGGGACTGTGGCCGATGCCGAGGATGTCACCCAGGACGTGTGGCTGCGGGCGGCCGGAGCGGCTCTGCAGGAAATCGATGATCTGCGGGCCTGGCTGGTGACGGTGGCAGCGCGACGGTCGTACGACATCATCAAGAGCGCCCGCTTCCGCCGGGAGACCTATGTCGGGCCGTGGCTGCCGGAGCCGCTGCTGACAGGACCGGACGCGTCGCAGCCGGTACTCGTCGACGAGTCCGTCAGCTCGGCGATGCTCCTGATCATGGAAGAGCTGAGCCCGCCGGAGCGGGTGGCCTTCGTCCTGCACGATGTCTTCGGCCTTGAGTTCGGCCGGATCGCCGAAGTGCTGGACGTCTCCGTGCCGGGCGCCCGGCAGCTCGCCTCGCGGGCCCGACGGCGGGTGGCCAAGGCGAAGCAGTCCACACCGCGGGCGTCGAAGGCAGAGCGCGAACGGGTCCTCCAGGTCTTCCGCGCCGCCTACGAGGCCGGGGACCTGGCCGGCCTGGTCAGGCTCCTGCACCCGGACGCGGTCTACGTCACCGACGGCGGCGGCAAGGTCTCGGCGGCACGCAAGCTCATCCACGGCGGCGAGCGCGTCGCCGAGGTCATGGTGCGTACGGGACGCCAGTGGCACCCGGACCGCATCGACTTCGCGGAGGTCGGCGGCGAGCTGGCCCTCGTGTTCCACCGGCAAGGCCGCATCTACTCCGTCGACACGGTACAGATCACAGGCGGTCTGATCACCGCGTACCGCAGGGTCCTCAACCCCGACAAACTCGTGCACGTCTGAGCTGTCACACACGGAGGGGCTACCTCGTCTCCCTGCCGAGAACGCATAACGGGCGACGAAGGAATACGCGCGAGCAGGTGAGATCGATCATGCAGAACGGCATACATCCACCTGCAGCCGCTGTGAGCCCCGCGCGGGAGTGCGCTGTGCACTCGGGTTGCCCCTTCCACTAAGGATCTGTATGCAAGCCATCACTGTGCGAGACCGTGACGCTGGTCTTGCCGGGATGTCCTTGACGGACATTCCCTACCCTCACGCGGCCGAGAACGACGTCATCGTGAGGGTGCACGCCGCCGGCTTCACCCCTGGCGAGCTGGACTGGCCCGCCACGTGGACCGATCGCGCCGGCCGCGACCGGACGCCGAGCGTGCCCGGGCACGAGCTGTCCGGTGTCGTCGTGGAGCTGGGGTACGGCACCACCGGCCTGAGCGTCGGACAGCGGGTGTTCGGCCTGGCCGACTGGACCCGCGACGGCGCCCTCGCCGAGTACACCGCGGTGGAGGCCCGCAACCTCGCCCCGCTGCCGGCGGACATCGACCACACCGTGGCCGCCGCGCTGCCCATCTCGGGGCTGACCGCCTGGCAGGGCCTGTTCGACCACGGCCGCCTCACCACAGGCCAGACCGTCCTGATCCACGGTGCCGCGGGCGGCGTCGGCTCGATCGCAGTACAGCTCGCCCGCGAGGCCGGCGCCCGCGTCATCGGCACCGGCCGCGCCTCAGGCAGGGACAGGGCACTCGCACTCGGCGTCGACACCTTCATCGACCTGCAGGCCGAAAAGCTGGAGGCCGCCGGCGAGGCCGACGTCGTGTTCGACGTGATCGGCGGCGACATCCTCGACCGCTCGGCCGCCCTCGTCCGGGCCGGTGGCACGCTCGTCACCATCGTCATGCCGCCCAAGGTCCAGCCCAAGAACGGGCGGGCGGTCTTCTTCGTCGTCGAACCCGACCGCGCCCGGCTCGCCGACCTCGCCACGCGGCTCAGGGACGGCCGGCTCAAGCCGGTCGTCGGTGCTGTGCGGCCCCTCGCCGAGGCAGCCGACGCGTTCGCCCCCGGCGAGCGGACCCCGGGCAAGACGATCATCCGCGTCACGGAAGACTGAATCAGGAGACCCATCGTGATCGGAATGCGAATCGCCACCGGCCTGCTGGCTGCGGCCACGCTGACTGGGGCCACGGCCTGCTCGGCCTCCGACCAGCCCGCCCACGCCAAGGCGCAGGCGACGGTCACAGCATCGACGCGCCCCGTCGAAACCTTCACACCGCTGCTCCAGCAGGCGCTTCCGAATGTGAAGGGTAAGACGTTCACCTCGGCGATCGTCGCCTTCCCGCCCAACGCAAGCGCGCTGCCGCACCGGCACGGCCAGGCGTTCGTCTACGCCTACGTCCTCGAAGGCACCGTGCGCAGCCAGCTCGACGACAAGCCCGTGACCACCTACCACCAGGGCGAGAACTGGGTCGAGCAGCCGGGCGCCCACCATGTCCTCACCGAGAACACCAGCCGGACCAGCCCGGCAAAGCTCCTGGTCGTCTTCGTCTCCGACACCGGCGCCAAGCTCAAGGTCGACGACCCGAAGTCGTAACCCCCGGGGCATGCAGCGGAGCGGCAACACTCTTCACGAGCCCCGCCCCTGCCGGAGCACGCCCCATCCACCACCAGACGTGCCCGACAAGCGCGGCGCGGACCACACGAAGGAAGCAAAGGAACCATGACCGATCCTCAGCGCGTCAACATCGGCGAGCAGCACCCGGCCGCCTACAAGACCCTCATCGCCCTGTCGGCGGAGGTGGAGAAGGCCGCCGCCGCAGCGGGCCTCGACCCGCTCCTGGTCGAGCTGCTGAGGATCCGCACCTCCCAGATCAACGGTTGCTCGTTCTGCCTGCGCATGCACACCCGTGACGCCCTCAAGAAGGGCGAGAACCCCGACCGTATCGCGGTGCTGCCCGCCTGGGCAGAGACCGGCTACTTCTCCGACACCGACCGCGCCGCCCTCCGCCTGACCGAGGCGATCACACGAGTGCCGGACGGACACGTCAGCGACGAGGACTTCAACGCCGCCGCGGCCGTACTCACCGCAGACCAGATCTCGGCCATCGCCTGGCTGGCAACCGTGATGAACGCCTTCAACCGCGTCGCGATCACCAGCCGGTACCCCGTCGGCAGCTGACCTCGACGGTGCTAACCGCGGTGATGGGCGCTGCCGAAGCCTCCACGTCGTGCAATTGCTGGTGCAATCAGCCGGGCGGCTTGTGCGAGCCGCCCCGGCTCACACAAGCGCGGAGGCATCCGACGACGTACGTGCGTGCACGGGGAACAGCCAGGGAGGCGGATCGCGCCCCCGCTTGTCCGGGCGGAAGGTGCCGTACGGGTTGACGTTGGGCCTGAACAGGGCGGTCAGACCGCGCCGGTCCTCGTCCGCCGGCTTCTTGGCCACTCTGTCTCGGCCAGAACCTGCTGGAACAGCAGCGGTTTGACATGCACGTGGCTGCCTGGCGCAGGTGCAGGGACGGCATCGACGTTTCCGGCTTGCTCCTGGTACCCCGCTGATCGGCCGGAAGTGCCACTTCTCGTACGGCGTCTCCGTCGTCACGCGGCTGCTGCACCGCACGGGCTACAGCGTGGTGCAGATGACCGCCCGGCCAAACCGGGCCTGCCCGCCGGCCTGTGCTGCCGGCTGCGCCGGAACGCGGGCTGCAAGGACGGGCGCCGCGCTCTCACCAAAAGTGACTACATCCCGCCTGGACGACGCCCAACATCTGCTGAAGGCCCTGATCGTGGTGTGGGGCCGACTGGGCACTCACTGTGCTGCGTGGCCTGGCGTCTGTGCCAGGATCGCCCGCGATGCGGCGGCTGACCGTCCACGGCGACGACCGCCCGCTGCGGGTCACACCCGCTTCCCCGAGGCGCTCGCCGCTCTGGCCCAGCGTGCCGCCCGCCGGCACCGGAACGTGCTCGCCGCGGCGGTGCCCGGTTGTCCTGGGCGGTCGAGTGCACCACCGAATCGCTGCGAGCCCTGCCGACGACCCTCGCAACCGCAAGTGACGGCGGCGATCTGGGACATGTGCGGACCCGCCGGGGAGCACCACACGGCCGAGCTGACCAACCTCTTGTACCGCGACCGCCGTTCCTATGGTCGTCGACCACACTGCCGGAGGAGTTCGCGCCTGTGGAATCGGGTCAAGGCGGTGTCGCCCGGACCGGTCCGCTCGCCGGGCTGGACAGACAACTGCCGACCGGCACACGGCCTGGTCGCCGCGTTCGGCGTCGCACGGGAGCGAGCATGTACTCGCCGAGGGCGTGCCGAAAGCATGGGTGCCGTGCTCGGAGGGATGGCCGAGGCCGACGAGTTCGCCGCAGCCGTCGCATTTCTGCTGGGGCCTGATGCCCGGTCGATCAGCGCAAAAGCGTATTCAGATGAGTTCGAGGCCTCCGTCGATCGTGAGAACCTGGCCCGTCAGCCACGTTGCGGTGGGATCTGCGAAGTGGACGACCCAGGACGCGACTTCCTCCGGTTCTCCCCTCCTCCCCAGAGGGATCCGGGATGCCTGCTCATTCTTGACCTTCATCACCTCCTCCTCCGTGAGTCCGCTGACGTACAGAGCCTCGCTTTCGGTCGGACCGGGGGCAATGGCATTCACTCTGATCCCGTCCCTGGACAGCTCGACCGCCCAGGTCCGCGTCAGCTGTTCCAGGGCGGCCTTGGTCGCCCCGTAGTGGGCACCACCCGGGTGGGGGCGATGGCCGTAGGTGCTGGAGATGTTGATGACCGAGCCCTTGCTGCGACGCAGGTGAGGCAACGCTGCCTGGGAGATCATGGTGGGTGCGATGACGTTGAGGTCGAACAGGTCGGTGATGCGCGAGCGTGTCACCTCGTCGAACGAGACACGCGCGGTGGCGCCGGCGTTGTTCACCACCACGTCAAGCTGCTTCCACCGGTCGATCGCCGTACCGATGATCAGCTCAGGAGCAAGCTCCAAGCGCACGTCCGTGGCGAGAGTCTCGATGCCGGGGTGCATGGCGGCAGTCTCCTCCAGGGCCACCTGGCGTCGTCCGACACCGAGGACGTGCGCCCCCGCTTCGGCCATCGCGACCGCCGTTGCTCGGCCGATCCCAGTGCCGGCTCCGGTGACGATGACGACGCGGTCATGAAGGGGGCGGGCGTGCTGGTGTTCCATCATGTGTCTTCCTCTTGCTGTACGACTGGCGTCAGGACACGACCGCCCGGCAAACATCGGCACAGTCGGTTGTCCACGATGGGGACGTCCAGGACTTTCATCCGCCATGGACGAGGATCGCACCCGATGCGTGGCGGAGCCCACAACCCCGCTGCCCGCCTGTCCGGATTCGGGTGACTCATGGCCGGACCGAGGGAGCGCCGGACGCCGGGTGGTAGGCAGTGTGGAAGACGGATGCACTGTCCAACTGATACCGGGAGGAGCAAAGGTCATGAGCCAGATCATCGCGGGGATGGAGATTCCTGAAACGGCGGCTGCCGCCGAGGCCACCCGTCTTACGCAGGAGATGACCAGCCCGCTCATCTACCACCACTCCCGGCGCGTTTTCGTCTTCGGCGCCATTCATGCTCACAAGCTTGGCGTGGACCCCGACCCGGAGCTTCTCTACTTGTCCGCCGTGTTTCACGACACGGGCCTTATGACGCCGTTTTCCAACGTGGAGCAGCGCTTCGAGGTCGATGGGGCTGATCACGCATCGAACCACGTCTGACGGGTCGAGATCACCGCCGCAGCCACCGTCGGGGGCGGTGTGAACGGACTGCTGGCCCCCGTGCCTGGTAGCTCGATCACTCCTGCTCTGGATTTGTCCATCCACCAGACAGCCGAGCAGTTGGGGGGACCACATCGCCGGGGGACACAGAAGGGAGAAGCGGTGGGCAGTTCCGCAGCGACAGCAGTCTCCGAGGCTCAGACGGCCATCAAGAGAGTCCGCCCAGCGATAGCTCTCCTGGACGAGCAGGGGACGGTGGTCGGATGGTCACAGGCCGCTCAGCAGCTCGTGGGCTATTCGGCCATGGAGGTGGTGGGGCGGTCCGCCGGTGTCCTGTTGGTGACCGCCGACGACCGAGCAAGGGCTTCACAAGCCGCACGGGAGAGCACCCTCCGGGGGTGCTGGTCCGACCTTGCGCAGGTGCGCCACCGCGACGGCCGCAGCATCGACGTGTTTCTGTGCGTGTCATCGCTGTCCGGGCATGACGGCCGGGACTGGTGGGTGGTCTGCGCGGCCGACAAGGCTTCCCTTCCCGCGTGGCCGGCCAAGGTCACAGCGGCGGAGCCGCTCCACGCCAGGCTGCCGCTGCCGAGCCGCCTGCCGATCGGCGTCGTCATACGGGACACGCACCTACGCTGCATCCAGGCGAACGACACCCAGGGCTCCAAGGACGGCATTCCTCTCCACAAGCGGCTGGGCCGCAGGCTGACGGAGGCGGCGCCCGGGGCGAAGGCCGAAATGCTGGAGGCAGTGATGCACCAGGTGCTCGAGAGCGGCGACCCGGCGATCGACGTGGACTACCAGGCTTTCCTGCCGGCCAATGTGCGAAGCAACCGGATGTTGACGGCGTCCTACGTCCGCCTCGACGACGCGCAGGGGCGCGCGCTGGGCGTGTGCGTCGTGAGCGTGGACGTCACCGACAGCCGGCGGGCGCGAGAGCGTCTGGCAATCCTCGGCGAGGCCAGCAGGCGCATCGGCACCACTTTGGATGTCATGCAGACCGGGCAGGAACTGGCCGACCTGGCCGTGCCGCTCCTCGCGGACTACGCCACCGTCGATCTGGCGGAGTCGGTCCCACTCGGCGAGGAGCCCTTGGCCCATCTCAGCCCACAGGGCGGGCGGATCCCCGTCTTCCGCCGTGCGGGCCTGGCCTCGATCCACCCGGGAACGCCGGAGTCTCTGTTCGCTCGCGGAGAGCCGGTCTTCGTCCCGCCCACTTCACCCTTCACCGGCGTCCTGCACTCCGGGAAATCCCACTTCGAGCCCCTACTGGACGCATCCCCCGGCACATGGCTGGATCACCACGACGCGGCGCGGGCGCAGAAGCTCCGCGAGCACGCCATGCACTCGTTGATGATCGTTCCGATCAAGGCGCGGGGCGCAATGCTGGGTGTGGCGGTGTTCGTGCGGACGAAGGACGCCAGGCCGTTCGAGGAGGACGACCTGCTCTTGGCAGAGGAACTCGTCAACTGGGCAGCGCTGGCCCTGGACAACGCCCGCCAGTACGTGCGCGAACGCTCCGCGGCTCTCGCCCTGCAGCGGCTGCTGCTCCCCCACCGCCCCACAGGCGGCTCTGCCGCTGATGTGGCCTGGCGCTACCTGCCGGCCGACAGCCACCACGGCATCGGGGGTGACTGGTTCGACGTGATCCCCCTCTCCGGCGCCCGCGTCGCCCTGGTCGTCGGCGACGTGGTCGGACACGGCATCAATGCGGCGGCGAAGATGGGACAACTCCGCACCGCCATGCGCACCCTCGCCGACATGGACATGCCTCCCGACGAAGTACTGTCCCGCCTCGACGAGCAGGTCATCCGCCTCACCGAGGCGGAAGCCGAGCCCCGGCACCAGGCCGCCACCGCGATGGCCGCCACGTGCCTGTACGCCGTCTACGACCCGGTCACCCGAACCTGCACCATGGCACGGGCCGGCCACCCTCTGCCCGCGATCATCGACCCTCACGGCCACGTCACCTTCCCCGACCTGCCCACCGGAGCACCGCTCGGCCTCGGGCTGGTCCCCTTCGAGTCCGTGACCTGGGAACTCACCGAAGGAAGCGTGCTCGCCCTCTATACCGACGGTCTCGTCGAGGTCCGCGACCAGGACATCAGCGCCGGCATGAACCGCTTGCGCGCGGCCCTCGCACGGCCCGACCTCACACTGGACGATCTGTGCTCTTCCGCAGTGGACACACTGCGGACCCAGCCGCCGAGCGACGATGTCACTCTGCTCCTCGCACGGACCCGCTCGCTGAACGCAGACCAGGTCGCCTCTTGGCAGTTCCCCAGCGACCCCGCCATCGTCGGCCGTGCCCGAACCCTCGCTACCCGGCAACTCACTCAGTGGGGGCTGGAACAGCTGGCCGAGTCCACGGAGCTGATCGTCAGCGAACTGTTCACCAACGCCATCATCCACGGCAGCAGCGACTGCAACGGCGACCGCACGATCGGCCTACGCCTCATCCGACACGAGATGCTGACCTGCGAAGTCTCCGACGCCAGTAACAGCCACCCGAGTGCGCGCCACGCCCGCACCACCGACGAACACGGCCGCGGCCTCTTCCTCGTCAATCAACTGTCCCGCCGATGGGGAACCCGCCACACCTCGGACGGCAAAATCATATGGGCTGACCAGCAACTGCCAACCAATGCGTGTGAACCGTTCCGGGTTCGGTAGGGACTCGATCGTTTGAGAGGATCGAGTTATGGCACGTCCTTCCCAGTACCCGCTTGAGCTGCGCCGTCGTGC
>NZ_JBVJNZ010000033.1:0-37664 GCF_055583445.1 Streptomyces sp. NPDC104761 | reverse complement strand
TTCCCTTTCCGGCGGTTCCGACTCTATCAGATCCTTTCGGCGTCTGATTCCCAGTCAGCGGGAGTTGCCTTCGCGGCCGTTGGGCCGTTCCGACGTCCCAAACCCTAGCGGATCCGCTCCGCGATTCCCAATCGGGCCTTGTGGTCCGACCGGGCACCGCTACGACCCGAAATCGAATTGAATTCGGGCGCGCCGAAATCAACCCGGTCGGGAGATCGTGCTGGTGGTTTGGGTGCCGCTCATGCGGCGGAGGTGCTGTCGCAGAACCGTTACGGCTCCGCGGCAACCCGAAGAACATTACGGATCGCGCAGGGGACTGTCAACCCTCCCCTGTCAAGATTTTTTCCGGGACCCGCGCGTCGCGGCATCAGTCCAGGTCGGTGAGGCGGCCGCCGGCGTCGGGCTGGGCGTGCTCCACGCGGCGGAGCAGCCGGGTGAGGACCTCGCCGAGCACCGCCCGCTCCGCCGGGGAGAGGTCCTGGAGCAGATCCTCCTCGAAGACGGAGGCGAGACGCATGGCCTCCAGCCACTTCTCGCGCCCTTCGGGGGTCAGCTCGACGATCACCCGGACGCGGTTGCACTCGTCCCTCTCCCGGGTGACGAGGCCTTCGGCGACCATCCGGTCGATGCGGTGGGTCATCGCGGCGGGGGTGAGGCCGAGTCGCTTGGCCAGTTCGCTGGGGCCCAGGCGGTAGGGGACCCCGGAGAGGACGAGGGCCTTGAGGACCTCCCACTCCGCGTTGCTGATTCCGAGGGCGCCGGTCTGCCGGCCGTAGGCGACGTTCATGCGGCGGTTGAGCCGGGACAGCGCCGAGACGATCTTCTCGACCTGGGGGTCGAGGTCCTGGAACTCGCGCTGGTAGGCGGCGATCTGCTCGTCGAGCGTCGGCTCGCCGGCGCCGGTGGTGTCGGCCATGGTCCGAAGTATCGCACGGACACGCTTGGCGTTGAAGTCCTTCACCATGTAGTCTTTAGCTTCGAACTTTAGCTTCAAAGTCTTCAGGCTTCAGCAGTCTGTGGACTGACGACCTGAGAGAGGTGAACGTGACCAGGGCGATGGGCGCAGCGATGCGCCGGATCCACGTGGGCAACGCACTCAGCGCGTTCGGGCTCGGCTTCACCGTCCCCTACCTGTACGTCTACGTGGCGCAGGTGCGGGGGCTCGGTGCCATGACGGCGGGTGTCGTGCTCGCCGTCTTCGCCGTGGCCGCACTGATAGTGCTGCCGTTCGCCGGCCGGGCGATCGTGCGGCGCGGCCCACTGCCGGTCCTTCTCACCGCCCTGGTGACAGCCGCTGTGGGTGCGCTGAGCCTGGGGCTGGCGGCAAGCGGTCCGGCGGTGCTGGCCGCCGCGGCGCTGCTCGGGGCCGGGCAGGCCGTGATGCAGCCGGCGCTGGCGACGATGATCGTGGACTGCTCGACGGCGGAGACCCGGTCCCGGGCCTTCGCGACGCAGTTCTTCCTGCAGAACCTGGGGCTGGGTGTCGGTGGCCTCATAGGCGGCCACCTCGTCGACACGACCCGGGTCTCCTCCTTCACCCTGCTCTTCGGGATCGAGGCGGCGATGTTCCTGCTGCTGGTCGTCGTGATGGCGACGGTGCGGCTGCCGCACTCGCCGCGCATCGCGGACGCACCGGCCGCGTCCTCGGCCAAGGGCAGCTGGAAGCAGCTGCTCGGGAATCGGGCGATGGTGCAGCTGTCCGTGCTCGGTTTCGTGCTGTTCTTCGCGTGCTACGGGCAGTTCGAGTCCGGGCTGAGCGCGTACGGCGTGGAGGCGGCGGGGATATCCACGTCCGCGCTGGGCACCGCGCTGGCCGCGAACACGCTGATGATCGTCGTCGCGCAGTTCGCCGTGCTCAGGTTCGTCGAGCGCCGGCGGCGGTCGCGGGTGATCGCCGGGGTCGGACTGATCTGGGCCGTCGCGTGGGCCGCGGCCGGGTACGCGGGGCTGGGACAC
Organism: Streptomyces sp. NPDC104761; assembly: GCF_055583445.1. Lineage (NCBI taxonomy): Bacteria > Bacillati > Actinomycetota > Actinomycetes > Kitasatosporales > Streptomycetaceae > Streptomyces > Streptomyces sp. NPDC104761. Next base: position 35,708 of record NZ_JBVJNZ010000033.1, on the reverse strand, counting down.
GGCAGCCAGGAGATGGCGACGGCCGCGTTCGTGTCGACGTACGCGCTGTTCGGGCTGGGTGAGGCGATGCTGTCGCCGACGGTGGCTCCGCTGGTGGCCGACCTGGCGCCGGAGGGGATGGCCGGGCAGTACAACTCTGCGTTCGCGCTGGTCAAGCAGCTGGCGCTGGCCGTGGGACCGGCGGTGGGCGGCCCGCTGGGGGCCTCGCTGCCCGCGCCGTACGTCGTGACGTTCCTGCTGTTCTCGCTGGGGATCAGCGTCCTGGCGGTCCGGCTCGGCAAGCGGCTGACCGACGTCCAGGACCGGCCTTGGCTGGCCGCGAGGAGCAGGGTCGTGGCCCGGGGCGGGGCGACTGCGGAGTCCGTGTCCGCGTAGTGGCGGGCTGGGGGCGGGGGGTCACTTACGGCGCCGGCACGGTGCCGCTGCGCCCACCCGCCCCTCCCCAGCGGCACGCCTGCCCGCAGCTACGCAGCTGACGCGACCGCAGCGCCCCGTCAGGGGCGCTGGGGGTACCCCCGGCCGAAGGCTGGGGGAGGAACTGCGCGACCAGCCACATCGCACCCGCAGCCGACGACCGGCGGTACCCCCTACCCCTTCGGCAGTACGAACTCGCACCACACCGCCTTCCCACCCCCGGGCGTCCTCCGTGACCCCCACCCCGAGGCGATCGTCGCCACGATGGCGATGCCACGCCCCGACTCGTCCCCCGGTTCCGCGCGGCGGCGGCGCGGCAGGTGGTCGTCGCCGTCCGTGACCTCGATGATCAGTCGGCGGTCGGTGCGGCGAAGCCGCAACCTCATGGGCGGGGTGCCGTGCTGGAGGGAGTTGGCCACGAGTTCGCTCGTGGCGAGGACGCCCAGGTCATGGAGGTCGGCCGGGAAGCGCCAGCTGGTCAGCACGCCGGAGGCGAACGCACGGGCGCGTGGCGCCGCCTCGATGCCGCCGAGGAGTTCCAGCGCGGCGTTGCGGAACAGTTCGCCGTCCGGCCCCGTGCGGGCCGGGTGCTGGAGGACGAGGACGGCGACGTCGTCGTCATGGTCGGCCGTGACGCCGGCCGAGCGGACCAGACGGTCGCAGATGACCTGGGGGGTGCCGGTGGCGCCCGCCAGCGCGCGCTCAAGCGCCGCGATGCCCTCGTCCAGATCCTCGTCGCGGCGCTCCACCAGGCCGTCCGTGTAGAGGACGGCCGTCGAGCCGGGGCCCAGCGGCACCGAGGCGGACGCGTGGACCCAGCCGCCGGTGCCGAGCGGCGGTCCGGTCGGCTCCTCCGTGCGCAGCACGCTGCCCTGCTCGTCGCGGACGAGGATCGGGAGGTGCCCGGCGGAGGCGTACACCAGGCGCCCCTCGTTGGGGTCGTGGACGGCGTAGACGCAGGTGGCGATCTGGTTGGGGTCGATCTCCGTGGCGAGGCCGTCGAGGAGTTGAAGGACCTCGTGCGGGGGGAGGTCCAGGCGGGCGTAGGCGCGGACCGCCGTACGGAGCTGGCCCATGACGGCCGCCGCGCGGACGCCGCGGCCCATGACGTCGCCGATGACGAGGGCGGTGCGGCCGCCGCCGAGGGTGATGACGTCGTACCAGTCGCCGCCGACCGCGGCCTCGGTGCCGCCGGGCTGGTAGGTCGCGGCGATCCGGAGGTCGTCGGGCTGTTCCAGTTCCTGCGGGAGCAGCGAGCGCTGCAGGGTCACGGCCGTCTCGCGCTGGCGTCTTTCGCTGGCGCGCAGCCGCTCCGCCGCCTCGGCGTGGTCGGTGACGTCGGTGGCGAAGAGGAGGACGCCGCCGTCGCGGTCGCCGTTCTCGGCGACCGGGGTGCAGGTGAACGTGTAGGTGCGGCCGTCGAGCGCCTTGCGGGACTTGAGGGTGCGGGGCTTGCCACTGCGCAGCACCTGGTCGAGGAGGGGGAGGAGGCCGAGTTCCGCGAGTTCGGGCAGGGCCTCGCGGGCCGGGGCGCCCGGGGGGCGTGCGCCGAAGGCCGACGTGTAGGCGTCGTTGACGTACGCGATGTGGTGGTCGGGGCCGTGGACGAGGGCGACCAGGGCCGGGACGTGGTCGAGGACGCCGCGGGCGGGCAGTTCGTCGACCGCGGGCACGCAGGGCGAGTCGTCGGTCAGTTGTTCGGCGCGGGCCGCGGGTACGGAGCCTTCCCCTCGTCGGTCCGGGGAGACCGCGTGCTCGGTCCGCGCTGCGGCGCGGCGCTGCGTTCCGGGGAGCCGGGCGCTCCAGCGCGTGAAGTTCACGAAACCTTGCCTCGTGTCGTCGTCTCCGGCCGGCTCGGGGAGCGGCCGGGGGCCGGGGGAGGTCCCCCGGTGCAGTTCTGGGGAGAAGCTGGGGATGAGCCTTGTGCTCGGTCGGGGGGCAGTCTGGCAGGGTGGCCGTCGGCGACGACATCCGTCAGACGCCGGGGCGGTCCGTGGAGTTCCTGAGTTCCGTCAGGACGACCCGTTCGAGTCGTCGGAAGGACTGTGAGGAGGCTTTCCACCGGCCGCGAGTTCGAACTCCGCTCGGGGATGTTCGAGTGATCCGAGCGAGACGATCTCCCGTTTGAAGAGCCCGGAGAGGGTCCATTCGGCGAGGACGCGGGCCTTGCGGTTGACGGTAGGCACCCTGCTCAGGTGGTAGACGCGGTGCATGAACCAGGCAGGGTAGCCCGTCAGCCTGCGCCCGTAGACCTGGGCGACACCCTGGTGGAAACCGAGCGAGGCGACCGAGCCGGCGTACTGGTGGGCGTAGGTGTCGAGGGGTTCGCCGCGCAGCGCGTGGACGATGTTGTCGCCGAGGACCCTGGCCTGGCGGACCGCGTGCTGGGCGTTGGGGGCGGTCTCGGTGCCGGGTTCGGCGGTGGTGACGTCGGGGACGGCGGCGGCGTCGCCCGCGGCCCATGCGTGGTCGACGCCGTCGATGGTCAGCTCGGCGGTGCATTTCAGCCGTCCGCGCGGGGTGCGCGGCAGGTCGGTGGCGGCGACCAGGGGGTGCGGTTTGACGCCGGCCGTCCAGACGACGGTGCGGGTCGGGAAGCGCTGGCCGTCGCTGAGGACGGCGACGCGGTCCGCGCAGGACTCCAGGCGGGTGCCGAGCAGCACCTGGATGTTGCGGCGGCGCAGTTCGGTGACGGTGTAGCGGCCCAGCTCGGGGCCGACCTCGGGGAGGATCCGGTCGGTGGCCTCGACGAGGATCCACTTCATGTCCTCGGGCTGGACGTTGTGGTAGTACCGCGTGGCGTAGCGGGCCATGTCCTCCAGTTCGCCGAGGGCCTCCACGCCCGCGTAGCCGCCGCCGACGAAGACGAAGGTGAGCGCCGCGTCGCGGATCGCGGGGTCGCGGGTGGAGGAGGCGATGTCCATCTGCTCGATGACGTGGTTGCGCAGACCGATGGCCTCCTCGACGGTCTTGAAGCCGATGCCGTGCTCGGCGAGACCGGGGATGGGCAGCGTGCGCGCGACCGAGCCGGGGGCGAGGACCAGTTCGTCGTACTCCAGGAAAGTGGCGCCCTTGCGCTCCTCGGCGGTGGCGAGGGTGGCCACTTCGGCGGTGCGCTTGGCATGGTCGACGGCCGTCACCTCGCCGACGACGACATGGCACCGGTCCAGAACGCGCCGCAGGGGTACGACGACATGACGAGGGGAAATCGAACCCGCGGCCGCTTCGGGAAGGAACGGCTGGTACGTCATGTAGGGATCGGGTGTGACGACAGTGATGTCGACCTCCCCCCGGCTGAGCTCACGCTTCAGCCTCCGCTGCAGCCGCAGGGCCGTGTACATCCCGACGTAGCCGCCGCCGACAACGAGAATGCGCGCACGTTCCTTCACCATCCCATGACGCACCCGTGACTGTTGTTTGTCCACAGCCCCGGCAATTTGTGTGACCGGCGGGCCGCTTTCCTGGGCGCCGGGCCCGCACCCCGGGCCGGACGAAAGGGACCAGGTCAGCGGGGGCGGGCAGGGGGGAACGAAGGCACCGAACCCGGAGGTATGCGACCCGTACTCCGATCGGGGGGCGCACCGTGCGGAACGTCCCCCTTCTGAATTGACAGCCTCTCAACTATGTTCGTGTGTCGACGGGGTGCAGGGGATGTGGTCGAACGGGTCGCGACAGGCGGTCCGCCCGGCCCGCGGTCCATGGATCGGCCATGGACCGGCCGTGGTTCCGCTCGCTCCGGCATTCAGTGACGGGGAGAGTCTCCGGGGGGAGACGTCGTTAACCGGGGGAACACAGATGCATATTCAGGACACACATTGGTCATCGGCGTCCGCTCTTGCGGCCGGTGGCGCAACGGTGGGCGCGGCGGCGGGCAACGGACGCGGTGACGGGCCGCGTACGACGCCGTTGCGGGTGGACGCACAGCGCAATCTGGAGCACGTACTGCGTGCGGCACGCGAGGTCTTCGGCGAGCTGGGGTACGGCGCGCCGATGGAGGACGTGGCACGGCGCGCGCGGGTCGGGGTCGGCACCGTGTACCGGCGCTTCCCGAGCAAGGACGTGCTGGTCCGGCGGATAGCCGAGGAGGAGACCTCCCGGCTGACCGACCAGGCGCGGGCCGCGCTCGGGCAGGAGGACGAGCCGTGGTCGGCGCTGTCGCGCTTCCTGCGGACGTCGGTGGCGTCGGGGGCGGGTCGGTTGCTGCCGCCGCAGGTGCTGCGGGTCGGGGTACCGGAGGAGGTCGGCGGCGGGGCCGGGGCCGATGAGGCTCGGGTGCCGCAGCAGCGGACGCAGCCGGGCGCCGGTGCCGGGGAGTTGCGGCTGGTGCCGGAGGAGCGGGAACCGGTGGGCGACATCGCCGACGACGCGGGGGCGGCCGCGCTGCTCGACGTCGTGGGGCGGCTGGTGGAACGGGCGCGGGCGGCGGGTGAGTTGCGGCCGGACGTCTCCGTGTCCGACGTACTGCTGGTGATCGCCACGGCGGCGCCGTCCCTGCCGGATGCCGCGCAGCAGGCGGCGGCTTCGGCTCGGTTGCTGGAGATCCTGCTGGAGGGGCTGCGGTCGCGGACCTGACGGCGTCCTTGCCTGGCCGGTGGGTGACCTTCGCGGCAGCGTGTGCCGTGCGCCGACCTCAGGCGGGTGCGGGTGCACTGTGGCTGGTCGCGCAGTTCCTCCCCAGCCTTCGGCCGGGGGTACCCAGCGCCCCTGAGGGGCGCTGCGGTCCCCGGTGTTTCCCCTTCCGGGTGACCGTTTCGTCACTCGGGGTCCTCGGTAAAGGGCGGTGTGGGAGCCTGAGCCGGTGATTCGGTCGGTCGGGCAGGCATCGGGGGCGTTCCGCGATGAGCGTTGACGGGTGGGACGAGTCCGTCGGTGAGGAGACGGCCTCGCCGCAGGTGCCCAGCCAGGGCGGGCGTGCCTCGGTGCCGCCGGCCGGTGAACCGCCGGAAGGGAACGTTCCGGCACAGCGCGGCGGAAGCGTGCCGCCGCCGCGGAAGCTTCCGCATCCCGACAGCCAGTTGATCGAGCGCATGCGGGCCGGCGACGACTCGGCGTACGAGGAGCTGTACCGGCGGCACGCGGACGCCGTGCGGCGCTATGCGCGCACCTGCTGCCGGGACGGCCACACCGCCGACGACCTGACCGCCGAGGTGTTCGCCCGCATGCTGCAGGCGGTGCGTGGCGGGTCGGGGCCCGAGTACGCCGTGCGCGCCTACCTGCTCACCTCCGTACGCCGGGTCGCCGCGCAGTGGACCAAGTCGGCCAGGCGTGAGCAACTCGTCGACGATTTCGCGCTGTTCGCGGCACAGGCCGGGCGCGGCTCCGAGGTGTCGGACGCCGACACACTGGACCTCGGCGCGGATGTGCGCGCGATGCACGAGGCCGAGCAGTCGATGGCGATGCAGGCCTTTCGTTCGCTGCCGGAGCGCTGGCAGGCCGTGCTGTGGCACACCGAGGTCGAGGACGAGTCGCCGAGCGAGGTGGCCGTTCTCTTCGGACTGGACGCCAACGGCACCCGGGTCCTTGCCAGCCGGGCCCGGGAAGGCCTCAAGCAGGCCTACCTCCAGGCCCATGTGAGCGCCGCCCTCGTCGACGACGAGGAGTGCGCCCGCTACGCCGACCAACTCGGCGGCTACGCCCGCCGCAAGCTGCGGGTCCGCGCCGAACGGGGGCTGCGCAAGCACCTGGAGGAGTGCGCCAGGTGCCGGCTGGCCGCCGCCCAGATCGAGGAGGTCGCGAGCGGGATCCCGGCCGTCGTACCGGTCGCGGTCATCGGCTGGTTCGGGGCCGCCGGATACGCCAAGGCGCTCGGGATCATCGCCGGGGGCGCAGGCGTGGGGGCCGCGGGCGCGGCCGCCGCGGCGGGCGGCTCGTCCGGCGGGGCGGGCGGCGGTGCCGGGGGCGCCGCGGCCTCGGAAGGGCTCGCCGGGCCCGTGAAGGCCGGTATCGCCGCCGGGGTGGTCGCGACGGCCATCGCCGTGGTGGCCCTCGCCCTGACGAACGACGGCCACCCGGTCAAGGAGGCCGCCAGACCCGCCCCGTCCGCGCCGGCCGTGCGGCCCGGGACCCCGACCCCCACCCCCACCCCGACGAAGAGGAAACCGGAACCCGAGCCGGTCGTCCTCGCCCCCGAACCGGCCCCCACGCCGACGCCGACCCCGAGCCCGCGCCCCGCCGCCGGCCCGAAGCCGACCCCCACCCCGACCCCCACACCCACCCCGCCGGTACCGACCCCCGCCTCCACCCCCACGCCGACGCCCACTCCGCCGCCTGCCCCGGCCGTCTACCAGTGGAGCGAGCTTCGCTTCGACGTCACCGGCGACGGCACCCGGCCGGAGATGCGGCTCGGCGACAGCAGCTGGGTGTGGCAGCGGTACGGCGTGACGGTCGCCGGCAAGGAGTACGCCCACGGAGTCACCGTGCACGGCCGGTCCTCCGTCACCATCGACCTCAACCGGCAGTGCAGCGCCTACGACGCGAAGGCCGGCGTCGACGACATGACCCTCGGCCTCGGCAAGGTCACCTTCGCCGTCTACGCGGACGGGGTACGGCTGTGGCAGTCCGGGGTGGTCGAGGGCGGACAGGCCGCCGTACCCGTCCACGTGGACCTGACCGGGCACCGGACCGTGCGGCTGGTGGTCGAACCGCGGACCGCCTTCGACACGGTGGCGCTCGCCGACTGGGCCGAGTCGACGTTCACGTGCCGGTAGCGGCCGTCGGGGTTCTGCCCAGTTCGCGCAGCGCGTCCTCCTCGGTGAGGGAGGCACCGCGCGAGCGCTCGGCCGCGTAGCGCTGCGGGGTCAGCGAGGCGCGGGCGGCCGCGTCGACCTCCTCGGCGCGGGTGCGCTCCGGCTCGGGACGGACGTTCCCGGCACGCCAGTGCTCGGCGGCGGCGTACAGCCGTACCGCGCCCGCCAGGTCGCCGAGCCGGGCCAGCAGGTCGGCGCCGGTGTCCACCAGCGCCGCCGTGATCACCTCGGCGCACCGGTACGCCACCGCCTCACGCAGCCCTTCGGCCACGATCGGCAGCGCGCTCGCGGGGCCGTGCTCCAGGGCCGTGAGCATGGCCTCGACGGAGCGGATCGCGGCCGTGAACTGTGGTGGTGCGGAGCCGGCCGACGTGGCGGCGCGGGCGGTCTCGTAGTACTCACGCGCCCTGGGCAGGTCCCCGTCGTGCTGGGCCAGGAGCGCCCGCAGCAGCGCCACGTACGCCTTCGACTCCGCCACCGCGTACCGGTCGGATGCCTCGCCCGCCTGGTCCAGGACGGCCCGGGCACCCACCAGGTCACCGGAGCGGAAGGCGATCTCGGCGAGCCGCGCGAGCAGGAACGGCGTCTCCGCGTACGCGCCCACCTCATGGGCGAGGCGCAGCGCCTCCCGGTACTCGCCCTCCGCCGCCACGAACCGGCCGCGCGCCATGTCCGCCTCGCCGGCCGCGCTGCACACCTGGGCCCCCATCCACCGGTCCCCGACCCGCCGGCTCAGGACGCGCAGCTCGGCCAGGTCCTCGTCGACGCCCCGCAGGTTGCCGGGCGAGTCGACCATGATGTGGGTCCGGTACATCAGGCTGACGCCGACCTCCCAGTCACCGCCGTACGTCCGGCAGTTGGCGATCACCGAGGACATGTCCGGGCTGATGTCCACGGCGGAGCCGCCCATGGTCCACGCGGTGAGCGGCCAGATGAGGCCCGGCATCCGGGCGGCCCGGGGCCCGCCCGCCTCGAAGGCGGCCCGGACGAGCGCGACGTAGCGCGGAGTCCGCTCGTCCGCCGCCAGGTCCGACGGGCCGGACTCGGACGCCAGGAACAGGTCGAGCAGCCTGAGGTCCATGCGCAGCTCGTACAGCGGGTGCCCGGCCTCGGCGTCGGGGGCGGCCAGGAGGGCGCCCACGGGATCCGCCGCGGCGGCGAGGGCGCGCAGTTCGTCCGGGCCGGCGTCCTCGGGCAGGGCGTCCCGGGCGACGCCGAGGCGCAGCACCGCGCGTACCGAGGCCGTCGCCTCCTGACGGTAGTTGCGCAGCCACCAGAACCAGCCGACGGCGAGGACGATCCGGCCCGCCGACACCTCGTCGCCGGCGTGGACCGCCCGGTCGAGGGCGGCGCGGATGTTGTCGAGGTCGGCCTCCAGGCGGCGGATCCAGGGAAGCTGCTCCCCGGAGCGCAGTCTCGGCTCCGCCTCCTCGACGAGCCCGCACACCCACGCGCCGTGCCGTTGCTCGGCCGCCGCCAGCTGCCCGGGGACCTCGGCGGCGCGCTCGACGGCGTACTCGTGGATGGTCTCCAGCATGCGGTAACGCATACCGGCGGTGCCGTCCGGGGTGGCGATGATCAGGGACTTGTCCACGAGCGCGCCGAGGAGGTCGGCGGCCGGTCCGGTGCAGACCGCCTCCGCCGCCGTGAGGTCCCAGCCGCCGGCGAAGACGGACACCTCGCGCAGCATCGTCCGCTCCCGTTCGTCGAGCAGGTCCCAGGACCAGTCGACGACGGCGCGCAGGGTCTGCTGGCGGGGCAGGACCGTGCGGCTGCCGGCGGTGAGCAGGCGGAAGCGGTCGTCGAGCCGGTCGGCGATCTGCCGGGGCGTCAGCAGCCGGAGCCGGGCCGCCGCGAGCTCGATCGCGAGGGGCAGGCCGTCCAGGCGCCGGCAGATCTCGTCGACGGCCGCCGAGTCGCCCGGCGCGGCTCCGGTCCCCGTGCCCGTCCCCGGGCGGACGGCGGCGGCGCGCTCCTCGAAGAGGCGGTGTGCCTGCTCGGGGGCGAGGGGTTCGACCGGGCGCACCGACTCGCCGGGGACGCCCAGGGGTTCACGGCTGGTGGCGAGGACCGTGAGGCCGGGGCAGTGGGTGAGCAGGGTCTCGGCGAGGGTGGCCGCCGCTTCGATGACGTGTTCGCAGTTGTCGAGGATCAGGAGTTGGCTGCGCTGGGTGCAGTACTCGACGAGCAGAGCCGTGGGGTCGGTCTGCACGGTCGCCAGCTCGTTGGTCATGAGCACGGTCTCGCGCAGACCGAGCGCGCTGACCACCGCGCCTGGCACCGCCTCGGGCCGGTCGAGCGGGGCGAGCTCGACGAGCCACGCCTGCGGGAGTCCGGCGGCGGCCTCCTCGGCGAGACGGGTCTTTCCGGAGCCGCCCGGTCCGGTGAGGGTGACGAGACGGGCCCTGTGCAACTCGGAACGAATGGCTTCGAGTTCGGGTTCCCTGCCCACGAAAGAGGTAAGCCGCGGACGGAGGTTGCCGGTGCGGGGCGGGGGTGCCTGCAGCGGGGTCGGTTCCTGCGCGAGCAAGGACGCGTGCAGGGCCTGGAGTTCCGGGCCGGGGTCGGTGCCGAGGCCTTCGGCGAGGGTACGGCGGGCGGTCTCGTACGCGGCGAGGGCGTCCGCCGGGCGGCCGGTGTCGCGCAGGGCGCGGATGAGCAGGGCGTGCAGCGGCTCGTCGTACGGGTGGGCCGCTGTGAGCTCGGCCAGCTCCGGTACGGTGCCCGCGGCCCGGCCCAGGCGGAGGGCGGCGTCGGCACGGGCGCGGGTGGCCTCCAGCCGGAGCGCGTCCGGGCGGGCGGCGGCCGTGGCGCGGTCGGGGAGGTCGGCGAGGGCGGGGCCGCGCCAGAGGGCGAGGGCGTCGGTGAGCACGCGGTGGGCCGTCGCCGGGTCGCCGGCGGCCAGGGCGTCGGTGCCCTCGCGGACCTGCCGCTGGAAGACGTGCAGGTCGATGTCGTCCTCCGCCGCCGCCAGGCGGTAGCCGCCGGGGGCCGAGACGATGCTGTCCCTGCCGAGGACCCTGCGGAGCCGGCCGACGAGGGCCTGAAGGGCGGCCGGGGCGTCCTGGGGCGGGTCGTCGTCCGCCGCCCAGATCTCCTCGATGAGGGTCTCTGGGGGGAGGGTGCGGGAGGGGTGGAGGGCGAGGACGGTGAGCAGCGCGCGCAGGCGGGGGCCGCCGACGGGTATGGCGGTGCCCTGGTCGTCGCTGACTCGGGCCACGCCCAGGATTCGGTACCGCACCGGGCCATTGTCGCCGGGGGCCGGGGGAAGGGGCACGGGGTTTCGACGCCGGGGGGGTTGCAGGTTGCCCGGGGTGGGGCCGGGGGTGGGGACACTTACCGGCGCTGGCAGGGTGCCGCCGCGCCCACCCGTGCCGCCCCAGCGGCACGACTGCCCGCAGCTATGTGGCTGACACGGCTGCCCGCGGCTGCGTGGCCGACACGGGCACGCACGGCTGAGAGGCGACACGGGTGCGGGCGCCTGTGCAGGACGCGGCTGGGAAGCGCCCCGCACGACTGCCCGCAGCTATGTGGCTGACACGGGCGCGTGCAGCTGAGAGGCGACACGGGCGCGGGCGGCTGTGCAGGACGCGGCTGGGAAGCGCCCCCGTAAGGGGCGCGGGGAACTGCGCGACCAGCCCCCACCGGCCCGCGAACGAAGCACAAGGGTCCCAGCCCGATGCGGGGGCCTGGGGGCGGCAGCCCCCGGATACGGCGGCCCAACCGAGAGGGTCACGCCCCCGGATACGGCGGCCCAACCGAGAGGGTCACGCCCCCGGATACCGCGGCCCAACCGGGAGGGTCACGCCCCCGACGCCAACGCCCCCCGCATCGGCCGTATCCCCGCAGGGACCGCACGCGCGCGTGCCGGCGTCCCCGTCCAGCACGTGCCGCGGCGGGAGAGGAGCCGGCGCAGCCACAGCTCCAGGGAGACCAGGTCGGCCAGCCCGTCCAGCGGCAGCGGCTCCCCCGCGGCGGCCGAGCGCAGCGCCTTGCGGACCACCCGCGCCTCCACCAGGCCCGCCTGCGCCAGCAGCGGCGTCGAGAAGAGGGAGATCAGGTCGTCGGCCGCCACGCGCAGCCCCGTGCGGGTGGCGGCCGCCGAGGACGCGTGGGAGGGGGTGCCCCAGCCCACCGGGAGGTCGGTGACGCCGGCGCCCTCCAGGACCGTGCGGAGGATCGCGGCGCGGGCACCGGGCTGGACGCGCAGCGCCTCGGGGAGGTCGCGGCAGGCGCGGACGACCTGGTTGTCGAGGAAGGGCGTGTGGAGGCGCTGGGAGCGAATCTCGGCCGCCTGTTCCAGGACGCGGATGTCGGCCGCGTGGCGCGCCAGCACCGCACGCGCGCGGTAGTCTCCGGGGCGCTGCCCGGGGCCGACGCCGGAGCGGTTCGCCGAACCCTGGAGCAGAACCGATACTTCAGCCAGCGCCTCGCCGGTCAGCCAGCGCGCCGCCGGGCCCGGTCTCGCCCAGGTGAGCGCCGCGAGGGACGCGCCCACCGCGCCTCCGGGGTCCTCGAACCGGCGCCGCAGCAGGCGCTCGGCGAGGGACTCGACGCCCGCGCGGTACGGCGTGCGCGCCAGGCGGCGGGCCGCGCTGTACACGCGCGCGGGGACCATCACCGAGCCGTCGGCCTTGGCGAGCGCGGCGACCGGACGGACGAGGTGGCGGCGCTTGCGGTCCATCAGCAGGTCGGCGAGGCGCGCGGGATGGGCGTCGAGGACCTGGCGGGCGCCGTAGCCGGTGAAGTGGTCGGCGCTGCCGGCGGCGAGCCGGGCGCGGTGCCGGGCCGCCGAGATCAGGGACGGCCCCGGTTCGTCGGTGAGCGGGCCGTCGAGGTCGGCGTAGGGCAGCACATCCTCGCCGCCGGTGACCACCACGTGGTGCAGGCGCGGGTTGGCGGCGAGGGTGCCCGCGCGTTCGAGTTCGGCCTCGCGGCCGCCCACCGCCAGGTCGTTGAAGGTGACGGCGAGGAGGCGCTCGCCGGCGCCCGTGCCATGGCCGAGGACCGTGCCGGGCATGCCGGGCAGGCCCGCGGCCAGCAGGGCCAGCGTCCCCGACGCCGGGCCGCCGGAGAGGTCGGCGCCGATGCCCGGGACCGGCATCCCGCGCGCCGCGCGACGCTCCGCGGGGCCCATGCCGGGTACCGGACCAGGGTCGATGTCCGGGACGTGCCGGGGCGCCGACAGCCGCGCGCGTACCGCTTCTACGAGCGCGTCCCGTACGGCGTCCACCGCGCGGTCGGGGTCGGCGGAGGGTGCCGCGACCGCGAGCGAGGCGACCTGCTCGTACCCGGCGACCTCGCGCGCCCCGGTGCGCAGGATCAGCGCATGACCCGGCGGAATGCGCCGCACGCCCTCGTACGGGGTCGAGTCGTGCAGCGCGGCCGGCACGTCGGGGGCGGCCAGGAGGGCGGCGAGGTGCCCGTAGTCGAGGTTGGCCTCGATGAGGTCGGCGAGCGGGAGCGCGGCCGTGGCGTAGGCCGTCCCGCCGGCCCAGGGGCTGTAGAAGACCGGGCGGGCGCCCGCGAGGTCACCGCAGACGGTGACCCGGCGGCCGACCTGGACGACCGCGGTGTAGCTGCCGGGCCAGGCGGTCAGATGCCGGAGTGCGCCCCCGCGCGCCGTGAAGAGGCCGAGGCGCAGTTCCTCGTCGGTCGCCCCGCAGGTGCCGAGGACGGCGATGCGGTTCTGCGCGTCGGCCTTGATGACGCGGACCTCGTCAGGACGCCAGTCGCCGACCGCCCAGAGCGGGTCGGGGTCGCCCCACAGGAGCTGGGAGCCGACGGGGTGGACGGTCTCGCCGTCGTAGCCCATGGCGCCGGCGGAGCCGACCGTGGCGGCACCGGAGATGGTGCTGCTCCATCCCACCAACCACCGCATCGACGCCTCCACAGGCTGTGGACAACCATGCACGGTACGAACCGGGTCCCCATGCTGCCATGAAGGACGCGGTCAGGAGGGGCGGTGGGGCCGCCTTTGATCCCCGGAAGATTTCACGGAGTTGCCGTGGAGTTGCCGCAGGACCGGCCACGCGCGCGTGGCGCGGGAGAGCCGGGGCGGGAGCCGGCCGCCGTACGATACCGGGCGACCTCGACGCGAATGCGCCCCCTGTACGCTCCCCAAAAACGCCGTTCGCGCCCTCAATTGCCGTGGTAGGAGCGTTGAGTCGCCGAAAACGGTGGGGGCGATTTTCGGCCAAATCAGAGACGGCCGCGCGGACTTGCGCACGCTCCGTACATGCTTTGCGCATCACACGCGCACGTGCCCGGACGCGCACAGTCCGGGAGGCGGGCATCGCCTCCCGGACCGGTCCGCCACCCGCGGGGATGAAGGTGGCGGTGTCCCCCAGCCCACTGGATCCAGTACAGCGGGCCGACCCACGCAACAGCCATGGAACCGCTCCCCCGATGGCCGGAGAAGAGCGCACGGGCGGGCGCACGGCCACACGGCGGGGGCACGCCGCGACAGGCCGAGCACGGTGCGTATATGGGCCGTACTCGCGTACGGACCACAATCCCGCCATCCGGAACAATGCCCCTTAACGCTTGGGATGCGGCGAACTACGCTGGGTTTACGAATGCCGCGTGGTTATGCCAGCGCGGCAGCCGTCTGTGTCGAGGGGTGGCGCATGTCCAGGGAGCAACGCGGGCCGAACGAAAAGCTCGGCGCCGTTCTCGCCCTCGCGGGAATCAGCAACGCAGGACTCGCGCGACGCGTCAACGATCTTGGCGCTCAACGCGGGTTGACTCTTCGCTACGACAAGACGTCGGTGGCGCGCTGGGTGTCGAAGGGCATGGTGCCGCAGGGCGCCGCGCCACACCTCATCGCCGCCGCGATAGGCCAGAAGCTCGGCCGCCCGGTGCCGCTCCACGAGATCGGCCTGGCGGACGCGGATCCCGCCCCCGAAGTGGGTCTGGCCTTCCCCAGGGACGTCGGCCAGGCGGTGCGGTCGGCGACGGAGCTGTACCGCCTCGACCTCGCCGGCCGGCGGGCCGGTTCCGGCGGCATCTGGCAGTCGCTGGCCGGTTCGTTCGCAGTGAGCGCATACGCAACGCCCGCCTCGCGCTGGCTGATAACCCCCGCCGACAGTTCGGTCGCGCGCGAGGCGAATGCCCTGGACGGCTCGGGCGCACCGCTCAAAGTCGGCCACAGCGACGTGCAGAAGCTGCGGGAGGCCGCCGAGGACGCCAGACGCTGGGACTCCAAGTACGGCGGCGGTGACTGGCGGTCGTCGATGGTGCCGGAGTGTTTACGGGTGGAGGCGGCACCGCTGCTGCTCGGCGCGTACTCCGACGAGGTCGGGCGGGCGCTGTTCGGGGCGAGTGCCGAACTGACACGGCTTGCCGGGTGGATGGCCTTCGACACCGGGCAGCAGGAGGCCGCGCAGCGGTACTACATCCAGGCGCTGCGGCTCGCCCGCGCGGCGGCCGACGTGCCGCTCGGCGGGTACGTCCTGGCATCGATGTCCCTGCAGGCGACGTACCGCGGGTTCGGCGACGAGGGCGTCGACCTCGCGCAGGCCGCCGTGGAGCGCAACCGGGGGCTGGCGACCGCGCGGACCATGAGCTTCTTCCGGCTGGTCGAGGCGCGGGCACACGCGCGTGCGGGCGACGCGCAGGCCGCGGGGGCCGCGCTGAAGGCGGCGGAGGGGTGGCTGGAGCGGGCGCGGGAGGGGGACAACGATCCGTCCTGGCTCGGCTTCTACGGCTACGACCGGTTCGCCGCGGACGCGGCCGAGTGCTACCGGGACCTGAAGGCACCGCGCCAGGTGCGGCGCTTCACGGAGCAGGCGCTGTCCAAGCCGACGGAGGAGTTCGTGCGGTCGCACGGGCTGCGTCTTGTGGTGTCGGCGGTCGCCGAACTGGAGTCGGGGAACCTCGACGCGGCCTGCGAGCAGGGGGTGCGGGCCGTGGAGGTGGCCGGGCGGATATCGTCCGCGCGGACGACGGAGTACGTGAAGGATCTGCTGCACCGGCTGGAGCCGTACGGGGACGAGCCGAGGGTGGTGGAGCTGCGGGAGCGGGCTCGGCCGTTGCTGATGGCGCCTGCGTGAGAGTCGCCTAGGCGTCTGCCGGGTTCATGTCACAGGGCGGGTGCGGGTGGACTGTGGTTGCTCGCGCAGTTCCTCCCCCAGCCTTCGGCCGGGGGTACCCCCAGCGCCCCTTTCGGGGCGCTCTCCTCGGGCACGTTTCAAAGGGCTGTCAGTGGCGCAGTGCACTATCGAGCGTGGGAGGTGGTGCAGGTGTCGGCCGGGGTTGCGTACGACTGTGATGTGCTCGTCGTCGGGGGTGGGATCGTCGGGCTGTCCACCGCGTATGCGGTCACGCGGGCCGCGCCCGGGACCCGGGTCGTCGTGCTGGAGAAGGAGGCCGGTCCCGCGCGGCACCAGACCGGGCGGAACAGCGGGGTCATCCACAGCGGGATCTACTACCGGCCCGGGTCGCTGAAGGCGCGGTACGCCGTCAAGGGCGGCGCGGAGATGGTCAAGTTCTGCGCGGAGTACGGCATCGCGCACGCCGTCACCGGCAAGCTGATCGTCGCCACCGAGCGCGACGAGCTGCCCCGGCTGCACTCGCTCGTGCAGCGCGGCCGGGAGAACGGCATACCGGTGCGGGAGCTCGGGGCCGCGCAGATCGGGGAGTACGAGCCCGAGGTGCGGGGGCTCGCCGCCATACACGTCGGGACGACCGGGGTCGCCGACTTCGTGGGCGTCGCCCGGCAGCTCGGGGAGGCCTCGGGGGCGGAGATCCGGTACGGCGCCCGGGTGGTCCGGGTGGACCGGCGGCCGGAGCGGGGCGTGGCCGTGCTCACCTCGCGCGGGGACGTCGTACGCGCGCGCGTGCTGGTCAACTGCGCGGGGCTGTACTGCGACGAGGTCGCCCGGCTGACCGGGGACGAGCCGGGGATGCGGATCGTGCCGTTCCGCGGGGAGTACTACGAGCTGGCGCGGCCGGAGCTGGTGCGGGGGCTGGTGTACCCGGTGCCGGACCCGGCCTTCCCGTTCCTCGGGGTGCATCTCACGCGCGGGATCGACGGGGGCGTGCACATCGGGCCCAACGCGGTGCCGGCGCTGGCCCGGGAGGGGTACGGGTGGGGGATCGTCCGGCCGCGGGAGGTCGCCGGGACGCTGGCCTGGCCGGGGTCCTGGGCGCTGGCGCGGCGGCACTGGCGGTACGGGGGCGGGGAACTGCTCCGGTCGGTGTCGAAGAAGGCGTTCACGAAGGCCGTACGGCGGCTGCTGCCCGCCGCGGAGGAGGGGGACCTGGTGCGGGCGGCCGCGGGCGTTCGGGCGCAGGCGGTGCTGCGGGACGGGACGCTGGTCGACGACTTCCTGATCAAGGAGGGGCCGCGGACGGTCCACGTGCTGAACGCGCCCTCGCCCGCGGCGACCGCCTCGCTGCCGATCGGGCGGGAGGTGGCGCGGAGGGCGCTGGGGGCGCTGGGCTCGGTGTGACACCCCGGGCCGTCCCGTGGGAGCCGTAAAATCGACGCACTGTGTCTGACTCCCGCAACGCCCCCGAAGCCCCCCGGCCCGCCGAGACCGGCCCCGCCGAGCACGTCCCCGGTGCGCACCCCGACCACGCCCCCGGGGTGTCCGTCCGGCACACCCGGGCCAAGGGGGAGCCGCGGTTCCCGGACGGGCCCAGGGCCGATCCGGCCGGATCCCACTTCGAGCGGCGCATCCGCAGCTTCCAGCCGCGCCGCAGCCGGGTCACCGCCGGGCAGGCCGACGCGCTGCAGCGGCTCTGGCCCAAGTGGGGCCTGGACATCGACGGGCAGCGGGTCATCGACCTCGGCGAGCTGTTCGGCAACGACGGCGCGGTGGTGCTGGAGATCGGGTTCGGGATGGGCGAGGCGACCGCGCAGATGGCCGCCGAGGAGCCGGGCGTCAACATCCTCGCGGTGGACGTGCACACGCCAGGACAGGGGAACCTGCTCAACCTCGCCGACCAGAACGGGCTGTCCAACGTCCGCGTCGGCAACGGCGACGCGATCATCCTGCTCCGGGAGATGCTCACGCCCGACTCGCTGGACGGGCTGCGCGTCTACTTCCCGGACCCCTGGCCGAAGAAGCGGCACCACAAGCGGCGGCTGATCCAGCCCGAGTTCCTCGACCTCGCCGCGACCCGGCTGCGGCCCGGGGCGATCGTGCACTGCGCGACCGACTGGGAGCCGTACGCCGAGCAGATGCTCGAAGTGCTCGACGCCCACCCCGAGTTCGAGAACACGCAGGCCGAGGGCGGTTTCGCGCCACGTCCGGCGCACAGGCCGCTGACCCGTTTCGAGGGTCAGGGACTGGACAAGGGACATGTGGTGAACGATCTGCTCTTCCGTTGCGTACAGCACCGGGTGCCGCAGAGCGAGCAGCACCGTCAGGAGTCACCTCGTTAGGGTCGATGCCGTGGCCACCTTCCCGCCGCCGTACCCGCAGTACTCACCACAACCGCCGCAGCCGCCGCAGCCGCCGTATGCGCCGGACCCCGCCGGGCACGGTCTGCGGCATCCCCACTGGTGGCAGCGGCGCTGGGTGCGGTACGGGGCGCTGAGCACACTGCTGGCCCTCTCCGGGCTCGTGATCCTCGCGCTGGTGCGGGAGCAGACCGGGACGGAGGGCTTCCTCGTCGGGCTCGGGCTCGCCGTGCTGCCCGTGCCGCTCCTCGTGGGCGCGTTCCGGTGGCTGGACCGGGTGCAGCCGGGCCCCTGGCGGAACCTGCTGTTCGCCTTCGCCTGGGGCGCCTGCGCGGCCGCGCTGATAGCCATCGTCGCCAACAGTTTCGCGACCAGGTGGATAGCGACGGCCACCGCGGACCCGAGCAGCGCGGACACGCTCGGGGCGACCCTGATAGCGCCGGTCGTCGAGGAGTCGGCGAAGGCGGCGGCCGTCCTCCTCGTGTTCCTGTTCCGCCGACGGGACTTCACCGGGATCGTCGACGGGGTGGTGATAGCCGGGGTCACCGCCACCGGCTTCGCGTTCACCGAGAACATCCTCTACCTCGGCACGGCCTTCGGGACCGACCAGCTGACCGGGGACAGCGGGATCGCCTCCGTCACCGCCGCGACGTTCTTCGTGCGGATCGTGCTGTCGCCGTTCGCGCATCCGCTCTTCACCGTCCTCACCGGCATCGGCTTCGGCATCGCCGCGCTCTCCGGGGAGCGGCAACGGGCGCGACGGGCGCTGGTGCCGGTGGCCGGGCTGCTGCTCGCCATGAGCATGCACGCCTTCTGGAACGGGTCGTCCACCTTCGGGCAGTACGGGTTCTTCGCCGTGTACGGCATGTTCATGGTGCCGGCGTTCGGGCTGCTGACCTGGCTGGCCGTCTGGACGCGGCAGCGGGAGCTGCGGGCCGTACGGGAGGAGCTGCCGGCGTACGTCTACGCGGGGTGGCTGGGCCCGGCGGAACCGTTCGTACTCGGGTCGATGCGGGCGCGGCAGATGGCCCGGGAGTATGCCGCGTACCACTTCGGGAAGGCGGCGGGACGGGCGGTCGCCGAGTACGAGGGGCACGCGACCACGCTGGCGCTGCTGCGGCGCCGGGGGCGGCGGGGCCGGGCGGGGGCCTACTTCGTGGCGCGTGAGCGGGAGTTGCTGACGGAGCTGTGGAGCCAGCGGGAGCTGGTGCGGCCGGCCCTGGAGTACGCCGCCCGGACGGCCGCGCCGGGCGGGTGGCGGCCGGGGAACGCCGCTTACGCGCCGCCGGCTTACGGGACGGCGGTGCCGTATCCGGCCTACAACCCGTACCGGAGTTAGTGCTTCGAGACTGCGGACGGCCCGGCACCGCCGGAATGCGCCGCGCGGGCTGAGCACCGTTGCGGCGGACACACATACGAGCCGAACTACACCCCCCGGGGGCTGAGGGGTACTCCCGGCCGAAGGCTGGGGGCAGCCCCCGGCCGGGCCTTCGGCTGGGACACCCCCAGCCGAAGGTCTGGGAAAGAACGGCGCGACCGGCCACGACGGCGCTGTACTCGGCGACGGGCCGGTGCTCCCACCGGCGGGTACCGGCCGGCCCGGCAACACCGACTTCGACCGTCGCGGCCGAGCACCGTTGCGGCGGAAAGCGTGCACCGAAAGGAGTGGGAGCGGCCGGGCTCTCGGGCCCTCAGGCCCTCAGGCCCTCAGGCGGAAGCCGTTGTCAGCTTTGTCAGTTCCTCGGACGTCAGGGTCAGGTCGGCGACGCCCAGCAGCGGCGGGAGTTGCTCCAGCGTGCGGGCCGAGGCGATCGGGGCCGTGATGGTGGGCTGGGCCGCCAGCCAGGCCAGGGCGACCGTGGGGATCGGGGCCTCGTGGGCCGCGGCGACCTCGTCCAGGGCCGCCAGCACCTTCTGGCCGCGCTCCGACTCGGCGTACTGGGCGGCCCGGCCCGCTCGCGCGCTGTCGACCGTCGTACCGGGGCGGTACTTGCCGGTGAGGAAGCCGGCGGCCAGCGAGAAGTAGGGGACGGCCGCGAGGCCGGTGCGGGAGGCCAGGTCCTGGAGGGGGCCCTCGTAGGTGTCGCGGGAGACCAGGTTGTAGTGGGGCTGGAGAGCCACGTACCGGGCGAGGCCCTCGCGGTCGGAGAAGTCCAGGGACTCCTGGAGCCGTTCCGGCGTGATGTTGGACGCGGCGATGTGCCGGACCTTGCCCGCCCGCACCAGCTCGTCCAGCGCGCCGATGATCTCCTCGACCGGGATCTCGGGCTTGTCGAAGTGCGTGTAGTACAGGTCGATCCGGTCGGTGCCGAGACGCCGCAGGGACGCGTCGGCGGCGGCCTTGATGTTGGCGGCGGACAGGCCCTGGTACTCGGGGTGCTGGCTGACCTTCGTCGCGATGACGACGTCATCGCGGTTGCCGCGCGCCTTCACCCACTTCCCGATGATGGTCTCGGACTCGCCGCCCTTGTTGCCCTCGATCCACGCCGTGTACGAGTCGGCGGTGTCGACGAAGTTGCCGCCCGCGGCCGTGTACGCGTCGAGGACGGCGAAGGAGGTGGCCTCGTCGGCGGTCCAGCCGAAGACGTTGCCGCCGAGGGCGAGCGGGAAGACCTCGAGGTCGGAGGAGCCGAGTTTGCGAAGAGCAGTCATGCTCCACTTCAACACGGGCCGCCCGGGGGCCCATCCCGTCGAGTACGAAGTTCTCGTAAAAGCGGAATCCGCGGTTCGGAAGACTGGTGGCCCTGACGCCGGGGGGTGTCGTCAGGGCCGCCGGGAGCCGGTCGGTGCGCTCCGGGTCGAGGTCAGGGGTTGAGGCCCTTGCCGCGCAGCCAGGTCATGGGGTCGATGGCGGTGGCCTGGCCGTTCGGGTGGACCTCCAGGTGGAGGTGCGGGCCGGTCACGTTGCCGGTGGCGCCCACGCGGCCGATGACGTCGCCGGTGGCGACCTTCTGGCCGACCTTGACGCCGATCGAGGACTGGTGGCAGAACCACAGCTCGGTGCCGTCGTCGAGGGTGATGATCGTGCGGTAGCCGTAGGAGCCGGCCCAGCCCGCCTCGGTGACCGTGCCGCTGTGCACGGCCTTGATCAGCGTGCCGGTGGGCGCGGCGAAGTCGAGGCCGGTGTGGTAGCCGGAGGCCCACATGGAGCCGGCCTGGCCGAAGGTGCCGGTGATCGTGTACGAGACGACGGGCAGCGTGTACTGCTTGGCGAGCGCGGCGAGGCGGGCCTGCTCGGCCTTCTGCTTCGCGGAGGCCTCGGCCTTCTCCTTGGCGTCGGCTGCCTTGGCGGCGGCCGCCTTCTCCGCCTTGGCCTCGGCGTCCGCGATCGCCTTGTCGGCGGCGGCGACGGCCTTGGCACTGGCCTTGGTGTCGAGCTGGTTCTGCTGCTGCGCGGCCTGGGCGATGATCCGGCTGCGCAGCGCCTCGCCGGCGTCGGACGAGGAGGAGTCCGCGTCGGTGGCGGTCGTCGTGGTGACGCTGCTGAGCGCGGTCTGGGTGGCCTGGTGGCCGGTGTCCTCGCCGAGCAGGGCGTCGACCGAGGAGGGCAGGTCGGGCAGCGAGATGGAGACCGGCGGCTTGCCCGTGTTGGCGCTGGCCATGCCGCCCGCGCCGACGGCGGCTATGACGCCGACGCCGAGAACCGTGGAGCTGCGGGCAAGCCCGCCGCCCTTCTGCTTGGCGACCCGGTGCCGGCCGCGGGCCGCGGAGAGGGACTCCTCGGTGGGGTTCCACTCCTCGAAGGGGCCCTCGTCGGCGCGGTAGTCGCCGTAGGCGAAGGTCTCGGGCCGGCGCTGGCTGGGCACGAACGGGGCTGCCGGAGCAGGCGGGTTGGACGCCACGCGGGCGCACTCCTTTCCTTCCGCCGCCTACCGGGTTAGCTGACGGGTTCGGAGCGGGAAGGTCTCCTACGCGCGTATACCGGCCGTTTCCTACCGGCGGTAGCCGTGCGATTCACCCCAAGGTGGTGGTTCCCCGGTTCCCTTGCGGGATTCGGCGCGTGCGCACGGAGCCGTCGCGGGTGACGGCTGGGACGACCGCGCTGCGTTATCGAACGTTAATAGACCCGGCTACCAGATTCCAAGCAGTTCGTCTTGATCATTAAGCTTTCAAAGCTTGGACTTACCTGCCGCGACCGGTCAAAATCGGTCGAGTCGACGGTGCGCGCCGCTCAGCTCAGGAGTCACACAGGTTTTGATGGCGACTCAGTTGTTATGCGCAGGGCGCTTGCTCGGACACCGAACGTGACCGCCCCACCGTTCAGGGCCGTCGTACGGCGAGCAGCGCCATGTCGTCCGTCATGCCGCCGCCGGTGTGCCGGCGCACCTCGGCCGCGAGCCGGGCCACCAGGGCGCCGGGGGCGGTGGCGGTACGGCCGGTCAGCCGCCGCTGCGGGTCGTAGAACCGGCCGTGCGCGTCCCGCGCCTCGGAGAGGCCGTCGGTGTGCAGCAGCAGCGTGGCGCCGCTCGGGAACACGTGCTCGGCCGCCCGGTCGGGCCACGCCCCCAGCTCGCCCATCCCGAGCGGCAGCGCGGCCTCCGGCACCCGCACCGGGCGCACCTCGCCGTCGTCGTGCAGCAGCAGGGGCGGCGGATGACCGCGGTTGACGAGCCGCAGCGTGCCGTCGCCGTGCGGGAGTTCGGCAAGGACGGCGGTGGTGAACCCCTCCTGGGCGTCGACGCCGCCGCGCCGGACGCCCTCGCGCGCCAGCGCCCGCTCCAGCCGGCCGGCCACCGCCTCCAGCGTGGCCTCCTGCTCGGCGGCCTCCCGGAAGGCGCCGATGACCACGGCGACGGCGGCGACCGCGCCCATCCCCTTGCCGCGGACGTCGCCGACGACCAGCCGCACGCCGTACGGGGTGTCCTGGACGGCGTACAGGTCGCCGCCGATGAAGGTCCCCTCCTGGGCCGCCTCGTAGCGGGCGGCGATCTCGAAGCCGCCGATCCGCTCGGCGGGCTCGGGCAGCACGGCCCGCTGGGCGGCCTCGGCGACCTCGCGGGCGGAGGCGAGGCGCTGGTCGCCGCGTCGGACGATCCGGTTGATGCCGACGGCGAGGACGGCGACGGTGGCCACCGTGAGGATCTCGGTGCCGGCGTCGGCGTACGGGAGAAGGGCGAACCGCGCGTGCACGGCGTAGGCGGCCAGGAGCGCGGCCAGGCCGGTGAGGAGGGTGGTGCGCAGCGAGGAGAGGGGCGCGGCGATCAGCGGGGCGGCCGTGAAGAAGGGGACCGCGGTGAAGGGCGGGGGGGTGAGGAGGTCGTAACAGACACCGGCGCAGATCAGCAGCGCGGGCAGGAAGCGGGCGAGGATGCGGGCGGACGCCGGACCGCCCTGCTCCGCCTCTGCACGGCCCACCACGCGCCCCCCTGCCGTCCCATGTCCTCGATGCGCTCGCCGTGTGCGAGGTGCTCGCCGCGTTCGATGCGCTCGCCGCGTTCGATGCGCTCGCCGTGTTCGATGCGTCCGGTGTCTTCGCTGCCTGTCCGTCCAGGTTTGCGGCTGTGAGCGGGTGGTGCGAACGGTGTGGGCCGGGCGGATGAGTCCGGAAGTGTGTGACGGGGAACACGTGCCCGGATATGACTCAGGGCCGGAATCCTCGAATCTCGGATTCCGGCCCTGGGTTTCAGTAGCGGGGACAGGATTTGAACCTGCGACCTCTGGGTTATGAGCCCAGCGAGCTACCGAGCTGCTCCACCCCGCGTCGGTGACACCAGCATACGCCATCCGAAGAGGCGGAGTCACACGGGTTAAGACTCACGCGCAGGAGCGGGTCCGTGCACGCCGAAGCGGCGGGCCCGGGATCAGGCCAGGACCGGAGGGGTCCGGCCCCGCTCGGTCAGCCGGCGAGATGCCCGTTCGGCGCCTTCGCCAGTCCCTCGTACTCCCCCAGCACCAGCACCTCCACCCCCGCCTCCCGCAGCGTCCCCGTCCCGTCGGCCGCCGCCACGAACGTGTCCGGCTCGCGCCATGCCGTCACCACCCGCCGTACCCCGGCCCTGAGGATCAGCTCGGCGCAGGGGTGCGGGCGGGAGGCGCGGTGGGTGCAGGGTTCGAGGCTGGTGTAGACGGTGGCCGCGGCCAGCCGGGGATCGTCCGCGGGGATCTTGGCCAGGGCCGCCTCCTCCGCGTGGACCACGGGGTCGCCGACCTCGCGGGAGTGGCCGCGGGCCAGTTCCGTGCCGTCCGCCGCGACGACCACCGCGCCCACGCTGAACGCGGTCCGCGAGGGCGGGCACTCGGCCGCCAGTTCACAGGCGAGCCGCAGCCAGTGCCGGTCCGCGGCGGACGCCGACCCGCCGGTGCCGGGGGCCGTGGGCTCGTAGCGCATGAGCACGACGTCCTCGATACGGCGGGTCTCCAGGAGCCGCAGCCGTCCGGCCTGGTACCCGCCGGGACCGAAGAGGCGCGGCGCCTTCGGGTCGCCGACGAAGAGGGGCGCGAGCACCAGCTGGAGCTCGTCGGCCAGGCCCTCCTTGAGAAGCTGGGTGTGCACGGTGCCGCCGCCCTCGACCATCAGCCGCCGTACGCCCCGTACGTCGTGCAGGTGCTCCAGGAGCAGCCGCCAGTCGAGGTCGGTGCCGAGGGAGACGGTGTCGGCGGCGATCCCGCGGGCGCGGGCCCGCCGCACGCCCTCGTCCGTCGTGTAGACGATCTTCTCGCCGCCGGTGTGCCAGAACTGCGCGTCCGGGTCGAGGTCGCCGGTCGCGGTGACCGTGACCTTGAGGGGGTACTCGGCCCGGCCGGCGGCGGTCCGGGCCGCGCGCCGCTCCGGGGAGTTGACCAGGAGCCGGGGGTTGTCCGCGCGGATGGTGCCGGCGCCGATCAGGATGGCGTCGGTCGAGGCCCGTACCTCGTCGACGCGGTCGAAGTCGGCGGGAGAGGAGAGCAGGAGCCGGTCGGGGCCGGTGTCGTCGAGGAAGCCGTCGAGGGAGACGGCGGCGGACAGCAGGACGTAGGGGTACGGCATCGGACGCGCTCATTCCTGGCGGCGGGCGGGCTGGCCGACGGGCCGGCCGGGATCGGCGATCGGCCTGCCCGCTCTGACATGGACGCTTGGTTAAACTTTGAAACAAACCTACACTGGTGACATGACGACTCGCTGGCTCACTCCGAAGGAGCAGCGCGCCTGGCGCGCCTACATGGCGGCGACGCACCTCCTGGAGGACGCGATCGACCGGCAGCTCCAGCAGGACGCCGGCATGCCCCATCTGTACTACGGCATCCTGGCCAACCTCTCCGAGGCACCGGAGCGCAAGCTGCGCATGACCGACCTCGCCGAGAAGTCGAAGATCACCCGCAGCCGGCTGACGTACGCCGTGACCCGGCTGGAGAAGGACGGGCTGATCCGGCGCGAGGACTGCCAGTGGGACAAGCGCAGCAGCTTCGCGATCCTGACGGACGAGGGCATGGCGGTGCTGGAGCGCACGGCGCCCGGCCACGTGGAGACGGTTCGGGCGGCGGTCTTCGACCATCTCTCCGCCGAGCAGGTGGAGCAGCTCGAGGAGATCAGCTCCGTGATCGCGCGGGCGCTGGAGGGTGACGAGTCGACTCCACGGCCGACGTCGGACGAGCTGCCGTGGCGGCGCCGGTCGTCGTCGCCCTGTTCCGGTTCCTGACCCCTGTCCGTGCGCTTGATTTCCCGAAACCGCACGGAAATCTGTTGCTTCAAATTTAAAGCATGAGGTAGGGTTCCAGCCGTGGATCTGCTTCAAATCTGAAGCAGGCGCCCCGCGACGTCCCACTGGAGAACCCGATGACCGACTTCCCCGCCGCCACCCAGCGCGCCCGCGTCCGGGTCCCGCTGCGCTTCAACGACGGCTACAGCGTCAACGCCGAACTCGTCACGTTCCATGGCCTGACCGACGGCCAGGAGCACGTCGCCGTCGTCCTGGGGGAGCCCGCCCCCGGAACCCTCCCGCTGGTGCGCCTGCACTCCGAGTGCCTGACCGGCGACGTCTTCGGCTCGGCCCGCTGCGACTGCGGACCCCAGCTGCGCGAGGCCGTCGAGCGCATCGCCGAGCGCGGCGGCGTCCTGCTCTACCTGCGCCAGGAGGGCCGCGGCATCGGCCTCTACAACAAGCTCGACGCCTACGCCCTCCAGGACCAGGGCCTCGACACCTACGAGGCGAACGCCGCCCTCGGCCTGCCCGAGGACGCCCGCGACTACACCGCCGCCGCCCAGATGCTGAGCGCCCTCGGCCTCACCGACCTGGACCTGCTCTCCAACAACCCTGACAAGGCGGAGCAGTTGCGCGGCCTCGGCGTCACCGTCCGGGACCGCGTCCCGACCGGCGTCTTCAGCACCGCCCACAACGTCCGCTACCTGCGCGCCAAGGTCCTGCACACCCAGCACACGCTGCCGCTGGCCGAGCTGACGGAGCTCAACGCGGGCTGAGCACCGCCGGACGCGGTGTGCTGCCAACGGCAGGCACACCGACAAGGGGAGCCTTCGTGGACGACCGGCCGGCACGTGTTCTCGACGACCTCCACCAGGAGGGCCGGGCGCACGACGTCCCGCCGGCCGACCGACCGACTGCTGAGGCTGCGCAGCATGACTCCGGACGCGGCCCGGCTGATCTCCACGCTGATCAGGGCCCGGCGTGCCAGGTCCGTCCTGGAGATCGGCACCTCCAACGGCTGCTCGGCGATCTGGTTCGCCGACACCCTCCGCGCCACCGGCGGCCGCCCGACGACCGTGGACACCGACGCCGCCCGGGTCACCGCGGCCCTGGCCAACCTGGAGCGGGCGGGAGTACGGGAGTACGCGGACGTCCGCCACGCCGACGGTACCGAGACCCTGGCCGGCACCCCGGACGCATCCCTCGACCTCGTCGTGCTCGACGCCGAGCGCCCTGCGTACGCCGGGCTACTGGCCGCACCTGCGACGCGTTCTCAGACCGTACGGCGTCCTCGCCGTCGACAACGCGGTCAGCCACCGCGACCAGGTGGCCCCCTTCCGCGAACTGCTCGCCTCGGCAGCCGAGTTCACCGGCAACCTGCACGAGGTGGGCGACGGGGAGCTGACAGGGGTGCGGGTGCGATGAGCACCACCGTCGCCGTCACTTCCTTCACCGCGGCCGCGCGGGAGCGCCGGCCGGTCACCGGCCGGTCAGCCGAAGTAACCCTCCAGGTCTGCAAGGACGTTGACCGAGCCTGCCGCGTTGTGGATGTGGACGGTGCCATCGGCCGCGACCGGGATCACGGCCAGGACCGGACGGGTCCCGCCCGCGGTGAGGCTGTCGTTGGACACGCCGGGCAGGCTGCCGTCGCCGTAGGCGGTCAGGTGGGTGGTGGCGGTCGGGGTGACCCCCGTGAGGTTGACCAGCACCGCGGAGGCCGTTGCCGGGACCCCGTGGACACCGGCGACCTTGACGGTGAGGGTGCCGTTCGCGCCCAGCACCCTGCGGGGTGCGCCCAGCCCGGTACGGGTGTCGAGGAAACGGGCGGGTGTGGTCGCCACGTACGGTCCGCCGACGCAGGCACTCGGGTCGCCGCCCGAGTTGGCCAGGTCGTCGGTGTACACGCCCTGGAGGTCGGCGATCAGCTGGACGTGCCCTGCGCTGTTGTAGATGTGGAACAGGCCGGAGTACGCGCAGGGGACGGCCAGGTTGGAGACGGTCTGCCCGGCCCGGTAGTCGAGGGTGGACGTGGTCGGCGGGTTGGGTCCGTCACAGGCGACGGTGATGTAACCGCTGCCGGTGGCCCCGGTCACCGTCACGTTGAGGACGGCGGCGACGGTAGCCCCGCCCCGCGTGTACGTCGGCAGGGTGACGGTCGTGGTGCTGCGGGGGCCGACCGCGCCCTTGCGCGCACCGGTGCCGGAGCGGGTGTCCAGTACCCGGGTGGGAGCCACCACGGCCAGGGCGGACATGTCCTGCGTGTCCTTGACTGCCCTGGTGGTGTAGTAGCCCTCCAGGTCGGCGACGAGGTTCACCCTGCCGTGCGCGTTGTAGAGATCCACGTAGCCGTCGGTGCCCACCTTGACGGTGACCAGGTTCGGGTTGACCTGGCCGGCCTGGAAGTTGAGGTTCGAGGCGGTCGGGCGGGCGGTGCCGTCCGGGTAGACCGTCACATAGCCGGCGGCGGTGGCACCCGTGTCGGTCACGTTCAGCGTCACCGCCGTGACCCCGGAGGACGGGACGCCGCCCACGCCGAGGACCTTGAGCCGGACCACACCGCCGGCGCCCACGGTCCGCTTGGGCGCGCCCGTGCCGTTCCGGGTGTCCAGCAAGCGCCTGGGACCTTGGCTGACGAAGGCGGCGCCGACCGTGGCGGCGGCGGTCTCGGTGACGGTCCGGCCGCCGGCGTCGGTGATCTTCTGCGTGACGGTGTAGGTGCCGGGAGCCGGGAAGGTGTGCTTCAGCGTGCCGCTCAGAGCGGCGGCGGAGACGGCCTTGGACCCGTCGCCGAAGGTGATCGTGTCACCCGTGATCGCGTACGGGTCGTAGTCGACGTCGTACTGGCAGGTGGCCGCATCCGGCACCGAGGGGGTGGTCCCGCAGCCGACCGTGGCGGTGAGGTCCGGTACCGGTCCGACCTGGTGCCAGACGTCGGCGCCGCCCATCCGGGTGCCGTCCGCCCTGTCCACCAGCACGACGACCTGGACCCCGCTGCCCGTGGTGGCCCGGGTGTAGGTGTGGGTGGCCGATCCGGTGGTGGTGGTGACGGTCGTGCCGTCCCCGAAGTCGAAGGTGTACGTCAGCCAGTCCAGCGGGTCCGACCACGGGTTGCTGATCCGCGCGGTGGCGGTCTCCGGAATGCCGACGTACCCGGAGCCCATGGCGACACCGCTCACGGTGAGCGGGTCCTGGAACTCCACCGTTCCGCGGTCGACGTGGCCGGCGCCCGCCCCGGTGTCCGGGACCAGGGGGTCGTCGACCCGGGCATGGCCGTTGATGTCCGTGGGCTGCTCGCCGGGCGCGTCGGAGTCGCCCGAGTCGACGAGCGGTGAGTGCTCGGCGGGCTGCCCGAACGCGGGGATCGTCAGGTCCGTCTGGTCCAGGTCGTGGGTGCCCTGCCCGGTGTCCGCCCCGAACGCCTGCGCGGTGGTGTACGCGGTGCCGGCCCAGTCGTAGTCCGTGCCGGCCGGCAACGGGTTGACCGCGTTGTAGTCCGCGGTGACCTGCGGGGCCGAGGTGGCGTCCACCGTGATCTCGGCCGGGGTGCCGGTACCGGAGCACCACGTCGTACCGCCGCTCTGGGCGACGACGTTCTCCACCGAGCCCGAAGTGCCGTCGGTCAGGCTGATCGCGTCGCCGCAGATCGTGGTGAAGGTGTCGCCCGCGAGGTCGATGCCGGTGGTGCCCACGGCCGAGACACCCTGGTCGAGGAAGGAGTCGTCGGCGAGCGTGATGTTCCGTGCCCCGGCGGCACTGCTGAAGCCCCGCCCGGACACCTGGGAGACACGGACGCGGACGAGCGAGATGTCGGAGGAGGCTCCGTCGACCGCGACCACCGAGGTGGCGCCGGTGGAGGTGCTCTGCGCGTAGGTGTCGCGGTAGGTGATGTGCTGCGAGCCCGTGACGGCCAGGGCGGTGGTCCTGGCCCCGCCGACCCGGATCGCGGCCATGTCGACGTACTGGGCACCGTCGAACGTGACCGCCGGGACGCCGCTGCCCCCGACGGTGACGGACGAGCGGCTGCCGGCTGCGGCGAAGAACCTGACGGGTGCGTCCGCCGTGCCCTTGGACCGGATGGTCACCGGTGCGTAGGTGCGGTTTCCCGTGATCCAGACGGTTTCGCCGGCGGTCGCGGCGTCCGCGGCCGGCTGGATCTGGCAAAAGGGCTGCGCCGCCGTGCCGGGACCGGTGTCGCTGCAGCCGGCGGCCCCGTCGTCGACGTACAGCGCCGAACCCGCGACCGGGTCCGCGTGCGCGGCGCCCGATCCGAGGCAGCCGACGAGCAGGGCCGCCAGGCCCGCGGACGCCAGCAGCGGATGTCTGCGTCCCATGAACGCGTGTTCTCCCCCCGGCCGCTGAAGGCACCGGCGTTCGGCGCGTGCGACCCCTGAAATCCAGTCATGTGTTCGCTGGAACTGTGGGGAGATTAAGCCAGGTCGGGGGGAGGCGAGCGCCGACGGGACGGCACCGGTTCACCGGCGCCCTCAAAATTTGCACCGGCTTTGATCAATGTAGGGGCCACGCAGACCGCCTCATCAACGGGCGTTGACCGTTCCACCACCCCCTGGCGACGCGCGGCCCCGTACCCACGTTCGGGTGAATCCGTCGGGCAACGGCAACCGCACAGCGTCCACATCTGTCACACAACGCACATCAACCAGCAAAACGACCAGGGGGACCCATGAACGACCAGCAGCCCTACGGCGCACCGCCGTTCCAGGCGGAGCCGCCGCGGCAGAGGCCCGGCGCGGGCAAGATCTTGGGGCTGGGCTGTCTCGGCCTGATCGGCCTGGTCGTGCTGATCGGCGCGGCGGTCGGCGGCTCCGGCCACGGCAAGGCCGCTGCGACGCCGTCGGCCGCGAAGGCCGGCGCCGCCGAAGGCGGGAGCAGCGCCGGGAAGGCCGAGGACGCCAAGCAGAACGGCACCCCGAAGGGCGGCACGCCCGCGCACACCGTCGTCTTCAAGGTGTGGGGCTCCGCCCCGGCCGGCGCCCTCGGCGGCCTCGACATCACCTACGGCTCCGACACCGACACCCGCAAGGGCACCTTCAGGAACGGCAGGTTCGAGGCGACGCTGCCGCTGAAGGACCGGGCCCTGTACGTCGACGTGATGGCACAGCTGCAGGGATCCGGTGACATCAACTGCTCGGTCACCGTCGACGGGAAAACGAAGAACGCGCACGCCTCGGGCGGCTACACCATCTGCAACGCCCAACTGACCAGCGACTTCACGGGCGGCTGGCGGTAACGGCAGGGCCGGCGACCAGCGGGCGGCACCGGGCCCCGAAAACGCCGCAGCGCCCGGGCCGGCCGAAGCCGATCCGAGCGCTGCACCGCGGAGGCAGCGGAGTTGTACCCGCCCCCGCATCCGTAGGCCGTGTGGGACTCGAACCCACAACCAATGGATTAAAAGTCCACTGCTCTGCCAATTGAGCTAACGGCCCAGGCGATGTTGCCTCCCCGAGCATAGCCGGACGGAGGCGTCTGGCCGATCGGGTATCGGGGTCGTGGCCGCGTCGCGTGGCAGAAGTGGGACGGACGGGGTCCGGTGGGTCAGAGATCGACCAGTTTGGCGGAGTCCTGGGAGCGTGCTCCGTCCGGGTTGAGGAACCAGTGGCGGGCCGAGGCCTGCCACCAGATCGCGGCGAAGCCGAGGACGGCCAGGACGGCGACCGGGGCGTAGTTGAAGGACTTCCAGGTGACCGGGGAGACCTGCGGGAGCATGAAGAGGACGGTGATGATCACGACCCAGGTCACCGAGACCACGCCGACGACCTGTGACCAGCGGCCCAGGTGCCAGGGGCCGCGCTCGAACGCGTCGCCCTTGCGCACCCGCAGCAGCGTCGGGATCACGTACGCGACGTACAGCCCGATCACCGCGATCGACGTCACGGCGGCGTAGGCCGTGTAGTTGATCAGGTAGGGGAGGCCGAGGGCGAGCGCGGAGAGGGCCGCCAGCCAGACCGCCGCCACGGGGGTGCGGGTGCGCGGGCTGACCGTGTGCCAGACGCGGGAGAAGGGGAGCGCGCCGTCGCGCGAGAAGGCGTAGATCATGCGGCTGTTGGCCGTCACCGAGGCCATACCGCAGAAGAGCTGGGCGCCGATGACGACGAGGAGCAGGAGTTTGCCGGAGGTCGCGCCGAGTGCGTCCAGAAGGATCTGGGCCGGGGGCGCGCCGGTCGGGGACGCCAGTTCCTTGTCGTAGGACTGGATCGCGAACGTGAAGCCGAGGAGGAGGACGAAGCCGGCTATCCAGGACGTCCAGATCGAGCGGACGATGCCCTTCGGGCCCGCTGTCGCCGCGTCGTGGGTCTCCTCGGTCATGTGCGCCGAGGCGTCGTAGCCCGTGAAGGTGTACTGGGCCATCAGGAGGCCGAGGAGCACGACGTACGGGCCGCTGCTCCAGCCCGTCTCGTTCACGAACTTCGTGAAGACGAAGGACGCCGACTGGTGGTGGTCCGGGACGAAGGTCAGCGCGCCGACGATGACGGCGACACCCAGCACGTGCCACCACACGCTGACGCTGTTGAGGAAGGCGACTATGCGGACGCCGAAGGTGTTGAGGAGGCCGTGCAGGACGAGGATCGCCGCGAAGAGGAGGATCGTCCGGCCCGGGGTGACCGTGAAGTCGAACTGCAGGTTCAGGTACGCGCCCAGGAAGGACGCGGCGCCGAAGTCGATGCCCGCCGTCACCGCCACCTGGCCGAGCACGTTGAACCAGCCCGTGAACCACGCCCAGGCGGCGGCGCTGCGGGGCGGCGCGAGGCGGTGGGCCCAGAAGTAGAGGCCTGCCGAGGTCGGGTACGCCGAGCAGATTTCGGCCATCGAGAGGCCGACGAAGAGGGTCATCAGGCCTACGGCCACCCAGCCCCAGGTGATCACGGCCGGTCCGCCGGTGATCATGCCGAAGAGGTAGAGGGTGAGACAGCCGGAGAGGACCGAGATGATCGTGAAGGAGACCGCGTAGTTCGAGAAGGCCGACATACGGCGGGCCAGGACCTGGGTGTAGCCGAGCTGGGCGAGCCGCTCCTCGTCGGAGAGCGCGCCGGGAGCCGGGCCGGAGAGCGACTTGGCTGTCGCGTCATCTGTCATGCCCCCAGCGATTCCCTCCCTGGGGGCGTGACATGCGTCACAAGTTGGCTAGAAAAGGCCCTTGTAGCCCTGCCAGCCCGTCGCGATCTTCACCCGGGACGCGAACGTCCCCTTGCCGCTGCCGCTGAGCCGGTACAGGTTCCCGGCCGTGTCGCGCGCGACCAGGTCGTTCCGCGCGTCCCCGGTGATGTCGCCGACGCCGACGACCGCGTTGTACGACGCTCCCCACCCGGTGGCGATCCGCACCCGGCTCCCGAAGGTGCCCTTGCCGGTGCCGTAGTACCGGTACAGGTTGTTCGCCCTGTCCTGCGCGACCAGGTCCCCGATGCCGTCGCCGTTCAGGTCCCCGGCGCCGACGACCTTCTTGTACGTCTTCCAGTTGCCGTACAGCTGCACGCGCGCGGAGAGCTTGCCCGTGCTGGTCGTCCTGTAGAGGTAGACCGCGCCGGTGGAGGCGTTGCGGGCGAGCAGGTCGGGGCGGCCGTCCTTGTTCAGGTCACCGGGCGAGGTGAGGACGTCGTACTGGTTCCAGCCGCTCGCCCCGATCGTCGTGTACGGCGTCGACGAGGTGAGCGCGGCGCCGCAGGCGGGCTTGTAGGCGCGCAGCGCGCCGGCCGGCGTGCGGACCAGCACGTCGTTGCAGCGGTCGTTGTTCAGGTCGCCGTACGGCACGGCGAGCGTCTTCGTCGACCAGCCCTTCCCGGAGACCGTCCCCGCGAAGCCGCCCTTGCCGGTGCCCTGCTGGAAGGTCAGCGTCGACCCCGAGGAGTTGAGGGTGAGCAGGTCACCGATGCCGTCGGCGCCGACGTGGTCGTGGCGTACCGGGCTGCCGGTCTCGATCCGCACCGAACCGGTCACCTGGAGGTTCGCCCCTGTCCCGTCGGCGGGCGGGACGGACAGCGTCCACGCGTACGCCCCGTTCGGCAGCGGCACGTCCCCGGGGGCCGTCCGGTCCATGCCGAACCAGCCGACCTTCAGCTCACCGCGCACCTCGGCGCCGCTGTTCTCGCTGTCCACGACCTTCCCGGTCGCCTTCGAACGCACGGTCAGCTGCCATCCCGCGGCCGGC
Source organism: Streptomyces sp. NPDC104761 (assembly GCF_055583445.1). NCBI lineage: Bacteria > Bacillati > Actinomycetota > Actinomycetes > Kitasatosporales > Streptomycetaceae > Streptomyces > Streptomyces sp. NPDC104761. Next base: position 2,357 of record NZ_JBVJNZ010000033.1, on the reverse strand, counting down.
TTCGACAGCAGCAGGGTGGTCAGGGTGTCCGCGGTCGTGTCGACCGGCGTGGGGTCGACCCAGGCCGCGTTCTGCGCCGGGGAGAGCAGTCGCAGGGGCTGCTGCGATACCCCGGACGGTACGAGGTGGATCTGGTCCTTGTCGTCGACGTAGGCCGCGTTCGCCCCGGACTCGTCGACCGTCCAGCGCACGTCCCGCTGCGAGACACCCGTGTCGGGCAGTTCGCCGATGACCCGGCTGACGGGGCTCCCGCCGGCGACGGCGGTCAGCACCAGCTGTCCGGCCTCCTTGTCGTGCGTGACGACGTACCCGTCCCCGAGTTTCGCCTCGTCGGCGGGCACGGGCACCGACTTCTTCGCCGTACGGTCGTACACCCCGGCCGCCGTGCCACCGCAGTTCCAGTACAGGTAGCGGCCGTCGGCCTGGAGTTCGGTGGGTGCGCAGCCGCCGTTGTCGAGGGTGAGCGTCTCGACGGTCTTCTTCGCCGCCAGGTCGTAGGCACTGACCTGCCCGGGGACCGTGGCGCTCGCGGTCCAGAGCAGCTCGCCGGAGAGGGCGGCGGCACCGGGGGTGCGGGTGACCTTGGGTCCCGCGCTGTCACCGATCTCGTAGACGTACTGCTGGGTGTCGGTGGTGTAGAGGACGTACCCGCCGGAGACGTCGGTGATCCGGCCGGCGACTGGGACGTCATCTTCCCAGAAGGAGTACCGGCCGGGGCCGTTCACCCGGAGCCGGTCATAGCCGCCGGCGTTGCGCTCCAGCCACACGGTCTGGCCCGAGGCCGTACCGAACAGCTGCGAACAGCCGACGTCCGTCGCCGGGCAGGTGCCCACCAGCACGTCCGTACCGTCGTAGTTCGAGCGCGCGCCGTACGTCGGCGTGCCGGTCGCGGCGACGGTACGGCCGTAGGTGTCGCGTCCCCCGGAGTAGCTCTCGTCCGCCTCCACCAGCCGCCCCTGGTCCAGCGACAGCCCCTGGATCGGGTACGGCGGCTTCGGCAGCGACTTGGCCATGGTGACGGCCGGCCTGCCGTCGGCGCCGGCGGTGATGTGCTGGATGCCCCAGTCGTCGGCGCCGGTGCGGCCGACCGCGACCGCGGTGCCGTCCTGGGCGACCGAGAGCCCGCTGTTCGAGGCCGCGAGCAGGGTGACCGGGGCGCCGCCCGCGATCGGAACGGCCGTGACCGGCCCCCGGCTCCCCGGCTGGTGGACGAGCCAGTCGCCGACGATCGCGATGCCGGTGGGAGACACCCCCGTGCTCACCGGGTTGTCCAGGGTGACCGCGACCGGGGCGGCCGACAGGTCGGCGCGGGAGTACGCGTACGCCGTGGTGGCGTTGCCCCCGGCGTAGGCGACGACGTAGTCGGGCGAGAGCCTGACCGCGATGGTGGTGCCGGAGGGCAGGGCGGACGTCCAGCCCGTGACCTGGCCGGTCTTCGGGTCGACCTGGGCCAGGCGGGGGGAGCCGTCCAGCGTGGCCCGGAAGACGAAGCCGTCCGCGTCTCCGCGCACCGGACCGCCGATGACCATGCCGTCGGGCACCCCGCCCACGGTCACCTCGTTCGTCGTGCCGTCGGCGCCGGGTGTCAGCAGGCGCTTGATCCTGCCGGTGGTGCCGTCCGCGTAGGTGACGTTCTGGTTGGTGGCGACGGTGGTGCCGAAGACGCCGTAGACCGACTGGTCCGAAGGCACCTGGACGGTGCTCGTGGTGCCGTCGACAGCGTTCCAGAGGTCGGTACGGCCGTCGGCGTAGCGGTAGGCGAGGACATCGCTGCCGGTGCCGCTGTTGAAGTACGTGCTGCCGCTCGGCGCCGGCGGTGTGTCGAAGGACGCGCCGTCCGAGTACCGCGTCCAGACCGCTCGTGAGTGGCCCTCCAGCTGGTGGAAGACGCCCTGGGCCCCCGCGCCGTCGCCGCCGGAGGCGGAGTTGGTGTAGAGGACTGAGGCCGTGAGGTTCGAGCTGCGGTAGGTGGCCGGTACGACCGTCTCCTGCGCGGTGCCGACCGCGACCGCGGTGCCCACCGGACCGAAGGCGGTGACCAGCGCGGCGGACGCGGCGACGGCGACCGCCGCGGACACGAAGGCGTGACGCGCCAAGGTGGATCCTCCCCGTGGAAAGGAGGGACGCACGCCGCTCGGTTGCCCTGCCCCCGGCTGTCATGTCCCCCTCTGAAGTGTGCTGATCCTACGGCCACTTCGGCGGAACGCCGAGAGGGTTCTCCGATCCGTCGTCCGGGCCCCGGAAACGGGGGGGGGGGGGGGGGGGGGGGGGGGGGGGGGGGGGGGGGGGGGGGGGGGGGGGGGGGGGGGGGGGGGGTGTGTGTGTTGCCGGTGTTTTCGTTGCTTAGGGGGGAAAAG
>NZ_JBVJNZ010000032.1:0-38610 GCF_055583445.1 Streptomyces sp. NPDC104761 | reverse complement strand
CCACCGTCCTGCGGCTTTTCCCTGCCGACTCCGCCGGCGCAGCCTTCGATGCCCTCCAGCGTGCGTGTTCAGACGCACCATAAGAAACAACGTCTAAGACCGAAGGCCCGGTTGATGGTCTGCCGGACACCGCCGCCGTTTCGCTGCTCGGCCGTGACGCGGATGGACACGTAGGTCGCCCGGGCCGGGGCGTGGAGCCGGGTCCGCCATGAGCCCTGGTCGTCCTTCAGGACTTGCCGGTGCCAGGAGGCGCCGTCGTCATAGGACACCTCCAGTCCGACCGCTGAGACGGCGTCCTTCGCGGCGTCGCTGCCGACCACGACGGGGTCGACCGAGAAGTCCGAGGTGCGTGCCGCACGCCCCTTGTCGTCCAGGTCCGTTCCGTAGTCGAGTTGGGCCAGAGGGATGGCTTGATTTTCGGCGCTGCCGGAGACGAACGTCCACTCCGTGTGCGTGGTCGAGGAGTAGGGGGTCAGGTCGGGGTTTCCCTGCGTGTCGGCGACGAGCCGGTACGGCAGCTTCTGGGGTGCGAGGTCGCCGACTCCGAAGTCGGGCCGCGGGCCGTTCTGCATCAGGAGCCTGTCGCCCTGGTAGAGCGCGAAGCTCCGGGACATCAGACCCGTGTCACCGCTGTGGGCGGACCCCCCGTCGCCGAATCCCGCGAGTGTGCCGCCCATGGCGTCTCCGACACGGTGCGGCACCTCGAAGCTGAGCATCCGCGGCCGGGTGATCGGGCCGAACCAGTGCTCGCCCTGGACGCTGCGCGGTCGGTAGCTCGTGATGTCGGTGAAGGTCGACCATCCGTCGATGGACGCGTACTGCTGCCATGTGACGCCGTTTCCGGCGGAGACCCAGTCGGTGCGGTGCCGGGCGGTCACCGGTTCCCGCGGGAAGGGAGGAACGCGCGTTCCCCCGTACACGGCGTAGGGGTAGGCGGCAGGCCAGTACTCGTACGACGGGCTGTCTTCCCGGCTCTCGAGGATCTGCTTGCCGGCGGGCGCGGAGAAGGTGTTGTCGATGCGGGCGAGGCTGCCGGGGTCCGTGTCCGGCGAGGGGTCCTGCGGCACTCCTCCCCGATGGTAGTCGGCCAGGTCGTACAGGTACGCCGGTGCGGGGTGGGCTTCGACTGCCAGACCGGCCCTCCTCTTTCCGGCGGCCGTGAGGGTGCGGATCAGGCGTTCTCCGTCGTCCTGGGCGACCGAGGCGACCGGGAGGGGGCCGGTTGTCGTCCGGTCCCGATCGCCGTACCAGTCGTACCCACGGCCGTCGCCGTCGTTGACGACGAGGAGCATGGCCGCTGACGCCGCATGCGCCGCGGCCGCCTGGTCCGCCGGCGTCACCTCGTCACTGCGGCGCACGACGACGGCTTTGCCGCGGGCGTGCAGGCCGGTGTAGTCGGCGGGCGCGCCGTTGCCGGCGAAGACCGCGTCCACGTGTGCGGAGCCGTCGTGGAACGACGCGGATCCCGGTTGGACCAGCAATGCCTCATCCAGACGGTGCCCGCCGTAGGTGATGGTCAGCGGCGTCTGCTTGGCACGGATCCGGGTGGTGAAGACGAAACAGCCCTGGGTCACCTTGCCCTTGCTGGGAAGCGCCCAGAGGCTGTCGTACGCCGGTGAGGGCATGAGGATCTCGTGCAGCGCCCGGTCGTCGGCGGGCGTCGGCCGGCTGGAGGTGAAGGAACGGTACAGGTCGATCCTGGCGGTGGTGACCGAAGTCGGCTTCGGCGTGGCCACCTTGATCCGGCGGAGGTGTGACGCGTCCAGGTCGACGTTCATGTCGGACGTCAGCTTCAGCTCGGGAGCGGCGAGTACGGCGTATCCCAGGGAGTGCGGTCCGTTGCGGCCCGGCACGTCCAAGGTGGAGACGACGGTGTAGGAGCCGGGGGCCCAGCGGCTGGTGAGAGTGCCGTTCGGGACCCACATGATCGTGGTCTTCCCGTCGGCTCCCGTGATCTCGACCTCGCCGCTGACGGGCTTGCCCGCGCGGTCCTTGAGGTGAACCGTCAGACCGTACTTCTCGGACTCGACGGACAGGCCCGCGGCGGTGTGCACGGAGCCGGTCGCGAAGCCGGCGGTGACCTGGGCGGCGTACTGTCCCGGCCGCAGCCCCCGGGGATCTGCCACGAGGGTCACCGTCGAGGTTCCGCGCGCCGGCACCGTGACCCGGTCGGCCGCGAGGGTGAACGCCCCCGCGGGTGCGTCTCCGCGGTCCACCTGGAGGCGCAGGGTGATCGGGTGCCCGGTCGTGTTGGTGTAGGTGATCTGCCGCTTCACCGGCTTCGGCTTGCGGTCCTTCGACCAGGGGACGAGCCCCGCGTCGACGGACCCGCTCGCGACGACCTGGTCCTGAAGGTACGCCGTGCCCACGTCGAGTCGGCCGGTGCCGGCCTGGTAGGGGCTGTAGCCGGGGGTGCGGGCGCTGGTGCTCATCAGAGCGTCCTTGAGCTGCCGGCCGGTCCAGGTCGGATGCTTCTGGGCCAGCAGCACCGCTGCCCCGGCGACATGCGGCGCGGCCATCGAAGTGCCGCTGTCCGTACGGTAGTAGCCCTCGCCCGAGCTCATCAGCTGCGAGCGGGCGGCCAGTACGTCCACCCCCGGAGCGGTGAGGTCGGGCTTGAGAGCGTCGTCGTTCATCCGCGGTCCCGCGCTGGAGAAGTCCGCGAGGTGGTCGGTGGCGTCCACCGCGCCGACGGTGAGAGCGGCGTCCGCCGTTCCCGGTGCGCTGACGCTGTACGGGTTGTTCCCCGAGTTGCCCGCGGCGATGACGAAGAGGGCACCGGTCTCCGCACTGAGCTGGTTGACCGCTTGACTCAGCGGGTCGTCCTGGGTGTGCCACGCCGGCGTGCCCAGGCTCATGTTGATGACCTTGGCGTGCTCGGTCCGTGCCGCCCACTCCATGCCGGCGATGATGCCGGATATGGGGCCCGATCCGCTGTCGTCCAGGACCTTGCCGACTATCAGGTCTGCGCCGGGGGCGACTCCGCGCTCCTTTCCGCCGGAGGCGGCTCCCGTTCCGGCCACCGTGGACGCGGTGTGCGTCCCATGTCCGTTGCGGTCGGCGACGTCCTCTCCCTCGACGAAACTACGAGCCCCCACAATGCGGTCGGCCAGATCCGGATGTGTGGCGTCCACACCCGAGTCGAGCACCGCCACCCGGACGCCCGCGCCGGTCGCCCCCGCTTTCCACGCCGCGGGGGCGCCAATCTGCGCCGTGGTGTCCGCGAGGTCCGCCCGCGCCCTGCCGTCGAGCCACACCTTGTCGACACCCGCCGCGAAGGAGGGTCCCGTCGTACCGCCGGAAGCCGCGTCGATCCTCCCCGCCGTCCGCAGGGCGGCCCGTCCGCCGTCGTCGGTCAGAGCGTCCCAGAAGACGGGTGCCGTCGACCGCCGAGCCTCGACGGCCTCTCCGTGGACGGACGGGAGAGCAAGGGTCGTTCTCGCGCCCGGCAGCGGACCGTCGGACCGCAGCCGCCCGCCGGGGGCACCGCTCCCGGCCGGAGTGTGCGTGACGATCAACGGGAGGGCGCTCATGTGGGCGTCGTCGTAACCCTGGGCCGTCAACTGGGTGATGTCGAAGAGCTGCTTGTCGAGCCGTCCCGCCGCGATGTAGGGCATGGCGCTGTCGGGATACACGAAGGTGTCCCGGCCCTCGACCACGACGCGTGCCGAGGCCTCCGCTCCGGTCACACCTTTGATGTCGTCCACCGACACCGATCCGTCAGGCTCCTGAATCGCCGTCACCCTGTCGCCGGTGATCAGCGTCACCGTCACCGTGACCGGCAGGCCGCCCGCTCCGGGGGACCCGTCGCCGACGGCTTGCGGGGCCGGACGAGGCGTCGCGCCGTGGGCCGTCCCGGGGACGGTCAGCGCGGCGGCGAGGACCGCAGCTGCCCAAGCACCCGATCTTCGCGCGAACAGATAATGCACACTCACTCCTGGATCACTGGTGGACCGAATCTGATCATCGGCACACGGACAAGTAAGTAATTGAACTCTGGACCACCTGCCTGCCGTGTGTGCGGACACTCGCAGGGCCGAGGCTCCTACGGCGGCTGGACCAGAGGGAGTCGGGGACGGTGCGGCAGCCGCCGGATCGGGCATCGTCACGGACGCGCCCGAGAGACCGGTCCCCGTCCAGGAACGGACGGGGAGTCAGGACCTGCCTGCGTCCGGCGGCTGCCGCCGTGCCCGCGATGACGTCGGACACATGGCCGCGGGTACGGCGCGGGCCCGACGTGCGGTTCGGGCCCGGCCTTGGCCCGGACGTCAGTAGGAGAACCGCTCCAGTCCCGTGCCCCAACCGTTCACGACCCAGCCCGTGCGGGTGTGCGGGTCGAGGAAGAGTCCCTGACGGCCGGTGAAGTCGAAGTTGGAACCGGCGATGGTGGAGGCCACGAGGTTGGCCACTGCGTGGCGTGCCAGCACCTCGCCGGTCGCCGGGTTCAGCACGGTGATCTCGCTCATGGCGTTGTTGTCGGTCTCGACTCCGCTCTCGTAGAGGCTCGCCTCCACGGCGACCTGGTGGGTGCTGTCCAGGGCCGGCCAGACCGGGCCGCGGGTGCCGGTGTCGACGGTGGTGGACGGGGTCAGCGTCTTCTGGTCGGCGGTCAGCCAGGTGCTGGTGGGGAACTCGCCGCCCTCGGGGTTGGGCTGGGCGGCACCGATGGCGGCGTAGACCTTGTCGCCCCTGCCGTCGGGCAGCAGCGCCGACACGCACAGCGGTAGCGAGGTGACGGGTGTGACGGTGCCGGTGCCGAAGTCCGCGCCCACCGCGCCGTAGGGGACGCGGCCGCCCAGGCACGGGCCCATCGTTCCGCCGGTGGCGACGAAGACCTCGCCGGTGGAGGCGTCCACCGAGACGCTGTTGTAGGAGCGGTACAGGTTGTCCGGGTTCAGGGCCAGCGACTTACCGACCCGTCCGGTCTTCATGTCCACCGGCCAGACGCGGCTGAGGCCGCTGTCGGGCTCGTAGGTGGTGACCAGGCCGCGGTGGCGGACCGGGTCCACGGTGCCGCCCTCGAGATAGGCGGTGCCGCCGATCAGATCGGAGAGCGCGGTGACCTTCACCGGGGCACCGGTAGCGGGGTTCTCCACGTCGATGGAGGCCTCCGAGCCGGCGAACGGGGTGTGGATGATCAGAGCGTGGCCGCCGGCCGGGTCGGTACCGAGGACCTCCTGCATCGTCTGCCCGTCGGTGGACTCGGCGAAGGAGGCCCCGACGGTGCCGGTGGTGAGGTCGTAGCCGGTGGTGGCGGAACGGTCCAGGTGGTACACCTCGTCGCCACCCGTCAGGGTGAAGGAGTCGGTGGAGACCAGCGCCTTGCCGCCCGAGACGGTGAAGCTCTCCACGGTGCCGGCGACCGGATCCCCGTCGCGGTACTGCAGGAAGGACGTCGGGGACGCCTGGCCGATCGGTGAGCCGTGCCGGGTCGCGAGTACCCGCACCGGGTACTGCAGTCCGGTCGGCAGTCCGAGCGCCGACAGGTCCAGCACGGTGTGGCCCTTCACCGCGGGCAGTGTGACGGTGAGCGTGGACGGGTGGTTGAAACCGTCGTCGTCGTGGTGGCTTCCGTTCTGGTTGGTGGCGGTGTTCAGCGAGCCGTACAGCGTGGGCCCGGGCGACATCACCTCGAACTCGGCGCCGTCCGCGCCCGACACGCCGGTCGCGTCCCAGTTCACGGTCGCCTTCGGCGCGCTACGGGCAGTGTCGGCGGCATGCGCGCGGGTGTAGCCGTCCGTGGACAGCAGCGGGGCGTCGGGCCGTTCGCCGGCACCTGGGCCGACGCGCAGGGCGCGGAAGTCGCCGTAGACGGGGAGCACTCCGTAGAGGTCGGCCTGCTGGATGCCGACGCCGTAGAGTCCGGCGCCGCCTGCCGTGAACGCGGATGCGGGGATCGTCACGGTGCCCTTGGTCCGGGTGAGCGGGGTGGACCACTGGACGTTGAAGTCGTCGACTGCCGCGCTGGGCGTGTAGTGGCCCACGGAGGACAGCACCAGCCGCGGGTCGTCCAGATCGCGGACGCCGGTGAGGTCGTAGGAGACGGTGACGGACCGGCCGAGCGGGGCAGTGCCGGGCACCGTGGGGGCGAGCGCCTGCGCGTAGGTGCCGTCGTCGGGGAGGAAGGTCAGACGCTGCGAGAGCGCGCCGGTCACCTTGCCGCCGCGCAGCGCCTGGAAGGTGACGGGCACGCTGCGGGCGGTGGCGGAGACGAGCGGCAGCCCGGCGGCGCCCAGCAGTTGGGCGGGCATGAGGCGCAGGCTGGGTGTCCTGGTGGTGAACACGCCCTTGTCGCCGATCTTCACCCGGTAGGTCAGGCCACTGCGGTCTCCGGCCATGTCCAGGCCGAGCGTGATCGGAGAGACGGCGTTCTGGCCGGAGGGCGTGCCGTTGCCGTCGACGGGGCCCGACAGGTCGATCGCCGTGGGGTCGGTGGACTCGGTGAACGCGGTGCCGGACTGCGTGGGCAGCAGCTGCCGCTGAGCCACCGACAGACGCACGGGCCTGGGCGCGATGCGGTAGCGCTTGGCGAGGACCTTCTCCACGGCGCGGGTCACATCGAGCTGGGTGCCCATGGTGAGCGGCCGGTCGGCCTGCGGGGGCTGGGCGATGGAGTTGCCCGTGGAGACGAGCAGGTCCCGGACCTGACGCGGCGTCAGAGATTGGTGGGTCGCCTTGGCGGCCTGGAGCACGTCGGCCACGGCGGCGGCGATCTCCGGTGCGGAGGCGGAGGTGCCGCCGTTCAGCACGACCTCGACGTCCTGCGCCGCGCAGGGGCTGGAGGTGCACACGTGCATCAAGGACGGCAGGTTGTCGCCGGGGGCGGCGAGGTCGACGCGGGTGCCGAAGCCGGAGGAGTAGCCGGCGGAGCCGTTGTAGCGGGTCGTCGGGTAGACGCCCTGCCGGGTGTCGGCGGAGCTCAGGGTGTCGTCGGTGGTGGTGGCGCCGGCCGCGATGACGCCGCTGTCGACCACCTTGGAGGGCGTGGAGGTGGGCTCCACGTCGTCGATGTCGGTCTGGGCGCTCGCCTTGCCGGTGGTGTCGGTCGGGGTGCTGCCGCCGTCGGGGCCGACGGAGACGGGCAGGGCGAGCCGGGTGCCGTCGTTGGAGGAGACGACCACGGCGATGCCGGACTTCACGATGGAGGTCAAGGTGGCCCGGATCGTCGGATCGTCCTCCAGGTAACGGCCCGGGAAGCCGATCGACTCGTCGGTGCCGAAGCCGAGACTGGCGGTGATGACACTCGGCCGGGGTTTCTGGTTCGCGGCGGCCTTCAGCGCGGCGGCGATGCCCTCGTAACTGGCCTCCTGCGGCACGACGAGGCGGTACTGGGCGCCGGGCGCCAGGCCGAGCAGGTCGGTGGCGCCGCTGCCGGTGGCGCCGGGGCGCTGCTGGTCGTGGGGGAGAGGGGCCATCATCGAGAAGTCGAGAAGAACCTCGCCGAGGTTCGGGTCCTGGCCCTCGGTCGAGCCGCGCGGATCCAGCTTGGCATCGTTGTCGGCCGTATAGGTCGGGATGAGGGGCATCGACGGCTCGTCGAGGTAGCGCCGGCCGTTCTTGATGACGGTGGTGGGACCGTACGCGCGCACGTAGTCGTCGCCGTCGTCGGCCATCGACTGGTCGGTGAGGTCGCCGACGGAGACGTTGGTGATGATCTGTCCGGCGCCGGGCAGGGCATGCAGGTAGGTGTCCGCGTCCGCGAAGGCGCCTGCGGCATCCACGCCCTGGGCGTTGAGGTAGGACTGGAAGGACGTGCTGAGGCCGTCGTTGGCGGGCAGACCGGTGGTCGCGCCCGGCTGCGGCGCCTTGCGGGCGTCCTGTCGCAATACGGCTTTCGTGGCCGCGGTCAGCTTCACGGGGCCGGTGTTCATCGGCTGCACGGGTGCCTGCTGGGCGGAAGTGCCCCGCTTGGTGCCGAGGGTGTACGGGGCGCCGCGGGTGGCCTGGGCACGTGCGGTGATCGCGGTGGTGGAGGGGCTGATCGTGGCCCCGAGTCCGGTGCGGCCTGCCGAGCGCGGCACGGGGAAGGCGCGGGTGCGGCCCCGCGAGTCGGTGAGAGTGCCGGTGCCGTCGTCTGTCCAGGCCACCTTCGAGCCGTCGGCGAGGGTCAGGCTGTGGCGCGCGGGCGCGGTCGGTTCGGGGCCGCCGGCGGGCGCGGCGACGGCTGGGCCGGCCGTCACCAGAGGGACCAGCAGGGCCAGGGCGGCCACTGCCTGTCTTGCTTGTCGGTGCATCAAAGTGCTCCTTGCGCGCGAGGAGTTCGGGGGCGGCGCGGGTGCGGGTCTGCCGACGCTGGCAGCTCCTGCCGGTCCGGCCGCCGCGTGACGCCCGGGTGATCGGGGGTTGATGCGGCGGTGTACCGGGGTGCACGGCAGAAGGTGCTGACACCTTGTGACGGCTGTGCCGACGGGAACAAGGAATTCCAGGTGCGGCTGAGCGCAGTTGCGCTTTGGCGCGAAGCAGGAGCGTTGTACCGGAGGGAATTTGACCCTGAAATGCTGTAGTTAGGGCTGCTTTACGCACCCGGTCGGGGCGTCGTGGGAACGCTCCCGCACTGGACCGGAGGGCGCGGCACAGGGTTAAGATCGCTGCACTCCCACCGGTGAACGACAGCAGGGGCCGCCCGATGCCCGCGGAGCCGCAGGTGCCGCAGATCCCGCAGGTGCCCTGGAGCGGCCTGGGGTTGCCGCCGTTGGCGGGCCGGATCCTGGAGTACCTGGTAGGACACCCGGAGACGGCTCCCGCGGAAGCGGCGGCGGCCCTGGGCGCGTCCACAACGGCTACCGCCCGGGCCCTTCGGCTGCTGGAGTCCGAATTGCTTGCCGTCCGGGTCAGCGGTCACGCGGGCCGCTGGAGCGCCAGCCCGCCGCGCCCGGCGCTCGGCAGCCTCCTGGCCCGGCGCCGCGAGGAGCTGGCGAGTCTGGAGACCCACGCCGAGCTGCTGCACGAGATGCACATCTCGGCCACCAACCACCGTTTCGCTTCCGACCAGTTCGAGATTCTCGACACCGAGGAACGGGTCACCGCGCGCTACGCCCATCAGCTGCGAGCGGCCCGGCACGAGGTGCTTCACCTGGTGATGCCGCCGTACGTGGCGGCGGTCGACGGGGTGCCGGACAGGCTGACCGTACAGGCGACGGCGATCCGCGCGGGCGTCCGCTTCCGGTCGGTGTACGACAGTGACACCCTCACCGACGAGATATCGCTGGAGACCGCGCGGCGCGGCCTCGAGATCGGGGGCGAGGTGCGGCTGTCCAGCAACTTGCCGATGAAGCTGGTGATTTTCGACGGCACCACCGCGATCATGCCGCTGCGGCGGGACGACGCGGCGGCCGGCTCACTGCTGGTGCACTCCCCGACGCTGCTGCACGTGCTGGCGGCGCTGTTCGAGAGCCTGTGGTCGCACGGGGTGCCCTGGGGACAGGAGGGACGCCCGGTGCCGCCGGCCCCCGCCTCCGACACGCCGAACCCGCGGGCACGCGAGGTCCTGCGGCTGCTCTCGCTCGGCATGAAGCAGGATTCGATCGCCCGCACGCTGGGGGTGAGCCGGCGCACCGTGCAGAAGGACATCAGCGACATCGGCACGGCCTTGGGTGCGCGCAACCACTTCCAGATCGCGCTACTCGCCCAGGAGCGCGGCTGGCTGACTCCGCGCCGGTGACCGTGGACCTTGGTCCGGTCCGGCTCAGTTCGGGCGGGAGTGTGGCCGGGAGCGTCGGTCGTTTGGCCGGTCGCTTGGGCTGGCTGCCGGCGGGTCGGGCCGTGCGCGGTCGCTGCGGCTTCTCGTCGCAGGTGTATCACCATTCCGGGACGGCGCCGGTGGGGTGGCCGCAGCCGTTTCCTGCGGCAGGTCGGTGGGGCCTTGTCGCGGACGGTGGTGCTCAGGCGGCAGTGCTTCTTTGAGTGCTGTTCGCTCTGCTGGGTCGGCGGCTGGGCGTCGCGGCGCCGAAGGTGTGTGTCATCGCGGTGGCCTTGGCCGGTGCCGCGGCGTCGAGTGCGGTACGTACGGGCGCGGCTCCCGCCTGGGAGCGGCAGGTCGGGGCCGGGCCGGGGTGACGGTGCTGGGGGCTGGTGGCGCTGATGGGACGCGGGCCAGGCGGGGGCGGGCCGCGGAGTCGGTGTAGGGGGCGGGCAGGAAGGTGACGGTCTGGCCGGGGACGGCCGCGTCGGGCATCTGGTCCGTGTTCTCCGCCCGGGGGCCGGGTGGTGCGTGCACGTTGTGGGCGGTCCGGGTGTCGGTGGCCGCGTTGCAGGCAGGCTGTTCCTCGGTCGTGTCGGGCCGGCAGGGGACCGGTTCGCCGTCCAGGTCAGTGCGGCGCGGTCGCCCTTGCCGGGCGGTGGCCGGCGGGCAGGACGGCCGTGCGGGGTTCGGTGAGCAGGACCCCGCTGTCGGGGTGGGCGTCGAGCAGGGGGTCGAGCAGGGGGCCGCGCAGCAGGGCGGCGTCGGGGCGCTCGTCGAGCAGCGTCGCGGTCGGCTCGTTCCGGTTGCCGATGGCGGTCTCGGCGGGCGGCCGGCCGCCATGGCCCTTGTAGCGGTTGGTGAGGTCACGCTGCAGGACCGGAGCGCTGCCGGTCTTGACGGCGACGGCCGGCCGGGGGCGTGCCGGGCCGGCCGGGGCGGTCCTGTGGCCGGCCGCCCGCGTGAACGCGGTGTGCATCCCGCTGTCCGCCTCGGCACTTCACCGCATCCTCAGCTGACCCTGCCGGGGCTGTGTCGGGGCTGACGGGCGGGCGGGGGCCGGTCCCCCTCGGGGGACCGGCGGTTCACGCCGGACGGCGTGTGGCCCATGAGGCGGCGGGCGCCTCGCGCGCGGCCCAGGCCTCGAAGGTGGTGGCCGGCCGGCCCAGGATCCGCTCGACCCCGTCCGAGACGTAGGCGTCGGCTCCGGTGCGGATGCCTTCCAGCATCGCTGTCCGCCACCGTACGTAGCCTTCCGGTGTGCCGTTCGCACGCAGCCGTGCGGCGTGCGCGGCCGGCTGCTCGGCCTCGTAGCGCACCTCGATGCCGGAGGCGGCCGACAGGAGGGCCGACGCCTCGTCGAACGTCAGCGCGCGGGGGCCCGACAGGGCGATCCGCTCACCGGCCGGTGCGCCGTCGGCCAGGACCTTCGCGGCCACCTCGGCGATGTCCCGCACGTCGACGAACGGTTCGGCCGCCCCGCCGGCCGGCGCGCGCACCAGCCCGTCGACGGGGGTGAACATCGCCTCCGTGAAGTTCTGCGCGAAGTGCGAGGGCCGCAGCACCGTCCAGGGGACCGGCCCCGACGCGAGCGCCCGCTCGGCCAGGTCCACCGCCCCGCCCGGGAGGAACTCGACCGCGCGCGAGGACAGCAGCACCGCGTGCTCCACGCCCGCCGCGGCCGCCGTCTCGAGGAACGCGGTGAGCGGGCCGCTCCAGTCCGCCGCGGAGCCCGGGCCGACGACGAACACACCTCGGGCGCCTGCCACCGCGGGTTGCCAGGTGGCAGTGTCCCCCCAGTCGAACCGCGTCGCCGAGTTCCTGCTTGCCGCAACCGCGTCGTGTCCCTGCGCCCGCACCGCGCCCATGAGGCGTCGGCCGACTTTTCCGCTACCACCGAGGATGAGAAAACGTGCCATGTCCTCGACGTTACGGAACCGGTCTCCGACGGCAAATGAGTGATCGGCCATGAAACATTCGCGATCGTCTAACCTGGTCGAGGTGGACGTCCTCAGCGACCAACTCGCCCGCGCCCGGGCGCGCGGCGCGGTCTTCTCGACCCTGCGCCGCGTCAGCCCCTGGGGCCTGGAGTTCAGCGGAAAAAGACCGCTGACCGCCCACATCCTCCTCGACGGCACCGGGTGGCTCACCTGCGCACAGGCGGAACCGGTCCGGCTGGGCCCCGGCGATGTCGTCCTCGCCACCGCGGGGGAGCCCTACCGCCTCGTCAGTGACGTCGGTGCCGAGGCCGAGAAGATCGCTGACGCCCGTCACCGGGGCGGCGACCCGTCACCCGGGCCGGCGTCCACGATCATCTGCGGGGCCTACACCGTCGAGGGGAGCGTGGGGACAGCCCTCCTGAAGTCGCTGCCCCGCTTCACGCAGGTCCCGGCGCAGTCGCAGAGCGCCCTGCACCGCCACGCGATCAGCATGCTCGACGCCGAGGCCGGCGGGGAGGGCGCCGGCCAGCAGGTGCTGCTCGACCGGCTGCTGGACCTCAACCTCGTGTACACCCTGCGCGCATGGTGGCAGCAGGACGAGCGGCGGGCACCCGGCTGGTACCGGGCGTTGGCCCGTCCGGGACTGGCGGCCGTGATCCGGGCGGTGCACGAGCGTCCCGGGCACAGGTGGACGCTGCAGGACATGGCGCACACCGCCGCGATGTCCCGCGCCGCCTTCACCGCCGCCTTCCGGGACGTCGTCGGGACCAGCCCGGGCATGTACCTGACCGAGTTGCGCATGAGCCTCGCAGAGGACGACCTGCTGCGCACGGACGCCACCGTGTCCGCCGTCGCCGCCGGCGTCGGCTACAGCAGCGAATTCGCGTTCTCCACCGCCTTCCGCCGCACCCACGGGGCGCCGCCGGGCCGTTGGCGCACCACCCACCGGCCAGACCCCGCGCCCACGCCCCACGACCCCTGACACCACCGACTCGCAACACCTGGCCGCGGTCCCGCGGCCGGTGGTTGCCGGGATGCTCATTGCCCTTCCCGTGCCCGACCGGAACCCGAGCCCGCTACCCGCACAGACCGGACTCACGCTGCCTCTCCTCACCACCGCAGCAGCCCCGCACCCGTCCGGAAAAGTTGTCCGGGGCGTCGTCCTCGGCGTCCCCGGCCCCAGACGCCCCCCCCCGCACGCCGCCCCTCCCGGGGGCCCCGGCGCCCGCCCGCGTCTCGGCCCCGTCTGGTGCCGCCTGGTGCGCCTGGGCGGGAATGCTCTACCGCCTGCCCGCGTTGCACAGAGCGTGGTCGCGGAGGGGACAGTGTCCCCGGGCCTCACCTATTGCGCATGAGGATGATCGTCCGGCGATGCCTCATGGTGCCTTTCGCCGCGTAGGCGACCGCCCTTCACGACCACACACACGTCGGTGGCCCGCCCCGGAACTCACGGGGGCGGGCCACTGTCATGTCCGGCCGCGCTGGAGGGCGATGCACTCGCGGGGCTTGCCGCGTGCCGTCGGGCGCGGGCTGTGGAGGGTGAAGGGCAGCAACAACTGCGTCGCCTCGGCCAGGGCCGGCGCCGTGCCTGCCTCGCCCTGACCATGAGACCGACCATGGCTGCGGCTGTGTCGTGCCGGCCCCGACCATGGCTGGTCAGCGTGCGGCCGGCGTCTCTCTGCGGCGGCCGCGCTTCATGTCTGCCGACGCCCGGATTCGGTCCAGGGGACGTGCTGGTCGGGGTCGTGGACGGGGTGCCAGACGGGTGCGGAGGGCCGTGGTGGAGCAGGTCGGCCAGCGGCGCCGCCAGGACGGGGACGTCGTACAGGAAGCGGGACGGCGCCAGCAGCCCGGCCGCCGCGCGCAGTGCGCTGATCCGGTTCTCGGCACCGGCGGGTCCGGTGCCGTCCAGGACGAACAGGAGGCGGGGGAAGAGCGGGTAGCGCCGTCGCCATTCCTCAACCGCCGGTTCCTGGAGGGGCGGCCGCCGTCCGGGGACCGTGGGTACGTAGTGGTAGAGGCGGTTGTACGCGGTCAGCTTGGCGGCGAGGCGTTCGGGGCCCATGGTGGCCCGGTCGACTTCCACGAACGGGCGGCCCGGTCGACTTCCACGAACGCCCGCAGCATGGGCCCGTGGTCGCCGTCGGCGGCGGGGCCGTGCCGGTAGTACAGGAGCGCGTCGGGGATGACGGCCTCGCCGCTCCTGATCGGGTGGTGGACCTCGGGAATCCAGTCCAGCGGCTCGCATACGTCGCCGCGGCGGCGGGCGTCCTCGAGGAAGAGGAGCGCGGTCTCGGTCACGGTCAGTGTGTGGCCCACCTTCAGCCGCACGGCGGTCGGATCGGACACGGTCCTGGAGGGCCGGCACCCGCGCATCTCAGGCCACTCGCAGCGAGCTGCACACCGTACGAGGTGGGGAACCACACCCGCATCCGTCCGGCCTGCGGCAGGGTGATGCGGTCAGCCAGCCCCTCGCTGTGCAGCCGGGCCAGCCGCCGCCCCGTCTGCTCGATCCGCACCTTGGGGGCGATCACCCGGTGCATCTGCTCGGTGGTGGCCATCCGGCACTGCGTCAGCCGATCACACCCAAGGCCAGCCGGTCTCCGCTGCCCACGTCCACGCCGATCATCACGGATCTGCTCGCTTCCCGCCCGGTGCGGCGCCGTCCTGCCCGGCGCCGCGGATACCGGTCACAGCAGCAGCCGGCCACGACCAGACCATCGACAACGAGGGCCTGACCACGGTCACGAAGCGACCACACCGCCGTGGACCAGGCCCACATCCCCGCCGACAACCGCCCGCACCCTCCGCCGGGCCTGACCGCGAAACCGCACATGCTGGTCAGGCCGCGGTCGGGAGGCCGACATCCCCTCTACGCCCAGTGGGTGGGTGGGACAGGCCCTGGACGGCCGCGAGGGGATCGGGCGCCGCTGGTGTTCCGCGCGCGCGTCGGCGGGGCCGCGCGCGATGGTGCGCGTCGTCGGCCGTCTGCTGCAGGACGACGAGCTCGCGCGGCAGGCCACTGGGATGCAGCCCGGCGCTGATGGTGCACGAGTCCGTGCGCTTCGGCGTAGGAGTAGGCGACGGCGAGGCCGACGTCGGGGCGGCCGAGGGTCAAGGGGGCGTCAATTCATCCTGCTTCAAACGGCGTTGCATTAAACGAGCATTGACATGGCCATGTGAAACACAGGAAGGTGTCAGCGTCCTGACGCACGTCCTGCACGATGTTCGGTTCGGCCGGGCTCCACCCGCCCCCCCATGGCGCGGACGTGTACGAGGCATGCTCCCGTCCCCGCTCTGTGACGCACCGATGCGGGACGTGCCCGTTCTCGGAAAGGGAATGGATCATGTCCCTGGCGTCACTGCTGCACCGCCTCGCGAGACCCGGCCTGGTGACGGTGGCCCTCGCGGCCGGCGCGCTGGCCCTGTCGACGACCGCCGCCACCGCCGCTCCCGCCCTCACCCAGATCAGCGCCGACCCGTACACCAACTCCACCAGCCAGCACGCCACCGAGGTCGAGCCGGACACCTTCTCCTACGGCTCCACCGTCGTCTCCGCCTTCCAGGTCGGCCGGTTCACCGACGGCGGCGGCTCCAACATCGGCTTCGCCACCTCCGCCGACAACGGCGCCACCTGGACCAAGGGATTCCTGCCGGGCATCACCACCCAGTCCGGCGGCACCTACCAACGGGTCAGCGACGCGTCGGTGACGTACGACGCGAAGCACAACGTCTGGCTGATCTCCTCCATCCCGATCACCTCGTCCGTGACCGTGCCCGTCGTCTACACCAGCCGTTCCACCGACGGCGGTCTCACCTGGAGCAATCCGGTGGTCACCGCGACCGGTTCGAGCCTCGACAAGAACTGGATCGTCTGCGACAACACCTCGACGAGCGCCTTCTACGGCAACTGCTACACCGAGTACGACAACAACGGCGACGGCGACCGCATCAAGATGACCACCTCCTCCGACGGCGGGCTCACCTGGGGCGCGTCGAAGAACACCGCCAACAACGCCACCGGTCTCGGCGGCCAGCCCGTCGTCCAGCCGAACGGCACCGTAATCGTTCCGATCTCCAACGCCTCGGAGACCGCGATCCGCGCCTTCACCTCCACCAACGGCGGCTCCACCTGGACCAGCGCCGCCACCGTCGCCACCGTCAGCTCGTTCACCGTCGGCGGCTCCCTGCGCAGCGGCCCGCTGCCCTCCGCCGAGATCGACGCGGCGGGCAAGGTCTACGTCGTCTGGCAGGACTGTCGCTTCCGCGCGAGCGGGGGTTCCTGCACCTCCAACGACATCGTGATGGCGACGACCACCAACGGCACCACCTGGTCGTCGGTGGCCCGCATTCCGATCGACGCGACCACCAGCACCGTCGACCACTTCATCCCCGGCCTCGCGGTCGACCCGGCCACCTCGGGCAGCACCGCGCACCTGGCGCTGACGTACTACTACCACCCGGTCGCCAACTGCACCGCTTCCACCTGCCAGTTGGACGTCGGATACGTCTCCTCGACGAACGGCGGCTCCACCTGGACGGCACCGACCCAGCTGGCCGGGCCGATGACCCACTCGTGGCTGGCGAGCACCACACAGGGCACCATGGTCGGCGACTACATCTCCACGTCCTTCGCCGGCGGAACGGCCCACCCCGTCTTCACCGTGGCCTCGGCTCCCAGCGGGTCGGTCTTCCACGAGGCGATGTACTCACCGGCGTCGGGCCTCACCGCAGCCGGCGGCACCGCCACCGTCACGACCGCCACCGCACGGGACAACGCCTTCTCGGCCCGCCTGGCCGCGATCGCCTACGCGCAGTGGCTGGCCAACGGCGGCACCGAGGGCGGGGAGGACAGCCCCTGACCGTTGCTGTTCCGGGTCTTCCGACGGCGAGCCGCCGGAAGACCCGCCGGCCCCCCTGGCCTGGTTCGCACCCCAGCGGCCGGCCGTCGCCCGAAGGACATTGCCGACAACGTCTTGCCCTCACCCGTCCCGTGAAGGGCTTGCCGTGCGTCTAGATGATCGATTCCAAGGGTTCGTGCTCGTAGCGATTCCAGACCGGAGGGTTGGCGCGGCCCCGTAGGCTGAGTCCTCGTCCGCACTGTCTGGGGAGTAATGACCAGTAGGTTCACCGAGTTGATTGTCGACTGCCACGATCCGGAGCGGCTCGCGGCCTTCTGGTGCGCGGTGCTGGGCTTCAAGGTGATCGACCGGAGCGAGGGCAAGGTCGAGATCGGCTCCTGGGAGCCGACCGTCGAGGAGGTCCGGGCCCGCCAGATGCCGCCCACCTTGGTGTTCATCCGGGTGCCCGAGGGCAAGAGCGTGAAGAACCGGCTCCACCTGGACGTCAGCCCGATCGACGGCAGTACCGACGACGAGGTGGCCAGGCTGGTTGGCCTGGGCGCCGCACGGCCCGGGTGGCGCGGACGTGCTGCGGTTGCGCAATGGAAGAACGGTGCCGCCGCTGCGCAGGGCGTCGTTCTCGGCGGCGAGTTGGCGGATGGCCTCCTTGTACAGAGCGAGAGTGCGGCGCAGGTCGGTGTTCTCCTTCCGCAGCCGACTCAGGTTGGCTTCCGTATGGGCGTCGGAACCGGAGTGTTCTGTCTGCGTCGCAGGCTGGGCTGTCGTCGGGGCGCGAGGCCGGAAGTTCACGTCGATCAGGTCGGCGTAGTGCCGGTGGGAGGTGACGTGCGGAATGTCGAGCCGCTCGACCGCGGTCATGATGGAGCACCGTCCACGGGCCGCGGCCTCGGCAAGGATGGTGTCGATGGCGGCTTTGACGGTGTCGGTGCCGGGCAGGGCGCGTTTCACTCGGCGATCTCCGGGGCGTGGCGGGTGAGGAACGCTGCGGTGGCGCGGTGCTTTTCCTCAGGGCGTTGACGGACGTAGGGGGCGGAAGCGATCGCCGCTGGCCAGGGCATCCTCCAGCCGGGCGAGGTGATCGGCAGTATCTGCCCAAGCGCACGAACCGGTACACCGCTGACGACCTCCATGTCATTGAGCACCGGTTCAACAATCGGCCCCGCAAGACACTGAGTTGGCAAACCAGGCTCAGGCATTCGCCGCGGCTCTGGCGCTCTGTCGCCGTCACCGGCGAAAAGATCTCCAGGGACCGCGACTCCGCCCCCGACGGCAGCACCCCCGACACCGTCGCCGACCTAACCTGCCCCGGGCTGGGGCCGGTCGCGGCCAACCGCATACACATTCGCGGGGCTCTTCGGGGGGTGTTTCTATGTCTTTCGTCAAGCGGGGCGTGGGGTTCTGGGTTCGTAGAAGGTGCCGTCGCGGAGCATCGCGAAGAGCACGTTGATCCGCTGGCGGGCCAGGCGGAGAAGTGCCTGGGTGTGGGTCATTCCTCGGGCCCGGCAGCGGTCGTAGTAGGTGCGGGAGGCTGGATCGTGCAGGGCGGCGAACGCGGACAGGAACATCGCCCGCTTGAGCTGCCGGTTGCCGCCTCTGGGCGCATGTTCGTCATGGATCGAGGTCCCCGACGACTTCGTCGTCGGTGCCAGGCCGGCGTAGGAGGCCAGGTGAGCGGCGGTGGGGAAGCTGGTTGCGTCGCCGACGGTGACCAGCAAAGTGGCGGCGGTCCTGAGCGCGCCCCCCGGAAGCGAGGTCAGGACCGCGGAAAGAGGGTGAGCCTCCAGCAGCTGTCCGATGTGCGTCTCCAGAGCTCGTCGCTGTTCGTGGACGGCCGCGAGCGAGCGGGCCAGCGACGGGATCACGACGTCGAGCGTGCCGGTCCCGGGGACGACGACGGTCTGCTCGTCGAGGGCGTCGAAGACCTCGTCGATCAGTCGCTGAGCCATGCGCGGGGCGGTGGGCCGGATGATTTCAACGAGCCTGCGACGACCGGCTTTTCGCAGGGCTGCCGGGGATCCGTAGCGTTCCAGCAGCCAGGTCACGGCCGGGTGGTCCAGACGCGGTCCGAGGACGCGTGACAGGCTGGGGTGGAACTGGGTGAGCAGGCCGCGTATCCGGTTGGAGGTGCGGGTGGCTTCGGCCGCCAGGTCCTGGTCAAAGCCCACCAGCACGGTCAGCTCTGCGGTGATCTCGTCGGTCAGTTCCAGCGAGCGCAGGGTGTGCGGCATCGTCCTCGCGGCGTCGGCGATCACGGCCGCGTCGCGGGCGTCGGTCTTCGCCTCGCCCGGGTAGAGATCGGCGATCCGCCGCATCGAGAGTCCGGGCAGGTAGGAAACCTTGCAGCCGGCGTCCCGGGCGACCGTCAGGGGCAGAGCTCCGATCGAGGCGGGCTGATCCACGATCACCAGCACGGTGCCGAACTTCGCGGCCAGCTTGTCGAAGACGACCCGCAGTTTCGGCTCGCTGTTGGGCAGCTGCTTGTCGAAGACCTTCTTCCCGGCCGGGGTGAGGCCGTGCCCGTGGTGGGCGCTCTTGCCGACGTCCAGGCCGAGGAAGACGCCCACGTCGTCGAAGTCGTCCAACCCATCCTCCCGAGCGGGGTTCGTGTGGTGCCGGCCAGGGCTTCGGCGTCGTATGCGCGCATCCACGTTATGCAGACCTGCCGCCCGCAAGCGGCCGGGCATTGCGCCAGGCCAGGCGGTGGTCGGGCCTCTCATCAGCGTCTCCAACGGCGCCTCCCGAGCCCGGTGACACCCCCCAGGTCATCCGTTCGACAGGGGGGAACAGCCATGCCGGGCCCGGAGGCCAGCGACCCCGTTGCGGAACCGCGCAAAACATAACGGGGGGGGGCGATGATCTACCAGTGTCACTCCGAGGCGGCCGGAGGGGCTTGCAGGGTGGGCCGGACATTCAGGCCGAGGCGAGGAGTTCTCCGAGTTCGGCCAGCTTGGCCTCCGCGGGTGAGCCTGCGGGGGCGCTGTGGACGTTCATCTTCTGGACCGCGTCGCCGGGCACGGGCAGGGCCTCGCAGTCGAGCCGGAACTCGCCCACGGTGGGATGGCGCATCAGCTTGCTGGCGAAGGTGCACTCGAAAGCACCCTGCTTCGCCCACATCACGCGGAAGTCCTCGCTGCGGTCGCGCAGCGTCGCGGTCACCTCGGCGACCCGGGCATCGCCAGGATTGCTCGCGGCCTGCATGCGCAGGCCGTGCGTCATGCCCTGGGCGATCTTTTCCCACTCGACGAACCGCTCCCTGGCCTCCGGAGCCAGGAAGGTCCACACGGCGAGGTTCCGCTCGGAGGCGGGCACGGTGGTGGGGTCGAAGAAGATCTCGGCCGCCAGCGCGTTCACCGCCAGGACGTCCATGCCGCGGCCCGTCACCATGACAGGGACGTCCGTGAAGGTGTCCACGAGGCGTCGGATCGTCGGCCGCACCCGTTCACCACGGGACGACGAGACGCCGGCGCGGGACGCGGCGGCGGAGGGGTGGCGCGGTCCCGCCACCAGGTCGCGCAGGTAGCGGCGCTCCGTGTCGTCGAGCGTGAGGGCGTCGGCGACGCCTGTCAGCACCGCGTCGGAAACATGGCCAATGCGACCCTGCTCGAGCCGGGCGTAGTAGTCGAAGCTGACGCCGGCGAGCTGGGCGACCTCCTCGCGGCGCAGTCCCTTGACCCGGCGCTGCCGAACATCGACGCCGGCACTGCGGGACGAGCGTCCGCCGACGGCCGCGGGCGCCGCGCGGGCACGCGCGGCACGAAGGAACCTGCCGAACTCTTCCCTCGTGTCCATCACGCCTCCCGCTCCCCGTTCCGTCCTAATGAGTACTGCCAGTCCTAGGTAACACAGGGCCGACCGACCTGCATTCCTGACCGCCCGATCTCCGTTGTCATGAGTGGACGCGGAACGCAGCGTCCAGCGATCACATCCCGACCCAGGAGATCCCATGCCCAAGGTACTCATCATGCTCACCGGCGCGCGTGTCTGGAGCCAGAACGACGGCACCCAGCGTCCGACCGGCTTCTGGGGCGAGGAGTTCGTCGTCCCGCACCAGCTGCTGTCCGAGGCTGGTGTCGAACTCACCGTGGCCACCCCGGGCGGGGTGGTGCCTGTCGTCGACGAGCTCAGCCTGTCGCCCGAGGCCAACAACGGTGACGCGGAAGCCGCCGCACGCTTCCGCTCCTATCTCGAAAAGGTGAGTGATTTCCTTCAGAACCCGGTGCGCCTGGAGGACATCGACCCGTCAGAGTACGACGCGGTCCTCGTCCCCGGCGGTCACGGACCGATGCAGGACCTCGCCGTGAACGCCGAGTCCGGCCGGATCCTCGCCGCCATGCTGCCCGACGACAGCAAGACGGTGGCGGCGCTCTGCCACGGGCAGGCGTCTTTCCTCTCCGCGGGAGACGCGGAGGGCAAGTGGCCGTTCAGGGGCCGCAGGATGACCTCGTTCACCGACGAGGAGGAGCACATCACTGGTCTCGACGCGAACGCGCCGTGGCTCCTGGAGGCCCGTCTGCGTGCGGGTGGCGCCGAGGTCACCGGCGGTCCGGCCTGGCAGTCGCACGTCGTGGTCGACGGCAACCTGATCACCGGCCAGAACCCCGCCTCGGGTGCGGCCGTCGCCAGGAAGCTCCTCGCGGCCCTCGGTGTCGAACAGGCCGCTTGACCGGTGTGGACCTGCCGTCCGGTGCCGTAGCGCGGTCCGTCGAAGAGACCGACGAGGCGATCGTCCGGCAGGTCCGCGAACTCGCCGCGGCGCGGACCTCGAAACGCTCTTCGAGGTCCGCCGCGGACCATCGGCCGACGCTGCCCGAGGGCCGGCCGGCACCCGGCCCGTGGACTGGGCTTGACGCCGACGCGGCCCGGGAGCGGAACTCCGCCGCGGACGGTGCCGACGGGTTCACCACCCACGAGTTCATCGACGGCGGCCCTCACCGGGTGATCGCCGTCGTCGAACTCGACCGGATCGCGGACAGCCCGCGTCGAACCATCGCAGTGACAAAGTGAAGGACACCCCATGACTCCGCCCATCCCGACCCGGGAGCTCGGCCCCGAGAAGCTCACCGTCGGCGCCGTCGGCTTCGGCGCGATGAGCTTCGGCAACTATCACAACCCTCCGGCGTACTACGACAAGGACGCCGTGGCGAAGGCGATCCTCGATCGTGCCGAGGAACTCGGCCTCACCTTGGTCGACACCGCTGACGTGTACGGCCCGAGCGAGGAAGTCGTCGGCCGCGCCCTGCGGGGCCGTCGCGACGACTTCGTGGTGGCGACCAAATTCGGCATCGTGCCCATGACCGCCACGACACCCCCGCGTGCCGACGGAACCCGCGCTTACCTGCGCGGCCAGGTGGAGCGGTCGCTGCGCCGGCTGGGCACAGACCACATCGACCTGTACTACGTCCATCGGATCGACCCGACCACCCCCATCGAGGACACGATCGAGGCGATGGCCGAGCTCGTGACCGAGGGCAAGGTCCGGCATCTGGGCCTGTCCGAGGCTGCCGTCGACACCATCCGCCGGGCCGCGGCGATCCATCCGATCACGGCCCTGCAGACCGAGTGGTCGCTGTGGCAGCGCGGCATCGAGGCCGAGGTCCTGCCAGCCGCCCGCGAGCTGGGCATCGCCATCGTCCCCTACAGCCCGCTCGGGCGCGGCGCCCTGACCGTGACGGGTTCACCCCGGGGCGGACAGGTCGACCCGGGCACGCGCCTGCTCGGTATTGTCCAGCGCATCGCGGATGAGGTCGGCGTCGAGCCGGGCCAGGTCGCGCTCGCCTGGCTGCTCCACCAGGGCGATGACGTGCTGCCGATCCCCGGCACGCGCCAGGTCGACCACATGGAGCAGAACACGCTGTCGGCGCTCGTCGAGCTCAGCGTCGACCAGCTCGCCGAGCTGAGCTCCATCCCTCTCGCCGGAGAACGCAGGGGCCTCACGCCCAACTGGTTCGACGGCGTGACGCCTCCTCGACGGGCCTGACGAGCAACGCGCTGTCGTCGACGTCCTCGGGTGCGTGACGGACAAGGCGCCCGAGTTGTCGAGTCAGATGTCCGGCACCTCAGGCAAGCGGCCCGCGGAGCCTCGTCCCAGAGGAGTCCCAGGGAGCCGCCGCTCCCTCCTTGACCCACCAGGCCGGAGATGACGGCTGGATGCGGCGTCCCCGGGAGAACGCTCGCACTGCTGTGGAGCTTCTACCTTCTTGACGACGAGGTCGCAGCGCGTTTCCAGCAGGTGTACGACGCATACGCGCCGCAGGCGAGGACGCACAGCAACGAACTGACCCAGTCGCAGGGCGTGCCGTTCAAGCCGACCGCGGCGTTCGGCCCCTTCCGTACCCGCACCTACCGGTGGAGCGAGAGGGTGCGCGCTGCGGACTGGGTCGGATTGCTCGGCACCTTCAGCGACCACCGGGCGCTTCCTCCGGGGCAGTTGACGTCTCTTCGACAGGCTCTGCGTGAGGAGATCGAGAGTCTCGGCGGCACCGTAGCTGTCTCACGCGGAGTACATGCCGCGTTCACGCAGCGGAGGTAAGGCTCATTTCGTCGGTGCCACGCGGTACAGCTGGACGTGGTCGGAGGTCCGCGGCGGCGCCTGGCGGACGCCGAAGACGCAGGGGCTCTTTCCGTGCTGCGCTCCAGCCAGTCACGCAAGGCCGTTGACCACGTCGAGGATCCAGCCGCAGTGAGCGCGATGGGGCCGCCTCCGGCACCGACCGGATCGGATGCGGGCTGTAGCCGGAGCCAGATCGGGGTACGGCGCACGGTTTGGGCTTCGGACGGCAGTTTGGTGACGTCGTCCGCTCCTTGGCCGGGGCGCGGATCGTTCGCGCCTGCGTTTCACCTGCCTGCTCCCAGTGATCCGTCATCTGCCGCGCCGCACTCCTGCGGTGCATGAGGGGCCCGGGTTTCTGTAGCAACGGCGGGCTCAGCTCGCGCACGGCCTGGTGCGCAGCCCGTCGATGATGAGGTCCAGGATGCGGGCGGCACAGGCCGTGCGGTCCGCTCCCGGGGGAATGCGCCACAGGACGCTGAGCTGGAGGAGTACGTCCTGCGGGTCGAGGCCGGGTTTGAGGTCTCCGGTGGCGGCGCCGGCGTTGAGCAGCGCGCCGATGGCCGCGAGGAACGGTTCGTAGTTCTTGTCGTCCAGACCCCCGTTGGTCGCCGCGTGGATGACTTCGGCGACGCCGTACTTGAGTTCCCCGTACCGGGCGACCTCCTCGAACCAGCGGCGCAGGGCATCCAGCGGAGGAAGCGTGTCGGCGTGGGCGTGGGCGAGGTCGATGACCTTCTGGATCTCTTGGTGATAGAGCTCCACAATCAGCGCCTCGCGCGTCGGGAAGTGCCGGTAGAGCGTGCCCACTCCCACGCCGGCCTGCTTGGAGATCGCCGTCATGGAGGCTCCCGGCGACGCGGCGAGGGCTTCGCGAGCGGCGGTGAGGATGCGCGCCCGATTGGTCAGTCCGTCGCTGCGGGGGGCGCGGGCGCGAGGCGGCGTCATGAGGGCTCCGATCGGTCCGGTTGCTAAACGGAAGGCCTTCCGTTACGTTCGAAGAGCAATACGGAGGGGCTTCCGTTTAAGCTTGCCACACCCGATGGAGGACAGTCATGCCGGAAACGGTCCTGGTCACCGGAGGCACCGGCTACGTCGCAGGCTGGTGCATCGTCGAACTGCTGCAGCGTGGCTACCTCGTGCGCACCACCGTACGCAGCCACGCCAGGCAACAGGCGGTGACCGCTGCCGTCGCCACCGAGGTCGAGGCCGGGAACCTGGAGTTCGCGGTCGCCGACCTCACCGCGGACGACGGCTGGGACGAGGCGGTCAAGGGCGTCGACTACGTCCTGCACGTCGCCTCCCCCTTGGGCAGCGCCGTGGCCGACAACTCCGACGCCATGATCGCCCCAGCCCGCGACGGGGCCCTGCGGGTCCTGCGCGCCGCCGCACAAGCCGGCGTGCGCCGCGTGGTGATGACGTCCGCGGCCAACACCGCCAGCCCCTCCTCCTACGCCGAGGAGGGTGTCACCGACGAGACCCTGTGGACCGACCCCGACGATCCGACGCTGATCCCTTACCGCCGCTCCAAGACTCTTGCCGAACGCGCCGCCTGGGACTTCATGGCCGCCTACGACGGCCCTACCGAGCTGACCACGATCCTGCCCGGAGCCGTCTTCGGACCGATCCTCGCCACCAGCACCATCGGCTCCGTGGCCATCGTCCAGCGGATGCTGTCAGGCACCGTGCCGGGCGTACCGCGCATCGGCCTGGAGATCGTCGACGTGCGCGACCTCGCCGACATCCACATCCGTGCCATGACCTCGCCCCAGGCGGCAGGCGAACGCTTCCTCGCCACCGGCGAGTTCACCTGGATGCTGGACATGGCCCGCGCCCTGCGCGACGAACTGGGCCCGGATGCCGCCCAAGTCCCCACCCGCCAGATCCCCGACTTCGCCGTCCGCCTCGCCGCCCGCTTCCGAGACCCCTCCCTGCGCGAGGTCACCCCCGCGCTCGGACGCCGCAACCGCCACAGTATCGCCAAGGCGCAGCGTCTCCTGGGCTGGGAGCCCAGGCCGGCTCGCGAGACCGTCATCGACTGCGCGCGCAGCCTCATCGCCGCCGCGGCCGCATGACCCGACGTACACAAGGCCTGCTACCGCCGACCACGTAAGCGTGTTTTACGGTGCTGCCCTGTCACGGCCGATGGCCCCTGGTCTTCCCCTCGAAGCCAGGGGTCATCGACGTGCTGCCCTGCTCGCGAGAGCCTGGCCCCTGTCCGGGTTCACATTCTTGGGGGCCGCAGTCGATCCACTCGCTCACATCTGGGGCGGCGAGGTCGTCTTCGTCCCTCCCGGGTCGAGTCCGTTGCGGTGGAGGAAGACGATCATGTCCCAGCGGTCGTAGGCGCGGCCGACGGCCTGGTCGCGGACGCGGGTCGGCCGCCTTCGTGGTCTGGCGCCTCGACAGTTCCCGTGTAGGCCGGGCTCTTTGTAGCGACCAGGCCCGGTTCACCGCGAGGTGAAAGGGGCGGCCTGCTGCGGGATGGTGTTCGCGGGAAAGTTGCCGGCAGGCGCGGCGGGAAGGCGTGCGGTATGCGACCTCCCTCCGACGGATACCCGCAGCACACGAACGCCCACCCGCCGGCCACCTCGTGGCCGCAGCCGGGCCAGGACGCACCGGCGGCAGATGCCGCGGAGGTGGAGCGGCTGAGCACGGAGATCGACGACCGGTTGGAGGCCGCGGAGACCGCGATGAGCGCGCGGGGGTCGTCGAGGTCGTTGGCCTAGGCCTCGCGTTCCTTCGCTGTCCAGGCGGAGGCGCCGGAGTCACAACTTTCGGCGAGTGGAACGAGGTGGTCGACGTCCAGCTTGCTCGCGCTGTCGAGGTACCGGTCGTCGTACGGTGAGTACCAGATGCCGCCGGTCAGGGCGCACTTGGGTCC
Source organism: Streptomyces sp. NPDC104761 (assembly GCF_055583445.1). Classification (NCBI taxonomy): domain Bacteria; kingdom Bacillati; phylum Actinomycetota; class Actinomycetes; order Kitasatosporales; family Streptomycetaceae; genus Streptomyces; species Streptomyces sp. NPDC104761. Next base: position 12,698 of record NZ_JBVJNZ010000032.1, on the reverse strand, counting down.
TACTTCGGGGGCGGTGACGGCTTCGGCCAGGAGGACCTCGGCGCGCGTGTTGCAGCCGTCCTTGTCCGCGTCGGTCCAGTGCTTGAACTCGTCCCGGGAGTAGCCGGCGCGGCTCTCGCCGGCCACGGTGAGCTCGGCGAGCGCGTCACGGACCGGCAAGGTGACCGTCTCGCCCGGCGCGTGCCGTGCGGGCCGGTGCGCGACGGCCGCGGGGGCGGCGTAGTCAGTGGTGGGAGCAAGCAGGGCGAGGGGCGCGAACAGCGTGGCGATCAGGGCGTGTCGGATGCGGGCAAGACGCACGGCCGGGTCTCCATTCTGGAGATCACGAACAGGGCTGTGATCTTCGTAGCGGCCCGGCGTGCGCGGTGTCGGCCGACCGGAGGCGGGTTCACCCGCACAGCGAACTAGTCACACCGCCGAACGTCACTCCATCGGCGGCTGCCAGGAACCGGCCAATCGACTGAGCGGCTGAGCCCGCAGTTGGCCCCGCTGGACAACTCCGATGCACAATCACAGCCCGGTTGCTCAGAACAGGGAGTCCCAGAAGGCCGCTTCCGGGTCGGGTTCTTCTGGGTGGAGCATGCAGCGTCTGCAGCGCAGGAGTCCTGGTTCGTTGGTGCCGGAGGCGGCGTGCATCCATGGCAGGGCCTCCATGGCGTGTGCGCGCTCGTCGTCGGCGAGGGCGTCGACGGTCCGGCGGAGTTCCTCGGGTGCGGGTTGGTCGGTGAGGCAGAGCCAGCCGACCGCCGCCGCCAGGCGGGCTTCGGGGGCCTCCGTCCCGTCGTGCCACCGTTCGCCCAACCACGTGACGGTCGCCGGGCGCGGCTGGGCCCGGGCGATCTCGGCGGCGGCCAGGAGCAGGGCGGCGCGGACCATCGCGTCACCTTCGGTGGCGAATCCGTCGGCCAAGACGGTCCGGATGATGTGGTCGGGGTCGGCGGCGGTCGCCAGGACGTAGGCGGCGTCGACGCGGACGGCGGGGTCGGAGTCTCCGAGGAGGGGCAGGAGTGCGGAGGCGTCTGTGGTGATCGCGGCGCGGGCGGCGGCCACCGACCAGCCTGCCGGGTAGCCGGTCACCTCGTAGCCGTAGTCGTCGTGGGTGTCGGGGGCATCGCGCCGGGGATCGTTGCGATGGAGGAGCAGTTCCTCGCGGGAGGCGACGCCGTGGTGCCGCGCACGGGCGGGCCCGGAGAGTACGGCGAGGAGGGCGGCGCGGTGTGGATGGCCGGCGTCGATGGCCAGGGGGATGAGGAACGGCACGGCGAGCGCGGCAGCGGCCCGGCTGTCGTCGGCGCACAGGCCGTACAGCACACCCGTCGCGTCCACGCCCGGATCGCCGTCGGCGCGCAGGAGGCGGACGGCCTCCCGGGCACTGTGCCCATGGGGGAAGTTGCCCCATGGGACGGCATCGAGGTCCAAGCTCTGCCGGGGTTCGGACAGGATGCCGGCCACCACCGCCCGCACGTCGAACGGGCCGCCCGAGAACAAGGCCAGGGCCGCCCCGTCCGCCACTTCCCGGCACATCGCGAATGTCGGATCGGTCCGCCAGTCCTGCACCCCACACCCCCACCGTTGCCACCCGGAACTTGATCATGACGGGTCTGCCGGCCGGCGAAAGCCACTCGCCGGATGATCCAGCCGCTCACACGGGGCCAACCATCGTGCACAGGGGCCAACCGGAATGCTCAAGGGCCATTTACCGTGCTCAGTCCCATCGAGGCGGCCTCGCAGGCGTTCGAAGGACCACCGCGACGGCAGCGCGGACGAGGAGGAGGAAGAGACCAGGGAGGGTGGGCCGGGCCCACTGATGGTCGCCGCGGTCACCTTTACCGCGGCGACGACATCGGCGTCTATGCGTCCGCCGTCGCCACTGCCGACGTTGGCGGGATGACCGTGTACGCCGTGGTATTCCTCGTGCTCGTCGCCGTGTGGTGCTTCGCGGGCAAGTGCTTCGCCACTCAACCCGTCATCGCCAAGGCCCTCGGCCGCTGGGGTTACATCCTGCTGGCCCTGGCCCCCATTGGCCTGCTCATCCTCATCGAGGACGGCGCATTCGGACTGTGTGCCCCAAGGGGCATCACCGGACCAGTTCGAATTTCTCACGCTGTCGGCCTGCCTCCCAAACGGGACCGGTGTACAAGTGCTGTCCCTTCTGGTCTGGTGGACAGAGCCACCGGTGCCGCTCTCGGCAACGCCGGTGACGATGATCCCGCCCTGAGTATTGACGAAGTCCCTGGCATGCTCGCGGTTGTCCTCCACCTCGTCGGCGTCTCAGATGCAGCCGGCGGAGGCGCTGGCGACGTGTGAGCAGGCGTTACGGAGCCTGATCGCCACGGTGTTGGCCAAGAAGCTGGGCAGGGACTGGGTTTCCCAGGTGTTCCCCGAGGAGCGGGCAGCCAAGATCCGGGAGATCCGGGACGAGGAGGCCGGCCGTCGTACACGCCGCGGGGTCGCTTCGGTGCCGAGCAGCGAGTTCGGAGGCAGTCCGCACCGCTTTGCCGGTTTCCTCCTGGCAGTGTGCCGCTGACCGGCCCGTGGAGTGTCTGCCGTCGGCGGCTTATCGGGGAGTAGTGAGCAGTTCGACGGCCAGGCCGAGCGTCTTTCGCCGGGAATCGCTGTAGTCGCCGATGCCTTGTGCGAGTACGAGGTTGCCGTAGGTCAACGTGAGGATGGCGTCGAGGAGCTCCTCGGGGGAGAGCGTGTCGTTCACCCGGCCGGCGCGCTGGGCCCGGCGGATCGCGGCGGTTTTCTCTTCGTTGGCGCGCCGGATGGGTGCGATCTCGTCGCTCAGTCCGGGAAGTTCCAGGCCTTGCCACAGCGCGAGACGGACCAGGTAGGGGTGGGCTTTGTAGGCGTCGAAGACGGCTTGTGCGTAGGCCGGTAGGTCGTTGGCATCGAGGGTCACGGCATCCTGCATCTGCAGCACCGCCTGCTCGATGACGGCCTTGAAGAGCCCTTCCTTGCTCCCGAAGTAGGCATAGATCATGCGGGGGTTCGCGGGTGCGCTGGCGGCGATGGTCGCTACCCGCGCACCCGCCGAGCCGCGGGCGGCGAACTCTTCCGTCGCGGCCGCGAGGATTCGTTGCCGTGTGGCTGCGGCATCCCGTGTGCCTGCCCCGGGTGTCGTCTGTCCGGTCATGACCTGCCAGGCTACGCGACGAAGATCTCGCTCGCGTGGATGGTGTCCAGGTATTCCCGGACGGCCTGGATCTTGTCCCCCTGGAGATCGAAGACGTAGACGAGCGCGTTGTCGTAGCGAGTGCCGGCGGCTGATACGGCGGTGACGCGCGCCTCGATGACCTCATGATGTGCGTCTGCTGTGACCGAGGTGACCTCGACCTGCGGTCCTGCCGGAAGGAAGTCGCCTACTCGCCCGAGCATGTCGATGTAGCCGTCACGGTCGTAAGTGCCCGCGAGAGCGAACTGGTCCGGCTTGCCGGCGACGGTCCAGGTGAAGTCCGGCGTCGCGAGGTCGAGTGCGCCGGAGACGTCGGCCTTGCCGAGACGGTCGAAGAAATCGGTGGCGATGCTCATGGAGCGTCCTCCTACTAAGTAAACAGTTACTTATGACGTTAGGAGGGTGGTCCCGGGGTGTCAAGCCGGGATCGGATGCCTGGCTCTCGGTAACGGCTGGTCGGGGGTCAGGAGGGCGGACTGCGCTCTTCGGCGGGATCGAGGTGCCCGGCTTGGCTGCCCTGGCCGTCAGGGGGGTGCGCGGGCGTAGGGGCGGGAGACGTGTGGCGGCTGCTCGGACGTCCTCAGCGACGCCGCGTGCTACGGCGCTTCGGGTGAGATCCCACAGCCGGTCGGCGTTTTCGGGGTCGAGGGCGTGCGCGGCGACGCCGTCCCGGTGCCGTCGGCGGTGATACGTCCCTCGACGGTGTCGACGGCCTCGTGCGATCGCCCTTTGGCCGCGCCTTGAGGTCAGGTCAGGCTTCTTGCCGTAGCGCGATGTCGCGGGCCGTGCGGGCCGCTTTGTCCTCGGTATCGGTGAGGGCTTCGCGTCCTACTCCGAACAGGCCCTGGCGCAGGAAGAGCGCGAGGCCGTGTGCGGCGCCTGCGACGCGGAGCAACAAGTCGAATGCGCGGTCCGGGTCCGAGGCCAACTGGCGGGCAACGGGCAGCAGGAGGCCGGCCACTTCGTCGCCGGCCGACGCCAGCTCTGCGAAGCGGGCCTTGTCGAGGCCCGCGTTGAAGGTGATGTCGAAGAGGGCCGGCTCCTCGACGGCGAATCGGACGTAGGCGGACGCGAAGGACGCCAGTTGTTCCACCGGCTCGCTGCTGGCGCCTATGGCAGCGGCGAAACGGTTCCGTTGCTCGCGATATCCCCGCGTGGCGAGCTCAGCGAGCAGCGTCTCCCGGTCGGCGAAGTGCTTGTACGGCGCGGCGACGCTGACGCCGGCCCGGCGGCTCGCCTCGGCCAGGGTGAAGCCGTGCGGGCCGCGTTCGGCGACGAGGTCGAGGACCGTTTGCAGCAGGACGTTGCGCAGGTCTCCGTGGTGGCGGCCGACAGGACGCCGCTTGACGGGAGGATTCACGCAGCTAAGGTTAGCGCCACTAACCAGGTAAAAGCAATTAACCAACGAGGTCGCCATGCCAGCCGTTCGTTTCCACCACATCAGCCTGTCGGTCGCCGACCTCTCAGCCCAGGAAGCCTGGTACGGCACCGCCTTCGGGCTCACTCAGGTCGAGGAGCGCCTGGAGATGCCCGAGGCCCGAGTCCGCACCGTCGTCTTGAGCGATGGGGCCGGTTTGCGGGTCGAGCTCGTGCAACGCCCCGGCTCGAGGCCTGTCGCGCCCACCGACCCGTTCGCCGCCACCTCCCTGCAGACCTTCACGCATCTGGCTCTTCAAGTCACCCACCTCGATGCCGCGTTCGAACGGCTGACGGGTGAGTGCGGCGCGGTGTCGGTGTCGTCCCCCGCAGCCGGCGTAACCGACGGCATGCGCTACGCCTATGTCGCCGATCCGGAAGGCAACCTCGTGGAGTTGATCGAGACATCCGGATCCTGAGCCTTCGCCCAGCGGAGCCGGATGCCGGCCCGCTGAAGGGGCCTGTCACTGCCCGATGTGTGACCGGGCGGCGGTGTCGTACTTTTCGCGGTCGCGGCGGATGGCGTCGAGGTTGGCTTCGGTCCAGGCGACCAGTTCGGCCAGGACGGCGTGCAGGCTTCGACCGCGCGGAGTGAGGGCGTACTCGACCCGGGGCGGCACGGTGGGTTCGACGGTGCGGCTGATCAGTCCATCGCGTTCCAGGCGACGGACCGTGGCGCTCAGCATCCGCTGTGTGATGCCGCCCGCGGCACGTCGAAGGGCGTTGAACCGCAGCGGGCCGTCATCGAGCCGGCAGATGACGGTCACCGACCACTTGTCACCGATACGGTCCATCACATCGCGCAACAATGCGTCGCGCTCGGAACGTGCGCCCGACTCGATCATCGTAGATGGGGCCATGTGGTACCTCCGGTGACACCTGGGCAGTTCAAAGTGCTCTCTTGCGGCACTTCCATGGCGGTTCCCACCATATACCGGTACCTGTTGTATACCGCCTAGAAGTGGAAGCCGTCGTGCCAGACACTCCTCCCACGTCCACCCCGATCATCATCCGGGACGGCCGCGTGCTGTTCCCCGACGGGACGTCCCGGATCACCGATGTCGTGATCCGGGACGGTCGCATCGCCTACATTGGCGAAGACGCCGCCGTCGTCGGCGACGAAGAGATCATCGATGCCCGCGATCAGCTGGTCATGCCCGGTCTCGTGGATACGCACCGGCACATGTGGCTGGGAAGCCTGTCGGCCAGCTCCAGCGACGTGACCTTGTTTCCCTACGTGCAGCAGATCAACGAAGGGCACGGCGACCTATTCACCTCCGATGACGTTTACGCGGGCGTGCTGTGGGGCGCGGTACAAGCGATCAACGCAGGGGTGACCACTGTCGCAGACTGGGCCCACAACCTGGGTTCCGAGGCGGACATCGACGCCAACCTGCGTGCCCTGCACGACAGCGGCATCCGGGCCCGGCTGTGCTTCGGGGGCAAGGCCAGTTCCAGCGGCGATCGCTCCCGCTACGAAGCACAAGCCCGCCACCTGCACGCCATACATACGCCGCACCGGGTGGAGGACCGGGTCGCGCTCGGGCTCGCCGTGCGCGGTCCGTCCATGGCGACACCGGTGGAGAACGACTTCGAGTTCGGGCTCGCCCGCGACCTGGGGCTGCCCGTCTCCCTGCACGCCGGCATGGCGGGCCTGCCCGGCGCAGTCGACCAGCTCGGAAGCCAGGATCTCCTAGGACCTGACGTGAATTACGTCCACGCCAACGAGTTCACCGAGCAGGAATGGAAACAGGTCGCGGAATCGGGCGGGACCGTATCGGCCACCCCGACCGTCGACATGACCATGGGGCTGGGCACCCACCCCGCCGTGGGCGCCGCACTGGACCACGGCGTGACGGTCGGCCTCGGCGCCGACACAGTCGCCTATGGCCCCAGCGACCTGTTCACAGAGATGCGGCTGGCACTGGCCGCCGATCGCTCCCGGACCAACGCGCGGCCCATCGAGCAAGGCCAGATGCCCGGCGAGTTGCGCCATGGTCACCTTGCCATGCTGGACCTTGCCACGCGCGGGGGTGCCCGGGTCCTCGGCTTCGCCGACCAGATCGGAGAGATCACCGTCGGCCGGCAGGCAGATCTCATCACGCTCGACCTGTCGGCCCCGCATCTCGACAGCTTCGACAACCCTGTACTCGCCGCGTTCCTCAGCGCCGGGCCACGTGACGTCGACACCGTGATCGTCGGCGGACGCATCCTCAAGCGGCGCGGCACACTCACAGACGGCCTCCTTCGGAAGGCACGCCAGGAGGTGCGCCGGTCGCGGGCCCGCATCCGCGGGCGGTCGCTCTGACGGCAGTCCGCGTGCCGCGGGCAGGCGGCTTCTGTCCCTTACCCTCCGGTTCCCCTGTGCGCGATCGCCTCGACCACGCGGTGAAGTTCCACCGCGTGGTCGAACCCAGGAGCGCCGGAGTCCCGGCCCGACAGCGCCTCGGCCACCTCCGCGTACAGATGGGCGACGTTGTGGGCCGGCGTTCCGGCCAGCTCCGGGAACCGGTCGTATCCGGCGGGTAGTTCGAGCGGAGACAACGCCTCCTGATCGTGCGCGCGCCCCTTCGACGGCCAGTGCGGCACTCATGGGCAGGCCGTCATCCCCGGTGATCCGCAGAGATCCTCGTGTGCCGTCGATCTCCCGGACGAATGGCGTCGTCCGCGGCGCGCCGCCCCGGAAGTGCATACTGGCGACGGCCCCGCCCGGCAGACGGCCGGTGACGGCGATCTGGTCGGGTGCGGTCTTGGCGATCGCCTCTTCTGTATCGGTGTTGACGGCCTGGGTGCGCAGCGTCGCGATCGTCGCCGTGGTCCTGGTCAGTTCGCCCAGTGCCACCGCCTGCATGTCGAGCGCGTGGGCGAAGGGAATGGTCATCATCGTCGCCCCGTTGGCGGCGTCCGCGGTATAGGCGGACGCCGACGTGAACGTCGCCCCGCCGCCGGGGAAGGAGCAGATCATCGACGAGGAGAGGACCTCGCCGACGTAGCCGTCGGCGATCAGGTCGCGGACCCACTTCGTCGTCGGCGACACGTGTCCCTGCAGTCCGGTGAACCGAGGTCCGGGGCGGCCCGCGTCCCGCAGGAACTCGGCCTCCGCGAGGTCGCGCGCCAGCGGCCATTCGCAGAGGACGGCCTTGCCGGACTCGAGTACCGGCTCGAGCAGCTTGCGGTGCTCGGCCACCCGCACCGTGATCGCGATCAGATCGATGTCCTCACGGCTCGCCATCTCGGCCACCGACGTGTATCCAGGCACGCCGTAGCGCTTCGCGGCGGCGGCGGTCGACTCCGGCGAACCGGCCGTCAGTCCCCGCAACCGCACCCCGGGAACCGCCTCGACGGCCGGCCAGTGGGCCACGGCCCCCCAGTTGCCCGTCGCGGACGACCGCCCGACCGTGCAAGGTTCTGCTGCCCGGCCGTCCCGTCTCACGCAGTGGCGGCAATGTCAGTGGGGCGCGCGTCACCAGCGAGTTGCGCACCGAAGAAACCGACGAGTTTCTCGACCGCTGGACCGACATACTCGGGCTTGTCGTAGAGGTCGACGTGGCTGGCTCCGTCGATCCAGAGCAGTTCTTTGGGCTCCTGTGCGTCGTCGAACGCTTCGGTGGTCATGTGCCGCGTGACCGCTTCGGTGCCGACGATCATCAGCAGGGGGCGCGGGGTGATCGTGGCAATGAAGCGGAAGGGCTCGAAGACGGCTATCCGGTCGATGCTTGACCAGGTGAACTCCTTCGCCGAGCGAGGATGCTGAGCACGGTCGGTGCAGTAGTACTCGAAGCCCTCGAGGCCGTGCTGCCCGCCCAGCGCACGAGCCTCCTCGGCGGTCGCAGGGAAGATGGGGAAGCTGCCGGCGCCCTCTCCGCGCGCTTCTGCCGTTCGGGCGGCCGCAGCGGCATCCAGCATGGACTGGAGCACGGCCGGGTCCTGGGTGTCGTCGGCGCCCTTGCGGAACTGGCGGCCGACGTCGGCGCCGCTGACAGTTGCGACGGCGCGGATGCGGTGATCCGTGGCCGCGGCCGGGACGACGTAGCCGCCCGAGGCGCAGATGCCGAGTGCGCCGATGCGTTCCGGATCGATCTCCGGCCGGGCGCTCAGGAACGACACCGCCGCTTTGAGGTCCTCGACGCGATGCGCCGGATCCTCCAGTCCGCGCGGTTCTCCACCGCTCTCGCCCTGGTAGGCGGCATCGAAGGCGAGCGTGATGAAGCCCCGCTCGGCAAGGCGGGAGGCATAGAGACCTGCGGCCTGCTCCTTGACACCGCTGGCGGGGTGGCCGACCACGATGGCGGGCCGAGTGACGGCTTCCCCGTCGGGAAGGTAAAGGTGCCCGGCGAGGGGGATGCCGGCGCTGTCGAAAGTGACGTCCATGGGGTTCATGACTTCAGCGTCGAACGGGAGCAGTGAGCGTACAAGCGGCGGATTTCTCCCCCGGCAGGATCCTGCCCTCCCACGCACAGCAGCCTCGTGCACACAATGGTGTTCATGACTTCCGCACGTGACACCGGTGAAGTGGGCGCCTTCCTCAAGGCGCGCCGCGCCGAGCTGACGCCGCGCGAGGTCGGCCTGCCCGAGACCGGTCAGCAGCGGAAGGTGGCGGGGCTGCGCCGCGAAGAGGTCGCGCAGCTGGCAGCGATCAGCGTCGACTACTACACCCGCCTTGAGCAGGGGCGCGTACCGGCGTCCGCCTCCGTCCTCGCCACCGTCGCCGCCGCGCTGCGACTCGACGAGGACCAGCAGGCGTATCTGTACGAGATAGCCGGCAAGACGGACGCGCGACCGCGGCGCCGGCACCGCCGACAGAGCCCGCGCCCGGCGATGCGGCGCCTCCTCGACCAGCTGACCGGCACTCCCGCGATCGTCCTCGGCCGGTACATGGATGTGCTCGCCTGGAACCCCGCGGCCGCCGCGCTGTACACGGACTTCGGCGCGATCCCGGTAGAGCAGCGCAACTACGTACGGCTCGTCTTCACCGACCCCGTGATCCGCGCACTGCACACCGAGTGGGAGCACGACGCCCGCGACGCCGTCGCTGCACTGCGCATGGAAGCCGCCTCGGATCCCGACCGTCCCGAACTCGCCCGGCTGGTCGGCGAACTCGCCGTCCTTGATGCTGATTTCCGCACGTGGTGGGCCGAACGGCGGGTCAACAGCGCGACGTACGGCACCAAGCGCTACCGCCACCGAGTCGTCGGGGATCTCACCCTGGACTGTGATACCTGGACCAGCCCCGACGGCAGCGGGCAGCGGCTCATGGTGCTCACCGCCGAACCGGGAACCCCCTCGGACGAAGCACTGCGCATCCTCGCCTCCTGGACGGCTCCCGCCCACACGCACACCAAGCCCGAGACGGCCTCCGAGCCGACAGCGTGACGACCCTGCGCACCACGCAGCGGATACGAGCCCTTGCTCTCTCGGTCGGCACAACCGGCTAGAGGTTCTGCCGTAACCGGTGGGGTGGTTGGTGCGTTGTGACAGGCTAAAACTGCCGATCATCGTTGCCACCTGGGTCTCTGATCACTAGGAGATCCACATGTCGAAGACACCCCCCCTCGATCGCGAGGCCAAGCGGTGCCTGGCAGTCATACGCCATGTCGAAGAGGTAACCGGCAACGTCGCCATGAGTTGCCGGTACCTCGGCATCAGCCGACAGGCGTACTACATCTGGTACCGCCGCTACCAGGCCGAGGGCATTCGAGGGGCTGCGCACTCGCTCGAAGGCGCCCAAGCACAGCCCGAACGCCACACACGTTGAGGTCGTCGGGAAGATCATCTATCTCCGGCAGAACTACCACTTCGGGCCCGAGAAGATCGCGATGTACCTCAAGCGGTATCACGACGTCACGATCAGCAAGTCGGGCGTGTGGCGGATCCTCAAGCGCCTGGACATGGGCCGCCTGCCGGCCTCCCAGCGGTACAAGCGCCACGACCGCCGTTGGAAGCGCTACGAGAAGCAGCTGCCCGGCCACCGTGTACAGATCGACGTGAAGTTCATCGAACCGCTCGCCTCCATGCCCCAGGGCCGGCGCGGCGGCCGCAACAAGTACTACCAGTTCACGGCGATCGACGACTGCACCCGACTGCGGGTCCTGAAGATCTATCCGACGCTCGACCAGGCGACTGCCATCCAGTTCGTCGACTACGTCCTGCAGAGGCTGCCGTTCCAGGTGGAGGTCATCCAGACGGACAATGGCGCCGAGTTCCAGTCCGCCTTCCACTTCCACGTACTCGACAAAGGCATCGGCCACGCCTACATCAAGCCCCGCACACCGCGCCTGAACGGGAAGGTCGAACGCTCTCACCGGATCGACGGCCAGGAGTTCTACCGGCTCCTGGAGGGCCTCATCATCGACGACGCCGAGATCTTCAACGACAAGCTGCGCGAGTGGGAGGACTACCACAACTACCATCGCCCACGCGGCGGCCTCGGCGGCCAGACTCCCTACGAACGCCTCAAGCAGAAGACCGCGCCCCAGGCGTAAACGATCATCGTCGGTTGCACATCAACCAGTTGGACTCCGGCAGCGTCACGGCCGTGACGCTGCCGCAGGTGCCGCTCACGGTGGGTCGACGACAGGCGCGGCGAGGTGTTCTGGAACGCGCCGGCAGGCTGACGATTCAGGTTCACGGACTCTGGCGGCGCGCGTATGAGCACCAGAGTTGCCAAGTGACCTGTCGTCGGCCGTCCGCCCCGCACGGCCTTCTGACCCGGTGCGGAGGACCGGGTTGTTGGAGTGCCATAGCAGGCAAGTCCTTTGCCGGCGGCCTGGCACTCGTCAACCCGGTCCAGGACGAGAAGAAACGCACGTCCCGCCTCGGCATCGGACGAGCCGGCAGCGGACGCACGTCCTGTGGGGCCAAGTCGGCTGAGTACCGAAACAGGCGCCGGTCAGCGGCACAACCGACGGTGGGCGGCGCGGTGGGCGTGCCCGCAGCCGACCGGATTCCCGCGGAGGTCCGGATACTCGCGGAGGTCCGGATTCCCGCAGCGGTCCTTTTATGCCGGGCGGCGGGATCGGCACGTGCACCGGGTCCTGGCGCGAGTGGAAGACCGCCGTCGACAGCGGCGAGATCGCCACCCGAGCACCTACTACGCCACCAAGAACCGCACCCCCAGCACAGTCCGCGTCTCCGCTCTGCAGACGCACGTCAGCCGTCTCCACACGGACAATTTCAGCTGGGTTCTGGCACAGCTGCTGACGGCAGCGGAACCTTGTCATTCCCCGCTGTGACCGGGCGCGCCGGTACGCAAACCGTCCATGACCAGGTCGAGGAGGCGGGCGGCGCGTGGTGGCCAGTCTTCGGTGGGAGTCATCTGCCACAAGCCCGCGATGGCGAGGAGGAAGTCGTCGGCATCGACCCCGGGACGGATGGTGCCCGCCTCCTCGTTGGCGCGCAGCAGGAGCTCGGCCGCCTCGGCAACGGGAGTCGGCGAGGGCTTCGAGGGGCCTCCGGGCGCACTCGTGGCGAGGCGGATCGCATCAGCCAGGCCGGCCTTGGTCATGGCGAACTCGGCCAGCCGGTCCATCCAAGCGCGCAGGGCCCGCGGGGGTGGCAGCTCCAGGAGCAGTTGGGTCGCACTGTCGGCGACCTGCTGCATCTCGTGACGGTAGATCTCCAGGACCAGGGTCTCGCGGTTGGGGAAGTTGCGGTAGAACGTGCCCTGGCCCACTCCCGCCTTCTTGGCGATGGAGCTGAGTGGCGCGTCTGGAGACAGCGTCAGTTCACTCAGAGCGACACACAGAATGCGTTCACGATTGCGCTGCGCATCGGAGCGTAGAGGAGTGCCCTTTTTGTCTTGCACTTGTCACTCCTTAAGGCACGTGGCGGAAGCGCACCCTTGCTAAGTGGACAACCGTCCGCTACGTTTCTCGGTACCGGACAATCGTCCGGTTGGAGCTTATTCTAGCGGTTGCCATGGCCCGACCCCCTGTCCGCTGCTGCCGCCAGCGCTGTCCGTTCGCAGTGCTGCCGGGCAGTTCGTCCCGCCCACGAGAGGCCGACCGGCACTTAGACGCCGTTTCTTTTGGCGGGGCGTGACGTTAAGCCGACGTGGAGAGGCTTGTAGAGCACCTGGTTCCGGACGGTTTGTGGGAGTTGTTCC
>NZ_JBVJNZ010000031.1:0-48095 GCF_055583445.1 Streptomyces sp. NPDC104761 | reverse complement strand
CGCCGCATGATCGAGATCCGCAAGCAGAATCCTGCCTTCGGACTGGGGTCCTACAGCGAACTGCAGTCCTCCAACCCGGCGGTCCTCGCCTTCCTCCGCGAGTACGAGGACGACCTGGTTCTCTGCGTGCACAACTTCTCCCGCTTCGCGCAGCCCACCGAGCTCGATCTGCGGGCCTACGACGGCCGGCACCCGGTCGAGCTGATCGGCGGGGTGCGGTTCCCCGCCATCGGTGAACTGCCGTACCTGCTCACCCTCGCGGGGCACGGCTTCTACTGGTTCCGGCTCTCCCGAGTCGCCTCCCGCATCGGCCGTCGGCGCTGAGCGTGCGGAGCCGAGGAAAGGACGCGTCAACGATGACGAAGACCGTTGAGCTGCCCCGGAGCACGGCGGCCGGACTCGACCGGCCACTGGTCTCGCTGGGCGGGCTGCTGCGCGACTGGCTGCCGCGGCAGCGCTGGTTCGCGGGCAAGGACCGGCCCGTCACCGAGCTGTCCGTGCTGTCCATGACCGAACTCTTCCCCGGCTGCCTGCACCTGCTGGTCCACGCCGACCACTCCTCCCACGGCGGCACCACCCCGTCCGGTGACTGCTACCAGCTCCTGCTGGGCGTCCGCGAACACCGCGCGCCCGGACTGGAGCGGGCCTACATAGGCCGGGCCGAGGAGGGTCCGCTGGCCGGACTCGCGGTCTACGACGCCCTGCACGACCCGCGCGCGGCCGAACTGCTCCTGGAACGGCTGCGCATACCCGGCACGGCCGGCCCGCTGCGTTTCGAGACCGCCCCTCGGGCCCGGATACCCGGCGGACTCGCGCCGCGGCTGCTGGACGCCGAGCAGTCCAACTCCTCCCTGGTGTACGGCGACTCCTACATCCTCAAGGTGTTCCGGCGGATACAGCCCGGCGTCAACCCGGACCTGGAGGTCCCCGGCGCGCTGGCCGCGCAGGGCTGTGCGCGGGTGCCGGCGCCGGTCGCCTGGTTCCGCACCACCGAGCCGAGCCCGGCGACCCTCGGGGTGCTGCAGCCCTTCCTGCCGGGCGCGGCCGACGGCTGGACCCTGGCCCTGCGCGCGCTCGCGGCCGGGGACGAGTTCACCACCGAGGCGCACGAGCTGGGGCGGGCCACCGCGGACGTGCACCTCGCGCTCGCCGCCGCCTTCCCGGCCGCCGTCCACGACGAACACAGCCACACGGCCGAGGCGATGTCGGCGCGGCTGGCCGAGGCCGCGGACGCGGTGCCGGTCCTGCGGCCCTTCGTCCCCGGGCTGCGCGGCGCCTTCGAGGCGCTCACCACCTGTGACACCGGGCCGCTCGTCCAGCGGATCCACGGCGATCTCCATCTGGGGCAGGTGCTGCGGGCGGACCACGAATGGTTCGTCATCGACTTCGAGGGCGAGCCGTCCCGGCCGCTCGCCGAGCGGCGCAGCACCCAGTCTCCGGTACGGGACGTCGCCGGGATGCTGCGCTCCTTCGACTACGCTGCCCGCCAGCGCCGTCCCTGGCGCCCGGAGTGGGCCCGCCGCTGCCGGGAGGCCTACTGCGCGGGTTACGCTGCCCGGGCCGGCTGGGACCCGCGCAAGAAGCACGCCCTGCTGCGCGCCCACGAGACGGACCGCGCGGTGTACGAGGTGGTGTACGAAGCCCGGCACCGGCCGGCCTGGCTTCCGGTTCCGATGGCCGCGATCGAGCGGCTCGCCCGCTGGAGAGGCTGACGTCATGGCACTGCGCGATTCCTCGCTCCCGGAGCCCTCCGGCCCCTCCCTTCCGACGGCCCCGGCCCTGGACGCCGCGGACCGCGGGCGCCTGCTCGCGGGCGCCCACCACGATCCGCACGCCCTGCTCGGCGCCCACCCGGTGGAGGGCGGCACCCTCTTCCGCGCGCTGCGCCCGCACGCCCGTTCCGTGAGCGTGCTCGTCGACGGGGTGCGCAGCCCCCTGGCATCGGAGGAGGACGGGCTCTTCGCGGCCGTGCTGCCCTACGCCGAGGTCCCGCCGTACACCCTGCTCGTCGAGTACGAGGACGGGGAGCACGAGGTCCACGACCCGTACCGGTTCCTGCCCGCGCTCGGTGAGTTCGACCTGCATCTGATCCGGGAGGGGCGGCACGAGCAGCTGTGGAAGGCGCTCGGGGCCGAGCCGATGACCCATGACGGGGTGGCCGGCACCCGGTTCACGGTGTGGGCGCCCAACGCCCAGGGGGTCCGGGTGGCCGGGGACTTCACGTGCTGGGACGGCACGCAGTTCCCGATGCGTTCGCTGGGCGCGGCCGGGGTGTGGGAGCTGTTCCTGCCGGAGGTGGGCGAGGGCGCCAGGTACAAGTTCGAGATCACCTCCCGGTACGGCGGCCGCTTCCTCAAGGCGGACCCGATGGCCCGGCGGACGGAGGTGCCCCCCGCGACCGCGTCGATCGTGACGGTGTCCCGGCACGAGTGGACCGACGCCGAGTGGATGGCGCACCGGGGCGACGTCCCGGTGCACGAGGCGCCGTTCTCGGTGTACGAGGTGCACCTGCCGTCCTGGCGGCCGGGCCTGAGCTACCGTCAGCTGGCCGAGGAACTACCCGCGTACGTCAGCGACCTGGGCTTCACGCACGTCGAGTTCATGCCGGTCGCCGAGCACCCCTTCGGCGGCTCCTGGGGCTACCAGGTCACGGGCTTCTACGCGCCGACCTCCCGGCTCGGCACCCCCGACGACTTCAGGTACCTGGTCGACGCGCTGCACCGGGCCGGCATCGGCGTGATCATGGACTGGGTGCCGGCCCACTTCCCGAAGGACGACTGGGCGCTGGCCCGCTTCGACGGGGACCCGCTGTACGAGCCCGGGGACGAGCGGCGGGCCGAGCATCCGGACTGGGGGACCTACGAGTTCGATCTCGGCCGGGTGGAGGTGCGCAACTTCCTGGTCGCCAACGCCGTGTACTGGTGCGAGGAGTTCCACGTCGACGGGCTGCGGGTGGACGCGGTCGCCTCGATGCTCTACCTCGACTACTCGCGGGACTCCGGGCAGTGGACGCCGAACGTCTTCGGCGGGCGCGAGGACCTGGACGCGGTGGCGTTCCTCCAGGAGATGAACGCCACCGTCTACCGGCGGGCGCCCGGGGTGGTGACCATCGCCGAGGAGTCCACCGCGTGGGACGGGGTGACCCGGCCGACCGACAGCGGCGGGCTGGGCTTCGGGCTGAAGTGGAACATGGGCTGGATGCACGACTCGCTGGAGTACATCAAGCACGAGCCGGTGCACCGCAAGTACCACCACGACGAGATGACCTTCTCGATGGTCTACGCGTACAGCGAGAACTACGTCCTGCCCATCTCCCACGACGAGGTCGTCCACGGGAAGCGGTCCCTGGTGTCCAAGATGCCCGGCGACTGGTGGCAGCAGCGTGCCAACCACCGCGCGTATCTGGCCTTCATGTGGGCCCATCCGGGCAAGCAACTGCTCTTCATGGGGCAGGAGTTCGCCCAGGGCGGCGAGTGGTCCCACGCCGACGGCCCCGACTGGTGGCTGCTCGATGCGCAGTACGGGGCCGAGGCCGATCACCGGGGTGTCCGGGATCTGGTCCGCGATCTCAACTCCGGGTACCGCGCGCACCCCGCGCTGTGGCAGCGGGACACCGATCCGGCGGGTTTCCAGTGGGTCGTGGGGGACGCGGCCGAGGACAACGTCTTCGCCTTCCTGAGGTTCGATGCCGAGGCCCGGCCGCTGCTGGCGGTCTCCAACCTCTCCCCCGTCGTCCGTCCCGGCTACCGGCTGGGCGTGCCCAAGGGGGCCCCGGTCTGGCAGGAGATCCTCAACACGGACAGTGCCCGGTACGGCGGCGGGGACGTCGTCAGCCGGGGCCCGCTGCTCGCCGACGACGGGGTTCTGCGGCTCACACTGCCCCCGCTCGGCACGGTGTGGCTGGAGCCTGTCGCCCCGTAGCCCGCCGGGGGCCGCGTCACGTGTTTCCGCGGCCGGGTCCGGGCAGTCCGGGATGAAAGACCCCGCCGCGCCCGGTCGCGGCCCGGCCGGAGGGCGGTTGCTCGTGCTGCGTACCGTCGGAGTGGAGGAAGAACTTCTGCTGGTCCACCCGGACAGCGGGGAGCCGGTGCCGCGGTCGGCCGCCGTCGTCGGCCGGGCCGCCCTGGAGGATCCCGGGCAGGCCGTGTTCCAGACCGAACTGTTCGGGCAGATGCTGGAGCTCGCGACCAGTCCGCACCGGGACATGGCGGAGCTCGGCGCCGAGATCGTCGGCTGCCGCAAGGAGGCGGGCCGGCTGGCCGGTGAGTTCGGCTGCGCGGTCGCGGCGCTCGCCACCTGCCCGCTGCCGGTCGACCCGGCGCTCACCCGGCACGAGCGCTACCACTGGATGGCCGGGCGGTACGGCGCCGCCCTGGTGGACTGGTTCGTCTGCGGCTGCCACGTGCACGTGTCGGTGGAGTCCGACGAGGAGGGCGTCGCCGTCCTCGACCGGATCCGGCCCTGGCTCCCGGTGCTGCGCGCGCTCAGCGTCAACTCGCCGTTCTGGCAGGGCCGGGACTCCGGTTACGCCAGCTTCCGCAGCCGGCTGTGGGCGCGCGGCCCGTCGGCGGGGCCGACCGAACTGTTCGGCTCGCCCGAGGGGTACCGGCGGCGGGTCGCGGCCATGGTGGCCAGCGGAGTCATCCTCGACACGGGGATGGTGTACTTCGACGCCCGCTTGTCCACGCGCTACCCGACGGTGGAGATCCGGGTGGCCGACGTGTGCCTGCGGGCGGACACCACCGTCCTCGTCGCCACGCTGATCCGCGCGCTGGTGGAGACGGCCGCGCGCGAGTGGCGGGCCGGGCGGCCGCCGCTCGACCCCAGTGTGAGCATGCTGCGGCTGGCCTCCTGGCAGGCCGCGCGCCTCGGCCTGGAACAGGAGCTCCTCGACCCGGTGGCCATGCGGCCGCGGCCCGCCGTGGAGGTGGTGCGCGCGCTGCTCGCGCACACCGCGGAGGCGCTCGCCGACAGCGGTGACACGGTGGGTGCCGAGGAGGCCGTCGCACAGTTGCTGCGCAGGGGTACCGGCGCCCGCGAGCAGCGGTCGTTCCTGGAGCGCACCGGGAGTCTGCGGGACGTCGTCGTGGAGTGCGTGCGCCGCACCCAGGCCTGACCTCAGGGCTGGGCTTTGTCACCTGGTGGAAACGAGTTGACCGTTCCCGACCCGAGCCGCACTCCCCTGGGCTAGATTCGACCCGCGTCGACAACAGTACCGATCGGGAGGGTAACCCTCCGTACATCCAGGAGCAGCGCATGCGCGACTACGCCCTCGCTCCGACGACCGCTTCGACCCTGACCGGCGGGCTCGCCGACAGCGTCTTCGAGACGGCGGACCGGAACCCCACCCTGCCGGTGCTGGCGCGCCGGCCCGAGGGCGCCGCCGCGGGCTGGCAGGAGGTCACCGCGGTCGAACTGCGGGACGAGGTGGTCGACCTGGCCAAGGGGCTGATCGCGTCGGGGATCTCGCCCGGGCAGCGGGTGGCGGTGATGGCGCGGACGCGCTACGAGTGGACGGTGTTCGGCCTCGCGCTGTGGTCGGTGGGGGCGGAGGTCGTCCCGATCCACCCGACGTCCTCCCGTGACCAGGTCGAGTGGATCCTGCGGGACGCCCGCTGCGTGGCCGTGGTGGTCGAGGACGAGCAGGCGGTGATGACCGTCGGCACCGTGTGCGAGGGGCTGCCGGGGCTCAAGCACGTGTGGCAGCTGGACGCGGGGGCGCTGCCCGAACTGGTGCAGAAGGGCACGTTCGTCCCGCTGACCACGGTGGAGTCGCTGCGCCGGATCGTGATGCCCGACTCGACGGCGGCCATCACCTACACCTCGGGCACCTCGGGCCGTCCGCTGGGCTGCGCGCTGAGCCATCGCGGGCTCGCCTACCCGTGCGACACCCTGCTGGCGGGCTGGGGGCACACCGCGGCACGCCCCGGCGAGCAGGTCTCCGTCCTGGCCTTCCTGCCGTTCTCGCACGTGTACGGCCTGATGATCATGGTGATCTGTCTGCGTGGCGGGATCCTGATGGGCCACGAGCCGGAGATGACCGAGGCCGCGCTGGCCGAGGCGCTGGCCACGTTCCGGCCGACCTATCTGTACGCCGTGCCGTCGGTGCTGGAGAAGCTGTACAAGACTTTCCTGCGCACCTCCCAGCAGCACGGCCGGGGTGCCCTGTTCGAGCGGGCCGCGGAGACCGCACGGGACTTCGCCGCGGCCACGGAGCGGCAGCGGCTGGGCACCGGGGCGGGCCCGGGCTTCGACCTGCGGCTGCAGCACGCCCTGTACGAGCGGACGGTGTACCGCAAGCTGCGCGGCGCACTCGGCGGGCGGGTGGTGCGGGCCACGTCCGGCGGCTCCTCGCTCAGCCGTGAACTCACCCTCTTCTACGAGGGCATCGGCATGTACGTCCATGACGGGTACGGCCTCACCGAGTCCAGCGGCGGGATCACCATGCAGCCGCTGGGCCGGGAGAAGTCGGGCACGGTCGGCCAGGCCCTGCCGGGCACCCAGATCCAGGTGGCCGAGGACGGCGAGATCCTGGTGCGCGGCCCGTCGGTGTTCCAGGGGTACGTCGGCGACGACTACGCGACCCGGGCCGCGCTGCGCGGCGGCTGGCTGGCCACCGGGGACATCGGCCGGCTGGACCCGGAGGGCTATCTGACCATCACGGGCCGCAAGAAGGACATCATCATCACGAGCAGCGGCAAGAGCGTGGCCCCGGCCCCGCTGGAGCAGCGGCTGCGGATGCACCCGCTGGTGCACCAGGCGGTGGTCGTGGGGGACGACCGGCCCTGTGTGGGCGCGCTGATCACCCTGGACCCGGACTTCCTCGCGCACTGGCGGGGGGCGCTGGCGGTGCCGGGCGACTCGCCCGGGCGGGAGGCGCGCGAGGAGAACGCCCTGCGCGAGGAGATCGCCCGCGCCATCGCGTCCGCCAACAGCGTGGTCTCCCGCGCCGAGTCGATCCGGGTCTACCGGGTGCTCCAGGAACCGTTCGCCCCGGGCAACGGCATGCTCACACCGTCGATGAAGCTGCGCCGGGACGCGATAGCACGCCACTACGCGGCCGAGATCGACGCCATGTACCAGGCCCGCTCGCAGGCGGTACGCCGGCCGGGCCGCCCGGGCCAGCCGGAACCGGCCGACTGGGACGATTCGGACAACGTGTTCCGGTGAACGGAACACGCTTATCAGGTGCCATGGTGGGAACTCGCCGCGCAGAAGAAGAGGCCAGCGCGACGAGGGCACCCTTTCGGGACTGAGAGAGACGAGATGGGGACCGGACCACGGCGGGACGACGGACGATCCGCGCAGGAGACCGACGGATACACGGTCCCCTTCCCGGGTCGGCTGAGCGATGTGACCGGTGCGCGGCTCGCCGCCGACGGCTACCTGGCCGGTCTCGCCCGCACCTCGCCGCCCACGCATCCGGACTGCTGGAACGACATCCTGCTGGTCGTGACGGAGCTGGCCGCCAACGTCGTCCAGTACGCGCCGGGCCCCTTCGAGCTGCGGATGCGCCGCACGTACGACGGGGTCCACGTCACGATGCACGACTCCAGCCAGGTCCGGCCCGAGCCGCGGCCCTTCCACCCGGACGGGGGCGGGGGCGGCGTCGGCTGGCACCTGCTGCACACGCTGTGCGACCAGGTCAGCGTGGTCGTCACCGCGGACGGCAAGGACGTCCACGCCTTCCTGCCCTGGTGAGGACGGCCCGGTGCGGGCGGGTGCGGTCACCCGGGCCGGTGCGCTACCACCCCGAACATCGTCACCGACATGTGCACCGCGCCCCGCTCGGCCGCCTCGGCGAGATCGGCGTACAGGGTGTCCCGCTGCTCCACGGTGACGGCGCCGGTGCGCACGGCGGCCTCGGCGAGCATGCGGATCAGCGGCCAGGCGACCGAGTCGTGGTCCTGGAGCAGGGCCTGCGACCCGCGGTCGTCCACCACGAACCCGGCCGCGCTCAGCTGGCCGACCAGACGGCGCCCGGAGTAGGGGTTGGCGCCGTTGAGTGCGGCCCCGGTCAGGGCGCGTACCACCGCCGGTTCGCCGGGGTGCAGGAGGGTGGTCCCCCAGTCGGTGTCGAGCAGGGCCACCCGGCCGCCGGGGCGCAGCACCCTGGCCATCTCGGCGATCGCCCGGTCGGGCTCGTGGAGGTGCTGGAGGACCCGCTCGCACCACACGACGTCCATCGACCCGTCCGGCACGGGCAGCGCCTCCGCCTCGCCCTGCAGGAAGCGGGCCCTGCTGTCGACGGACCGCTCCTCGGCGACCGCGCGCAGACTCGGGTTGACCTCCACGCCGACGGCGACGCCGTCCGGGCCGAGGGCTGCGGCCAGGGCCCGCGTCTGCGAGCCGGTGCCGGATCCGACGTCGAGGAGCCGTTCGCCGGGCCGCACCGCCAGTGCCTCCTCGGCCCACACACGGAGCCGCCGTACCCCCGGGTTGGCGTCCTGGGAGTCCAGGGCGGCCACCAGCGGGGCGACGCGATCGGGGTCGATGTGCCGCTTCTGGAAGCCCGTTCCGGGCTGGGTCTGCGCCATGGCGGGCACTCTACTGGCGTATCTGATCGCCGCGGGACGGCCTTTGACCGGACGGAAGTCCGGCGCATATCTGTGCGACAGCCGGTTTCTCCCTGCGATCCAGGGGCATGCTGGAGCCCACGCGTTCGTCTGCCTGCTCCGCCCGGCTGGCGGAACGGCGTCGGGCACGGTGGGATCGATGTGGTGCGAAGCAAGCGTTCCTGGGCACGCGGACGGCGTCGAGCCGTACGGCCTGGAGCAGCGGAAAGGGAAACACCGTGACACGACCCAGGATCCTGGTGGTGGGCGCAGGCTTCGCCGGAGTGGGGTGCGTGCGCCGCCTGGAGCGGAAACTGTCCCCCGACGAGGCCGACATCACCCTCGTCTCGCCGACCTCCTACCAGCTCTATCTCCCCCTGCTGCCACAGGTCGCCTCGGGGGTGCTGACGCCCCAGTCGATCGCCGTCTCGCTGCGCCGCAGCAAGCGGTACCGCACCCGGATCATCCCGGGCGGCGCCATCGGGGTGGACCTGAAGTCCAAGGTGTGCGTCGTCCGCACCATAACCGACCAGCTCGTCAACGAGCGGTACGACTACATCGTGCTGGCCCCGGGCAGCGTCACCCGCACCTTCGACATCCCCGGCCTGACCGACCACGCGTTCGGGATGAAGACCCTCGCCGAGGCCGCCTACATCCGCGACCACGTCATCGCCCAGCTCGATCTCGCCGACGCCAGCGACGACCCGGCCGAACGCGCCGCGCGGCTGCAGTTCGTGGTGGTCGGCGGCGGCTACGCGGGCACCGAGACCGCGGCCTGTCTGCAGAAGCTCACGCACGCGGCCCTGAACCGCTACCCGAACCTGGACCCGAAGCTGATCAAGTGGCACCTGATCGACATCGCGCCGAAGCTGATGCCGGAGCTCGGCGACAAGCTCGGCCGCAGCGCCCAGGAGGTGCTGCGCCGCCGCGGCGTGGACGTCTCCCTCGGGGTGTCGATCGAGAAGGCCGGTGCCGAGGAGGTCACCTTCACCGACGGGCGGGTGGTGCCCACCCACACGCTGATCTGGACGGCCGGGGTGGTCGCCAGCCCGCTGATCGCCACCATGGGCGCGCAGACGGTACGGGGGCGGCTCGCGGTCACCGCAGAGATGACCCTGCCCGGCCACGACGGGGTGTTCGCGCTCGGCGACGCGGCGGCCGTACCGGACAAGGCGAAGGACGAGCCGGGCGCGGTCTGCCCGCCGACCGCGCAGCACGCCATGCGGCAGGGCAAGGTGGTCGCCGACAACGTCATCGCGGCGCTGCGCGGCCAGGCGCTCCGCCCGTACGTGCACAAGGACCTGGGACTTGTGGTGGACCTCGGCGGCAAGGACGCGGTCTCCAAGCCGCTCGGCATCGAGCTGCGCGGTCTGCCCGCCCAGGCGGTGGCCCGCGGCTACCACTGGTCGGCGCTGCGCACCAACGTGGCCAAGACCCGGGTGGCCACCAACTGGCTGCTGAACGCGCTGGCCGGCGACGATTTCGTGCGCACGGGCTTCCAGTCCCGCAAGCCGGCCCGGCTCAAGGACTTCGAGTACACGGACACCTATCTGACGCCCGAGCAGGTGCGGGCGCGCGCCGAGGGACTCGAGGACCCCGGCAGTTCGCCGGCGTGACGCAGAGCGCGGCGGAGTGAGCACGGCGGGGCGGTCGGCGTGGGCGGAGTTCCGGGGGCGGCTGTCGGCGGCCGACCCCGGCCTGCTCCGGTTCACCGCCGGTCTGCGCACGGTCACGTCGATCGCGCTCACGCTCGCCGTGCTGGCGGCGCTGCGGACCGGCGTGACCCATCTGGTCGCCGGGGCCATCACGGCGATGGTGGCCACCTTCGCGATCCGGGAGAAGGGGCGGCCGGGGCAGGCCGTCACGCTCGCGCTCGGCCTGCCGGTGGCGCTCGCCTCGATGTCGCTGGGCGCGCTGCTCAACGCGCGGGTGGTGGCGGGCGACCTGTTCTTCGTGGCGCTCATCTTCTGCGCGGTCTACAGCCGCCGCTTCGGTGACCGGGGCACGGCGCTGGGACTGATCGGCTTCCAGATCTACTTCGCCTCGCTGTTCGTGCACGCGACCGAGGCCGCGCTGCCCGGCCTGTACCTCACGATCACGGTGGCGTTCGGCTGTGCCGCCGTGGCGCGTTTCGTGCTGGTCCGGGAGACCGCCGCGGGCATTCTGGACCGGCTGCGGCGGGCTTTCCGGGCCCGGCTGGCCCAGCTGGTTTCCGCACAGGCCGAGCTGCTCGACGCCGGACCGGACGAGCTGGACAAGGCGGTGGAGGAGGTCCGGGTCAGGACCGCCCGGCTGCACGAGACGGCGCTGCTGATCCAGGGGCGGCTCACGGACGGCACCTCCGACGAGGCGGTGGCGAGGCTGGTGCAGCGCCGGATCGCGGACGCGGAGATCGCCGCCGAGCGGCTCGGGCTGCTGCTGCTCACCGCGCGCGGCACCGAGCGGGCGGACACGCTCACCCTCCATCTGCCCGGTGCTCCGCTGTCGTCGGCCCTCGGGGAGCCGGTGCGGGACGAGGCGATGGAGCGGCTGCGGCTGGATCTGGAGGCGTTGCGGCTGCTGGTGCTGCGGCCGGGCGGCCCCGGGAGGGGGACCGCGCTGGCCGCGCTCCGCAACCGGCTGCTCGGCTACCGCGAGGGGGAGAACCTGCCGGCCGCCCCTCCCGCCGTCCAGGACGTCTTCCGGGGCATCGGCGAGGCCGGGCGGGCGGTGCTGGGCCTGCGGATCGCCCTGGACGGGCCACAGGACGAGTCGGACGACACCCCGGCCACCTCCCGGTCCCGGGAGGAACTGGACGCCGAGGACGCGGCCATCGAGGGCGTCGGGGAGGCCGACGGGGAGACCGTGGAGGCGACCGGGCTGCGCCGGCCCACCACGCGGGCGGCGGTGCAGGTGGCGGTCGGCTCGTCGCTGGCCGTCGTGGGCGGCGAGTTCCTGTCCGCGCAGCGCTGGTACTGGGCGGTGCTGACCTGCTGGATCGTGTTCCTCAACACCGCGTCCACGGGCGAGATCCTGGTCAAGGGCTACCGCCGGCTGCTCGGCACGGTGCTCGGCGTGGTGGCGGGCATCCTGCTCGCGGGACTGGTCGGGCACCACACCTGGACGGCGTTCGGGCTGGTGCTGCTCTTCATCTTCGCGATGTTCTACTCGGCGCCGGTGTCGTACACCCTCATGTCGTTCTTCGTGACGGCGATGCTGGGTCTGCTGTACACGCTGCTCAACACCTACAGCCTGGACGTCCTGGTGCTGCGGGTGGCGGAGACGGCGCTCGGTGCGGTGTGCGGCGTGATCGCGGCCGCGGTGGTGCTGCCGGTGCACACCGACCGCCGTACCGACGACCTGCTCGTGACGACGCTGGACCGGCTGGCCGACGTGACCCGGGCCGCCGCCGACCAGCTGGCCGGGGCGCCGCCGGTCGACCTGGTGGAGAAGGCCCGTGCCCTGGACCAGGCGCTGGCCGATCTGGCCGGGGCCGTTCAGCCGCTGACCCATCCGATCACCCCGCTGCGCTCCCGCCGGGACACCGCCCGCTATGTGGTGGCGCTCCTGGAGACCTGCGCCTACCACGCCCGGTCGCTGGCGGCCACGGCGGAGCTGCTGCCCACCCATCCGGCCATCGCGGCGGATCCACGGCTGCGCGGGGCGGGACGGCGGATCGTGCGCAACATCGAGGCGATCGCCGCCCATGTCGCCGACGCCGGGTCGGACGCACGCATCGAGACCGGCCCCAGCATCGCCTCGACGCTGGAACCGGGCACGCTCCGCGCCCCGCGCTACGGCAGGGTGACCGACCGCGTGCTGCGCCACCTCCAGCGCCTGGACGAGTCGGTGACGGGCCTGGCCCGTCCCCTGGGTGTCCCCGTCCGGCAGCCCGGCCCCTGACGCGGGGTCACTCCGCCACCGCGAGGGGGACGGACGCGCGGTCGCGCGCGTCCCTCACGACCTCCGCGGCCGGCACCGCGGCAGTGGGCGCGGCGGGGATGGTGACGGGTGGCAGGCCGGCCGTCGCGTCGGCGGCCAGGAGGTGGCGGGCCTTGGCCAGAGCCGCTGCGATGTCGCGGGTTCCGGTGATCACGCAGAGCGTGTAGGCCAGGTCGCCCGCTTCGGGGCCCGGTGCCGTCTCCGCGGTGCGTGCACGCTCGTAGTCGTCCACGAGCCGGCGCAGTGTGGCGGGGTGGGGCGTCAGCACGGCTTCACTCCTCGGTCGGTCGGAAGTGGTTCCACGGCGGCCATGGGGATCGTGGGGGTCATTCGGCGTTCCGGCCCAGCGCCTCGGCGCGGACGCGGGCGCAGCTGCGGCTGATGAGCCGGGAGACGTGCATCTGGGAGATGCCGAGCTTGTCGGCGATCCGGCTCTGGGTCATGTCCTCGAAGAAGCGCATGTAGAGGATGGCCCGCTCCCGTTCGGGCAGCCGGCGCAGTCCTTCCTTGGCCGCCTCGCGGTCCACGACGACGTCGTAGGAGCCGTCGGCCTCGCCGAGGGTGTCGGCGAGGCTGTAGCCGTCCTCGCCGGCGGAGAGTTCGGCGTCCAGCGACAGGGTGCTGAAGCTCTCCAGAGCCTCCATCCCGGCGCTGACCTCGTCCTCGGTCAGCCCGGTGTGGGCGGCGAGTTCGGCGACCGTGGGCTCGGCGGAGCCCGGGTTCTGGGTGAGTTCGCGGCGGGCCACCCGTACCCGGTTGCGCAGTTCCTGCACCCGGCGCGGGACGCGCAGCGCCCACATCCGGTCGCGGAAGTGCCGCTTGACCTCGCCGGTGATGGTGGGCACCGCGTAGCTCTCGAACGCGCCGCGCGAGGGGTCGTAGCGGTCGACGGCCTTGACCAGGCCCAGGGCCGCGACCTGGCGCAGGTCCTCGACGGACTCGCCGCGGTCGCGGAAACGGCCGGCGATACGGTGCGCCATCGGCAGCCAGGCGGCGACCAGCTCGTCGCGCAGGACGTCCCGCTCGGGGCCGTCGTCCAGCAGGGCGAGGCGGGCGAAGAGGGCCGCCGTGTCGGGGGCGTCGTCGTGGGTCCGGCGGGGCGCCGTGCGGGTGGTCTCGGGCGTGCGGGAAGGGCTGGTCGGCAAGTCGGTGGGCATGCGGATTCGCTCCTGAACTGTGGGTTTCAGGGCGTCGCCGGAACGTGGTTCCGGGACTGGGCCCGAACTGCGATGTCAGGGTTGCCGCGGAAGCACCACCGGACCGCTCCACGGGCCCGGGGGCTGTCGTAGGACTGCTCCCGCTGGCGCGCGCCTCCGGTCCGAAGCACGACACTCCGCCTGCCCCTTCGATCCGGACCCAAACAGGGTTGCCGGAACCGGTTCGTCCACGGGGTCAGCTCAGGGGCACGACCGCGGTGATCCGCTTGCCTCCGCAGGGCAGTCCGGCGACCTCGACGTCCCGGGCCAGCCGGCACACGATGGGCCAGCCCCGGCCGCCGGCCCGCCACCGGTGCCGTTCGTCGACGGCCCGTTCGGCCACCGGTACATCGTCGCTGCGGTCGCTGACGGACACCCGTAGCGCGCACCCCTCGACGTCGACGGCGAAGCCGGTGATCCCGCCGCCGTGCAGGATCGCGTTGGTGGTCAGCTCCGAGGTGACGAGCAGGGCGTCGTCGAGGGCTTCGGCGGGGCACGGCACGGCGGCGACCGCGCCGCGTACCGCTCTGCGGGCGTCGGCCGGCCGCAGCGGCGGCCGACGGGGCTCGGGTGGTGCCATGGTCGACTCGGTCCGGTACTTGTCGTACATCCCTTCGCTCCCTGGGTGGTGGACCGGTGGGTTGGCTCGGTCCCGTCCTTACGGGGCTCTTCTTTTCGGCTCACCGGTCCGTGCGCGGTCAAACCCGTTGGGTGGCGACAAGGGGCTCCCCAAAGTGAAACGGGTCACGTACCCTGTTCACGGTTACGCGAAATCGCTCTGGATGGTTTACCGTTCATCCATAAGTGGTCGAGGAGTTGACAGCAGGTCCTCCCGCGCCACCTCTGACGGCCCTGGCTGGCCTCCCCCGTCCAGCCAGGGCTTTTTCATGTCCGCACCGGTCCCCGACGGCGATTCTCACCTTCCTCGAGGTGCCTGGCGGGGCGGCAGCGGCTGAAATGGGCGTAGGGAAAGCACCCCGTACCCTCGCCGGCGAGGAGTCCCGTGCCATGACCAAAGCCATCAAACTGCTCACCGCCCTGCCCCAGGCTCAGCGCGAGCGCCTCATGGAACTGGCTCACGAGGTCTCCTTCCCCGAGGACTCCAGGATCTTCGAGGCCGGCGGCACCGCCGACCGGTTCTGGGTGATCCGCTCGGGCGCGGTCAACCTGGACCAGGAGGTGACGTCGCACAAGCGGGTCACCGTCGCCACCCTGGGCGCCGGCGACCTGCTCGGCTGGTCCTGGCTGTTCCCGCCGTACACCTGGGACTTCGGGGCGGTGGCCTTCAGCCGGGTGCGGGCCTACGAGTACGACGCCTCGGCGGTGCTCGCGGTGTGCGTGGAGGACCCGTTGCTGGGCCTGTCGCTGGTGCGGACCGTCGCCGAGATCCTCGCCGGCCGGCTGGAGGCCACCCGTGGCAAGCTGCTCGACGCCTACGTCGGGCGACGGCCCGCCTAGCCGGTCAGACGCGGTAGCGGCGCAGGGCCGGGACCGCGGCCGCGAGCGCCAGCATCACCGCGACCACCAGCAGCCCGCCGCCCGCGACCGCCGCCCGCGGTCCGAAGACCGAGCCCGCGGTGCCGTGCAGCACGTCGGCCAGGCGCGGGCCGCCCGCGACCACCACGGTGAACACGCCCTGCATCCGGCCCCGCATCTCGTCGGTCGCCGCGGACAGCAGGATCGCGCCGCGGAAGACCATCGAGACCATGTCGGCGACCCCGGCGGCGGCCAGGAAGGCCACGGCGATCCAGAGGTTGCGGCTCAGCCCGAACCCGGCGACGGCGGCTCCCCAGCCGACCACCGCGCCGATCACCATCAGGCCGTGCCGGCGGGCCCGCGAGAAGGTGCCCGAGAAGAGCCCGCCGAGGACCGCGCCGACCGGGATCGCGGCGAACAGCAGGCCGAGCGCGAGCCCCTCGCCGTAGGGGGCGTAGGTCTGCGCGGCGAGCTGCGGGAACAGGGCGCGGGGCATGCCGAAGACCATCGCGATGATGTCCGCGAGGAACGACAGCAGCAGCACCTTGTGCATGGAGATGTACCGGAAGCCCGCCACGATCTCGCGCACCCCGGCCCGGCGCGCCGTCGCACCCGCGAGCGGCGGCAGCGCGGGCAGCCGGTAGACCGCCCACACCGTCACGCACAGCGCCAGCGCGTCGATCAGGTACAGGTCGGGCAGCCCGATGACGGGGATCAGGGCACCCGCGAGCAGCGGACCCACGACCTGCCCGGTCTGCATGACGGTCGACCCGAGGGCGTTCGCCGCGGGCAGCTGGGCCTCGGGGACCAGCCGCGCGATGGACGCGGTACGGGCGGGCGCGTTCAGCCCCCAGAACGCCTGCTGCATCGCGAGCAGCACCATCAGCGCGGCCACGGACTTCATCCCGGTGGCCGCCTGCACGAAGAACAGCAGCGAGGTCACGCCGATACCGATGTTGGTGATCAGCAGGAGCCTGCGGCGGTCCATGGTGTCGGCGACCGCCCCGCCCCACAGCGCGAACACGATCAGCGGCAGCAGGCCGGCGAGGCTGGCCGCGCCGACCCAGGCGGACGACCCGGTGATGTCGAAGATCTGCTTGGGCACGGCGACGGCGGTCAGCTGGCTGCCGACCGAGGTGACGATGGTCGACGTCCACAGCCTGCGGTAGGCCGGGATGCGCAGCGGGCGGGTGTCCATCGCCCAGCGCCGCCAGCCGCTCCGGGGCGGGGCGGCCGTGGTGTCGTGGGGAGTCTGTATGTCGGACTGGGTGCCGCTCTCGCTGGTGTCCACGGAGTTCCTGGTGTCCTGCTCTTCTCGATGCCCGCTACATCTTTTCTGTTGCAGGTTCACTATCGCAGCAACTTCGACGGCTGCCGAACCGGTTGTCTCAGGATGCGGCACCGCGGGGATCCGGGCGCCTCAGGATCCGGCCGCCAGCATCAGGCCGAGCCCGATCATGGTCACCGCCACCAGCCCGTCCAGCACCCGCCAGGCGGCGGGCCCCGCGAGGTACCGGCCGAGCAGCCGGGCACCGAAGCCGAGGGCGGTGAACCAGCAGAGGCTGGCGAGGGCGGCCCCGAGGCCGAAGGTCCAGCGCAGGTCGCCCCGGTCGGCGGCGAGGGAGCCGAGCAGGAACACGGTGTCCAGGTACACGTGCGGGTTGAGCCAGGTCATGGCGAGGCAGGTGAGCACCGCCCGCCGCCGGGACCCGGCCGCCTCGCCGTCGGTGCGCAGGCCGCCGGTGCCGGGACGCAGGACCCGGCGGGCGGCCAGGGCGCCGTAGCAGAGCAGGAAGGCGCCGCCGATCAGCCCGACCGCCCGTACCGCGCCCGGCCAGGCCACGACGATCGCGCCCACCCCGCCGACGCCGAGCGAGATGAGGGCGGCGTCGGAGAGCGCGCAGATACCGACGACCACGAGGACCGCGTCACGGCGGATGCCCTGACGCAGTACGAAGGCGTTCTGGGCACCGATGGCGACGATGAGCGAGAGGCCGCTGCCGAAACCGGCGGCAGCGGCTGCGAGAGAGCTGGACATGCCCTCGACGCTACGGAAGCGATCACTGCGCGTACAGCTAAAGATTTTTACGTACCATTAACACAGCTGAAGGTGGGAGAAGACGGGAGTAGGACGGTGGAGCTTCCGCTCGACCAGGTGCGGACACTGCTGGCGGTGGTGGACGAGGGCACGTTCGACGCGGCGGCCGCGGCCCTGCATGTGACGCCGTCGGCGGTCAGCCAGCGGGTGAAGGCGCTGGAGCAGCGCACCGGGCGGGTGCTGCTGCAACGGTCCAAGCCGGTGCGGCCGACGGAGTCGGGTGAGGTGCTGGTCCGGTTCGCCCGGCAGCTGGCGCGGCTGGAGCGGGACGCGCGCGGCGAGCTGGGCATGAGCGGCGCCGGGGAGCCGACCCGGGTGTCGGTCGCGGTGAACGCGGACTCGCTGGCGACGTGGTTCCTGCCGGCGCTGACCGGGTTGCCGGGCGTCTACGTCGAGCTGCGGCGGGAGGACGAGGACCATACGGCCGCGCTGCTGCGGGAGGGGCTGGTGATGGCGGCGGTGACCTCGTCGGCGGATGCCGTGCCCGGGTGTTCGGTGCGGGCGCTGGGGCGGATGCGGTACCTGCCCGTGGCGGCGCCGGAGTTCGCGGCGATGCGTCTGGCGGGGGCGCCGGCGGAGGCGCTGGCCGGGGCGCCGGTGGTCGTGTTCGACCGGGTCGACGACTTCCAGGACGGGTTCGTACGGGGGCTGGGCGGTGCGGGGGCGAGTGCGCTGCGGCACTACGTGCCGACGTCCGAGGGGTTCGTGGACGCGGTGACGGAAGGGCTGGGGTGGGGGATGGTGCCGGAGCCGCAGGCAGTGCCGCGGTTGCGGGAGGGACGGTTGGTGCGGCTGGGTGAGCGGCGGGAGCTGTGGGTCGACGTGCCGTTGTTCTGGCAGCAGTGGAAGCTGGACTCGCCGGCCCTGGGGGCGGTGGCGGAGGCGGTTCTGCGGACGGCGCGGGGTGTGTTGCGCCAGCCGTGAGGGGCGGGCCGGGGTAGTGCGGGTGCATGGGGGCTTGTCGCGCAGTTCCTCCCCAGGGGGCGGTCACAAGGACCGTTCGGCGCTGTCCAGGAGCATGTCCAGGGCCGTTGGGTATGCGCTCGTCACCATGCGTTTCGCCAGCAGCCGGGACGCCTCCGCGATGCGTGGGTGGGTCGTGTCCGGGAGGTGGGCGTAGGTGGAGTGCCATTTGTCCTCGTCGGCGCGCTGGGAGTCCTTCGGGAGGGTGAGGGAGGCCGCGTCGAGGGCGGCGAAGGCGAGGGTCTGGTCGATGAAGGCGTGGTAGATGCGGACGGTGTCGGGCAGTGAGAAGCCTGCCGTGCGCAGGATGTCCAGGACGGCCTCGTCGGCGGCCAGTTCGTGGGCCCGGCCGGTCACGCGGTTCGTCGTCAGCAGGGCGGCCTGCGGGTGGGCGACGTACTGCGCGTGGATGCGCAGGCCGATGGTCCGCAGATCCCTCCGCCACTCCCCCGTCGGGGTCCAGCCGGCCAGCGCCTCGCCGATGAGGGCGTCACCGATCGCCAGGGTCAGGTCGTCCATGCCCCGGAAGTAGCGGTACAGGGTGCTGGGGTCGCAGTCGAGGGCCAGCCCGAGGCGGCGGGCGGTCAGGCCGGCGCTGCCGTGCTCACGCAGCAGCCGCAGCGCGGTCTGCACGATCAGCCGCTCGGAGAGCACCGTGCCGCCGCGGGTGGGACGGCGCCTGCGCCGCTTGTCCTCCGGTACGACCGTTTTGGGCATCGCCCACTCCCTTGCGTTCTTATGCCAACGCCATTGACCTTACGCGACGGCCGGGCGTTTGATTCCGGCCAAGGCGCCCCGTACCCGACGAAGCTCTCTGTCCGAGAAGGAGATTCCGGCATGCGTGTACTGCTCGTGGGAGCCGGTGGTGTGGGCACCGCCGTCACCCGGATCGCGGCCCGGCGGCCGTTCTTCGACCTGATGGTGGTCGCCGACTACGACCGGGCCCGCGCCGAGGCGGCGGTGGCGGCCGTCGGCGACGACCGGTTCCGCGCCGAACGCGTCGACGCCGGTGACGAGGCGGCCGTGGCCGCCCTGCTGGCCCGGTACGGCTGCGACGTGCTGCTCAACGCCACCGACCCGCGCTTCGTCATGCCCCTGTTCCGGGCCGCCCGCAAGGCCGGCACGGACTACCTCGACATGGCGATGTCCCTGTCCCGGCCCCATCCCGAACTGCCGTACGAGGAGTGCGGGGTCAAGCTGGGCGACGAGCAGTTCGCGCTGGCCGGGGAGTGGGAGCAGGCGGGAGCCCTGGCGCTGGTCGGGATGGGGGTGGAGCCCGGTCTTTCGGACGTGTTCGCCCGGTACGCGGCCGACGAGCTCTTCGACCGGATCGAGGAGATCGGCATCCGCGACGGCGCGAACCTGACCGTGGACGGCTACGACTTCGCGCCCTCCTTCAGCATCTGGACCACCATCGAGGAGTGCCTCAACCCGCCCGTCGTGTACGAGCGGGAGCGCGGCTGGTTCACCACCGCGCCGTTCAGCGAGCCCGAGGTGTTCGACTTCCCGGACGGGATCGGGCCGGTCGAGTGCGTGAACGTCGAACACGAGGAGGTGCTGCTGGTGCCGCGCTGGGTGGACGCGCGGCGGGTCACCTTCAAGTACGGGCTGGGAAACCAGTTCATCGAGACGCTGAAGACGCTGCACCTGCTGGGCCTGGACCGTACCGAGCCGGTGACCGTGCCCGGCGCGGACGGGCCGGTCGCGGTCTCGCCCCGCGACGTGGTCGCCGCGTCGCTGCCGGATCCTGCGACGCTCGGCGAGCGCATGCGCGGCAGGACCTGCGCGGGCACCTGGGTGCGCGGGGTGAAGGACGGACAGCCGCGGGAGGTGTATCTCTACCACGTTGTCGACAACGAGTGGTCCATGGCGGAGTACGGTTGTCAGGCCGTGGTGTGGCAGACGGCCCTCAACCCGGTCGTCGCCCTCGAACTCCTGGCCACCGGCGCGTGGTCGGGCTCGGGCGTCCTCGGCCCGGAGGCGTTCCCGGCCCGCCCGTTCCTCGACCTGCTGACCGAATACGGCTCCCCCTGGGGCCTGCGCGAGCAGTGACCGCCCGCGAATCCTGCGGGACTTGGCCGTTTCAGCCGCGCCCGGACCGGTGACCCGGACCCGAGCAACCCACACGAACGGCAGAATCGACTTGGATCGCAGGTGACATCGATGGACGACTGGCGAGACCACGCCGAGTGCCGGAACGAGGACCCCGACCTCTTCTTCCCGATCGGCACCACCGGCCCGTCCTTGCATCAGACCCGGCGCGCGAAAGCGGTCTGCGAGCGCTGCCCGGTGCAGGAATCCTGTCTGAACTGGGCGATGGAGTCCGGGCAGGCGATCGGTATCTGGGGCGGTACCACCGAGGCGGAACGCCGGCTGCTGGCCCGCCGCCGGCAGCGGGCGGAGCGCCGGTTCAGCTGACGTCGGCCGGGGCCGGTGCGGCCGGCAGCCGCAGGGTGAACTCGGCGCCCTTGCCGGGTTCGCTGCGCGCCTCGGCGGTGCCGTCGTGGGCGGCGAGCAGATGGCGCACGATCGGCAGGCCGAGGCCGCTGCCTCCGGTGCGGCGGCTGCGGGACTTCTCCGCACGCCAGAACCGCTCGAAGACGTGCGGGAGATCGTCGGCGGCGATGCCCGGCCCCGTGTCGGTGACGGTGAGGACGACGTCGTCGCCGGCCCGGCGGGCGGACAGGGTCACCGTGCCGTCGGCGGGGGTGTGCCGGATCGCGTTGGAGACCAGGTTGCCGAGGGCCTGCCGCATCCGCACCGGGTCGGCGTCGAGCCAGGCGGTGGCGTCGGTGTCGGTCAGCAGGGTGACCCCGGCTCCGTCGGCGGCGACGCGGTGGGCGGCGGCGGCCTGGTCGACCAGGTCGGCGGCGCGCACCGGTTCGCGGTGCACGCGCAGGGTGCCGGCGTCGGCGGCGGCCAGGTCCTGGAGGTCGTCGATGATCCGCTGCAGGACCAGCGCCTCCTCGTGCAGGGAGCCGAGCAGGGCCGGGTCGGGGTCGACGAGGCCGTCCCGGGTGACCTCCAGCCAGCCGCGGATGTTGGTGAGGGGGCTGCGCAGTTCGTGGGCGATGTCGCTGACCATCGCTCTGCGCTGTTCCTCCAGGCGTTCCCGGCGTTCGGTGAGGTCGTTGAACGCCTGGGCCAGCAGCCCGGTCTCGTCCCGGGTGCGCACCGGTGCCCGGGCGTGCAGTTCGGGCGGCTGCTGCGCGGCGGCGGTCAGCGCGCGCAGCGGCCGTACCAGGCGCGTGGCGACGACGGCGGTGACGGCGACCGTGACGGCGAGGACCAGACCGGCCGCGCCGACGATCTTCGCCTTGTTGGTCCGGGACATGTCGAATCGGGGTGCGGTCTGGTCGCCGATGCCGAGGAAGAGTTCGGCGGCCGGGGCGACGTACGGTTCGAGCTGGGTGCGCCGGGCGTTGAGGACGCAGTTCTTCGCGATCTGGTCCATCTGTCGTCGTCCGGGATCCTTCTTGGTGATGAGGAAGGGGCCGGAGACCGGGTTGCGCCCGGTGCTGTCGTAGGTGAGGGAGAGCTTGCCGCCCAGGTCCATGTCCTTGGCCTGGAGGCAGGCGCGGGCCAGGCCGGTCAGCGCGGTGAGGGCCTTCGTCTCGGTGGCGGTCGGGTAGTCGAGCGCCGAGTCGCGGCCGGTGCCCGCGGTCATGCCGAAGCCGCCGCAGTCGAACTTGTAGTAGGAGGAGGTGTCCGTGCCGTCCTCGACGACCAGGTAGGGCCGCCCGCTCGGGGTGTGCTGGACGCTGGTGCCGGAGCTGAACCGGTCGAAGCAGGACTTCTGCTTCTCCGCGACCAGGTCCATCTTCTCGCGCTCGCTCGCGGTGAGCCGGAACGGGCCGACCGCGCGCGGGTCGATGCCGCTGAGCTGGGCGCCGAACTCGGTGTATGTGTCGGTGTGCAGCGGGTCCACGGCGGCCGCGGGCCGAGGGGGCAGCGGGGTGTCGTGGGACGCCGAGTCGGCGATCAGCGTGCGGTCGGCGGTGGTCAGCGCGATCCGGCGGCCGGTCTTCGCGGCCAGCGCCCGCACGGTGCCCTGGACTCCGCTCCAGTCGGGGTGGTCCGCCGCGTACCCGCTGAGCTCGGCGAGGATCTTGTTGTCGGCGGCCAGGTCCTGCCCCTGTTCCTCCTCCAGCGCGCTGGTGGTGGTCGTCACGGCGAGCCAGGCGGTGGCGGCAACGGAGCAGACGGCGATCAGCACCGAGGTGAACAGCAGCCGGACCAGCAGCCGTTTGCGCCACGGTATCCGGGGCGGCTTCACGGCCGCCTGCCGCTCAGCTTGTAGCCGACGCCGAACACGGTCACCAGCCGTACCGGCCGCCGGGGATCGGCCTCGATCTTCCGGCGCAGGTTCATCACGTGGACGTCGACGGCCCGTTCGGTGGAGGACCGGTCGAAGCCCCGGGTGCACTGCAGCAACTGCCGTCGGGTGAAGACCCGGTCGGGTTCCCCGGCCATGGCGAGCAGGATCTGGAACTCGGCCGGGGTCACCTCCACCGGCTCCCCGTCGCAGCGCACCGCGTGCCGCACGGGATCGACGCTGATCCCGGCGGCGGTCACCGCGGGTTCCTCCTCCCGGACGGGGGCGGCCCGTCCGCTGCGCCGCAGGATCGTCCGGATCCGGGCCATCAGCTCGCGCGGGCTGTACGGCTTGGTCATGTAGTCGTCGGCACCCAGTTCCAGGCCGAGCAGCACGTCGTCCTCGTCGGAGCGGGCCGTGAGCATCAGCACCGGGATCTCCGGGTCGCCGCCGCGCAGCACCCGGCAGACGCCGAAGCCGTCGATGACCGGGAGCATCAGGTCGAGGACGACCAGGTCGGGGCCGAGCCGCCGGGCCGCGTCCAGCGCGGCGGCCCCGTCGTGGACCACGGTCGCGCTGTGCCCCTCGGCGAGCAGCGATCTCCGGATCAGCTCGGCCTGCATCTCGTCGTCCTCGGCGACCAGCACATGCGCACACACGAGTTCGAACCCTAGCCCTCTACCGGGCGAGCCAGGCGGCGTGCCCCATGACGACCACCGGATGCCGTGCCGGGTCGAGGGTGCGCAGCAACTCCTTCATGTGCGCCTTGGCGACACTGACACAGGCGTGCGTGGGGCCGCCGTGGTCGACGTGCAGCCAGACGCCACCGCCCCGCTTCGCACCCATCGGCCGGGTCCAGTCGAGCGGTGAAGTGCCCGGCTCGCGGTTGTAGTTGATGGCGATCACATAGTCGAAGGAGCCTTCCAGCGGCTCGCCCTCGAACCCGGTACCGGGCGAGGTGAAGCCGTAGGACTGGTGGTACGGCAGCCTGCTCCCCGGGTCGGCGAGCAGGCCCCCGGCGTCGGTGAGCCCGTACACGCCGACGGGCGAGCGCAGGTCCCCCGCCATGTGGTGCTCGCTCCAGCCGTCCCTGCCGTTGTGCGCGGGCCAGGAGGCGCCGGGCTGCCAGACGTCGTCGTCACGTTCGTACAGGACGACGGTGGAGAGCGGGGAGTCCTCGCCGCGCCCGGACGCGACCACGACCTGCTCCGCCCGCCCGGGTATCGCGGCCATGGTCCTCGGCCCGAGTCCGGATATGCCGCTCGGCCGCGGGCTGTTGCTCTCGGGTGTGGGGGAAGCCGTCCCCGTCGCCGGCCGGTCGTCGCCCGACCGGCTCGGCGCGGCCTCGGCGCCGCCCCCGCACCCGGAGAGCAGGAGGGGGGAGGCGGAGAGGAGGGCGACAGCTGTTCTGCGATGGATCATGAGACCGACCTTGGCCGACGAATGTAAGAAACTCGTCAGCTTTCAGTGCCCCTTCAGGGGCGGGGGGAACTCCGCGACAAGCTCCCACCGGCCGTCACCCGAACGACTGCTACGGCTTGCCCTTCTTGTACAGCCACGTCCGGAACAGGGAACCGAGGTCCTTCCCCGCCTCCGCCTCGGCGAGCTTCACGAACTCCGCGGTGGTCCCGTGCCCGTACCGGTGCTCCGCGGCCCACGCCCGCAGAATCCGGAAGAACACCGGGTCCCCGACCGCCTTCCGCAGCTCGTGCAGAGCCATCGCGCCCCGGGCGTACACCGGCTCGCCGAAGATGTTCTTCCCGCTCCCCGGATCCCCCGGCGGATACGCCCACAGCTCGTCGTTCGCCGGCTTCGCGTACAGCGCGTCGAAGCTCTTCTGCGCGCTGTCGCCCCCGTGCTGCTCGCTGTACAGCCACTCGGCGTACGTGGCGAAGCCCTCGTTGAGCCAGATGTCCTTCCAGGCGGTGAGGGAGACGGAGTCGCCGAACCACTGGTGGGCGTTCTCGTGCACGAGCGTGCTCAGGTCCGGCGCCGAGTCGTAGACCGGCCGCCCCTGCGTCTCCAGCGCGTACCCGACGTCCGGCGCGTGGTCGACTATCGACCCGGCGGACCGGAACGGGTAGGGCCCGAACAGCTTGCTCTCCCACTCCAGCACCGACGGCAGCTTCTTCAGCACGGCCGCCGACGCGCTCGCCTCGCGCGGGTCGACCGCGTTGTACACCTTGATCCCGTCCCGGGTGGTGTACTGCTGCACCTTGAACTTGCCGACGGTGGCGGTCGCGAGGTACGCGGCCATCGGCTCGGTCTGCCGCCACCGGAAGGTCGTGCGGCCGCCGGAGGTGTGCTGTCCGAGGAGGACGCCGTTGGCGACGGCGGTGCGCCCCTTGGGGACGGTGATCGTGAAGTCGTACGACGACTTGTCCTTCGGGTGGCTGTTGGCCGGGAACCAGGTCATCGCGCCCTGCGGCTCCCCGGCGACGAACGCGCCGTCGTCGGTGCGGATCCAGCCGTCGGCCGAGCCGTCGGGGTCGGTGACCTGCTTGGGCGTGCCGTTGTACGCCACGGTGACCCGGAAGCCGCACCCCTTCGCCAGCGCACGCGCCGGTGTGACGACGAGTTCCTGTCCGCTGCGGCTGAAACGGGCGGTCCGGCCGTCGACGGTCACCCGGGTCACCTTCAGGCCGCTGAGGTCGAGGTCGAAGCGGGTCAGCTTCTCGGTGGCGCGGGCGGTGAGCACCGCCTTGCCGTCGAGGTGCCGGGAGGAGGTGTCGTAGCGGAGCGTCAGGTCGTAGTGGCTGACGTGGTAGCCGCCGTTGCCGCTGAGCGGGAAGTAGGGGTCGCCCGCGCCCGCCGCGCCGACCGTGCTCGCCGAGGCCGTTCCGGCGGCGGCGAGCAGGGCCGCCACGGCGATCGGGACGGTGCCGAGGACGGCCTCGCGGCGGAGGACTGCGGTACGTCTGCTTGCGCCCTGCACATGGACTCCTTGGGGGGTGGCCGATGATCAATGGCCCACAGACTAGGCGCGCGGGGGTCCGCCTTTCCCCCTCATTCTGGTCAAGCTGCGCCGCGTCGGCAGCCCGTGGGCCGGGGCCGCCGTCTACGCTCACGGCACCGTCAGCGAGCCGAAGGGTGCATCGACCGTGAGCGTGCGCGTGCGCAGGATCTATGAGTCGCCCGAGCCGGCGGACGGGGTGCGCGTCCTGGTGGACCGGCTCTGGCCGCGCGGGCTGTCCAAGGAGGTCGCGCACGTGGACGAGTGGCCCAA
Organism: Streptomyces sp. NPDC104761; assembly: GCF_055583445.1. Classification (NCBI taxonomy): domain Bacteria; kingdom Bacillati; phylum Actinomycetota; class Actinomycetes; order Kitasatosporales; family Streptomycetaceae; genus Streptomyces; species Streptomyces sp. NPDC104761. Next base: position 22,345 of record NZ_JBVJNZ010000031.1, on the reverse strand, counting down.
GGGGCTGACACCGTCGGACGAACTGCGCCGCTGGTTCCACGCGGGCGGTTCGTACGAGGAGTTCGTGCACCGTTACGAGGCGGAGCTGGCCGCTCCCGAGGCCGCCGAACTCCTCGACGGCCTGCGGAAGTCGGTGCACGAGGGGCCGGTGACCCTGCTCACCGCGTCCAAGACCCCGGCCGAGAGCCACGCCACCGTGCTGGCGCGGCTCCTGGCCGACTGAGCCGGTGTCGAATCCGCTGCGGTTCGGCAGCGCCCCGAGGGGCGCTGGGGGCCCCCGGCCGAAGGCTGGGGGAGGAACTGCGCGACCAGCCACAACGGCGCCGCAGACGCAAGACAGCAGACGGCACCCCACGGCACTTCCGACACACCGCTCACGCAGTCTGCTTCGCCGCCGCGCGCCCCGCCGCCCGCCCCGAGAACAGGCAGCCGCCGAGGAACGTGCCCTCCAGCGCGTTGTAGCCGTGCACGCCGCCGCCGCCGAAGCCGGCCACCTCGCCGGCCGCGTAGAGCCCGCCGATCGGCTGCCCGTCGGTGCCGAGGGCTCGGGAGTCCAGGTCGGTCTGGATGCCGCCGAGGGTCTTGCGGGTGAGGACGTGCAGTTTGACGCCGATCAGCGGTCCTGCGGCGGGGTCGAGGATGCGGTGCGGGGCGGCGACGCGGCCGAGGCGGTCGCCGATGTAGCGGCGGGCGTTGTGGATGCCCTGGACCTGGGAGTCCTTGCTGTAGGAGTTGCCGATCTGCAGGTCGCGGGCGACGATCTGGCGCCGCACCTCTGCCGCGTCGAGGAGGGCCTTGCCGGTGAGGCCGTTCATCTTCTCGACCAGCTGCTCCAGGGAGGTCGCGGTGACGAAGTCGGCGCCGTGGTCGAGGAAGGCCTGCACCGGGCCGGGGGCGCCCTTGCCGAGCAGCCGGTCGCGCAGCACGGCCTTGCGGTCCTTGGCGGTGATGTCGGGGTTCTGCTCGGAGCCGGAGAGCGCGAACTCCTTCTCGACGATCTTGCGGGTGAGGACGAACCAGGAGTGGTCGTACCCGGCGATGTCCTCGGTGGTCCGCAGGTGCCGGAGGGTGCTGAGGGTGTCGTAGCCCGGCAGGCAGGGATCGGGCAGGCGGCGGCCGAGGGCGTCGAGCCAGAGGGAGGAGGGGCCGGGCAGGATGCGGATGCCGTGGCCGGGCCAGATGGAGTTCCAGTTCTGGATGCCCTCGGTGTAGTGCCACATGCGGTCGCGGTTGACCAGGCGGACGCCGGCCTCGGCACTGATGTCGAGCATGCGGCCGTCCACGTAGGCGGGGACGCCGGTGACCATCTCGGCGGGGGGCGTGCCGAGGCGCTCGGGCCAGTAGCGGCGGACGATGTCGTGGTTGGCGCCGATGCCGCCGGTGGTGACGACGACGGCCTGCGCGGTGAGTTCGAAGTCGCCGGTACGGTCGCGGTTGGAGGCGACGCCGCGCGCCGAGTCGTCGGGGGCGAGGACGGTGCCGCGGACGCCGCGCGCCTCGCCGTCCTCGATGACGAGTTCGTCGACCTGGTGACGGTGGTGGAAGGTGAGCAGTCCGTCGCGGGCGGCCTGCCTGGCGTACCGGACGAAGGGTTCGACCACGCCGGTGCCGGTGCCCCAGGCCACGTGGAAGCGGGGCACGGAGTTGCCGTGGCCGTCGGCGCGCAGGTCGCCGCGCTCGGCCCAGCCGACGGTCGGCAGCAGGCCGATGCCGTGGCTCTGCAGCCAGGGACGCTTCTCCCCCGCCGCGAACTCGACGTAGGCCCGGGCCCAGCGCACCGCCCAGGAGTCCTCGTCGTCCTTGCGGTCGAACTGGGCGCTGCCCTGCCAGTCGTTCCAGGCCAGGTCGAGGGAGTCCTTGATGCCGAGGCGGCGCTGTTCGGGCGAGTCGACGAGGAAGAGCCCGCCGAAGGACCAGAACGCCTGGCCGCCGAGGTTCGCGGCGTTCTCCTGGTCGACCAGGGCGACGCGCCTGCCCCTGCTGGTGAGTTCGTGCGCCGCGACCAGGCCGGCCAGGCCGGCTCCGACGACGATGACGTCCGCGTCCATGGCGACGCCTTTCTGATCCGAGTGTTGTCCGGGTGGTGTGCGGTGTCTTATCCGAGTCGGGTGCTGCCGTCGGTCAGCAGCGCGGTGAGCAGTTGCCCCAGCCAGGCACGGGCCCGGTCCACGTCCTTGTCGAGCAGCAGCTGGACCGTGACCCCGTCGTAGGCGGCGACCACGGCCTGGGCCGCGCCCTCGACGTCGCCGAGCACGGCGGGGATCGGCGTGTGGCCGCGGGCCCGCAGCAGCCGGTCGGCGACGGCCTCGCGCAGCCGGGCGCGGTGGTCGAGGAGGAGTCCGGCGACGGCCGGGTCCCGGGCGGCGTGCACCAGGAAGTCGGTCTTGACCAGCAGCCAGTCCACGTCGAGGAGCAGTACGTCGGTGACCCGGTCCACCGAGGCCGGTACGTCCAGGTCGGGTCCGTCGCCGGCGAGGGCGTCGGCGACCTGCTGGGCGATGAGGTCGGCGCGCTCCCGGTAGAGGGCGAAGAACAGCTCGTCGAGGGTGGCGAAGTTGGAGTAGAAGGCGCCCCGGCTGAACCCGGCGGCCTCGCAGACCTCCTCGATGGAGACCCGCCCGAAGCCCTTGGCCGCGAACACGGTGAACGCGGCGTCGAGCAGCCGGGCGCGGGTCTGCACCCGCCGCCGGGTCACGCGCCGGTGCGTGCCGCCGTCCACTGTCATGGGCCGACCTCCTTTCGATACGCCAATGTATCGAATACATCGCTGTATCGAAAGAGGCCGGCGCACGTCCGTGCCGCGAACCCGCCGGTGATCAAATAGGAACAGACTTTCGATTACGGAGTACGCTTGCCTCATGGCCACGCACCTCCAGGGCTCCCTGTTCGACCAGACCGACGAACTGCGGCTCGGCACCCTCGACGGCATCGGCCGGACCGTGCTCGGTTCCGGCGCCTGGATCGACGTGCTGCCCGGCTGGCTGAGCGGCGCCGACGCGCTGTTCGAACAGCTGGCGGCGGACGTCCCCTGGCACGCCGAGCGCCGGCAGATGTACGACAACGTCGTGGACGTACCGCGGCTGCTCGCCTACTACGGCGCCGGCGACCCGCTGCCCCACCCCGTCCTCACCGAGGCCCGCGAGGCGCTCACCCGGCACTACGCCGGGGAGCTGGGCGAGCCGTTCACCACGGCCGGGCTCTGCTACTACCGCGACGGCCGGGACAGCGTGGCCTGGCACGGCGACCGGATCGGCCGGGGTGCACGGGAGGACACCATGGTCGCGATCCTCTCCGTGGGCGCGCCCCGCGATCTGCTGCTGCGCCCGCTGCGCGGCGGCCCCTCGGTACGGCGCCCGCTCGGGCACGGCGACCTGATCGTGATGGGCGGCTCCTGCCAGCGGACCTGGGAGCACTGCGTGCCGAAGACGGCCCGGGCCGCCGGGCCGCGGATCAGCATCCAGTTCCGGCCGCAGGGCGTGCGGTGACCCGGACCTCGGCAGTGGGCCGCCCGGCGCATGTGGTTGGCTGTCCTCCGTTTCGATCGGCACGAACGGGCAAGCCGGAGTGATCATGCGGGCAGAGGTACACGAAGTCGGCAAGGGCGCCTATCTGGTGCACGGCCAGCACACCAACTGGGTGATCCTCAAGGACGGCGACGCCGTCACGCTGGTGGACACCGGCTACCCCGGGGACCGGCAGGGGCTGCTCGAATCCCTCGCGGAGGTGGGCAGTTCACCGGAGGCGGTCGCGGCCGTGCTGATCACGCACGCGCACAACGACCACCTCGGCTCGGCCGAGTACCTGCGCGACGCCCACGGCACGCCGGTCTATCTGCACGAGGCCGAAGTCCCGCACGCCCGGCGGGAGTTCCTCCAGCAGGTGTCGGTGGGCGAGGTGGTGAAGAACGCCTGGCGGCCGGGTGTGGTGCCGTGGCTGGTCCACGTGCTGCGGGTCGGCGGCACCGAGCAGCACCCGGTCAAGGCGCCCGAGGCGTTCCCGGTCGCCGACGGCCCCCTCGACCTGCCGGGGCGGCCGGTCCCGGTGCACACCCCCGGCCACACCGACGGGCACACCGTCTACCACCTGCCCGAGGCCGGTCTGGTGCTGTCCGGGGACGCGCTGGTCAGCGGCCACCGCACCTCGCGGATCGAGGGCCCGCAGCTGCTGCCCGACATGTTCCACCACGAGCGGGCCCGGGCCGTCGCCTCGCTGGAGCTGATCGGCGCCCTCGACGCCGACGCGCTGCTGCCGGGACACGGCCCGCTGCACCGCGGCTCGGTGCGGGCGGCCGCCGACCGGGCCCGGGAGCTGGCATCGTGACGCACCGGCCTTAAGGTTCGTCCCATGGCCTTGCAGATCAACGCCACCAACCCGGAGCACCCCGCGCTCCTGCTCGAACTCCCCTGGGACGTCCCGCTGGAGGAGTGGCCCGAGGACTACCTCGTGCCGCTCCCCCGCGGCATCTCGCGGCACGTGGTGCGCTACGCGCGGGCCGGCGACGAGGTCCTGGCGGTGAAGGAGCTGGCGGAGCGCCCGGCGCTGCGCGAGTACGAGCTGCTGCGCGACCTGGACCGGCTCGCCATCCCCGCGGTCGACCCGCTCGCGGTGATCACCGGCCGCACCGACACCGAAGGCGAGCCGCTGGAGTCGGTGCTGGTCACCCGGCACCTGGGCGGCTCCATGCCGTACCGCTCGATGTTCGAGACGACGATGCGCCCGGCCACCATGCACCGCCTCATGGACGCCCTGGCGGTGCTGCTGGTCCGCCTGCACCTGGCCGGGTTCGCGTGGGGCGACTGCTCGCTGTCCAACACCCTCTTCCGGCGGGACGCGGGCGCCTACGCGGCGTACCTGGTGGACGCCGAGACCGGCGACCTGCACCCGCAGCTGAGCAACGGGCAGCGGGAGTACGACCTCGACCTGGCCCGGGTGAACATCAGCGGGGAGCTGCTCGACCTGGAGGCGTCGGGGGCGCTGCACCCGTCGCTTGACCCGATCGAGTTCGGGTTCGAGATCTGCACCCGGTACGGCGAGCTGTGGGAGGAGCTGACCCGGACCTCGGTTTATCCGGCGGGCAAGTACCACTACATCGAGCGCCGGATCCGGCGGCTCAACGACCTCGGTTTCGACGTCGCGGAGATGCAGATCCAGCACTCCTCCAACGGCGACACGGTCACCTTCGTGCCGAAGGTCGTCGACGCCGGCCACCACCAGCGCCAGCTGCTGCGGCTGACCGGCCTGGACGCCGAGGAGAACCAGGCGCGGCGGCTGCTCAACGACCTGGAGAGCTGGATGGCCACCCAGGACGACTACGCCCCGGGCGACCCCCTCGCCGCCCGCCCCGAGGTGCTGGCCCACCGGTGGGTGCGGGACGTCTTCCGCCCCACCGTGCGGGCCGTGCCGCTGGAGCTGCGCGGTTCCATGGACCCGGCCGAGATCTACCACGAGCTGCTGGAACACCGCTGGTACCTGTCCGAGCGGGCGCAGCACGACATAGGCCTGGACAACGCGGTCGAGGACTACATCGAGAACGTGCTGCCCAAGGCACGGGAGACGCTGGAGCCGGTCACTCCGGAGTGAGGCCCTCGCGGAGTTGCTCGTGCGGTACGACCGCCACCGGGCAGTCGGCGTGGTGCAGCACCCCGTGCGCGACCGAGCCGATGCGGGCGCCGGCCGCGGTGCGGTGGGCGCGCCGCCCGACGACCATCAGCTGGGCGCGTCCGGCCACCGAGAGCAGCACCTGCCCGGCGCTGCCCAGCTCCACGTGCTCGGCGACCGGCACGTCCGGGAACCGCTCGCGCAGCGGCCGTACCGCCTCGGACAGCGCCTTCTTCTCGTAGGGCTCCATGCCTCCGGACTCGTCCAGCAGTTTCAGCGAGCCGGGGCTGTAGGCGAAGACCGGCGGCAGGGTCCAGGCCCGCACCACCCGGACCGTCGCACCGCGGGCCGCGGCCGTCTCGAACGCGAACTCCAGCACGGCCGAGCTGTCCTCCGGGCCGCCCTGCTGGCCCACGACGACCTCCCGCCCGGCGGCCTCGGCGGTGGGCCGGTCGCCGGCGCGCACCAGGACGACCGGGCGGGCGGCCTCGGCGATCACCTGCTGCCCGACGGAGCCCAGCAGGAACCCGACGACCCTGCCGTGCCCGCGCGAACCCAGCGCCAGCAGCTCGGCCCCGGCCGCCGCGTCGACCAGCACCTCGACCGGGCCGCCCGCCACCACGTCGACGGCCACCGCGAGCTCCGGGTACCGCCCGGTGACGGTCCGCACCGACTCGGCGACCCCGTCGGACACCCACCCGAGCTGGGCCTCCCGGTCACCGGCGAGCGCCTCGTGCTCCTCGTACCGCCAGGCGTGCACCACCCGCAACGGCAGCCCCCGGCGCACCGCTTCGCGGGCCGCCCAGTCGAGAGCGGCGAGGCTCTCCTCCGTACCGTCGACCCCTGCCGTGATCGGGCGTGTCATGCGCCGGCCTCCTCGTCCGTTCCGCTTTCGCGTGATCAGTCTTCCGCACGGGCGGGTGCCCGCTGTGCACCGTCGTACAAGAGCGAAGGGCGGCGATCGAACATACGATGGGCGGGAACCGGTACGGCGGTCGCGCTCCTCGCGGAGGGTGCGCCGTGCCGTGGAACCAACGGCTCGGGGTGGGAGACGTATGGCACAGGCTGCCGACGCAGCACGGACCGTCATCATGACCGTGGACGACGACCCGGGGGTCTCCCGTGCCGTCGCCCGGGACCTGCGGCGCCGGTACGGCGCGTCGTACCGGATCGTGCGCGCGGAGTCCGGTGACTCGGCGCTGGAGGCGCTGCGGGAGCTGAAGCTGCGCGGCGACCTGGTGGCGGTGATCCTGGCCGACTACCGGATGCCGCAGATGAACGGCATCGAGTTCCTGGAACAGGCGCTGGACGTGTACCCGGGCGCGCGACGGGTGCTGCTGACCGCGTACGCGGACACCAACGCGGCGATCGACGCGATCAACGTCGTCGATCTGGACCACTATCTGCTCAAGCCCTGGGATCCCCCGGAGGAGAAGCTCTACCCGGTCCTCGACGACCTGCTGGACGCCTGGCGGGCCAGCGACTACAAGCCGGTGCCGGCCACCAAGGTGGTCGGTCACCGCTGGTCGGCGCGCTCCTCGGACGTGCGGGAGTTCCTGGCCCGCAACCAGGTGCCGTACCGCTGGTACTCGGTGGAGGAGCCGGAGGGGCAGCGGCTGCTGGCCGCGGCCGAGGCCGACGGGACGCGGCTGCCCCTGGTGATCACGCCGGACGGCACGCCCCTGGTCGAGCCGGAGGCACCCGAGCTGGCCGCGCACGTGGGCCTGGCGACGACCCCGACGGCGGACTTCTACGACCTGGTGGTGATCGGCGGTGGCCCGGCCGGGCTCGGCTCGGCCGTGTACGGGGCGTCGGAGGGGCTGCGGACCGTGCTCGTGGAGCGGTCCGCGACCGGCGGCCAGGCCGGGCAGAGCTCGCGGATCGAGAACTACCTGGGCTTCCCGGACGGCGTGTCGGGTGCCCAGCTCACCGACCGGGCCCGGCGGCAGGCCGCCAAGTTCGGCGCGGAGATCCTGACCGCCCGCGAGGTCACGGGCCTCGAGATCAACGGTGCCGCGCGGGTGGTGCGGTTCGCGGACGGCTCGGCGGTGGCGGCGCACAGCGTGATCCTGGCGACCGGCGTGCAGTACCGGCAGCTGGAGGCCGAGGGCTGCATCGACCTGACCGGCTGCGGGGTGTTCTACGGCTCCGCGCTCACCGAGGCGACCTCCTGCCAGGGACAGGACGTGTACATCGTCGGCGGCGCCAACTCGGCCGGCCAGGCGGCGATGTACCTGTCCCGGTTCGCCAAGTCGGTGACCCTGCTGGTCCGGGGTGCCGACCTGTCGGCGTCGATGTCGTACTACCTGATCCAGCAGATCAACGAGGCCCCCAACATCGCCGTGCGCAGCCACACCGTGGTGGACGCCGCGCACGGCGCCGAACGGCTGGAGCAGCTCACCCTCCGCCACGTGCAGAGCGGGGACCGGGAACAGGTCGACGCCCAGTGGATGTTCGTCTTCATCGGGGCGGCACCGCTCACCGACTGGCTCGGCGACACGGTGCTGCGGGACGAACGCGGGTTCATCCTGGCAGGGCCGGACCTGACCGTCGACGGACGGGCGCCGGCGGGCTGGGAGCTGGACCGGCCGCCGTACCACCTGGAGACCAGCATTCCCGGCGTGTTCGTGGCGGGCGACGCACGCGCCGAGTCCGCCAAGCGTGTCGCGTCCGCCGTCGGAGAAGGAGCCATGGCAGTGATGCTCGTCCACCGGTACCTGGAGCAGTCATGAGCGGGCAGCCGATGCCGTGCAGCCCGCAGGAGATCGGCGCGCTGTTCCTGTTCGAGAAGCTGGAGCCGGAACAGCTCGGGCGGCTGTGCGCGGCGGGCCGGGTGGAACTGTTCCAGCCTGGCCCGGTCTACACCGAGGGTGAGCCTGCCACCTGCTTCTACGTGATGATCGAGGGCACGGTGGTGCTCTCCCGGCAGGTCGGCGGGGACGACGTCGAGGTGACCCGGACCTCGCAGTCCGGCGTGTACGCGGGCGCCATGCAGGCCTACCTCGGGGACCGGGTGCGGCAGGCGTACAACAACTCGATGCGGGTGACCGAGCCGACCCGGTTCTTCGTGCTGCCGGCCGACACGTTCGCGGACATCATGCGCGAGTGGTTCCCGATGGCCGTACACCTGCTGGAAGGCCTGTTCTTCGGTTCGAAGAACACCCAGGCGGCGATCGGGCAGCGCGAACGGCTGCTCGCGCTCGGCTCGTTGTCCGCCGGGCTCACCCACGAGCTCAACAACCCGGCCGCGGCGGCCGTGCGCGCCACGTCCACGCTGCGCGAGCGGGTGGCGAAGATGCGGCACAAGCTCGCGATCATCGCCGGGAGCCCCTTCTCGCGGGAACAGCTGGCCGGGCTGATCGAGATCCAGGAGCGCACCGCCGAGCGGGTCGCCAAGGCGCCGGCGCTCAGTCCGCTGGAGGCCGCCGACCGCGAGGACCTGCTCACCGACTGGCTGGAGGACCACGGCTGCGACAACGCCTGGCAGATCGCGCCGACCTTCGTGCAGGCCGGTCTCGACGTCGACTGGCTGGACCAGGTCGCGGTGGCCGTGGACGAGGAGATCCTGCCGAACTCGATCGGCTGGCTCAACTACACCGTCGAGACCGAGCTGTTGATGAACGAGATCGAGGACTCGACCACCCGGATCTCGAACCTCGTCGACGCGGCCAAGCAGTACAGCCAGCTGGACCGGGCGCCGTTCCGGGAGGTGGACGTGCACGAACTCCTCGACAGCACCCTGCTGATGCTGTCCGGGAAGATCGGGCAGGGCATCCGGGTGGTCAAGGAGTACGACCGTACGGTCCCGCCGGTCCCCGCCTATCCCGCCGAGCTCAACCAGGTGTGGACCAACCTCATCGACAACGCGGTCTCCGCGATGAGGGACGGCGAAGGCTCGGGCGACGGACACGGCACGCTGACCGTGCGGACCGCGCTCGACCACGAGCAGCTGCTGGTCGAGTTCCGGGACACCGGGACCGGGATCGCGCCGGAGATCAAGGACCGGATCTTCGACCCCTTCTTCACGACCAAGCCCGTGGGGCAGGGCACGGGGCTCGGTCTGGACATCTCCTGGCGGATCGTCGTGAACAAGCACCACGGCAGCATGCGGGTGGAGTCGGAGCCCGGCGACACCCGGTTCCAGGTGCTGCTTCCGCTGACCGCCGAGACGCCCGAGGAATCCGAGACACCTGTGGAGGCACAATGAGCGGCGACACCGCGATCGACCCGAATGTTCCGCCGAGCGGCGCCGGGTGCGTGGAGTGCGACGCGGCGGGGGGCTGGTGGTTCCATCTGCGGCGGTGCGCCCAGTGCGGGCACATCGGGTGCTGCGACGACTCGCCCGCGAAGCACGCGACGGCGCACTTCCACGAGTCCGGGCATCCGGTGATCCGTAGTTACGAGCCGGGCGAGGGCTGGTTCTGGAACTACGAGACGGAGGAATTGTTCGACGCCGGGCCGGAGTTGGCGCCGCCGGTGAGTCATCCTGCGGAGCAGTCCGTGCCGGGGCCTGCGGAGCGGGTGCCGGCGGACTGGGCCCGGGTGCTGCGGGGTTGAGCTGAGTGCCTGCGGGGGTGGGGGGTTCTGTGGTGACGGCGGCAGCGGGTTCGTCGTGGCCGGTCGCGCAGTTCCCCGCGCCCCTGGCGGGCCTCGCATGGCGCTTCTTGCGAGGATGAGGGCGTGTCGCAGAGATCTTTTGGCAGCCCTCTGATCGGGCGGGACGACGAACTGGGCCGCCTTGCCTCGGTGCTGGAGCGAGCTCGGAACGGCAGTGGGCAGGCCGTGTTGATCGCCGGGGACGCGGGGGTCGGGAAGACCCGGCTGCTGGACGAGGTCGCGGCTCGGGCCGCAGGCGCGGGGGCCACCGTCGTCACCGGGCACTGTGTCGATCTCGGGGACGTGGGGCTGCCGTATCTGCCGTTCACCGAGGTTCTCGGGGCGCTGGCGGGGGACGAGCGGTTCAAGGACGTTCTCGCCGCGCATCCCGTCGTGGAGCGGTTGCTCGGGGCCGGGCCGGACTCCTCGCGCGATGCCGACGCGCGGCTCAGGCTCTTCGAGGGCGTCGCCGGGCTGCTGGGCGAGCTGGCGGCCACCGCACCGCTGCTGCTGGTCCTGGAGGATCTGCACTGGGCCGACCAGTCGTCGCGCGACCTGCTGCGGTTCCTGCTGAGCCGGGGGGTGCTCCCCCGGCGGTTCGCACTGCTGGCCTCCTATCGGGCCGACGATCTGCACCGGCGGCATCCGCTGCGTCCGCTGCTCGCCGAGCTGGTGCGGCTGCCGGGTGTGGAGCGGCTCGAGGTGCGGCGGCTGGCCGATGCCGAGGTGACCCGGCTGGTGCGGTCGCTGGAGGAGCGGCCGCTGTCCGAGGCGACGGTGCGGGACATCGTCGAGCGGGCGGAGGGCAACGCCTTCTACACGGAGGAGCTGGTGGCCGCCGCCGACACGGACGGGATGCCCACCGGGCTCGCCGATCTGCTGCTCATCCGGGTCGAGCAGCTGTCGGAGACGGCCCAGCAGGTGCTGCGGACGGCCGCGGTCGCCGGGCGCCGGGTGGGGCACGATCTGCTGCGGGACGCGGTCGGGCTTCCGGAGGAGGAGCTGGAGTCGGCGTTGCGGGAGGCCGTGGGGCGGCAGTTGCTCGTCGCCGGGGACGGGGACACGTACGCCTTCCGGCACGCCCTCGCGCGCGAGGCCGTGTACGGCGACCTGCTGCCCGGGCAGCGGGCGCGGCTGCACGGCACGTACGCGAGGCTGCTCACCGCGCGCGGGGGCGGGGCGGAGACGGCGGCCGAGCGGGCGCACCACTACCGGGAGAGCCACGACCTGCCCGAGGCACTGGCCGCGTCGCTCGAGGCAGCGGACCACGCCCGGCGCATGGGTGCCCCGGCGGAGGAACTGCGGCGCCTGGAGACGGCCCTGGACCTGTGGACGGCCGTGCCCTGCGCGGCGCGGCCCTCGGGTGAGGGGCTGGACCCGGTGTCCTTGACCCTGCGGGCGTCGGCGGCGGCAGCGCACTCCGGCGACGCGCACCGGGCGGTGTCCCTGACCCGGGCCGCGCTGGCCGGCACCGGGCAGGACGCGGATCCCGAACTCGCCGCCCGCGTGCGGTACACCCTCGCGGGGAACCTGATGACCGTCGACAACCTCGCCGCAGCGTTCGCCTACAGCAGCGAGGCGCTGGCGATGATCCCCGCCGAACCGCCGTCCAGGACCTGGGTGTGGGCGGCTGCCACGCATGTCCTGGCGGCCCGGCAGGTCGGGGACGACGCGACCGCGTTGCGGGTGGCACGGCAGGCCCTGGAGGTCGCCGAGCGGATCGGCGCCACCGCCGCCCGGGCCGATCTGCTGATCTCCCTGGCCCGGCTGGAGGACGGCGGGCGCCGCAGCCGGGAGGGGCGGGAGCGGCTCCGGGAGGCGCGGGAGCTGGCCCGGTCCGCCGGGGACACGCCGGTGGAGATGCGGGCGCTGTTCAGCCTGGCCATCGGCTGCTTCGAGTCGGGCGAGCTGCGGGAGTGCCTGCCGTGGATCACCGAGGGGCTCGACCGGGCCCGGCGTGCGGGGCTGCTGTCCTCGCCGTACGCCCTGGAGATGCGGTATCTGCGGCTGCTGGTGCTCTACACGCTGGGCCGGTGGGACGAGTGCGTGCGGGTGGCCGGCGCGGAGGGACCGGCGCCCGGTTTCACCACGGGGCCCGTCCTGTACGTCGCCCTGGCCCGGGGCGAGCCGGATGCCGTGGCCCGCGCCGGGGCGCTGCTCGGGGAGCCCTTCGACTGGATGGGCCGGCTCGTCGGGGGAATCGTGCTGACCGACGCGGCCGCGTTGCGGGGTGATCCCGAGGAGGCCGTGGCCCGGGCGCGGGAGGCGGTCGCCGCGCTCACCGACGAGTCGGGGCGGGCGCCGGACGTGACGGTCCGGCTCGCCGCGCTCGCGCTGGCGGCGGTCGCGGACCGGACGGTCCCGTCGCGCGGCGACGGGAGTGCGGACGGCTGGACCGGCGTCGCCGGTGACCTGGTGGAGCTGGCCCGGGCCACGGCCGCGCGGCAGGGCCCTGAGGGCCAGGCCTGGCTGGCGCGGGCCGAGGCGGAGTGGGCCCGTGCCGTGTCCGGTCCCGAGGTGGCGGCCTGGGAGCGGGCGGTGGCCGCGTTCGCGTACGGCGATGTCTACGAGGCGGCCCGGGTGCGGCTGCGGTACGCCGAGGCCCTGGCGGCCGCCGGGCGGCCCGCGGAGGCCGCGGAGCAGGCGCGGGCCGCCCGGGAGACGGCGGTGGCGCTGGGGGCCGGGCCGTTGCTGGCGCGCTCGGACGCACTGCTGCGCCGGTCCGCGCCGGCGGAGCACCCGGTCTCGCCGCTGACCGCTCGCGAGCGGGACGTGCTGCGGCTGCTGGCACTGGGCCGCAGCAACCGGCAGATCGGCGAGGAACTGTTCATCACCGGCAAGACGGCGAGCGTCCATGTCTCCAACATCCTCGCCAAGCTGGGCGCGGCGAGCCGTACGGAGGCGGTGGCGATCGCCTACCGGGAACGCCTGATCACCCCCGAGCCGACGGCCCAGGGATGATCGGACGGGGGTGGCCCAGGGGTTTCAGTGGTCGCAGTCGAGGCTCGCCAGGTCGACGGAGTCGGCCATGGCCTGCATGCCCTTGTCGTTGGGGTGAAGGTGGTCGCCGCTGTCCAGGAACGGCAGCAGCCGCGCCTGGTCGTAGGGACTGCGCAGGATCCGGTCGAAGTCGGCGATCCCGTCGAACTCGCCGCTGGTGCGGATGTACTGGTTGACCTGCCGGCGTACCGCCTCGCCCGCCTGGTCCCACTCGGGCCAGCCCTCGAACGGCCCGACGGTCGAGGCGACCACGCACTTCCCGGCCGCGTGCGCCCGCCGGACGACCTCCTGGTAGCCGGCGATCAGGTCGGCCGCGGTGACCCCGGTGTGGGCCTTGATGTCGTTGATTCCCTCGAAGAGGAAGACAGTACGGAGCCCGGGCTGGGTGAGGACGTCGCGGTCGATGCGGTTCAGGGCCGCCTGTCCGGCACCGTCGGTGAGGACCTGGTTGCCGGAGATCCCCTCGTCGGCCACGCCCTTGACCTCGGTGTCCGCCTTCTGGAGCCGGCGGGCGAGGTAGTCGGGCCAGCGCCGGTTCTGGCCGCTGGTGGACGCCCAGCCGTCGGTGATGGAGTCGCCGAGCGCCGCCACCGCTCCGGTGTTCCGGTTCTTCGGCCGTACCGAGACCGAGTCCAGGTACCACCAGGAGCCGGTGGTGCCGGTCCAGTTGGCGGCGCTCTCCTCGGCGGTGTGGTCGCCCTGGGTGACGTAGGAGGTCTGCATGGCCATGCCGTGGCCGGTGGCGGGGCCGGCCGCGTCCGGGCTGTGCAGGCTGACGACCAGGTCGCTGCCGGCGGGCAGGGTGCCGGGCAGCGGGTCGCTCCACGCGGTGGCGCCGGCCGGCACGGTGACCGTGCCGGAGCCGCCGAAGGTCAGCCGCCTGTTGCTGCCCGGCACGAGGGCGGCACCCGCGCGCTGGATTCCGGCGTAGACGCTGTCCAGGGTCAGGGTCCGGTCGCCGAAGGCGTTGGAGAGGCGGACCCGCAGGCCGGTGCCGGCGGCGCTGGTGTGCACGACCAGCCGGTAGCCGCGGTCGGGGGTGCCGTCTCCCGTCCTGTCGGCGCTGGCGCCCCAGGTGACGACGTCCGGCCGGGCGGAGGCCGCCTGGACGGCGGCCTCCCGGGCGGGCACGGCCGGCTCGGGGCCGGTGCCGGTGGCTCCGGCGGACCCGGTCTGGCAGACCACCCCGACCATCAGTAAGGCGGCCAGGCGGCCGCCGGCCCGTGCGAGCCCGCCGGTCACCGCACCAGGTCCCTCAGCGTGACGGACTGGCCGGGCTTCAGCGTCACCGTCCGGGACGTCCCGCCGTAGGCGACCGTCGTGGTCCGGCCGCCCACGCTGCGGATCCGGGCCCGGGTCGGCTTGCCGTCCCGCCAGTCCAGGTCCACCACGAAGCCGCCGCGGGCGCCGGCTCCGGTGATCGAACCGGCGGCGGCCCAGGCGTCGGGCAGGGCGGGCAGCAGTTCCAGGTGGCCCGGCCGCGAGTAGAGCAGCATCTCGGCGATGGCGGCCGGCGTGCCGAAGTTGGCGTCGATCTGGAAGATGCCCCGGCCCTCCTCGACCTGGTAGATGTCGAAGAGGTTGGGTGACGTGCCGTTGCTGCCGTTGCCGGACGGCCGGAGGTTGCGGACGACGAGCTGGTAGGCCTTGTCGGCGTCCTTCAGCCGGGACCAGCACAGCGAGCGCCAGGCGTTGGCCCAGCCGAAGCTGTCCATGCCGCGTGCGGTGAGCAGTGCGGTGGCGCCCTTGACGATGTCGGCGGGGGTCGAGCCGTCGGGGCGGATCCGGTCGCCGGGGAAGAGGTTGATCAGCGGCGAGAGGTGGCGGTGGGTGGTCTCGCCGAGGTTGTCCGGGGACATCCACTCCTCCAGCCAGCCGGTCTTCGGGCTCACCACCGGCAGGTAGAGGCGGTCGCGGAGCTTGCCGATGGTGCCCGCGTATCCAGCATCCCTCTTCAGCTCGGCGGCCGCAGTCCGGAAGTTCCCGAACAGCATCCACACCTGTTCCTGGGAGTAGGTGTTGCCCTTGGCGTCCTGTGGCCCCTGCTCGGGTGACCAGTCGCTGTCCGCGATCAGCACCTCCTTCCCGTCCTCCAGGGTAGTGGTCACCAGCCGTTGCTCCCAGAACTGGCAGGCGCCCTTGAGCAGGGGGTAGATCTTCTCCAGGTGGGAGCGGGAGAGCGTGAACTCGTAGTGCTCCCAGAGGCTGTTGCACAGCCAGGCGTTGCCCGTGGGATGCCACCACCAGCCGAGTCCGCCGTAGGGGTTGGTGGAGTAGGCGACGGTCCAGCCGGCCACCTTCCCGCTGGAGTTGCGGTAGCGGTTGCGGGAGTCCTGGAACAGCCGCTGTGTGACGTCCGTCCAGGACGGGAGCTGGCTGACGCAGTAGTCGGTGAAGGCGTCGAAGCACTGCGACAGGCCGAGCCGGTCGGACATCCAGTAGTTCATCTGGATGTTGATGTCGGTGTGGTAGTCGCCCATCCAGTCCGGGTCGTTGCCGTCCAGCCAGTTGCCCTGCAGGCCCATCGGAAGGCTGTCGCGCGATCCGGCGATCATCAGATAGCGGCCGAACTGGGCGTAGGCGGCCTCCAGTTCCGGGTCGGGGTCGCCGGTGTCGGCGCGGGCCTGGATGCGCGCCCAGGTGTCGAGTTCGCGCTGCTCGGCCGTCGAGGTGCCCAGCGAGAGGTCGAACTGCCCGAACAGCGCCCGGTGATCGGCGGCGTGGGTGAGCAGCAGCGAGTCCGCCGAGTGCCGGGCGGCCGCCGTGACCTTGGTACGGGCGAGCGCCACCGGGTTCACGGAGGGGTCGCGGTAGTGGGCGGTGGCGTCCGGTGCGTAGTCCGTGCCGCCGCTGAGGACGACGGTCAGCTCACGGCAGTCGGTGAAGGTGATGTGCGGGCCGCTCACCCGCACGCTGCCGCCGCTGCCGTACGCCTTGACGGCGGCCCCGTACTTCAGTCCGTTGGCGAAGGACCCGGCGAACGACTCGGCCGTGCCGCCGGTCTCCCCGTGGGTGCCTTCCAGCGTGATGGTGCCGGTGTAGCGGCCGCCGCCGTCCTGGCCGAAGTGCAGCACGATCACGTCGTCCGGGCGGCTGGCGAAGATCTGCCGCCGGTACGTCACTCCGGAGCGGACGTAGGAGGCCGTCACCACGCCGTTGTCGAGGTCGAGGGTGCGGCGGTAGCCGGAGACGGCGCCCAGGTCGTGGTCGGGTATCTCGACGGTGAGCCGGGCGAGGAGGGTGAGGGAGCCGAAGTCGGCACGGCCGTAGGGGAACTGGCCGTCGGAGTCGAGGGTGTCGTTGAGCCCGCCGGTCCACAGCGTGGCGTCGGTGACCAAGAGGAGCTCACGGCCGGAGTCGTTGCTCGCGAGCGCACCGAGCCGGCCGTTTCCGACGGGAAGGCCCTGCGTGATCATCGAACTGTCGTCGGCGGGCGCCTGCCACCAGAGCTGGTGCCGCGCCGCGGCGAGCGGCGCGGTGGACCGCACCGGGGCGGCGGAGGCGGTGAAGGCGGGGAGCCCGGCGAGGGCTCCGGTGGCGGCGGCGAGGGTGAGGAAGCTGCGTCTGCTGGGGTGATTCTGCATGACGGTCCTTTTGCAGTATGGGGGGATACGACGCGCCCCTTGGGGGCGCGGGGAACTGCGCGACCGGCCCCCACCGGCCGGCAGTTCCCGACGACGCACGTAGCGAGGCGACCTGCCGACGCGGCTTACCGGGGCGACTTGGGCACGTCGATGCGGTCGATGTCCGGCGCGTACCCCGAGCCGCTGTCGAAGCTGATCGTGTTCGCCCCGGCCTTCAGCGTCACCGGCACGCTCACGCTCGCCACCGTCCCCCAGTCCCCGGTGGACGGGAACTTGTGGCTCGTGCCGCTCCCGGCGTTCGCCGAGACGGTGGCCGGCCGGGAGTCACCGCTGACGTAGGCGACCTTGACCAGGTAGGTGCCGGCCTTGTCGACGACGACGTTGTTGAAGGTCAGCTTGCCGCCGAGGTAGAGGTTGCCGACCTTCTTCGCACCGGAGCACGCGTCGCAGCCTGCGACGGACGCGTTGCCGCTGAGTGTGTTGCCGCTTGCCTCGGCCTCGTAGCCGGTGGAGGCGAGCGCGCCGCCCTTCGGCGTCACGGTGAACAGGCGCGAGCCGTGCGCGGGCAGCGCCTCGGTGATCTTGTTCTGGAAGCTGCCGAGGTCCTCGTGGTTCCACAGGTCCCGCACCGACGCCTTGCCGGTGAAGCCGAGCGCCGTCCAGTCGGCCGTGACCGCGGCGGGCGAGGACCCGAGGTTGAAGAGGGCGACGGTGTACGTGCCGTCGGCGTTCTTCGCGGCCCAGACCTGCTGCGGGTCGGAAGCGGTGACCGGGCGGGCCGGCGGGTTGTCGCTCTGGTCGACGCCGATGACCTCGCTGTTGGTCAGCAGGGAGAGGCCGTAGTCGTCGAGCTTGGTGATGTCGTCGCCGGTGAACAGGGGCGACTTGGCGATGGCCCACAGGGTGGCGTAGCTCTGCCGTTCGGCCTTGGTGAGGCCGTCCATCGCGCCGTTGCCGACGTCGAGGGAGTCGAGGTCGTTCCAGCCGCCGGGGCCCGCCTTGCCGGTCCAGGCCGGGGTGTCGTCCCAGCGGTCGTTGACCGAGTTCTCCCAGCTGACCAGGGTGTTGCAGTAGCACTCGACGTCGGTGTCGATGCGCCAGCCGTTGGTGTACTTCTGCCAGTCGGCGGCGTGGCCGTAGTCCAGGGACCAGGAGACCTCGAGGTGGACGGGGCGGCCGGTGGCGGCGATCGCCTGGTGCCAGGCGGCGACGTCGGCGACGTTGTCGTACTGGTCGCCGCTCTTGCCGGAGCCGGGGCCGACACCGTCGAGCTTGAGGAAGTCGTAGCCCCAGCCGGCGATCAACTGGGCCTGGGAGTCTATGTACTTCTGCGCGCAGGGCCGGTCGAAGTCGATCTTGTACGAGCTGTCCCAGCCGTTGGTGGTGCGCAGGTCGGGATAGACGATGTCGGCGGTGGTGCAGCCCTCGGCGTTCCAGATCGGCGTCTTGCCGTCGCCGTACGCGCCCTTCTCCAGGCCGACCGGGAGGTAGATGCCGGCCTTGAGGCCCTTGGCGTGGATGTGGTCGGCGACGGCCTTCATGCCGCTGGGGAAACGGGCCGGGTCGGCCTTCTGGCGGCCGTACTGGTCGTAGCCCTGCTTCCAGTTCCAGTCCATCCACCAGCCGGCGTCGATGTTGACGTAGTCGTAGCCGTACTTCTTCAGCTTGCTCGCGAGGGCGTCGGTCTGCTTGAGGACGTTGGCCTCGGTGAGGTAGCTGTAGTCGCCCTGGTCGTTGAGGCCGGGGTACTTGGACGACTGCATGCTCCAACTGGACCAGCCCATGTAGGGCTTGGCGGCGATCAGGGCGGGTGTCTGGGCCTCGGCGGCGGGCACGGCGGCGGCGAAGGCCGCGGTGAGCGCCAGTACGAGGACGGCTCTCAGCCCGCGAGCGGGCAGGTGGGGGTGCGACGGTGACCTCATGGGCCCTGCTTCCTGGGTTCGGGATCGTGGGCGGCTCAGCCCTGGGGAGTGGGGGTGATGAAGGAGTGGATCGCGGTGGCCGCGGCTCCGCGCGCCCACTCCTCGAACGGGAGCGGGCGGGTCTGGACGTCGCACCGCGCGGCGGAGTCGAAGGCGGCCGCGGTGAAGGCGTCACGGATGTGCCCGGCGAACAGGTCGTGGGCGGCCAGGCCCTCGCCGGAGATGATCACGCGCTCGGGGCCGAACAGGTTGGCCACGGTCGCGATGCCCCGGCCGATGGCCTCGCCGGCCCTGGCGTACGCCTCCCGTGCCCCTGCCTCGCCCGCGTGGGCGAGGGCCGCGGCCTCGGCCGGGCCTGCCACCTGGCGTCCCGTCACCTGCCGGACGCGGGCGACGATCGCGGCGTCCCCCGCGATCGCCTCCACGCAGCCGCGGTTGCCGCAGTGGCAGAGCGGTCCGGCCGGGTCGACGGCCACGTGCCCGATCTCGCCGGCCACGCCGTGGGCACCGGCCACCAGCCGGCCGTGGACCACCAGTCCGCAGCCGATGCCCGCCCCGACGGTGACCACGGCGAAGTCCGAGAGCCCGACGCCGGCGCCGAACCACTGCTCGGCGACGGTGAGCGCCCGCACGTCGTTCTCGACGACGGCCGGCAACCCCGTGGTCAGGGCCGCGAGTTCGGCGAGGGGAACGCCGTGCCAGTCCAGGAACGGCGAGTAGCGGGCCACCCCTTCGGCGCGGTCCACGTCTCCGGAGACCGCGATTCCGAGGCCGAGGACCGGGGCGCCGAAGTCCTCGGCCTCGACGCGCAGTCCGTCGGTGAGTTCGGCGATCGAGGTGAGGACGGCCCGCACCGCGCGGTCGGTGACCGGCAGCCGCCGGGACAGCCGGATCCGGCAGCACAGGTCGGTGAGGACGGCGATGACCGCGTCACCGGTCACCTTGACGCCGATGAACAGGGCGCGCCCGCCGTCGACCCGCACCAGGTTCGCGGGCCGTCCGAGAGCGGGCCTGCCCCCGTCGTCGGCGTCCTCGGCCAGGTATCCGGCCGCGAGCAGCGGCCGGACCGCCTTGGTCACGGCGGCCGGGGACAGCCCGGCCCGGCGGGCCGCCTCCAGCCGGGTGAGGGGGCCGTGGGACAGGACCGTGGTGAAGATCTGGGAGGCGGCCGGCGTGGACACCGGAAACGTTTCGCCACGGGTGGTCGAGCGCATGGCCGGGAACCTATGGCCCTTAATTTCCGGTGTCAATAAAAGAAACAGGAATCACCTGAAGATTCTCTGTGAGGCTCTGGGGACCTTCGAATGACCGGCGGGGCACGGCCGTTGCCCGCCGGATCATGCGGGCGTCACCCTCGCGAGGTCGAGCAGCAGGGCCTGACCGGGGTTGAGGTTCGGCAGCGGCAGTCCCGCGACCGTGAGGACGGAACCGGGCAGGGTCAGCCTGCCGTCGAGGGCCGCGGCCAGCCAGGCGGGCCCCGCCACCTGGTGGAAGGACGGCAGGCCCAGCTCGGTGCGCACCCGCACCCGGTAGGTCTCACCCGGAGCGAGGCCGGGCAGCCGTACGCGCCCGTACTGGCCCTCGGGAGAGGTCGCGAGCCGCGCCCAGCAGTAGAGGGCGGCGGCACCGTCGTACGCCACGACCCCGTGCAGCAGTGTCGAGTCGTCGGCGAGGTCGGCGCGGACCGTGCGGCCGCCGTGCAGCAGCGGGCGCAGCTCGCGGTGGAGCGCGGTCCAGGCGGTGAGGCGGGCGAGTTCCTTCGGTGAGCAGCGGGTGAGGTCCTGCTCGATGCCGGCGTGCCCGAACAGCGCGGTGGCCAGCCGCAGCGGGTCGGAGCCGACCCGCTCGGTGGTGTGGCTGGTGCGCGGGCCGACGTGGGTGCCGACCAGTTCGGGGGGCAGCAGCTGCCCGGTCCAGCGCTGGATGGCCTGGCGTTCCACGGGGTCGTTGCAGTCCGAGGCCCAGACCCGGTCGGTGCGCTCCAGGATGCCGAGGTCGACCCGGCCGCCGCCGGCCGCGCAGCTCTCGATCTCCAGGGCGGGGTGCCGCTCCCGGAGGGCGTCGATGAGCCGGTAGAGGGCCACCACCTGGGCGTGCGCCACGGGACGGTCGGCGGTGCCGTGCACGCTCTCGTGGAGTTCGCGGTTGTGGTCCCACTTGAGGTAGGCGATCCCGTACTTCTCCACCAGGGCGTCCAGCGAGTCGAGGAGGTACTGCCAGGCGTCGGGGTTGGCCAGGTCCAGTACGTGCTGGTGGCGGGCGGCCGGGCCGACCCCGCGGGCCGGGCCGAGCACCCAGCCGGGGTGCTCGCGGGCCAGGTCGGAGTCCAGGTTGACCATCTCGGGTTCCACCCACAGCCCGAACTCCATGC
This sequence comes from Streptomyces sp. NPDC104761, assembly GCF_055583445.1. NCBI lineage: Bacteria > Bacillati > Actinomycetota > Actinomycetes > Kitasatosporales > Streptomycetaceae > Streptomyces > Streptomyces sp. NPDC104761. Next base: position 1,274 of record NZ_JBVJNZ010000031.1, on the reverse strand, counting down.
CGAGCGAGCGCACATGGTCCACCAGCGGGGTCAGCCCCTCCGGCCACACCACGGGGTCGACGGTCCAGTCGCCGAGCCCGGCGTCGTCCGAACGGCGGCCCCGGAACCAGCCGTCGTCCAGCACGAACCGCTCGACGCCGACCTCGGCGGCCCTGTCGGCCAGCCGCAGCAGCCGGTCCAGGTCGTGGTCGAAGTACACCGCCTCCCAGCTGTTGAGGATCACCGGGCGGGGACGGCGCGGATGGCCGGGGCGGGCCCGCAGCAGGGTGTGGAAGCGGTCCGCGAGACCGTCCAGGCCCTGCTCGGACCAGGCGAAGTGACAGACCGGGGTGGTGTACGACTCGCCGGGCGCGAGCCTGATCTCCCCCGCCCGCAGGAGTTCGCCCCCGCCGAGCACCCCGGCATGGGTGCCCGCGCCCTCCGGCAACTGCTCGGCCAGATACCGCTGGTCGCCGCTCCAGGCCACGTGCACGGCCCAGACCTCCCCGGCACCGAAGCCGAACCCGGGCACGCCGGCCGCCATGAGGTACGGCGAGTCCAGGCCGGGCTTGCCGCGCCGGACCTCCCGGCTGTGCGTGCCGAAGCCCAGCGGCCGCCGCTGGGGGGACCGCTCCCGGCTCCACTTGCCGGTGAAGTCGAGGATCTCCGCGGCCCGCCGGGGCAGCGGCAGCAGGGTGGTGACCTGCGCCAGGTCGTACGGCTCCGGGTCGGCGTCCGGGCGGCGGGCGAGCGTGGCGCGCACCCCGAGCACGCCCGAGGGTTCCAGCCGGTAGGTGACGGTGGCGTCGAGTCCGGCGCCGGGGTCGGTGAGGTGCAGGGACAGCTCCCCGCCCGCCGCCCCGGGGCGGTACGAGCTGCGGGCCAGGGTGAGCCGGGGCGCGGCGAAGGCGCCGGCGACATGGCCCTCGTGGGCCGGGGTGCCGGACCAGCCGTCGGCCTCGGTGGGCCAGACGGTGAACCGGCGGGGGATGTCGATGGAGTTGTTGAGCACGGCGGGTTCACCGGTCAGGGCGAGCGCGGCCAGGGCGTCCTGCGACAGGTCGCCGAGGTCGGCGCCCCAGTGCAGGACCCTGGGCACCGGTTCCGTGAGCTCCACGACGAGGGCGGTGCCCGCCGCGCGCAGGATGTGGATCCGCGCCGTGCTGTCCGACATGCAGAGTCCTTTCGGATCGTCCGGCCCTGGGGGGGGGGGGGGGGGGGGGGGGGGGGGGGGGGGGGGGGGGGGGGGGGGGGGGGGGGGGGGGGGGGGGGGGGGGGGGGGGGGGGGGGGGGGG
>NZ_JBVJNZ010000030.1:0-52658 GCF_055583445.1 Streptomyces sp. NPDC104761 | reverse complement strand
CCCCAGACATACCCCCATTCGGCACCCCCCCCCCCCCCCCTCCCCCCCCCTCCCCCCCCCCCCCCCCCCCCCCCCCCCCCCCCCCCCCCCCCCCCCCCCCCCCCCCCCCCCCCCCCGGCCCCGTCTCCCGCCCGAGGGTCAGTCCTCGTCGGCGAGGATGAGGTACAGCTTCTTGCGGGTCTCGTTGATGACGGCCAGCGCCTTCTCGCGCTGTTCCTTGCTGCCGGTCTTCCAGACCTGCCCGAAGGCCTCCATCAGACCGAAGCCGGCCTGCCGGATCTCGTTCAGGGCCTCGAAGTCCACCCCGCGGGAAGCCTCTTCCCAGGGGGCGTCGGGGCCCTCGTCCGCGGCGGTCCGGCCGCTGTCGGTGAGGGAGAACAGCTTCTTGCCGCCCTCGCTCTCGCTCGCGATCAGGCCCTCGTCCTCCAGCAGTTGAAGGGTGGGGTACACCGAGCCGGGGCTGGGCTTCCACGCGCCGCCGCTGCGCTCGGCGATCTCCTGGATCATCTCGTAACCGTGCATCGGGCGGTCCTTCAGCAGGGCCAGGATCGAGGCCCGCACGTCACCGCGCCGCGCCCTTCCCCTGGGACCACCTCGTCCGCGCGGCCCCCAGTGGCCCGGTCCGAAACCGGGGCCGCCGGGACCGAAGCCGGGGCCCCCCGGCCCGAAGGGCCCGAACGCCGCACGCCGACCGTCACGCCCACCGAAGCCGCCCCGCCCGTGCGGGCCGTCCTGGCCATGTCCACGCTCGAATCCGTGGGAACGCATCGCAATCACTCCATCCATCGTTGATCTGTCGCGTATCTTTCGCGATGACTCAACGATATATCGGAAGCGTTCGGATGACAAGCACCTTGGCGAGTCTCCCGCAGGAGCGTTGCATGACCATGCGTTCTCATGCATAATCTTCCTATGTCCAAGGTCCTCACCTCCCTTCCCGCCGGCGAGCGCGTCGGCATCGCCTTCTCCGGTGGGCTCGACACCTCGGTCGCGGTCGCGTGGATGCGCGACAAGGGCGCCGTCCCGTGCACCTACACCGCCGACATCGGCCAGTACGACGAGCCCGACATCGCCTCGGTGCCCGGCCGTGCGCACACCTACGGCGCCGAGATCGCGCGCCTGGTCGACTGCCGGGCCGCGCTGGTCGAGGAGGGCCTCGCCGCGCTCACCTGCGGTGCGTTCCACATCCGCTCGGGCGGGCGGGCGTACTTCAACACCACCCCGCTCGGCCGTGCCGTCACCGGCACGCTGCTGGTGCGGGCCATGCTGGAGGACGACGTCCAGATCTGGGGCGACGGATCGACCTTCAAGGGCAACGACATCGAGCGGTTCTACCGGTACGGCCTGCTCGCCAACCCGCACCTGCGGATCTACAAGCCCTGGCTGGACGCGGACTTCGTGACCGAGCTCGGCGGCCGCAAGGAGATGTCCGAGTGGCTGGTGGCCCACGGGCTGCCGTACCGGGACAGCACCGAGAAGGCGTACTCCACCGACGCCAACATCTGGGGCGCCACGCACGAGGCGAAGACCCTGGAGCACCTGGACAACGGCATCGAGACCGTCGAGCCGATCATGGGCGTGCGGTTCTGGGACCCCGAGGTCGAGATCCTGCCCGAGGACGTCACGATCGGCTTCGACCAGGGCCGCCCCGTCACCGTCAACGGCAAGGACTTCGAGACCGCCGTCGAGCTGGTCATGGAGGCCAACGCGATCGGCGGCCGGCACGGGCTCGGCATGTCCGACCAGATCGAGAACCGGATCATCGAGGCCAAGAGCCGGGGCATCTACGAGGCGCCGGGCATGGCGCTGCTGCACGCCGCGTACGAGCGGCTGGTCAACGCGATCCACAACGAGGACACGGTCGCGCAGTACCACAACGAGGGCCGGCGGCTCGGGCGGCTGATGTACGAGGGCCGGTGGCTGGACCCGCAGGCGCTGATGATCCGGGAGTCCCTGCAGCGGTGGGTCGGCGCGGCCGTCACCGGTGAGGTGACGCTGCGGCTGCGGCGCGGCGAGGACTACTCGATCCTCGACACGACCGGTCCGGCGTTCAGCTACCACCCCGACAAGCTGTCGATGGAGCGCACCGAGGACGCGGCGTTCGGTCCGGTGGACCGGATCGGCCAGCTGACCATGCGTAACCTCGACATCGCCGACTCCCGCGCGAAGCTGGAGCAGTACGCGGGGCTGGGCCTGATCGGCTCCGCCAACCCGGCGATCGGGGCGGCGCAGGCGGCGGCGACCGGTCTGATCGGCAGCATGCCGGAGGGGGGCGCCGAGGCGATCGCGTCCCGCGGGGAGGCTACGCCGGACGCCGACGAGCTGCTGGACCGGGCGGCGATGGAACTCGGCACGGACTGAGCGTTCCGCTCAGGGGGGGGGCCGACCTGGTGACGGGTCGGCCCTTTCGTCCTGCCCGGGGGACGCCTGGGCGCCGGCGCCGTGGGACAACCGGTCGAGCGGCCGCTGCGGCGCCGTGGTGCGTTGTCGCGCAGTTCCCCGCGCCCCTGAGGGGCCGCGCCGCCGTGGGACGAGGGGTCGAGCGGCCGCTGCGGCACCGTCGTGCCTTTTCGCGCAGTTCCTCGCGCCCCTGAGCGGCCGCGCCGCCGTGGGACGAGGGGTCGAGCGGCCGGTGCGGCACCGTCGTGCCATTTCGCGCAGTTCCCCGCGCCCCTCACAGGACGCCGTGGTGGACCACCGGCCATGAGCCGGTGCGGCACCGTCGTGGTTGCCCGCGCAGTTCCCCGCGCCCCTGAGGGGCCGCGCCGCCGCGTCCCTGAGGGGCGCGCTGTGGTGGCCGCCGTGCATGAGTCGGTGCGGTGTCGTCGCGTTTGCCGGCGCGGTTCCTTCCGCAGCGGTCCGGACGGGGCTCCTCAGCTGCGGGCAGTCGTGCCGCTGGGGCGGCACGTGTGGGCGCGGCGGCACCCGGGAAGCGCCGGTGAGCGTCCCCACCCACGGCCCGCCGGCACTTGGTGGAAATCGGGCCAGGACTCCGGGATTGGCCTTGGGCAGGTGTGGTGTGCTGGGCCTAGTTTCTTCGGCATGCGGATTCGAATCGTCGATGCCTTTGCGGAGCGGGCCTTCTCCGGGAACCCGGCCGGGGTCGTGCTGCTCGACTCCTTTCCTGACGACGGGTGGATGCAGAACGTCGCCATGGAGGTGAACCACGCCGAGACCGCGTTCGCGCACCCCCTGCCCCAGGGCGGGGACGCGGACTGGGCGTTGCGGTGGTTCACGCCGGTCACGGAGGTCGCGATGTGCGGGCATGCCACGCTGGCCACCGCGCACGTCCTGCACGGCACGGGGGCGCACGAGGGACCCGTGCGGTTCGCCACCCGGAGCGGGGTGCTGATCGCCTCCACCGGTCCGGACGGAGCCGTCACGCTGGACTTCCCGACCGCGCCGCTCACGCGAGTCGACGCACCCGACGGTGTCGCCGAAGCGCTCGGGGCAGAGCCCGTCGCCGTGTTCGACACCGGGGCGAACATCGGCGACCTCCTCGTCGAAGTCGCCGACGAGAAGACGGTCCGCGGCCTCTCCCCGGACCACAGGAACCTCGGCGCCCACTCCTCGCGCGGAATCATCGCCACCGCCCGCGCCGAGGACCCGGCCAAGGGGTACGACTACGTCTCCCGCTGCTTCTTCCCGAACGTCGGGATCGACGAGGACCCGGTGACCGGGAGCGCCCACACCGCCCTCGCGCCGCACTGGTCCGGACGGCTGGGGAGGGCGGATCTCACGGGGCTGCAGGCCTCCCGTCGCTCCGGGCTCGTCCGGACCTCGCTGCGCGGCGGCCGCACACTGCTGACCGGGCGCGCGGTCACCGTCATCGACGGCGATCTGCTCACGCCGTAGGCAGCCAGCCCACCTTGCCCGCGAGCAGCGCGTAGCCGACGAACGCGCCGATGTCGAGCAGGCTGTGCGCCACCACCAGAGGACCCACCCGGCCCCACCGCCGGTACAGGTAGACGAAGACCACGCCCATCACCATGTTGCCGACGAAGCCGCCGATCCCCTGGTAGAGGTGGTAGGAGCCGCGCAGGACGGAGCTGGCCACCAGCGCCGTGCCGGCGGTCCAGCCCAGCTGGTCGAGGCGGCGCAGCAGGTAGCCGACCACGATGACCTCTTCGAGGATCGCGTTCTGCATCGCGGAGAGGATCAGCACGGGGTACTTCCACCACACGTCGGGCAGCGCCTCCGGGACCACCGTGAGGTTGAAGCCGAGGCCGCGTGCGGCCAGGTAGAAGGCGATCCCGGCGCTGCCGATCACCGAGGCGATCGCCGCACCGCGCCCGAGGTCGGGCCAGGGGCGGGTGCGGTCGAAGCCCAGCGTGCGCAGGCTCGCGCCCTCGCGCAGGAGGAGGTGGGCGACGAGGAGGACGGGGACGAGTGCCGTCGCGATGCCGAAGAGCTGCCAGGCCAGGTCCAGCCAGGGACGGCCGGGCGCGGCCGACGCGTTCAGGGTCGCCGCCTGGTCCTTGAGACCGCCCGGTTTGGTGACCGACCCGATGAAGCTGATCAGGGCGGACACCCCGCTGGCCCCGAGCGAGAGTCCCAGGACGAGCAGTGTCTCGTCCCTGAACATCCGTCGCGAGGGCCGCTCCAGCGGATAAGCACCGGCCACCTGGTCCGCCTCCACCTGCACCCCTGCCTTCAGTCGAGCAAACCCACGCCCCACGGTCATCCTCACCACGGGACATCACAGCTTGCCCGATCAACCTGAAGCAGACGCGACCGACCCCCGCAGCAGCGCCCCGTAAAGGGGCGCGGGGGAACTGCGCGACCAGCCCCCACGGCACGGCACCCGGCAACGCACCGCACCCCTCACGGCGCGCCCCCCGTCGGCCTCACCCCAACGGCACCGGCTCCAGTAAGCCCACCGGCCAGGTGTGCACCGGCTCCCCCTCGTTCATCAGCTCCGCGTACCGCCGCGTCATCGCCGCCAGCGCCGCGTCCCTCGGCAGCCCCCGCTCCAGCGCCCGGTGGAACGTAGCCGCCTGCCAGGACGCCCCGTTGACCCGCCTGCGGCACCGCTCCTCGATCACGCCCAGGTAGAAGTCCCGGTCGGCGGGCTCCACCCCCCACGCGTCAAGGCCCGCGTGAGCCAGCGGCAGCAGCTCGTCGCGGACCAGGGTGACCGCGTCCACTTCGGCCGTACCGCCGCCGTACCGCGCCCGCCTCGGCCAGACCAGGCGCGCGTCGATGCCGTCGCGGCACGCCCTGTCGAAGTTGGCCTCGGCCGCGGCGAACGGCAGCCGTGTCCACACCGGGCGGGACTCCTCCGCGAGGGCGCGCACCAGGCCGTAGTAGAACGCCGCGTTGGCGACGATGTCGGTGACGGTGGGCCCGGCCGGCAGCACCCGGTTCTCGACGCGCAGGTGGGGGACGCCGTCGGCGATGCCGTAGACCGGCCGGTTCCAGCGGTACACCGTGCCGTTGTGCAGGACGAGTTCCGCGAGCTTCGGCACCCCGCCCGCGTCGAGGACGGCCAGCGGGTCCTCCTCGTCGCAGATCGGGAGGAGGGCGGGGAAGAAACGCAGGTTCTCCTCGAACAGCTCGAACGCCGAGCTGATCCAGCGTTCGCCGAACCAGGTGCGCGGCCGGACGCCCTGTGCCTGGAGCTCCGGCGGGCGGGTGTCGGTGGCCTGGAGGAACAGCGGGGGGCGGGACTCCCGCCACAGTTCGCGGCCGAAGAGGAACGGGGAGTTCGCGCCCACGGCGATCTGCGCGGCGACCGCCGCCTGCGCCGCGTTCCACACGTCGGCGAAGCGGGCCGGGGTGACCTGGAGGTGCAGCTGCACGGAGGTGCAGGCGGCCTCCGGGACGATCGACTTCGACGTGCACACGAGGTGCTCGACGCCCTCGATGTCGAGCAGGAAGTCCTCGCCCCGGGCGGCCACGATCTGGTCGTTGAGCAGGGTGTAGCGGTCCACCTCGGAGAGGTTCGCCGAGACCAGGTCGTCCCGCTCCAGGGTGGGCAGGATGCCGGTCATCACGATCCCGGCGTCGACCTCGCCCGCCTTGCGGTCGGCGTAGGCGAGCGAGGTGCGGAGTTCCTCCGCGAGCCGGTCGAATACCCGCCCGCCGAGCCGGTGTGGGGCGATGTTCACCTCAAGGTTGAACATGGCGAGTTCTGTTTGGAAATCACGGCTCGCGATACGTTCCAGAACCTGTCCGTTCAGCATTCTCGGCATGCCGTCGGAGCCCGCCAGATTCAATTCGATCTCGACTCCCATGAGGTTCTTGGGGCGGTCGAACCGCTTCTCCACCAGCAGCCGCTCCAGCCCCGCCAGGCAGTCCTGGAGCTTTTCACGGTAGTGCCGGCGATCGGACAGGTCGAACCGGCCCGCCGCGACCTTCTCCCCCATCGAAGGGTCCCTCCTCGAATGGGCGGGCCGGGGTTCCGGCCGCCGGTGTCCCGAGTCCAGGTGGGATGATGCCCAGCGGAAGCGATCGATAACGTCGCGCGCCGCACCTGCACCCGCTACTCTGTTGGAATGTGTCCCGCGGCACATTCACGAGGCATGACGCCGCATGCAACTTCGGGTTCCCCGTTCCCCTCGTGAAAAACGCCGATGACATCCGGCCGACCGCGACAGCCTCGTAAACCGAGGTCAGCGGGGTCCCGACGGGCTGGAAATCGGGAGGATTCCACACCAATCAATGGCCGAATTGCGCCTTGCTGTCTTCTGTGAAACATCCCGGTGAAACACCACCTGAACAGGCGTCGTATAAACTCCGCGAAAAAGGCAGAAGGCTGGCGCCCACGGTCTGGTTCCTGCCGCCTGAGCGACGTGCGGCAGGCACCGCCCGCACCTCTCGTCACCGAACCGGGCCCCCGCCTCTCTGACTTCCTGTGAGCTGACAGCGCCGTCCGCCCCTGCCCTCGCGCCGTCGCGCCTGTCGAACGAGAGGCGACCCACCATGCCGCTGCAAGTCCCTCCTGCCCCCGCGCCCGCACTGCGTTCCGTCCTCACCGCCCTCGGTTCCCCCACCGCGGTCCGCGAGGCCCGCACCCCCTCCCTGCGCGCCGCGCAGGGACCCACGACACCCGAACTCCCCCTTCCCGTGCACGTCATGGACCGGATCACCCCGGAAGGGGTGTCCGCCACCCGGCTGGCCGGCTGGCGTTTCCTGATCCGCTCAGGCGACCGGGCGGTGGCCGCGGCCGAGACGATGCTCACCCCGGACGGCTGGGCCTTCTCGCACTTCTTCGAGGGCCCCTACATCACCTCCACCGAACGCGCCCTGCACCAGGCCGAAGCCCTGCAACAGACGTACCAGCCGCGCCTGTTGTCCCTTCCGGGCCTCTACATGCTCACCCTGTGGCTGCACGGCGACTGCACGGCGGACGGCGCCGAGGGGCACCCGGCCGGCACCGACCTGCTGGTCCCGCTGGCCCCCGCCCCGCCCGGCATCGCGGCCCACCGGCCGCACCTGGTCGCCGAACTCCTCCCGGTGCTGACCCACCGCATCACCCCGGCCCCCCTGCTCATCACGCCCGCCTGAGCCCCGCCACCGCCGCACCCCGCCGCTGCCGGACAAGTGGCGGGGTACGGCGGTGGCGGGATACGGGGCCCACCGTCCGGACTAGCCCTGTCCGGCCATGCGAAACCATCCGAATGGGCAACCCTGCGGAGCTGAACCGTCCGCGTGGGTGACGCGTCTCCAACCTGTGAGAAGCGGTGCAGCGAAATCCCTGCGGAGCAACGCCCGGAAGGCAACACTGGTTTCCGACCGACTCATCAGCACGGGGGACGACATGACCACGACCGAGCGAGAGACCCTATCCATGTGCCAGCACCAGCCGCCGTGTCCGACAGCCGAATCCGCCGACCGGGAGTCCGCCCGCCTCATGGCGCACCACCCGGAGCAGGGGTGGAGCCTGCTGTGCAACGGCGTCCTGCTCTTCGAGGACACCGGTGAGCTCCTGCCCGACGGCCAGATCATCGCGCCGCACCGCCCGCTCGGTGCCGCCCGCGTGGTGACCGCCGCCTGACGGACCCACCGCACCACCCCGGGCGGCCCCGCCGCTCCGCCCGGTGACCAGCAGGGGCCGGACGCACACACATGGTGCGCCCCGGCCCCGATGTGCGTCCGGGCACGGTTACCCGGTGTAGCCGAGCGCTGCGCGCAGCGCGACGTAGGCAGGTTTGGGGGCGAGCTGCTCGTCCCAGGGCAGGGCCGCGCCCTCGCCGGGGAAGACCGCCGGGATCCACGAGTACTTGTCCGTGTAGTCCCAGACGGTGATGCCGACGCACCTGCGCACGGCCAGGCACGCCTTCGTCAGATCCGCGTACCAGGTCGCCTGCTCGGCCAGCTTCTCGTCGGTGGCCGGCAGCTGCATCCGTACGTCCACCTCGGTGAGCGCGGTGTCCAGGCCGAGGCGGGAGAAGCGGCGGAGGTTGTCCTCCAGGGTGGCCGGATAGCCGTACTGGAGGGCGAGGTGAGCCTGGAAGCCGATGCCGTCCAGCGGCACGTGGTCCGCCTTCAGCTGCTGCGCGAGCGCGTAGTAGGCGTCGCTCTTCGCGCCGAGGCCCTCGATGTTGTAGTCGTTCAGGTAGAGCCTGGCGTGCGGGTCGGCCTGGTGGGCCCAGCGCAGCGCGTCGGCGATGTAGCCGGGGCCGAGCGTCTTGTACCAGAGGGTCTCGCGGTAGCTGCCGTCCTCGTTGAAGGCCTCGTTGACGACGTCCCAGGAGTAGACCTTGCCCCGGTAGTGGCGCACCTCCGTCTGGATGTGCTTCTTGAGGACCCCGCGCAGTTCGGTGGCCGTCCAGTCGCGTGCGGTGAGCCAGTCGGGCAGCTGGTTGTGCCAGACCAGGGTGTGGGCGCGGACCCGCTGGTGGTTCTCGCGGGCGAGGTTCACGATCTGGTCGCCGTTGGTCCAGTCGAAGACGCCCTGCCGGGGTTCGGTGGCGTACCACTTCATGCCGTTGCCGGGCGTGATCATGTCGAACTCGGTACCGAGGAGCTTGGTGTAGGCGGTGTCGGTGAGTTCGGGGTTGTCGGTGGCGCTGCCGAAGTAGCGGCCCTGGCGCTGGGCCAGTTCGGCGAGGGTGGGCTGCCGGCCGTGGGCCTGGGCGGCGGGCCCGGTGGCCACTCCGACCGCGACGAGTACGGCCGCGAGGGCACCGGCGATGCTGAGCCGGGTACGGGACATGGTGCGACTCCTGTCCGTGGAAGGGGTGGGGGCCACCCTCTTTCGAAACATTCGGTTTACTTGCCGAACATTCCGAACGGCGACTCTAGAAAGGCGCATCAGGAGCGTCAAGGTGTCACGCAGCAGCTGATCGGCGCATACGCGAACCCGTCGAAGGCGGCCGTCCCGTCGGTGACTACATGCCGAGGGCCGAGCGGTGATCCCGCTCGCCACCTCGGGCTCTGGACCGGCTCCCGGGCGCCTGGGGTGCGATCGCCCCTCCAGGTCCCGAGCGACCAGATCGATCTGAAAGTTTCGACAAGGCTGGCGAACGTTACGAGGGGCGGGGGCACTGTCCGCCCAGGGGGCCGACCAAGGCGGCCGTCAGAGCTTCAGCCGGTACGGCAGCATGCACACCACGACGTCGGTGCGGGCCCGCAGGACGCCGGCCAGAAGCAGGCCGCGCTGGTTCTGGAGGATCTCGTAGCGCCGGTGTCTCGGCTCCGCCTCAGGGATGAGCACGGCCACCTGACGCCCGTCCGCCGCCCGTTGCACGTAGTCGACGACCGGCTGCACGAGCGAGCGGTGCGGGCTGTCGATGATGTCGAGACGCACGCCGGGGTTCCAGCGCGCCCATGCCTCCTCCAGCGCCCGGGACCTGGCCGGGTCGGCGTGCACCGCGACCGCGACCACCTCGTCGCCGAGGGCGAGTGCGGCGCCGAGGGCGTGCCGGGCGAGCTTGCTGACCTCGCCGACCGGCACGATCACCAGACTCGCGGTGCGCCGGGCGGGCGGTTCCGGGATACGGCCGAGGCCCAGTTCCTCGCCCACGTCGGTGTAGTAGCGCTGGATGCGGGCGAACAGCAGCATCATCAGCGGGACGGTGATCACGACGACCCAGGCGCCGGAGAGGAACTTGGTGAACAGCAGGATGACCCCGGCGAGGGTGGTGAGCACGGCGCCGGTGCCGTTGACGATCGCGCGGCGCTTCCAGCCCGGCGGGCGCTGGGTCGCCCAGTGCCGGACCAGACCGGACTGGCTGAGGGTGAAGCCGACGAAGACGCCGATGGCGAAGAGCGGGAGCAGACGGTGGGTGTCGGCGTCCGTGGCGAGCAGCAGCACGGCGCCCAGCAGAGCGAGAGTGGCCACGCCGTAGCGGTAGACCGGGCGTTCGGCGCGCAGGCCGAAGAGGTGGGGCAGCCGGTGGTCGCGGGCGAGCAGGCTCATGAGCACCGGCAGTCCGCCGAAGCTGGTGTTGGCGGCCAGGCCCAGGACGAGGGTGACGATCAGGTTGGTGGCGTAGTACGGCCAGCCGGTGCCGTAGGCGCCCGCGGTGAGCTGGGCGAGGACGGTGACCCCGCCGCGCGGCGCCACGTGGTCGCGGTGGATCAGGACGGCCAGCCCGATCAGCATGGTTCCGAGCAGCGCGCCCAGCATCAGCTCGGTGCGCTGGGCGCGTTTGACGCTCGGGATGCGGAACATCGGCACGGCGTTGGCGATGGCCTCGACGCCGGTCAGCGCCGAGCAGCCGGACGAGAACGCCTTGAGGATCACCAGCGCGCTCAGCGCCTCGGTCGCGTGCACGGGCCGGTCGGTGCCGACGACGGCGACCGGGTGCCCGCGCAGCAGGCTGAGCAGGACGACACCGAGGATCGCGGCGATGAACAGGAGCGTCGGCAGCATCAGCACCCGGGCGCTCTCGGTCACGCCGCGCAGGTTGACGGCCGTCAGCAGGGCCAGGCCGGCCAGGCAGACGAGCAGCTTGTCGTGGGCGAGGGCCGGGAAGGCGGAGACCAGCGCGTCGGCACCGGCGGCGAGGCTGACGGCGACGGTGAGGACGTAGTCGACGACCAGGCTGGCCGCGGCCAGCAGGCTCGCGGTGGCGCCGAGGTCGGCCTTGGCGACGGCGTAGGCGCCACCGCCGTCCGGGTGAACGGCGATGACCTGCCCGTACGACACGACGAGGACCGCGAGCAGGAAGGTGATCGCCAGGGTGATGGGCAGGGTGGCGGTGAGCGCCCCGGTGCCGGCGACCACCAGGGCGAGCACGATCGCCTCGGGGCCGTACGCGACGGAGCTGAGCGCGTCCAGGGAGAGCGCGGCCAGGCCTTCCAGGCTCGTCAGGCGGTGCTTGTCGCCCTCACCCGGGCGCAGTGGAACCCTCGGTCGCAGTTCACGACGGGCCAGGCCATACGCCATCGGTACCTCATCACGGCCGGTGGGACGGTCGGCAACAGTGTCCTCCGTGCCGTGTCCGCGCGCCCGTGGTGATCGCCGGGCGGGGCGACCGGCGCGTAGAGGCGGACGTACCGCGTCGCCGGGAACCAGCCCCGCCTGCGCAGGGGACTTGGTGCACCTCCGGACGGGGGCCGGGCCGCCGCTCGCCCGGAGGTGGGTCGGGGAACGGACCCGGTCAGAGCCCGACGTCGCGGCGGCGGATGTCGTCCAGGGACTCGCGCCGGACCAGCAGCCGGGCGTGGCCGCCGCGGACGGCGGTGACCGGCGGGCGGCCGACCAGGTTGTAGCCGGAGGCCATGGAGAGGTGGTAGGCGCCGGCCACCGGGACCGCGAGCAGGTCGCCGGGGCGCAGGTCGGAGGTGAGTTCGACGTCGGCGGCCAGGACGTCGCCCGCCTCGCAGTGCCGTCCGACGACGGTCACCGGGGCGGTGGGCGCGGTGCTCGCGCGGCCGATGAGCCGGGGCGCGTACCGGACGCCGTACAGCGCGGGCCGCGGGTTGTCGCTCATGCCGCCGTCGACGGCGACGAAGGTGTGGTCTCCGGTCTTCTTGACCGCGAGGACCCGGTACACCGCGATCCCGGCCGGGCCCACGATGGCCCGCCCCGGCTCGATGATCAGCCGGGGTACCCGCAGCCCGGCCGCCGTGCAGGCGTCCGTCAGCTCGGCGCGCACCCTGCGGGCGAGGGCGGTGAGGTCGAGGGCGGCCTCGCCGGGCCGGTAGGCGATGCCGTGGCCGCCGCCCAGGTCCAGTTCGGGCAGGACCAGTCCGTGCTGTTCGTGCAGGCGGGCCATGAGCCCGACCACCCGGCGCACGGCGGCGAGGTACGGCTTGACGCTGGTGATCTGGGAGCCGAGGTGGCAGTGCAGGCCGGTGAGGTGGAGCTGCGGCTGGTCCAGGATCCGGGCGATGGCGTGCTGGGCGTAGCCGTCGGCGATGGACAGGCCGAACTTCTGGTCGCCGGTGCCGGTGCGGATCTTCTCGTGGCCGCCCGCGCTGATCCCGGGCACCACCCGGACCATGACCTTCTGGTGCCCGCCGGGTCCGACGGCGGCGGCGAGCCGGGCGATCTCGGAGGGGCTGTCGATGACGATCCGTCCGACGCCGAGGCGCAGCGCGGTCTCCAGGTCGCGCGGCGACTTGGCGTTGCCGTGCAGCACGATCCGCTCCGGCGGGAACCCGGCGGTGACCGCCAACTCCAGCTCGCCGGCCGAGCAGACGTCCAGGCCGAGCCCTTCCTCCTCGGTCCAGCGGACCATCGCCCGGCACAGGAACGCCTTGGCGGCGTAGAGGACTTCGGCGTCGGGGAAGGCGTGACGGTAGGTGCGGCAGCGCTCGCGGACCTCGTTCTCGTCGAGGACGTAGACGGGGGTGCCGAAGCGGTCGGCGACCTCGGCAAGCGGGACCCCGCCGACGGCGAGGTCGCCGGGCCGGGGCTCGGTGGTGGAGGCGGGCCACACCGACAGATCGGCGGGCGTGGTGGTGACGACGGGTTCGTGCAGGGTGGTCATCGACCGCTCCCCTCTCAGACTCGGAAGAATCACGCGGTTCACACAGCTCACACAGCTCACGCGGGTCGGGCGGTGCCGACGGTCCGCAGGGTGACGGCGGGGCGCGGGAGCGGCGGGACCGGCGCGGGTGCCGGTGCCGACAGCTGCGGGTCGACCGTCACGGTGGTGACGCCGAGCGGTGCGGCCAGGGCGCGCAACGCGGGTTCGGCGAGCCGGATCCAGGCCTGGTCGGGGCCGAGCGTGGCGGCGAGCCTGCGGGCCGAGGTGAAGCCGACGGCGGTGCGCTCGCCGAGCGGGGTGCGGAAGAACCGGGCCACGCATCCCGCGGGTCCCGGCCGGACCGGTACGAACAGGGGTCCGGCCGGGGACCGATCGGAAGGCTCCGGATCGTCACCGCACAAGAGTTCTGGCATGGCATGCCTCCTGGCACAGGAAGGAGTTGGTGCCCCGGGCGGCGGGGAGGCCGGCCGGGGCCTGCCCCAGACGCTATGCCCGCGTCCGGTACCTCTCCGATGCCTCATGACGGGACGCTGACGGTGCTCGCGGCGACGTTGACGGGACGCTGACGGATTGGAGTCAGTGCTGGTGGCGGCGGTCACAGCGACCGTCAGAGGCGTGCCAAGAAGTGCCCCGGACCCTGGCCCTCACCCGTTCGGCGCAGTGTCATGGAACCGGATCGGGGTACCCGTCCGGCCCGGGATTTCCCCGGGACAGCCACGGAAGAACGGTGGAGTCATGTCCGGTTACGACGCCTGCGCGCCCGTTCGGGTCGTGGTCGGCGTGAGCGGTTCGCTGGGCAGCATCACGGCCCTGTCCCGGGCCGCGGTGGAGGCCCGGCGCCGGGACGCGGAACTGTGGCCGGTGCTGGTGTGGGGGCCGCCGGGCGGTGAGCTGGCGACGCGGCGCTCGCCGGCCGCGATGCTGATGGTCGACGAGTGGCAGCGGATGGCCCGGCAGCGGCTGCTCGACGTGCTGGACGAGGTCTTCGGCGACGCCGGTCCCGGCACCCCGGTGCACGGACTCGTGGTACGCGGCACTCCGGGGCTTTCCCTGGTGGGGGTGGCGGACCGGGACGACGACGTGCTGGTCGTGGGCGCGGGCCGGCGCGGCTGGCACCGGGCCTTCTCGGGCCGGGTGGCCCGCTACTGCCTCTCCCACGCGCGCTGCCCGGTGCTGGCCGTGCCGCCGTCCCCGCTGGAGGAGACGCTGGCCGCCGCACACCGCCGCAACAGCTGGCATCTGCCTCTGGACTCGCGGCAGTTGTCGTAGCAGCAGGCCCTGTGTCGTCGCGTGCTGCCGGGTACGGGCGCTGACGTCGTTGCCGATGGCCCAGCCGGAGACCGACTACGACGTCACGGTCGCCGGCCGGTCCGGCCGCCCCGGTCTGCGGCCCGCTGCGGCCGGCAGGGTCAGCACCATGGTGAGGCCGCCGCCGGGGGTGTCCTCGGCGGTCAGCGTGCCGCCCATCGCCTCGGCGAAGCCCCGGGCCACGGCGAGGCCGAGCCCCACCCCGGCACCGCGCGGGGAGTCGCCGTAGCGCTGGAACGGCTCGAAGATACGGTCCTTGGCCCCGTCCGGGACGCCGGGCCCGCGGTCCACGACGCGCACCTCCACCCGGTCGGCCATGGAACTGGCCTTGACCAGCACGGGGGTGTCCGCGGGGCTGTACTTGACGGCGTTCTCGACCACGTTGGCGACGACCCGCTCGAGGAGCCCCTTGTCGACGTTCACCATGGGCAGCGTCTCCGGGACGTCCAGTTCGACGCTGTCTGCGGGGACCCCGCCGAGCGCCATGGGCACCACCTCGTCCAGGTCGGCCTCGCGGACGACGGGCGTGACGGTGCCCGTCTGCAGGCGGGACATGTCGAGGAGGTTGCCGACGAGGTGGTCGAGGCGGTCGGCGCCCGCCTCTATGGCCTCCAGGAGCTCCGCCCGGTCCTGCTCGGACCACTCGACGTCGTCCGAGCGCAGCGACGACACCGAGGCCTTGATGCCGGCCAGCGGGGTGCGCAGGTCGTGGCTGACGGCGGCCAGCAGGGCCGTACGGATGCGGTTGCCCTCCGCCAGCTCCTTCGCCTGGTCCGCCTCCTGCTGGAGCCGCTGCCGGTCGAGCACGACGGCCGCCTGCGCGGCGAACGCGGCCAGCACCCGCCGGTCGGAGGCCGGCAGCACGCGGCCGGACAGGGCGAGGGTCATGTGGTCGCCGACCGGCACGTCGACGTCCGCCCGCTCCGGTGACCGGCAGGGGCGCGGCCCGACGCTGCCTGCGCAGGTCCAGGGCGCCACGTCGTCCGCCCGCTCCAGGAGGGCCACCGACTCCATGCCGAAGGTCTCCCGCACCCGTTCCAGAAGCGCCTCCAGGCTGGTCTCGCCGCGCAGCACGCTGCCCGCGAGGAAGGACAGGATCTCCGACTCGGCGCGCAGCCGGGTCGCCTGCTGGGTGCGCCGTGCGGCCAGGTCCACCACCGAGGCCACGGACACCGCCACCCCGATGAAGATCGCTATGGCGACGATGTTCTCCGGGTCGGCGATGGTGAGGGTGTGGACGGGCGGGGTGAAGAACCAGTTGAGCAGCAGGGAGCCGACGACCGCCGAGGTGAGCGCCGGGAGCAGGCCGCCGAGCAGGGCCGCGGCGACCGTCAGGGCGAGGAACAGCAGCATGTCGTTGGCGAGGCCCACCTCCGGTGCGGCGGAGGTCAGCAGCCAGGTGAGCAGGACCGGCCCGAGGACACCGGTCAGCCAGCCCCAGATCAGCCGGGACCGGCCGAGCCTTGCCGAACGGCCCAGCGGGAGCCGCCCCTTGCCGGCCTCGTCGTGGGTGATGAGGTGGACGTCGAGGTCGGGTCCGGAGTCCCGGGCGACCGTGGCGCCGACGCCAGGACCGAAGACGTACTGCCAGCTGCTGCGCCGGGAGACGCCGAGGACGATCTGGGTGGCGTTGACGCCGCGCGCGAAGTCGAGGAGCGCGGCCGGGACGTCGTCGCCGACGACGTGGTGGTAGGTGCCGCCGAGGTCCTCGACGAGGGTGCGCTGGACGGCGAGTTCCTTCGGGGAGGCCGAGGTGAGGCCGTCGCTGCGCGCTATGTAGACGGCGAGCACCTCGCCGCCTGCGCCCTTCTCGGCCAGTCGCGCCGCCCGCCGGATGAGGGTCCGTCCCTCCGGCCCGCCGGTCAGGCCGACCACGATCCGCTCCCGCGAACCCCAGATCTTCGAGACGCGGTGCTCGCTGCGGTACGCGTTCAGGTACTCGTCGACCCGGTCCGCGACCCAGAGCAGGGCGAGTTCGCGCAGGGCGGTGAGGTTGCCGGGCCGGAAGTAGTTGGACAGGGCCGCGTCGACCTTGTCCGGCTGGTAGATGTTGCCGTGCGCCATGCGGCGGCGCAGCGCCTGGGGCGACATGTCGACCAACTCGATCTGGTCGGCCCGCCGTACGACCTCGTCGGGCACGGTCTCCTGCTGCCGTACCCCGGTGATCGACTCGACGACGTCGCCCAGCGACTCCAGGTGCTGGATGTTCACCGTCGAGACGACGTCGATCCCGGCGGCCAGCAGCTCCTCGACGTCCTGCCAGCGCTTGGCGTTGCGGGAGCCGGGGATGTTGGTGTGCGGGAGTTCGTCGACGAGGGCGACCTGGGGGCGGCGGGCGAGGACGGCGTCGACGTCCATCTCCGTGAACACCGCGCCGCGGTACTCCAGTTCCCTGCGCGGGATCTCCTCAAGACCGTGCAGCATCACCTCGGTGCGCGGCCGGTCGTGGTGCTCGACGAACGCGACGACACAGTCCGTGCCGCGTTCGATCCGGCGGTGGGCCTCGGAGAGCATGGCGTAGGTCTTGCCCACGCCGGGAGCCGCGCCGAGGTAGATCCGGAGCCTGCCGCGTGCCATGTCATCCTTCGAAGCGGTAGCCCATGCCGGGCTCGGTGATCAGGTACCGGGGGTGTGAGGGGTCCGCCTCCAGCTTGCGGCGGAGCTGGGCCATGTAGACCCGCAGGTAGTTGGTCTTGTTGGTCTGGGTGACTCCCCATACCTCGCGCAGCAGGTGCTTCTGCGTGACGAGCCGGCCGGGGTTGGTGACCAGTATCTCCAGCAGATGCCACTCGGTGGGGGTGAGCCGGACGTCGTGACCGGCCCGGACCGCCTTCTTGGCGAGCAGGTCGATGGTGAAGTCGGGTGTCTCCAACCGGGTGGTCTCGGGGGTGAGGGGGGTGTCCTCGGTGCGGCGGACCGCGGCCCGCAGCCGGGCGAGGAGTTCGTCCATGCTGAACGGCTTGGTGATGTAGTCGTCGGCGCCCGCGTCCAGCGCGGCGACCTTCTCGTCGGAGGCCTGCCGCGCGGACAGCACCAGGATCGGTACGCGGGTCCAGCCGCGCAGCGCCTTGATGACGTCGACCCCGTCCATGTCGGGCAGTCCGAGGTCGAGCATCACCACGTCCGGCTGACGCGCGGCCGCCAGCCGGAGGGCCGTGGCACCGTCGGGCGCCGCGTCCACTCCGTACTGGCGTGCCTGCATGTTGATCACGAGTGCCCGTACGAGCTGGGGGTCGTCTTCCACGACCAGCACTCGGGTCATCGGTTCTCTCAACTGCCCTTGGTCAGGTCCTTCAGCGCGATGTTGAGTTGGAGGACGTTCACCCGGGGCTCGCCGATGAAGCCGAGCGTACGGCCCGTGGTGTGGTCCTTGACCAGCTTCTCCACCTGGGTGATGGACAGGCCGTTCTTCTCGGCGACCCGGTGGACCTGGAGCTCGGCGTAGGCCGGGGAGATGTCCGGGTCGAGGCCGGAGCCCGAGGAGGTGACGGCGTCGGCCGGCACCTGGGCGGGCGTGACCGTGTAACCGGGCACCGAGTTGTCCTTGACGACGGCGGCCTGGGCGTCCTTCACCTGCTGGATCAGCACCTTGTTGTCGGCGGCGAGGTTGGTCGCACCCGAAAGGATCAGCTTGTACTCGGTGTTGACGCTGTTGCTGCCGAGCCCGTTGGCCGGGCGGCCCTGGAACCACTGCAGGGCGGCGTCCGGGGTCTGCTGGCCCTTCTTCAGCGGCAGGTTGTACGACTGCCCGATCAGGGACGAGCCGACGACCTTCCCGTCCGACGTGATCTCGGAGCCGTTCGCCTTGTCGTGGAACGCGGCCTGGGCGATGCCGGTGACGACCAGCGGGTAGACGACACCCGTCACCAGGGTCAGCACCAGCAGGGCCCGCAGGCCCGCCCAGAGCAACCGGGCGGTGTTGGTTACGGAGTTGTTCATGGTCGTCAACCGATTCCGGGGATGAGAGAGATGAGCAGGTCGATGATCTTGATGCCGATGAAGGGCGCGATCAGACCGCCGAGGCCGTAGATCCCGAGGTTGCGGCGGAGCATCCTGTCCGCGCTCACCGGCCGGTACTGCACGCCCTTCAGGGAGAGCGGCACCAGGGCGATGATGATCAGCGCGTTGAAGACGACCGCGGACAGGATCGCGGAGCTGGGCGAGGACAGGTGCATGATGTTGAGCTTGTCCAGGCCCGGGTAGACCACGGCGAACATGGCCGGGATGATCGCGAAGTACTTCGCGACGTCGTTGGCGATGGAGAACGTGGTCAGCGCACCGCGGGTGATCAGCAACTGCTTGCCGATCTCGACGATCTCGATGAGCTTGGTCGGGTTGGAGTCGAGGTCGACCATGTTGCCGGCCTCCTTGGCGGCCGACGTACCCGTGTTCATCGCCACGCCGACGTCCGCCTGGGCCAGCGCGGGGGCGTCGTTCGTGCCGTCACCGGTCATCGCGACCAGCTTGCCGCCGGCCTGCTCCCGCTTGATGAGGGCCATCTTGTCCTCGGGGGTG
Source organism: Streptomyces sp. NPDC104761 (assembly GCF_055583445.1). Lineage (NCBI taxonomy): Bacteria > Bacillati > Actinomycetota > Actinomycetes > Kitasatosporales > Streptomycetaceae > Streptomyces > Streptomyces sp. NPDC104761. The sequence goes on along the minus strand of NZ_JBVJNZ010000030.1, from coordinate 33,948 downwards.
GCCTCGGCGAGGAAGTCGTCGACGCCCGCCTCCTCGGCGATCGCCCGCGCGGTCAGCGGGTTGTCACCCGTGATCATGACGGTCTTGATGCCCATGCGGCGCAGTTCCTCGAACCGCTCGCGCATGCCCTCCTTGACGACGTCCTTGAGGTGGATGACGCCCAGGACCCGGGCGCCCTCGGCGTCGTCGACCGCGACGAGCAGCGGGGTGCCGCCGGACTCGGAGATGGCATTGGCGAGGGTGTCCGCGTCCTCGGCGACGGTGCCGCCCTGCTCGCGGACCCAGGCGATGACCGAACCGGCCGCGCCCTTGCGGATCTTGCGGCCGTCGACGTCCACGCCCGACATGCGGGTCTGGGCGGTGAAGGCGATCCACTCGGCGTGCGCCAGCTCTCCCTGGTGGCGCTCGCGCAGCCCGTACTTCTCCTTGGCGAGGACGACGATGGAGCGGCCCTCGGGGGTCTCGTCGGCCAGCGACGACAGCTGGGCGGCGTCGGCCACCTCGGGCTCGGTGACCCCGCGCACCGGCACGAACTCGGAGGCCTGGCGGTTGCCGAGGGTGATGGTGCCGGTCTTGTCGAGCAGCAGGGTGGAGACGTCACCGGCGGCCTCGACCGCACGCCCTGACATGGCGAGCACGTTGCGCTGCACCAGCCGGTCCATGCCGGCGATGCCGATCGCGGAGAGCAGCGCGCCGATGGTGGTCGGGATGAGACAGACCAGGAGGGCGACCAGCACGACCATCGTCAGGTGGGTGCCCGCGTAGTCGGCGAACGGCGGCAGGGTGGCGACGGCCAGCAGGAAGACGATGGTCAGCGAGGCGAGCAGGATGTTCAGCGCGATCTCGTTCGGCGTCTTCTGCCGGGCCGCGCCCTCGACGAGGCTGATCATCCGGTCGATGAAGGTCTCCCCCGGCTTCGTCGTGATCTTGATGACGATCCGGTCGGACAGCACCTTCGTTCCGCCGGTCACCGCGCTGCGGTCACCGCCGGACTCGCGGATGACCGGGGCCGACTCACCGGTGATCGCCGACTCGTCGACGGAGGCGACGCCCTCGATGACGTCACCGTCACCGGGGATGATGTCGCCGGCCTCGCAGACGACCAGGTCACCGATCCTCAGCTCGGTGCCGGGCACCTGCTCCTCGGTGGCGCCGGTCAGCCGCCGCGCGACGGTGTCGGTCTTGGCCTTGCGCAGGGTGTCGGCCTGGGCCTTGCCGCGGCCCTCGGCGACCGCCTCGGCGAGGTTCGCGAAGATCACGGTCAGCCACAGCCAGGCGCTGATGGTCCAGCCGAACCAGTCGCCCGGGTCCTTGAAGGAGAAGACCGTGGTCAGGATCGAGCCGACCCACACCACGAACATCACGGGCGACTTGACCATCACCCGCGGGTCGAGCTTGCGGCAGGCCTCCGGGAGGGACTTGATCAGCTGCTTGGCGTCGAACAGGCCGGCGCCGACACGTCCTTCGGCGGGCTTGTGCCCGGTGGGGACGTCGCTGTGCGGCGCCCGGGTCGGGGTGGCTGTGGACATGGAGTCCTCTGGCTTCTGGGTACGGGTGGTCATGACGCCAGCCCCTCGGCGAGCGGGCCGAGCGCGAGGGCCGGGAAGTAGGTCAGACCGGTGATGATCAGGATCGCGCCGACGAGCAGGCCGGTGAAGAGCGGCTTCTCGGTGCGCAGGGTGCCGGCCGTGGCCGGGACGGGCTTCTGCTCGGCGAGCGAACCGGCCAGCGCCAGCACGAACACCATCGGCAGGAAGCGGCCCAGCAGCATCGCGAGTCCGGTCATGGTGTTGAACCAGTCGGTGTTCGCGTTCAGGCCGGCGAACGCCGAGCCGTTGTTGTTGGCCGCGGAGGTGAAGGCGTACAGCACCTCGGAGAACCCGTGTGCGCCCGGGTTGAGCATGGAGTGCGGCGGGGTCGGCAGGGCCATGGAGGCCGCGGTGAAGACGAGCGCGAGCGCCGGGGTGATCAGGATGTAGATCGCCGACAGCTTGATCTCACGGGCGCCGATCTTCTTGCCCAGGTACTCGGGCGTACGGCCGACCATCAGACCGGCGATGAACACCGCGATGATCGCCATGATCAGGATGCCGTAGAGGCCGGAGCCGGTGCCGCCGGGCGCGATCTCGCCCAGCATCATGCTGAGCATGGTGATGCCGCCGCCCAGGCCGGTGAAGGAGGAGTGGAAGGAGTCCACCGCACCGGTCGAGGTGAGCGTGGTCGACACCGCGAAGATCGACGAGGCGCCGACCCCGAAGCGGACCTCCTTGCCCTCGTACGAGCCGCCCGCGATCTGCAGCGCACCCTCGTGGTGGGCGAACTCGGTCCACATCATCAGGGTGACGAAGCCCAGCCAGATGGTGAACATCGTGGCGAGGATCGCGTAGCCCTGCTTCACCGAGCCGACCATCACACCGAAGGTGCGGGTCAGCGCGAACGGGATCAGCAGGATCAGGAAGATCTCGAAGAGGTTGGTGAAGGGCGTCGGGTTCTCGAAGGGGTGGGCGGAGTTGGCGTTGAAGTAACCGCCGCCGTTGGTGCCCAGCTCTTTGATGGCCTCCTGGGAGGCCACGGCCCCGCCGTTCCACTGCTGCGAGCCCCCCATGAACTGCCCGACCTCGTGGATGCCGGAGAAGTTCTGGATGGCGCCGCAGGCGACCAGGATGACGGCGGCGATCGCGGCGAACGGGACCAGGATGCGGATCGTGCCGCGCACCAGGTCGGCCCAGAAGTTGCCGATCTCACCGGTGCGCGAGCGCGCGAACCCGCGCACCAGCGCCACCGCGACGGCGATGCCGACGGCGGCGGAGACGAAGTTCTGCACGGCCAGCCCGGCGGTCTGCACGACGTGACCCATGGTCTGCTCGCCGTAGTACGACTGCCAGTTCGTGTTGGTCACGAAGGAGACGGCCGTGTTGAACGACTGCGCCGGGTTGACCGAGGAGAAGTTCAGCGAGCCGGGCAGGATGCCCTGGATCCGCTGGAGGAGGTAGAGGAAGAAGACGCTGATCAGGGAGAAGGCGAGGACCCCGCGCAGATAGGCGGGCCAGCGCATCTCGGTGTCGGGGTTGGCGCCGATGCCCTTGTAGATCCACTTCTCGACGCGCCAGTGCTTGTCGGAGGTGTAGACCTTGGCCATGTAGTTGCCGAAGGGGATGTAGCACAGCGCCAGCGCGCCTATGAGCGCGACGAGCTGGAGCACGGCGGCGGTGACGGGACCCATGGGTGTCTCAGAACCTCTCCGGGAAGATCAGGGCGAGGACGAGATAGCCCAGCAGGGCGACGGCCACGACGAGGCCGACGATGTTCTCGGCGGTCACAGCTTCGTCACCCCCTTGGCGACGAGGGCCACCAGCGCGAAACCCGCGAGCACGGTGACGACGAAGGCCAGATCGGCCATCGTGAACTCCTGGATGAGGTTCGGAACGGACTCGGACGGTTAGAGGAAAGCGTCTTTCTGGCCGGATTCAGCCGCCGTTGACGGGTCCCTTACGGCAGTGTTCGCGCCTTTGACGGGACTCTTACGCCGCCGCGGCCGACCCGCGACCGGAGGCCGCCGTTCGGCGGCCAAAGCCCCCCTGAACTGGGGGAACGCCGGCCTCGGGCGCACCAGGCTGATCAGGAGAGCCGGAACCGCAGCCGGCAGATCACCGCGTCGGTCTCCTTGCGCACGGCATGGGCGACGACGGCACCGCGCTGGTTCTGCAGCAGCCGCTGCCAGAGCCGCTCCGGCTCGGTCTCCGGGATCAGCACGGTCACCTGGGTGGCCGGCTCGGCCGCGGTCACCGCACGGACGTAGGCGGCGATGGGGCGGCCCAGGGTGCGCCGCTCGCAGCTCAGCAGGACCAGCGGCACCCCGGGGTCCCACGCGGCCCAGGCGCGCTCGAGGGCGTGCAGCTGGGCCCGGTCCTCGGGGTCGGGATGGCAGACGGTGACGGCCCGCACCTCGTCGCCGAGGGAGGCGGCCGCGGAGAGCGCCTGGGAGGTGAGCCGGGACAGCGACGACACCGGCACGACCACGACCGACCGCTCCCGGTGCGGTGGGTCGGGGATCCGCCCGAGCCCGAGCCGCTCCCCGATCCGCCCGTAGGCACGGTGCACGGCGACGAAGGCACCGACGAGCAACGGCAGCATGACGACGACGAGCCAGGCGCCCCCGGTGAACTTGCTCGCGGTCACGACGACGGTCGCCACGCCCGTCAGGACCGCCCCCAACCCGTTCAGCAGCGCCTTCCCACGCCAGCCGGTCCCCCGCTCCAGCCGCCAGTGCCGCACCATCCCGACCTGGGCGACGGTGAAGCCGACGAAGACCCCGATGGCGAACATCGGCACCAGGGTGTTGGTGTCGCCGCCGGAGAACACCAGCAGCGCGGCCGACACCACGGCGAGCGCGAGCACGCCGTGCCGGTGCACCTGCCGGTCGGCCTTGAGCGCGAAGACGTGCGGCAGGTAGTTGTCGCGGGCGAGCAGCTTCAGCAGCACCGGCAGCCCGCCGAAGCTGGTGTTCGCGGACAGCGCCAGCAGGATCATGGTCGCGAACTGGATGACGTAGAAGCCCCAGTTGTGGCCGAGCGAGGCGTCGGCGAGCTGGGCGAGGACGGTCACGCCGGCGACCGGCTGCAGGTGGAACCGGGAGATCAGCACCGAGAGCCCGATCAGCATCGCGCCCAGCACCGCGCCCAAGGCCACCTCGGCGTGCTGGGCCCGCCTGACGCGCGGCACCCGGAAGGAGGGCACGGCGTTGGCGATGGCCTCGACGCCGGTGAGGGCGGCACAACCCGAGGCGAAAGCTTTCAGCAGAAGCAGGGCGCCCACGCTGGAGGCGTTGCCGGCGAGCACGGAGGCGTGGCCTGCGGCGGTGACCGTACTGGCGGGCGCGGACCGCAAGAGCCCCGCCACGATCAGCACGAAGACCGACCCGACGAACACCGCCGTCGGCACGATGAACGCCTTCGCCGACTCCACGATGCCCCGCAGGTTCACCCCGGTGACCAGCACCAGCACGGCCAGGCACAGCACCAGCCGGTGCGGGTACAGCCCCGGGAAGGCGGAGGTGAGAGCGGCGACCCCGGCGGTGACGGCGACGGCGACGTTCAGCACGTAGTCGAGCACCAGGGAGGCGGCGGCGACCAGACTGGTCCGCGTCCCGAGGTGGGTCCGGGCCACGGCGTAGGACCCGCCACCGTCCGGGAAGGCCGCGATGACCTGCCGGTACGAGGCGACGAGCACCGCCAGCAGGGCCGCGATCGCGAGCGTGACGGGCAGCGTGAAACCGAGCCCGTGGGCACCGGCGGCCGCCAGCACCAGCACGATGGCCTCCGGCCCGTACGCCACCGACGCCATCGCGTCCAGCGACAGCGCGGCGAGGCCGGTCACGGCGGTGAGACGATGCCGTTCCCCGGTATCGGGCGGCTCCTCACCGGCGGGCACGGCCCCCGGTTCGGCGGTCAGTACGGACATGGGGCGCTCCTCGACGAACGGGATACACGTCGCGCGCACGGGAGGACCGCGCGCGTCCGACCAGGTTCTGTCCCGCCCCGGCCGGCTCCCGCAATCCCTTGCGCGTTCTTCGCGCGGGAGGCAGCGACTTTGACGTGCCCTTGACGCCCCGCGCCCCTGCCAGAGGCGCGGGGCCGTATGTGAGGTACGGCCGCCGCGTGGGCGCGACAAGCCCCCACCGCCCCGCACGGGCCCCGGCCGTCAGAGTCCCATCAAGGACATGCCCCACCTCCTGACGCCGAGCACCGCCGCTCCCTACCGTCACCCCATGCAGCCCTCCGAGGACCACCGCTGGTCCAAAGACGTCTACGCATCGGCCCGTTGCGCAGGCGCCCTCCTCGCCCTGCTCCTCCTGATCGACTGGGGATCGGGAACGTTCACCTGGTGGCGCGGCACCCTCTGGTCCGCCCTCGCCCTGCTCCTCTTCGGCGTCCTCTGCCCCGCCAGGGTCCGCGCCGGCGACGGCTGGCTCACCTCACGCCGGCTGCTGCGCACCCGCAGGGTCCGCACCGACCGCCTGGTCTCGGTCCGCCGCCTGGACGGCGTCTCCCCCCGCCTGCTGCTCCGCGACGCCTTCGGCGGCCGGCTGGAGATCGACCCCCAGGTCCTCGTCGACAACCCCGACCTGTGGCTGCGGGTCGACGCGGGCGCCCGCAGGGCCGCCGAGGCCGGCACCCTGCTCTGTGGCTCGGTCACCCTGAGCCGCCTCGGCGAACAGGTCGAGCACGAGAACGCGCTGGGCGTCTTCAGGGCGTCGGGCCTGGAGTAGCCGCCGTACGGCGGGGCCGGCTGCGGCGCGCGGGGTCAGCCCGCCGCCACCGGCCCCGCCGTGTCCAGCGCCGCCCCCCGTCCGGTCGGCCGGCGTCACCGCGACCAGCCGCGCCTGCCGTGGCGGCACCGGCCCGGTTCCCGGGGTGAGCATGAACCGGCCGAGGTAGTGCCCGTTGCCGTACGCCCGCTGCGAGCTCTGCCGGTGTGCTGTTCATGGGGCACCTCCTGCGTGCTGCGGTGTCCGGACGGGCCGGGTCCGGTCGGCCAGGGGCAGCGAGACGACCATGGTCAGCCCGCCGCCGGGGGTGTCCTCGGGGGTCAGCGTGCCGTCCATCGCCTCGGTGAGTCCGCGGGCGAGGGCCAGGCCCAGGCCGAGGCCGGTGGTGTTGTCGGTGTCGCCGAGCCGCTGGAAGGGCTCGAAGAGCCGGTCGCGGCCGCCCGCGGGCAGGCCGGGCCCCCGGTCGATGATCCGGAGTTCGGCCCGCCCGGCCAACGCGCTCGCCGTCACCAGCACCCGCGCGCCGGGCGGGCTGTAGCGGGCCGCGTTGCCCACCAGGTTGGCGATCACGCGCTCCAGCAGCGGCGGGTCGGCCAGCAGCGGGGGCATGTCCTCCAGTTCGCCGTGCACCTCGGCGGTCGGGGTGTCGGCCAGGGCGGTCGGGAGCACCTCCTCCAGGGCCGTGGCCCGCAGGTTGAGGGGGAGGACGCCGGCCTCCAGGCGGCTGAGGTCGAGGAGGTTGTCGACGAGTCGGCTCAGCCGGGCCATGGACTCCTCGGCGGTGGCGAGGAGTTCGTCGCGGTCCTCCGGGGAGAACTCCACCTCCCGGCTGCGCAGCGAGGTGACCGCCGCCCAGCCGGCCGCGAGCGGGGTGCGCAGGTCGTGGCCGACGGCCCGCAGCAGCGCGGTGCGCATCCGGTCGGCGGCGCGCACCGGTTCGACCTCGGCGGCGGCCTGGGCGAGCCGGGCCCGCTCCACCGCCGACCCGACGTGCGCGGCGAACGCGGCGAGCACCCGCCGCTCGGACGAGGAGGGCGTACGGCCGCGCAGGACCAGGTGGTTGCCGGGACCGGCGGGCACGGCGGTGACGTCGGCGCCCTCCGGCGGCTCGTCGACGAGCTCGGCGGAGTCCATCCCGAAGGTCTCACGGGTGCGTTCGAGGAGTGACGGGATGGTCTGGCCACCGCGCACGATGCTGCCGGCCAGCGACGACATGGTCTCCGCCTCGGCGGTGGCCCGCGCCGCGCGCCTCGACAGCCGCAGGGAGCGGTCGACGACCGCGGCGACGGTGGCGGCCACGACCGCGAACACCCCGAGCGCCAGCAGGCCGTTGGGATCGTCGAGGGTGAACCGGCCGACGGGCGGGATGAACCAGTAGTTGAGCAGCAGGGACGCGGTGACGGAGGCGATCACGGCGGAGGTCACCCCGCCTATGCAGGCCACGCCGACCACGGCCAGCAGGAACAGCAGGGCCTCGCTGGTCAGGTTGACGGTGCCGCGCACCTGGGCGAGGGCGACGGTCAGCAGGACGGGGAGCACCAGCCCCGCGACCGGCCCGGCGATCAGGCGGCCGGTGGAGAGGGTACGGCGGCGGGAGGGCAGCAGGGTGCCGCGGCCGGCGCGCTCGTGGGTGACCCGGTGGACGTCGATGTCGCCGGAGAGGGCGGTGACGGTCTCCCCCGTGCCCGGTCCGGTGAGGAAGCGTTCCAGGCGGCCGCGGCGGCTGGTGCCGAGGACCAGCTGGGTGGCGTTCTCGGCGCGCGCGAAGTCCACCAGGGCGGTGGCCACGTCGTCGCCGACCACCGAGTGGTAGCTGCCGCCGAGGTCCTCGACCAGCCTGCGCTGCCGGGCCAGCGAGGCGTGCGAGACACCCGCGGCCAGGCCGTCGCTGCGGGCCACGTGCACGGCGAGCAGGTCGCCGCCCGCCATGGGGGTCCCCCCGCTCGAGCGAAGCCGAGAGTGGGGGAGGTCGGCGATCCGCGCGGCCCGTCGTACCAGCGTGTCGCCCTCCGGGCCGCCGGTCAGCGCGACCACCACCCGCTCGCGGGTCTCCCACACCCCGCCGATGGCGTGCTCGGCGCGGTAGGACTGGAGGGCCTCGTCGACCCGGTCGGCGACCCAGAGCAGGGCCAGCTGGCGCAGCGCGGTGAGGTTGCCGGGGCGGAAGTAGTTGGCGAGGGCCGCGTCAATCTTCTCCGGGGCGTAGATGTTGCCGTGCGCCATCCGGCGGCGCAGGCCCTCGGGCGGGATGTCGACGAACTCGATCTGCTCCGCCTTGCGCACCACGTCGTCGGGCACCGTCTCGTGCTGCGGCACCCCGGTGATCTTCTCGACGACGTCCTTCAGTGATGCCAGGTGCTGGATGTTGACGGCGGTGATCACGTCGATGCCGGCGGCGAGCAGGTCCTCGACGTCCTGCCAGCGCTTGGGGTGCCGGCCGCCGCCGGGGATGTTGGTGTGCGCGAACTCGTCGACGACGGCGACCGCCGGGCGGCGCGCCAGCACGGCCGCGACGTCCATCTCCTCGAACTCGCCGCCCCGGTATCCGCAGCGCAGCCGTGCCACCGACGCCAGGCCGGCGGTCATGGCCTCGGTGTGCGGGCGCCCGTGGCACTCCACGTACCCCACCACCACGTCCGCGCCCCGGGACGCGCGGCGCTGTGCCTCGTCGAGCATGCGGTAGGTCTTGCCGACCCCGGGGGCGGCCCCGAGGTAGACCATGAGTCGTCCGCGCGGTACGTCGTTCATCACCTCAAAGACAAGCGCGCCGCGGGGCCGCGGGTCCGGCCTCTTGACGCGTCTCTGGCGCCGCTGACGAGGACGTTGACACTGTCTTGACGGCCCTCGGCCCGATAGGGTGAAGGCGGTGTGCCGGGAAGTCTGGTCGGCCGGGAGTCACAGTGGCTTCCGCTAGGGCCCCAGGGGGACGGCATGCGCAGCGTGGGTACGGTTCTCGCACTCGTGGTTCTGGCCACGGTGGTGGCGACCTTCGCCCGCCGGTGGCGGATTCCCGCCCCCTCCCTCCTCGTCGTCGCGGGCCTCGCCGTGGCCCTGCTGCCGGGCACCCCGACGATCCAGATCAACCCGCAGGTCATCGGCCTGGTCGTCCTCCCGCCGCTGCTCTACGCCAGCGCGGAGGAACTCTCCTGGCGCGAGCTGCGGGCGGTGTGGAAGCCGGTCAGCGTGCTCGCGGTCGGCCTGGTGCTCGCCTCGGCCGCGGCCGTCGGCGCGGTCGCCTCCCTGGTCACCCCGCTGTCCTGGCGGATGGCGCTGGTGCTCGGCGCGATCCTCGCCAGCACCGACCCGGTGGCGGTGACCGCGCTCGGCCGCCGGCTCGCCCTGCCGCCCAGGGTGCAGATGCTGGTCCAGGCCGAGAGCCTCTTCAACGACGCGACCTCGCTGGTCCTCTACCGGGTCGCGGTGAGCGTCGCGGTGGCCTCGGCGGCGGCGAACTGGGGGGCGGCGGGCGGCGAGTTCCTGCTGCTCGCGGGCGGCGGCACGCTGATCGGCGCGCTGGTCGCCGCGGTCGTCACGGTGATCAGGCGGCGCACCGAGGATCCGGTCCTGGAAACGGTGATCTCCCTGGTCACACCGTACGCGGCGTACGTCCTCGCGGAGGCGGCCCACACCTCGGGGGTCACGTCGGTGGTGGTGGCGGGCGTGGTCCTGGGCGGCCGCGGCGACCGGCTCACCAACGCCCGGATCAGGCTCCAGCTGCACGCCGTCTACGGCACCGTGGTCTTCCTGCTGGAGAGCGTGGTCTTCAGCCTGATCGGGCTCGCGCTGCCGGCCCAGGTGCGGGCGCTGTCCGACGGCGACCGGGCCTGGCCGCTGTACGCGCTGGCGGTGGCCGGCACGCTGATCGCGGTGCGGCTGCTGTGGCTGGCGCCGCTGTCGGCGGTCGTGCAGCGCAAGGGCGGCATACAGCGGCCGAACTGGCGGGTGCCGGTGGTGCTGACCTGGGCCGGCACCCGGGGGGTGGTGCCGCTGGCGGCCGCGCTGTCGATCCCGGTGACGGCGAAGGACGGCTCGGCGCTGACCGAACGGCCGCTGGTGCTGGTCCTCACGACCTCGGTCGTGGTCGTCACGCTGGTCGTGCAGGGCTTCTCCCTGGCCTCGGTGGTGCGCCGCTCCGGCATCGCCCTGGAGCCGGACCACACCGAGCGCGAGGAGGCCACCGCCCGCTGCCGGCTGGCCGACGCGGGCATCCGGCGCCTGGAGGAGCTGTCCGAACTGGAGGCCGTACCGGACGTGGTCCTCGACCGGCTCCGGCGCGGCCTGAACGCCCGTCTCGACGACGCCCGCGACCGTCTCACCGACAGCACGGTCGAGTCGGCCGACCTGGTCTACCGGCAGCTGCGCCGCGACCTGATCGCGGTGGAGGCGGCGGAGCTGCGGCGGCTGTACGACGAGCACACGATCAGCGACACGACCCGCAGGCGGCTCCAGCGGTCCCTGGACCTGGAGGAGGCACGGCTGGCGGACGCGTAGCTTCCGGTCAGCGGAACTCGGCCAGCCGGGGCCGCAGCCCCAGCCCCGTCAGCCCCACGGCCAGCAACAACAGCCCACAGGCCCAGGGCAGTCGGCCGGTCAGCTCGCCGCGGCCCGCGGCCACCGACTGGTCGAAGTGGGCGCGGTTGATGTCCGTCACCTCCTCCAGCGCGACCATCCACGCGCCGAAGTGCGCGTTCGACGTGCCCGGCTCCCACCCCATGCAGAAGTCCACCGCCTCCCGTTCCTTCCCGGCCGCGAGCAGCGCGCGGATCTTCCGGTCGTCGCGCTGGTAGACGGCGTACGCGTCGACCGTCCTCTCGGCCGCGGCGCGCTCCCCGGGGAAGGTGATGTTGTCCAGCTCGCGCCGGAACTCGCCGGTGAAGCGCGGGGCGGCGGGGTCGGCGCGGTAGGCCCGCCAGCTGGTCGCGAGGCCGGCGTCGTACGTGGACAGGGTGGCGCCCTGGATGCCGTACAGCTGCTGGGACTTGGCGAGGAAGGAGCCGGCGTACTGCGTGCGGCGCTGCGGGTCGAGGAGGTAGCGGCTCTCGTCGGCGTTGGCGTCGTAGGCGACGGCGCGGGCGCGGGAGAGGGCGACGACGGAGTCGAAGGCGTCGCGCCGGGCCACCTTCAGATGCGCCGCGGAGGCCGAGAGGAGCTGGGCGCCGAGCGTGACGGCGATCAGGGTGCACGCGGTGGCGGCCAGGACGCCGGGGTTGAGGATCCGGCGGAAGCGGCGCGCCAGGTACCACTGCAGGACGCCGAGGACGGCGAGGAGCAGCAGGCCGAGGACGGCGACGGCGGCAAGCTGGGCGGACAGCGCCGAACGGGCCGTCGTGTAGTGGGAGTCGAAGGCCGCGTCGTTGGAGGAGACCAGCTTCCGGGCGTCCGGCAGGAGGCTGTCGCGCAGCAGCCCGGTGGCGTCGCGGTAGTCGGTGAGCGCGTCCGGTCCGCCGTCGGCGTGGCGGTCGTTCTCCAGGGACCGGCCGATGAGCTCCTGGTACTCGGCGAAGTCGTCGGTGATCGCCTCCACGGTCCTCTCGTCGGCACGGTTCCCCTGCGCCGCGGCCGCGAGGGTGCGCAGGTCGTGGCCGATCTCGCGGCGGGCGTCGGCGTACTTGGTGACCGCCTTGGCGTGCGGGGTCGCCAGCTCGCCCTTTCCGTCGCCGGACAGCAGGATGTTGGCGGCCTGGGCGACCATGTCGTTGAGGGCCAGGTCGAGGCCGGCCGCGCTCGTGGTGCGCGGGGCGTCGCGGTCGGCCACGTCGTCCCAGGTGCCGTTCGCGGCGAGGCCGGCGACGAGCAGCAGGACGCCCAGGGCGACGGCGAGCAGGACCGTGGCCGCGCGCAGGAGGCGCAGCCGGGCCGGTACGGTCGACCGGAGACGGCGGCGCAGAGCGGCCCGCGCGGCCACGATCCGCTCCCCCGGGCTCCTGTCGGGTCCCGGGGCCGGTACGGGCGGCGGGACCACCGTGGCCGGTGGCTCTTCGACAGTCCCCGCCTGAGGTCTGTGTGCTGTGCCGGCCGTGATGGTCACGGTCCCCTCCCAGGTACCCGCCACGGACGGTCGCCCGTCCCCCGTACCGGTCAGTCTGCGATCGCGTCCGGCCATGGACGATCGGCCTTGATACGCCCCTGACGTCCCTTCAGCCGGGTTTGACGGGACCTTGACGCCGCACGTGTGCCCTGTCAGAAGCCCGTCGGGGAGGGGCCGACCAGGCGAGGTCCGCTGCGGTTCGACGCGCCCCCGAAGACGTGATGCCTGGCCCTCGTACGGGATAACGCTCGGTGTCCGGAACCCGGCACCCGCTCGCCGCCCCCCGTACAGCCCAACGTCCCCCCGCGGCCTCCGGGCCACCCTTTCTTGCTGCCCGACCACCGCCTGCCAGGGCATTCTTAACGCAAGCTTGACGCCCAGGACCTCCCGATCCGTGGGCCCACGCGTCACTCTCTGCTTACGCTGGTGCCGCCGTCCGCGTGATGGCCGGAATCGAACTGCGCCGCACCTCACCGCGCCGGACACCAGGAGCCGACCCCATGGCCACGACCGAACACCCCCCTCCCAGTCGCCTGCGCGCCTGGATGCTGGAGGGGCTGTCCGACATGGGCAAGGGCGGCGGCCACACCGGCCCCCACGCACAGCCCGAACCCCCGCACCAGGGCCAGCGCTGGTGGCGGGTGATGTGCCTGACCGGTGTCGACTACTTCTCCACCCTCGGCTACCAGCCCGGCATCGCCGCCCTGGCGGCCGGCCTGCTGTCGCCGATCGCGACCATCGTGCTCGTCATCGTCACCCTGGCCGGCGCCCTGCCGGTCTACCGCCGCGTCGCCGAGGAGAGTCCGCACGGCGAGGGCTCCATCGCCATGCTGGAGCGGCTGCTCTCCTTCTGGCAGGGCAAGCTCTTCGTGCTGACCCTGCTCGGCTTCGCCGCCACCGACTTCCTGATCACCATCACCCTGTCGGCCGCGGACGCCTCCACCCACCTGGTGGAGAACCCGCACCTGACCGACTTCCTGCAGGGCAAGCAGATGGTCATCACGCTGTTCCTGGTGGCCCTGCTCGGCGCGGTCTTCCTCAAGGGCTTCCTGGAGGCGATCGGGGTCGCGGTCGCCCTGGTCGGCATCTACCTCGCGCTCAACGTCGTCGTCGTGATCGTCGGCTTCTACCACGTCATCACCGCCGAGCACGTCATCACCGACTGGAGCAGCGCCCTCACCCAGGAACACGGCAACGTCTTCGTCATGGTCGGCGTCGCCCTGATCGTCTTCCCGAAGCTCGCCCTGGGCCTGTCCGGCTTCGAGACCGGCGTCGCCGTCATGCCGCACGTCAAGGGCGAGCCGGGTGACACCGAGCAGCAGCCCACCGGCCGGATCCGGGACACCAAGAAGCTGCTCACCACGGCCGCCCTGATCATGAGCTGCTTCCTGATCGCGACCAGCTTCATCACCACGCTGCTGATCCCGGAGAACGAGTTCAAGTCGGGCGGCAGCGCCAACGGCCGTGCGCTCGCCTACCTGGCCCACGAGTACCTCGGCAACGCCTTCGGCACCGTCTACGACGTCTCCACGATCGCCATCCTGTGGTTCGCCGGCGCCTCCGCGATGGCCGGCCTGCTCAACCTGATGCCCCGCTACCTGCCCCGCTACGGCATGGCCCCGCACTGGGCCCGCGCGGTGCGCCCGATGGTCATCGTCTTCACGCTGATCGCCTTCCTGGTGACCTGGATCTTCGACGCCGACGTCGACGCGCAGGGTGGCGCCTACGCCACCGGCGTGCTGGTGCTGATCAGCTCCGCCGCGGTCGCGGTGACCATCGCCTCCCGCAAGGCCGGACAGCGGAAGTGGACGATCGGGTTCGGGATCATCGCGGCGGTCTTCCTGTACACGACCGTCGTCAACGTCATCGAGCGCCCCGACGGTGTGAAGATCGGCGCCTGCTTCATCGTCGGCATCATCCTCGTCTCGCTGCTCTCCCGCCTCGCCCGCGCCTTCGAGCTGCGCGTGACGAGCGTGGTCCTCGATGACATGGCGGAACGATTCATCCGCGACATGGCCAGCCGCAAGATGCGGTTCATCGCCAACGAGCCGGACCGGCGCGACAAGGCCGAGTACCGCGACAAGATCGAGCAGATCCGCGCCGACAACGACATGCCCGAGCAGGAGGACTTCGTCTTCGTCGAGGTCACGGTCACCGACCCCTCCGAGTTCGAGGCCGGCCTGACCGTCCGCGGCGAGGTCCTGCACAACCGCTACCGCGTGCTGACCCTGGAGTCCGCCTCCATCCCCAACGCCCTGGCCGCGCTGCTGCTGCACGTCCGGGACGAGACCGGCTGCATCCCGCACATCTACTTCGAGTGGACCGAGGGCAGCCCGTTCGCCAACTTCCTGCGCTTCTTCCTCTTCGGCCAGGGCGAGGTCGCCCCGGTCACCCGGGAGGTGCTGCGCGAGGCGGAGCCGGACCGCGAGCGACGGCCGCGGGTCCACACGGGCTGAGGGCCGGTCACCAGGTACCGGGCACCAAGTACCGGGGCACCAGGCAGAGGACAGAGCGCGCGGGGCAGAGGACAGAGGGCACGGGGCCGGGGCGTAAGAATCCCGTCAATAACCGCTCGGTCCGCATAAGAACCCTGTCAGCGGTCGCTCCCCCGCCACCACCGCGCCCTACCGTCGGCCCCATGGAGGACAGAAGACCCAGGGGCCGGGCGGCCGGTGACCGCACCTGGCGCGGCGGCGCACGCCTGGCCGTGTGGTCCGCCCTCGGCTTCGGCGGGCTGACGTTCGTCGTGGACTGGGACGCCGGCACCCTCACCCCGGCCCGCGCCCTGCTCTGGGTCACCCTGTCGGCCGCGATCCTCGTCATGCTGCTGCCGGCCCGCGTCACGGCGGGCCCCGGCTGGCTGGCCGTCCGCGGCCCGCTGCGCCGCCGTACCGTCCGCACCGACTCCCTCGTCTCCGTCGGCCAGTACGGGGACGTCGCCGCGCATCTGGTCCTGCGCGACACCCGGGGCAACCGGCTGGAGCTCGACCCGGGCGTCCTACACGCCAATCCCCTGCTCTGGCACGAACTGGACACCGGCGTCCGCCGCTCCCTTGAGCGGGGCACCCTGCGCCGCGGCACCGAGGTACTGGCACGGCTCGGCCACGAGATCGACGACACGAACGCACGCGCGGTCCTGGAGGCGTCCGGCCTCACCTGACCGGCGACCCCACGTCCTCGCACCCCGCCACCCGGCCCTATGGTGAGCCCATGCCCTCCTACACGATCGGCCAGGCGGCACGGCTGCTCGGCGTCAGCCCGGACACCGCCCGCCGCTGGGCCGACGCGGGCCGGATGGCCACCCACCGCGACGAGGGCGGCAGGCGGCTCATCGACGGCACGGACCTCGCCGCGTTCTCCGTCGAACTGGCCAAGGCCGGCACCGCCGAGGAGGACACCTCCTACACCTCGGTCCGCAACGCCTTCCCCGGCATCGTCACCGCGATCAAGCTCGGCGACGTCGCCGCCCAGGTCGAGATCCAGGCCGGCCCGCACCGCCTGGTCTCCCTCCTGACGCGGGAGGCGGTCGAGGAACTCGGCCTGGAGGTCGGCATGGAGGCCACCGCCCGGGTGAAGTCGACGAACGTGCACATCGACCGCGTCTGACGGGTCACCTGCACAGCAGGGCGGCCCACAGGTCCCGTCACCGGGGTGCCCGCCGACGTGCGGGCGGCCTACAGCCGTACGGGGCCGGGAAGGTCTCCAGGGTGTTCGGCAGCACCGCGCACACGTTGCGAGCTACGGCCTCGACCAGTGCGCGGCTGCCGCAGTAGGCCGACATCTCGCGCACCGAGGTGCACCTGACGGAGACCACCGACGCCATCGGGCCGCTGGGCGCCGAGTCGATGAGCGAGAGCCCGTTCAACCCGGTCGCCCCGGCGCCGGCCAACGCGCTGCGGGACGCGACGGGCATCCGGTTCACGGAGCTGCCGCTGACGCGCGACCGGGTGTGGCGGGCACTGGATGGCAGCCGCCGTAGCCCCCGTCCACCCGGATCTCCCTGATGCCGCTGACGTGCCGGGCCCCGCAGCGGTCCTGCGGCAGCACCAGTTGCGGTCCCGCCCGGTCCAGCGGGGTGTCGTCGATGCCGACGCCGAGCAGGACCGGGGCGTGGCCGAAGTCGGGGTCGATCTCGGCCCAGGAGAGCAGCGCGTGGTGCCCGTCGGCGCCGGAGACGGCGATGAGGAAGCGCAGCCGGTCCTTGCGCCGGCCGGGGTCGAATCCGGGTCCGGCGGCGGTGAGGACGTCGTACAGCCGCGGTCCGGTGAAGGCGTGGTGCCGGGCTCCGCTGGTGGCGCACTCGAAGCTGACGCGCACCCGCTGCTGGGGCCAGCGCAGGAGATCGGGCACGGTCAGCCGGGCCGGTCGTGCGAGGTCTCCGGTGAGGACGAGTTCGGCGAGCGTCATGTGCGGCCACCTCCCCGGGTGACGGTACCCGCGGCAGACCACCGTACAAACGCACATGCCAGCCCCAGTCTGAAAGTACGCAGCTCATGCGATGTGACAGAAGACTTACGCCTGGCAGTTGCGGCAGTATCATCGCCACGCGGACTGATACACAGGTCGCAGCAGGGCGCGACAGATTGACCATAGGATCCAGAGGAGTTCACTCGTGATGACCCGTTCCGTGCGCCGGACCCGGCGGACGCTCCAGGTGGCCGGTGCCTCGGTCGCGGCCCTGCTGGCCCTGAGCGCCTGCTCCTCCTCCGACGACGGCTCGTCGGCGACGACGAAGTCGGACACGTCGGCGGCGGCGACGCCCAAGCTGTCGGGCTCGATCACCGTGTTCGCCGCGGCCTCGCTGCAGGAGAGCTTCACGACCCTGAAGGCCGACTTCGAGAAGGCCCACCCGGGCACCAAGGTCAACTTCAGCTTCGGCGGCAGCGACACCCTGGCCGCACAGATCACCAGCGGTGCGCCGGCCGACGTCTTCGCCGCCGCGAGCGCCAAGACCATGGCGATAGTGACGGACCAGAAGGACACCGCCACCCCGCCGGCCACCTTCGTCCGCAACCAGCTGGAGATCGCCACCCTGCCGGGCAACCCCGACAAGATCTCCTCCCTGAAGGACCTGACGAAGTCGTCGCTGAAGGTCGTGCTGTGCGACAAGACGGTGCCGTGCGGCGCCGCCGCGCAGAAGGCCCTGGACGCCGGCAAGCTCAAGCTCACCCCGGTCTCCTACGAAGAGGACGTGAAGTCCGCCCTCAACAAGGTGGTCCTGAAGGAGGCCGACGCGGCGGTCGTCTACCAGACCGACGTGAAGGCAGCCGGCAGCAAGGTCGAGGGCGTGGAGTTCCCCGAGTCCGCCGACGCGATCAACGACTACCCGATCGCCCTCCTCAAGAACGCCCAGAACCCCACGGTGGCCAAGGCGTTCATCGCGCTGGTGCAGTCCGCCGAGGGCCAGCAGGTGCTGAACGACGCAGGGTTCCTCAAGCCGTGACGAGGACCGACGAGTCCGGCGCCGCGGCCGGCACCCTCACGGGCGGTCCGCGGCGCCGGCGCGTTCGGACCGCCGTACCGCTACCGCTCCTCCTCCCCGGAGCGGTGGCTCTGGTCTTCCTGCTCCTGCCACTGGTCGCCCTGCTGGTCAGGGCCCCCTGGCGCGGCCTGCCGTCCCTGCTGACCAGCGCGGAGGTCTGGCAGGCCCTCCAGCTCTCCCTCGTCTGCGCCACGGCGGCGACGGCCGTCAGCCTCGTCCTGGGCGTCCCCCTGGCCTGGCTGCTGGCCCGCACGGAGTTCCCCGGCCGGGGATTCGTCCGCGCGCTGGTCACCCTCCCCCTCGTCCTCCCCCCGGTGGTGGGCGGTGTGGCCCTGCTGCTCGCGCTCGGCCGCAACGGGGTGGTGGGCCAGTGGCTGGACTCCTGGTTCGGCATCACCCTGCCCTTCACCACGACCGGCGTGGTCGTCGCCGAGTCCTTCGTGGCCATGCCCTTCCTGGTGATCAGCGTCGAGGGCACGCTCCGCGCCGCCGACCCCCGCTACGAGGAGGCGGCCACCACCCTCGGCGCCTCCCGCTTCACCGCGTTCCGCCGGGTCACGCTCCCCCTCATCGCCCCGGGCATCGCGGCCGGCTCGGTCCTGGCGTGGGCCCGCGCGCTCGGCGAGTTCGGAGCGACGATCACCTTCGCCGGCAACTTCCCCGGCCGCACCCAGACCATGCCGCTCGCCGTCTACCTCGCCCTGCAGAACGACCCCGACGCGGCGATCGCGCTCAGCCTGGTGCTGCTGGCGGTGTCGATCGCGGTACTGGCGGCGTTGCGGGATCGTTGGATGACGGCATCATGAGGACGACCTGGTGGACGACGCCCCGATGACAGACCCGAACCGCACGGCAGCAGACGAGGCACAGCCCCCCGCAAGGTCTCCCTCGGCGGCAGGCGGCGCTCAGCAGCCCCACCGTGGTGCGGGTGGGAACCCGGACCCGACCGAAGGCCGGGCAGTCACCACGCACCGGCACCCGCACCCGCACCCGAAGGACACCGCCCTCCACGCCCACCTCGTCGTCACCCGCCCCACCTTTCACCTGGACATCACCCTCACCGCCGCCCCCGGCGAGGTCGTCGCCCTCCTCGGCCCCAACGGCGCCGGAAAGACCACAGCCCTGCGCGCCCTGGCCGGCCTCACCCCCCTCACCACCGGCCACCTGCGCCTCGACGGCACGGAGTTGGACCGGACACCCCCCGAATCCCGCCCGGTCGGCGTCGTCTTCCAGGACTACCTCCTCTTCCCTCACCTCACGGCCCTCGACAACGTCGCCTTCGGCCCCCGCTGCCACGGCGCGACAAAGGCCGAGGCCCGCGCCCAGGCGGCCGCCTGGCTGGACCGCATGGGCCTCGCCGAACACGCCGGCGTCAAACCCCGCCGCCTCTCCGGCGGCCAGGCCCAGCGCGTCGCGCTGGCCCGCGCCCTGGCCACCCGCCCCCGCCTGCTGCTCCTGGACGAACCGCTCGCCGCCCTCGACGCCCGCACCCGCCTGGAGGTACGGTCCCGACTCCGCCGCCACCTGGCCGAGTTCGAGGCGGTCGCGGTCCTGGTCACCCACGATCCGCTGGACGCCATGGTGCTGGCCGACCGCCTGATCGTCGTCGAGGACGGCCGGGTCGTCCAGGAGGGCACGCCCGCCGACATCGCCCGCCACCCCCGCACCGACTACATCGCCCAGCTGGTCGGCCTCAACCTCTACCGGGGCCGGGCCGAGGGCCACACGGTCCACCTCGCCGCGGGCCCCTCGATCACCACCACCGAAGTCCTCACAGGTGACGTCTTCGTCGCGTTCCCGCCGAGCGCCGTCACCCTCTTCCGGGACCGCCCCACCGGCGCCAGCGCCCGCAACCTCTGGCGCTGCGAGGTCGCCGGCCTGGAGACCCACGGCGACCAGATCCGCGCCGCCCTGACCGGCGAACTCGCCCTCGCCGCCGACCTCACCACGGTCGCTGCGGCCGAACTGGACCTGCACCCGGGCGCCACGGTCTGGGCGACGGTGAAGGCGGCCCAGACGCACGCGTACCCGGCGTGAAGACGGGAGGCCCCGCCGAAGCGGGGCCTCTCGCGTCATGCCTGTGCGTCAGTCCTCGTACGCGTCCAGCGGCGGGCACGAGCACACCAGGTTCCGGTCGCCGAAGGCCTGGTCGATCCGGCGCACCGGCGGCCAGTACTTGTCGGCGGCGGACACTCCGGCGGGGAAGACGGCCTCCTCCCTGCTGTACTCGTGCTTCCACTCGCCGCCCAGCGCGGCGGCGGTGTGCGGAGCACCACGCAGCGGGTTGTCGGCGGCGGACCACTCGCCCGCTCCGACCTTGTCGATCTCCGCACGGATGGCGATCATCGCCTCGCAGAACCGGTCCAGCTCAGCGAGGTCCTCGGACTCGGTCGGCTCGATCATCAGCGTGCCGGCCACCGGGAAGGACATCGTCGGCGCGTGGAAGCCGTAGTCGATGAGCCGCTTGGCGACGTCGTCGACGCTCACGCCGGTCGCCTTGGTCAGCGGCCGCAGGTCGATGATGCACTCGTGCGCGACGAGGCCGCCGGGCCCGGTGTAGAGCACGGGGAAGTGCGGCTCCAGCCGCTTGGCGACGTAGTTGGCGCTGAGCACGGCCACCTGGGTGGCCCGCTTCAGTCCCTCGCCGCCCATGAGCCGGACGTACGCCCACGAGATCGGCAGGATCCCCGCCGAGCCCCACGGCGCGGCCGAGATCGGCCCGACACCCGTCTCAGGGCCGGCGGCCGGCTGCAGCGGGTGGTTCGGCAGGTACGGCGCCAGGTGCGCCCGTACGGCCACCGGACCGACACCGGGACCGCCGCCGCCGTGCGGGATGCAGAAGGTCTTGTGCAGGTTGAGGTGGGAGACGTCGCCGCCGAAGTGGCCCGGCTTGGCGACGCCGACCAGGGCGTTGAGGTTGGCGCCGTCGACGTAGACCTGTCCGCCGGCCTCGTGCACCTGCGCGCAGATGTCGGCGACGTGCTCCTCGAAAACCCCGTGCGTGGACGGGTAGGTGATCATCAGCACGGCGAGTTCGTCGCGGTGCTGCTCGATCTTCGCCCGCAGGTCGGCGACGTCGATCTCGCCGTCCTCGGCGGTCTTCACGACGACGACCTTCATGCCCGCCATGACGGCGCTGGCGGCGTTGGTGCCGTGTGCGGACGACGGGATCAGGCACACGGTCCGCTGTGCGTCGCCGTTGGCGCGGTGGTACGCGCGCACGGCGAGCAGGCCGGCGAACTCGCCCTGCGATCCGGCGTTGGGCTGCAGGGACACCTTGTCGTAGCCGGTGACCTCGGCGAGCCGCTCCTCCAGCTCCCGGATCAGGGTCAGGTAGCCCTGCGCCTGCTCGGCGGGCGCGAACGGGTGCAGCTGGCCGAACTCGGGCCAGGTGACCGGCTCCATCTCGGTGGTCGCGTTGAGCTTCATGGTGCAGGAGCCCAGCGGGATCATGCCGCGGTCCAGCGCGTAGTCCCGGTCCGCGAGCCTGCGCAGGTAGCGGAGCATCGCGGTCTCGGAGCGGTGCTGCTGGAAGACGGGGTGGGTCAGGTAGCCGTCGGTGCGCAGCAGCGCCTCGGGGAGCGAGTCCTCGACGACGGCGTCCAGCGCCTCGACGTCGCCCTTGACGCCGAAGGCCGTCCAGACGGCGCTCAGCTGGGCGCGGGTGGTGGTCTCGTCGCAGGCCATGGAGACGTGGTCGGCATCGACGAGCCGCAGGTTGACACCGGCCTCGCGGGCGGCGGCGGCGATCCCGGCGGCCTTGCCGGGCACGCGCGCGGTGAGGGTGTCGAAGTAGGCGCCGTGCACGATCTCGACACCGCCGGCCGTGAGCCCCGCGGCGAGGATCGTGGCGTAGCGGTGCGTCCGCTGCGCGATGGCCCTGAGCCCCTCGGGCCCGTGGTAGACGGCGTACATGCCGGCCATCACGGCGAGCAGCACCTGCGCGGTGCAGATGTTGCTGGTGGCCTTCTCCCGCCGGATGTGCTGCTCGCGGGTCTGCAGCGCCAGCCGGTACGCCTTGTTCCCGTCGGCGTCCACGGAGACACCCACGAGGCGCCCGGGCAGGCTGCGCGCGAACTTCTCGCGGACCGCCATGTAACCGGCGTGCGGACCGCCGAAGCCCATCGGCACACCGAACCGCTGGGTGGTGCCGACGGCGATGTCGGCCCCGAGCTCACCGGGCGAGGTCAGCAGGGTGAGCGCGAGCAGGTCGGCGGCGACGGTGACGAGCGCACCCACCTCGTGCGCCTGCTCGACGACGGCCTTGATGTCGCGTACGGCACCGGAGGCGCCGGGGTACTGGACGAGCACCCCGTTGATCTCCCGCCCGGCGAGCTCCGCCGGAATGCCGTCGGTGAGGTCGGCGACCACGACCTCCACGCCCGTGGGCTCGGCCCGGGTCTGGATCACGGCGACGGTCTGCGGCAGCGCGTCCGCGTCGACGACGAAGACGCCCTTCTTGTTCTTGCCCATGCGCAGCGAGAGGGCCATCGCCTCGGCGGCGGCCGTGCCCTCGTCGAGCAGCGAGGCACCGGAGGTGGGCAGCCCGGTGAGGTCGGCGACCACGGTCTGGAAGTTCAGCAGCGCTTCCAGGCGCCCCTGGGAGATCTCCGGCTGGTACGGCGTGTAGGCCGTGTACCAGGCGGGGTTCTCCATCACGTTGCGCAGGATGACGGGCGGCGTGAAGGTCCCGTAGTACCCCAGGCCGATCATCGAGTCGAGCACCTGGTTCCGGTCGGCCAGGGAGCGCAGTTCGGCCAGCACCTCGGCCTCGGTGCGGGCACCGGGCAGGTCGAGCCGGTCGGCGTTCTTGATCACGTCCGGCACGGCGGCGGCGGTCAGCTCGTCGAGCGAGCCGTAGCCGACCTGGGCGAGCATCTTGGCCCGCGCCTCGTGGTCGGGGCCGATATGGCGCTGCTCGAAGGGAATACCCTGCTCGAGTTCGGAGAGCGGGATGCGCTGGGCGGTCATTGCGGAGGCCTCCTGGTCTGACGCGACCTTCGAGGGGTACCCCGGCACGGGTACCCCGACGGCCTCCCCCTCTGTCATCTGACCTGAGAGCTTCGCCGGTGCGCCCTAGCGGGCCATCGGCTTGCACCGTCGGTGAGAGCGGACACCGTCGACATCCGCCCTGCTTTCCAGAGTGACCTCGTCCGTGCGGTACGTGGGCCTGAGAGATTCCGGGGAGGATTTGCTCCTTCGGCGCCTCCGGTTTCCCGGAGGACTCTCCCGCACGGGGTCAGCAGCCGCTGTCAGCCTACCAGCGGGGGCAACACCGGAGCCTTCGAGTGGCCGCCTCCTTCAATGTGCTCTTTTGTAGTGCTTACGGATGAGTTGCGACCAAGTGGAGGGCCCGTGCAGACCGACATCGATCCGCGCAACCTGATCGGCCGCAAGGCGTTCGACCGCAACGGCACGAAGATCGGCACGATCGACGAGGTGTACCTCGACGACGCGACGGGCGTGCCGGAGTGGGCGGCCATACGCACCGGCCTGTTCTCCAGGGACGCCTTCGTCCCCCTGGAACCCAGCGAACTGGTCGAGGGCACTCTTCAGGTCCCCTTCGACCGCGCCCTGATCAAAGACGCCCCCGACTTCGGCGTGGGCCGCCACCTCTCCCCCGAACAGGAGCTGCAGCTCTACCACCACTACGGCCTGGACACGAGCGCCCCGCCACAGGACCATCCGGACCACGACTTCGGCAAGCTGGCGGGAACGGAGGACGCGGGCGCGTGAGGCCGACGCGGCCGAAGCACATGGCTGCGGGCAGTCGTGCCGCTGGGGCGATGGGCCGGTAAGCGTCCCCACCCCCGCCCAGCTCCACCCGCGGTCACGCACGCACGCCGTCCGCCGGACTCCCCGGCACCAACGGCAATGGCTCCGCGGGCTCCAGCTCGGGATCCTCGACCCGGAACGTCCGCACTCTCCCCGGCCCGACCGACCCCGGCGTCTCGAACCGCACCGTCACCCGCCCCAGCCCACTCCCCTGCACCCATCCGTGTCCGTACTCGGAGTGCCGCACGTCGTGCCCCGCGGGCCACCGCCGCTCGGCAGCCGCCTGCTCCTCGGTGACCGGCTCCGCAGCCTCGTCCTCCGCTGTGAACTCCGCCGCCCCCTCCCCGGCCGCCGCCTGCGCGAACAGGTCCTCCTGCGTGTAGTCGGCCAGCCCCGTCACCCCCACCCCCAGCAGGCGTACACCCCCCGTCGTGTCCACCGAGTCCAGCAGCCGCGCCGCCGCCTCCCGCACCACCGCCGGGTCGTCGGTCGGCCCCCTGAGCGTCTCGGACCTGGTGAGCGTCGAGAAGTCGTACCGCCGCACCTTCAGCACGATGGTCCGCCCGGACAGCCCGGCCCCCCGCAGCCGCCTTACACACCGGTCGGCCAGCCGCTGCACTTCCATCCCCACCCGCAGCCGGTCGTGGATGTCCACGTCGTAGGTGTCCTCGACGGACACCGACTTGGCCTCCCGCTCGGCCACCACGGGCCGCTCGTCGTGCGCGAGCGCCATCGCGTACAGCGCGTGTCCGTGGGCCTTGCCCAGCAGCCGTACCAGCTCGTCCTCGCCCGCCTCGGCGATGTCGTCGACCGTGGTGATCCCCGCCCGCCGCAGATGGTCTCCCGTCGCCGGCCCCACCCCCGGCAGGGTCCGCACCGTCATCGGCCCCAGCATCGCCCGCTCCGTGCCCGGCTCGATCAGCACGAGCCCGTCGGGCTTGGCCTGCTCGGAGGCGATCTTCGCGAGCATCTTGGAGGCGGCGAGCCCGACGGACCCGGAGAGCCCCGTGACGGACCGTATGTCGGCGCGCAGCCTCTCCCCCACCAGCTGCGCGGACGCGGCGTCCCAGGCCACCGCACCGGCCTCCAGATCGACGAAGGCCTCGTCCAGGCTGAGCGGCTCCACGAGCGGCGAGAGGCCACGCAGCAGCCCCATCACCTGC
This sequence comes from Streptomyces sp. NPDC104761, assembly GCF_055583445.1. Taxonomy (NCBI): domain Bacteria; kingdom Bacillati; phylum Actinomycetota; class Actinomycetes; order Kitasatosporales; family Streptomycetaceae; genus Streptomyces; species Streptomyces sp. NPDC104761. The sequence continues at coordinate 9,232 of NZ_JBVJNZ010000030.1, read as the reverse complement.
TCACTGATCGACCGGTACAGCCCGAAGCGCGGCACCAGATACGCGGCGTTCGGCGCCAGCCGCCGTGCCTGGGCCATCGGCATCGCGGAGTGCACCCCGAACACCCGGGCCTCGTAGGACGCGGTGGCCACCACACCGCGCGGGCCGAGCCCGCCCACGACCACGGCCTTCCCGCGCAGGCTCGGCTTGGACGCCTGCTCCACCGAGGCGAAGAAGGCATCCATGTCGAGATGCAGGATCGTGGGCGCGTTTCTCACATCTCCGATGCTGCACCACACCACTGACAATGCCCCGGCACCGTTTCCCGTGCCGGGGCATTGACCGCAAGCCCTCAGACCGCCCGGTTGCGCCGCCGGGCCAGTTCGTCGGCGGGGTTGTGGCCGACGAGCGTCTCGCCGGTGTCGACGCGTTCGCCGTGCAGCTGGGAGAGCGCGTTCTCCACGTCCCGCCACACCACGCCGACCGCGATCCCGAAGATGCCCTGACCGCCCTGGAGCAGGGCGTGCACCTCGTCGGGCGAGGTGCACTCGTAGACCGTGGCACCGTCGCTCATCAGGGTCATGCGCTCCAGGTCGCGGAAACCGCGTTCTCTCAGGTGCTGGACGGCGGTGCGGATGTTCTGGAGGGAGACCCCGGTGTCCAGGAACCGCTTGACGATCTTCAGGACGACGACGTCCCGGAAACTGTACAGACGCTGGGTGCCCGACCCGTAGGCGGGCCGCACGCTGGGCTCGACCAGGCCGGTGCGGGCCCAGTAGTCGAGCTGCCGGTAGGTGATGCCGGCCGCCGCGCAGGCCGTGGGCCCGCGGTAGCCGATCTCCTCGGTGGCCATGGACGCCGCCCCTCCGCCGCTCGGCACTGCGGTCGGCCGCTGCGGGGCGTGACCGGCAATGCTGCTGTGAAGCGGGGACGGACCGCTCTCCCCGAAACCGCGTCCGGGGGCACCCCCAGCCATACCGTCGCCGCTGCTTCTCACGCCGACCTCCGTCCTTGACCTGCCTTCTCGACGGTAGGCAGTCACCAGGGGTGCGTCAACGATCGCCACACTCGGCACGCCGAGTGATAATCACCCTAGGAGTGGTTTCCCGTGCCCCACCGCGGGGAAAGGCTAGCCGAATGCTCTGGCGGGAAGCCGTAGGACGCTCTCAATGGCCGCTGGCAATTGCCCATGAGTTTCGGCCCGTGACCTGCCGTGATCCGGCCCGTCTCCGACCTCGCGGTGGATGACGGGCCGTGCCGGTCGGTCACTGGCTGCTGGTGCCGAAGTCCTCGGGCGAGATCTGGTCGAGGAACTCGCGGAACTTCTCCACCTCGTCCTCCTGCTCGTCCGGGATCGCGATGCCCGCGTCGTCCAGCACCGTGTCACTGCCGTAGATCGGCGTTCCGGTGCGCAGCGCCAGCGCTATGGCGTCGGACGGCCTGGCGCTCACCTCGACCCCACTGGCGAAGACCAGCTCCGCGTAGAAGACGCCTTCACGCAGGTCCGTGATGCGTACTTCGCTGAGCTCCTGGCCAACGGCCTCCAGCACGTCCTTGAACAGGTCGTGCGTCAGCGGCCTGGCGGGCGCCATGCCCTGCTGGGCGAATGCGATCGCCGTCGCCTCCCCCGGCCCGATCCAGATGGGGAGGTAACGGTCGCCTCCCACTTCGCGCAGGAGCACGATCGGTTGGTTGGAGGGCATTTCCACCCGGACACCTACGACATCGAGCTCGTTCACACAGCAACCCTAGGCCGTGCCCGGGACGTTTGGGTAGTCGGGCCCGGAACGCGCGCCCGATCCGGCCTCCGCCCGGGCCCTGTCGTGGTGCTCACGGCAGCCGCACCCCCAGCGCCGTCTGCACCAGCGCGGCGTGCAGCTTCACGGTGAGCGCCGCCAGCTCCTTCGTACGGGCCTGAGCATGGGCCCTGGTCTGCGGATTGCGGTGGCGCTTGAGCGGTGCCACCACCTGGTCCACCAGGCCGGCCTCCCGGTCGGCGGCGGCCTTCATCGCCCGCAGATGGCGCGGCTCGATCCCGAACCGGCCCAGCTCCGCCACGAGCGAGGCCACGGTGACCGTCTCGGCGTCGTAGACGCCCTCCTCCAGCGGAGTGATCAGTCCGTACGACTCCCACTCCGCGAGGCGGGTCTCGTCGATGTCCGCGGCCGCGAGCAGCTCGTCCCGGCCGATCCGCGCCACCGTGGGCGCCTCGGGGGCCATCGGCACGGCCTCGCCGTCCCGCTGCCGCCCCAGCACGGGCGGCTGCACGGCCTCGCCGCGCTCCATGGCCTCCAGGTACTCGCGGATGACCTTGAGCGGCAGATAGTGGTCCCGCTGCATCCGCAGGACGTGTCCCAGCCGCTCCACGTCCCCGGCGCTGAACTTCCGGTACCCGGAAGGGGTACGGCGCGGCTCGATGAGCCCCTCCGACTCCAGAAAGCGGATCTTGGAGATGGTGACTTCGGGGAACTCGTCGCGCAGCACGTTCAGCACCGTGCCGATGCTCATCAGCCCGGCTTCCGTGGCGGCGGTGCCGTGACCGGTACCGCCGCTCGGTGTGTGCAGCATGGACCTTCTTCCCTGGGTCCTCCAGGCGAGCTCCGGAGGGTCAGATGCCCTGCCGGCTCGCGTAGAAGACCAGCCGGTACTTGCCGATCTGGACCTCGTCACCGTTCGACAGAGCGACCTGGTCGATGCGCTCCCGGTTGACGTACGTGCCGTTGAGGCTGCCGACGTCGGCCACCGTGAACGAGCCGTCCGGCTGGCGCCGGAACTCCACGTGCCGGCGCGAGACCGTCACGTCGTCCAGGAAGATGTCGCTCTGCGGGTGGCGGCCGGCCGTGGTCAGGTCGCTGTCCAGCAGGAACCGGCTGCCCGAGTTCGGGCCCCGGCGCACGACCAGCAGCGCGGAGCCGAGCGGCAGCGCGTCGACCGCCGCCTGCGCCTCGGGAGAGAGCGACGGCATCTGGGTCTGGCCGGTGACCTCGGCGTCGTAGGCCTCCAGGCCGGAGATCGAGATCGTGGACGTCGTCTCCGACGCACGCTCGGGGATGGCGCCCGCACGCAACGGGGCTCCGCAGTTGGAACAGAAGCGGGCGTTCTCCGCGTTGCGGTTACCGCACCTCGTACAAACCAGGGCCGACATGGACGGATCCTCCTGCCGCGGCTGCCCCGCCGGGGCGTTGGACGCGTACGGGCCGGAGGCGAACCCTCCACCCGCACCTGAGGTTGACGGTTGCCCGAAACCTATGCCGCCGGACTGGGACGGGTCAACTGACGGCGCGCCCTGACCTCCCGAAATGTCACCCCCCGGACCAGCCACCTGGTCCCGGAACAGCGGGCGCTGGCCCTCCGCGTCGGGCTGCGCCCGATGGCGCGCGGTCGCGTTGTCGCTACCCTCTCGCGCGCTCTTGCCGAACAACTTCGCAAACAACTTCACGGGCGATTCCCCTTGACCGAAACAGACCCGCCCGTGGGGCAGGACGAACCCTGACTGAATAAACCGGCCGACCCGGACAACCACACAACGTCCGTATCCACCAGACAGTTTCCACCACGCACCGGTTCCCCGGTGCGCCGACCCCCCGCATCCTCATGCCCTCGCCAGACGTCCCCCATGCACCACCGGTTCACTGCGAGGACGACCGAGCGTAGTCAGGCTGCTTCGCCGGTCGCAAGGCATCCACGACGATCTTGGCGGATCGCTCGACGGTCACAGTCGCCTGCTCCTTCTCCAGGGTCTGCACTACGCCTCCGGGGATGTTGAGAGCCGGTTCGAGGTCCTGCGGCTTGCCGATCACCTTGAAAACGTAGGGCTGGGTGATCTTGTTCCCGTCGACGCTGACACTCTTCCCGGAGTCGGTGAGGTAGGTGCCGGCGATCACCCTGACCCCGTCGACCTGGATCGCCTCCGCGCCTGCCGCGCGCAGTTCCTGGATCGCATCGAGCAGCATGTCCGCCTGCACCGTCCCCTTCGGGTCGTCGACCGTCATCGTGATGCCAGGACCCTGCGCCGCCACGGTGCCCGCGAGAATACCGAGTTGCCGCTCCTTCTCGGCCGTCTGCCTGCGGGCCTCCGCCGCCTGGTCGGAGCTGCTCTGCAACTCCTGGCGCTGCTTCTCGAGTCCTGTCCTCTCGTCCTCAAGACGCTGAGTACGGTGGTCCAGTTCATCGAGGATGCGGACAAGATCTTCCTGCCGGGCTCCGCGCAGCGCGCTGTCACTGTCGCTGTTCGACGCCACCTGCACGGCGAGCCCGAATCCGAGCCCGAACAACAGCACGGCGACGATCAGTTGCGCCCTGCTCATGCGTGGCGGCCACAGCCCCTGGACCAGCCTCTCCCGGCCGGTCACCCTGGCCTCCGGCTCCGGCACGGCGGACTCGGCCTCCGGCGCCGCGGGGGGCACCTCGGCCGGGAGTTCTCTGCGCAGCCGGTGCTCCGGCTCCTTCTCGTGCTCGCCCATGCCGCTCACGCCCGGAAGACGTGCCGTCGGATCGCCGCGGCGTTGGAGAAGATACGGATACCGAGAACCACCACGACCCCCGTGGACAGCTGCGAGCCCACCCCCAACTTGTCGCCGAGGAAGACGATCAGCGCGGCCACCACCACGTTGGACAGGAACGACACCACGAAGACCTTGTCGTCGAAGATCCCGTCCAGCATGGCCCGCAGACCGCCGAAGACGGCGTCGAGCGCCGCGACGACGGCGATCGGCAGATACGGCTCGACGACCGCCGGAACCTCAGGCCGGACCAACAGTCCGGCCACGACGCCCACGACGAGGCCAAGTACGGCGATCACGATGTGCCCTTCTCCGTCTTCTCGGTGTACGGCTGTGCTGTACGTACGATCACGCTGGGCGCGGCGGGCAACCGGACGTCACTCTCCGTGGAGATCGTCGCCCGGATGTCGAAGTTCTCCTCCAGGGCATGCAGGTACACCCCGTCGGGGCTGTCCTGGAACCTGGAACCGAGCTTCTCCCCGTCCCCCACCGCCAGCACCGTGTACGGCGGTACCAGCGGCCTGTTGTCGACAAGTATCGCGTCCCCCGCGGCCCTGATCGCGGACAGGGCCGTCAGCCGCTGCCCGTTGATCGAGACCGCCTCGGCGCCCGAGGCCCACAGCCCGTTCACGACGCGCTGCAGGTCATGGTCCCGCACCCGGCCCGTGTCGGAGAACCCGGAGGTCTCCCGCGGATTGCCGGCGTCGCCGCCCGAGGAGGCCTCCTTGGCGTCGTTCACCACCAGCTTCACGCCGGGGCCGTGCACCGCCGTGGCGCCCGACAGGACGTCCACCAGGTCCGCCTGCCCGCTGCCGCCGCTCTCCTTCAGCGCTCCACGCTGACGGGCGCTGACGTCGTCCCGGAGCTTGTCGACACTGCTCTCCAGCTTGTCGGCCGCCGCCGTCTCCCGGTCGACCCTGTCGATGAGCTCCTGGCGCTCCTTGGCCACCACGGGCGCCGTCACGCGCGCCTGCGCCGCTCCCACGGTCACCACCAGGGCCGCCAGCACCAGACCGCCGGCGAGGCCCAGCCTGGCCCGGAGGGTCTTCGGCATGCCGCCGCCCTCCCCCCGGGCCCGCTTCCGGGCGGCCGCCTCGGCGTACCCGTCGTCCAGGCTGTGGTCCATGACGTTGGTGATCAACGACATGGAGGCGTCCGGGCGCGACGGCCGGGCGGCGCTGCTCCGAACGGGGGGTTGCTGCGGCATGCCGCACATCGTCGCACGTTGCGGCCGGTACCTCCGAACGGCCCCACCGGCGTGCCGGACCGGCCCCCGTGGGGACACCTGTCCGGCACGCCCGCGTGCAGGGGTTTTACCGTCCGGCGCTGTCCACCGTGGCCGACCACTCGTCCAACAGAGCCTGCGCGGACGCGTCGTCGGGCCCTTCGGCCCACAGATGGGTGACCGCCTCGGCCGGGTCGGGCAGCACCATCACCCAGCGCCCGTCGGTCTCGACGACCCGCACCCCGTCGGTCGTGTCCACGAACCGGTCTCCGGCCGCCTCCACGACACGCCGCATGACCAGGCCCTTGACAGCCCACGGTGTGGCCAGGTCCCGCTTCAGGACGTGCGCCTTCGGAATCCGGGCGTCGATCTGGCTGAGCGTGAGCTGCGTCCGCGCCACCAGACCGATCAGGCGTACGAACGCGGCCGTGCCGTCGTAGACGCTGCTGAACTCGGGGACGATGAACCCGCCCTTGCCGTCACCTCCGAAGATGGTGCCCTCCTCGCGCCCCACGCGCGTGAGGTCGTCGGGAGAGGTGGTCGTCCACTCGACCTGGGTGCCGTGGTACGCCGCCACCTGCTCGGCGATCCTGGTCGTGGTGACCGGAAGCGCCACCCGGCCGCTGCGCCGCTCGGCGGCGACCAGGTCGAGCATCACCAGGAGCGCACGGTCGTCCTCGATGATGCGGCCCTTCTCGTCCACCAGGGACAGCCGCTCACCCACCGGGTCGAACCGCACACCGAACGCGGCCCCGGAGGACGCCACGATCTCGCCGAGCCGTACCAGCCCGGCCCGCCGCTGGTCTGCGGTCTCCGTGGGCCTCGCCTCGTTCAGGCCCGGGTTGATGGTCAGCGAGTCCACACCGAGCTTGCCGAGCAGGCTCGGCAGTACGAGGCCGGCACTGCCGTTGGAGGCGTCCACGACGACCTTGAGGCCCGACTCGGCGACCCCGGTCGTGTCGACGTTCCGCAGCAGCGACCCTGTGTACGAGTCGAAGACGCTCGCCGGGAAGTAGAGGTCGCCGATCTCACCCGGGAACGCGCGCCGGTACTCCTGCCGCGCGAAGATCCGGTCCAGCTTGCGCTGGCTGGCCTGGGAGAGGTCGGCGCCCTGCCCGTCGAAGAACATGATGTCGACGGAGTCCGGCACCCCGGGCGAGGTCCGGATCATGATCCCGCCGGCGCTGCCCCGCCCGGTCTGCTGCCGGGCCACGGGCAACGGCACGTTCTCCAGGTCGCGTACGTCGATGGCACTCGCCTGAAGCGCGGAGATCACCGCCCGCTTGAGCGCACGGGCACCACGGGAGTGGTCACGGGCCGTCGTGACGGTGGACCCCTTCTTCAGGGTGGTCGCATACGCGCCGGCCAGCCGCACGGCCAGTTCCGGCGTGATCTCGACGTTCAGGATCCCGGAGACGCCCCGGGCGCCGAACAGGTGAGCCTGTCCGCGGGACTCCCAGATCACCGACGTGTTGACGAAGGCGCCGGCCTCGATGGTCTTGAAGGGATAGACCCGGACATTGCCCTGAACGATCGATTCTTCACCGATCAGGCACTCGTCACCGATGACCGCGCCATCCTCGATCCGCGCGGCCCGCATGATGTCGGTGTTCTTGCCGACGACACAGCCGCGCAGATTGCTGTGCTGCCCGACGTACACGTTGTCGTGGACCACGGCCCGGTGCAGGAAGGCGCCGCTCTTCACGACGACGTTGGATCCGACGACGGTGTGTTCCCGGAGTTCCGCGCCGGCCTCGACCTTGGCGTAGTCACCGATGTACAACGGCCCGCGCAGATCGGCGTCCGCATGCACCTCGGCACCCTCGGCGACCCATACGCCCGGGGATATCTCGAAGCCGTCGATGTCGACGTCGACCTTGCCCTCCAGGACGTCGGCCTGCGCCTTCACGTACGACTCGTGGGTACCGACGTCCTCCCAGTAGCCCTCGGCGACGTAGCCGTAGATGGGCTTGCCTTCCTTCATCAGCTGAGGGAAGACGTCACCGGACCAGTCGACGGGAACGTCGGCCTCGACATAGTCGAATACCTCGGGCTCCATGACATAGATGCCCGTGTTCACCGTGTCGGAGAAGACCTGGCCCCAGGTCGGCTTCTCGAGGAAGCGCTCGACCTTGCCCTCTTCGTCGACGATGGTGATACCGAATTCCAGCGGATTGGGCACACGCGTCAGGCAGACCGTGACGAGCGCGCCCTTCGCCTTGTGGAAGTTGATCAGTTCGGTGAGGTCGAAGTCGGTCAGCGCATCGCCGGAGATGACGAGGAAAGCATCGTCCTTCAACGCCTCTTCGGCGTTCTTGACGCTTCCGGCTGTACCGAGTGGCTTCTCCTCGTTGGCATAGGTGAGCTCCATACCGAGCTCCTCGCCGTCCCCGAAGTAGTTCTTGACCAGCGATGCCAGGAACTGCACAGTGACGACGGTCTCGGTGAGCCCATGCCTTTTGAGCAGCCGTAGCACATGCTCCATGATCGGCCGGTTGACGACCGGAAGGAGTGGCTTGGGCATGCTGGAGGTCATGGGGCGAAGGCGTGTGCCTTCACCACCGGCCATCACGACGGCCTTCATGTCGGAAGCGTCCTCCTCTAAGAGATGACGGTCTAGCCGACTTCACCCGTCCAGATTGTCCCGCACTTTTCCGCAGCGGGCCATCGAAGCCAATCGAGGGCCAGTAGGTCCGGACAATCGCCGAGCTCAATCGGCTGTGGCGTCCGCGCGGACGAGGCGGCGGACTTGCACCACGTAGAGCACTCCTGCCCACCAATAGAGGGTTGTACCCCACCCTGCGAACGCCCATCCGAAAATAGCAGCGAGTGACGAGATCCAGCCGCTTCCGTCACTGAGCAGGAGCAGCGGGAACGCGTACATCAGATTGAAGGTCGCGGCCTTGCCCAGGAAGTTCACCTGGGGTGGCGGATAGCCGTGCCGGCGGAGGATCCCCACCATCACCAGCAGAACCAGCTCACGCAGGAGCAGCGCGGCTGTGAGCCAGAGCGGCAGGATCTCGCGCCAGGTGAGTCCCACCAGCGTCGACAGCACGTAGAGCCGGTCCGCGGCGGGGTCCAGCAGCCGGCCGAGGCTGCTGATCTGGTTCCAGCGCCGGGCGAGTTTGCCGTCCAGGTAGTCGCTGACGCCACTGAAGAGCAGCACCAGCAGCGCCCAGCCGTCGCTCTTGGGCCCGCCGAACTCGGGCCTGAGGACCAACCACAGGAAGACGGGTACGCCGACCAGACGCGCCATGCTGAGGATGTTCGGGATGGTGAGGACACGGTCCGTCTGGACACGCGTCTCCTGTACCTCCACCCGGGGGCCTCCTGTGGTGGGAAACGAGCCAACTTTGCCCCCTGACCCTACCTCAACGCAAAAAAGCTCTGGCTCTTGGGCTAGTTGCCCAAGAGCCAGAGCTCTAAAGGGAGTTCGGCGGTGTCCTACTCTCCCACAGGGTCCCCCCTGCAGTACCATCGGCGCTGTAAGGCTTAGCTTCCGGGTTCGGAATGTAACCGGGCGTTT
>NZ_JBVJNZ010000029.1:0-59700 GCF_055583445.1 Streptomyces sp. NPDC104761 | reverse complement strand
CGACCGTGTTTTTTCCGGTCTAACTTCATAGTGTTTCGGTGGTCATAGCGTGAGGGAAACGCCCGGTTACATTCCGAACCCGGAAGCTAAGCCTTGCAGCGCCGATGGTACTGCAGGGGGGACCCTGTGGGAGAGTAGGACACCGCCGAACAATTCTTCAAAGGGTTGGATCTGGAACTTCGGTTCCGGGTCCAACCCTTTTTTGGTTTGCGTAACGTGTCGTTCACGTTCCGCCCCGAGCATCGCAGCATGGGTACTGCTGCAATGCTCAGGGCCGCCGGTGTCGGAGTCGGCGACGAGGTCATCGTGCCGGCCTTCGGGAACGTCGAGGTCGCCGAGGCCGTGACACTGGCCGGTGCGCTTCCGGTGTTCGCCGACATAGATCCGCTGACCTACTGCCTCGACGTGACGGCGGTGGAGGCGGCCGTAACCACCCGTTCCGCAGCGGTGGTTGTGGTGCACCGGTTCGGACGGTGGGCCGACATCCAGCGGTTGCGCCGACTGGGGCAGCGGCACGGGCTGCTGGTGCTGGAGCAGGGTGAGTCCGAGGCTCCGTACGACGAGGTCGCGCAGCGCCGGCAGCGGGCCTCCTATCTCGACGCGAAGCTGCGCGGTGTGCGAACGCCGGACGGCGGTGACGGGCACACCTACCAGCAGTACGTCGTGCGGGTGCCGGGGAACGGCCGGCCCGACCGGGACGCCTTCGCCCGGGCCCTGCGGGGCAAGGGAGTTGACTGCCGGGTGCCGGTGAAGACACCGGTGCACCGGCTGCCGGAGTTCCGGCGCTGTGTATCGCTGCCGGAAACGGAGGTGGCTGCGGACGAGACGCTCGCGCTGCCCGTGGACGCCGCGTTGACGAAGCGGGAGATGCAGCGGATCGTGTCCGCATGCAATGCCCTCGGCGGACTGCTTCAGCCCGCCTTCTGAACGAGTTTGGGAACTCGGGCCTGCTCGGGGTATGATCTATTCCGTTGCCGCGGGGGAAACCTCGAAAAAGCAACAGGCCCCTATAGCTCAGTCGGCAGAGCGTCTCCATGGTAAGGAGAAGGTCAACGGTTCGATTCCGTTTGGGGGCTCCAGCAGGAAAAAGTCCCGCCCGAAAGGGCGGGACTTTTTTGTGCTTGCCTGCGGCTGTTCCCCGCCGGTCCCCGCTCTCAGTCCTTCTGGAGACCGGGGACCCGCATCGCCAGGATGGCCATGTCGTCGGAGGGGGCGTCCGAAGCGAAACGCTCCACCGCGCGCATGATGCGCGCGGCGACCGCGCCGGCCGTCAGGCCCGTGCAGGTGGTCAGGACGTCGGCGAGGCCGTCGTCGCCGAGCATGCGGGTGCCCTCCCGGCGTTCCGTCACGCCGTCGGTGACGCAGAGGAGGACGTCGCCCGGGTCCAGGGTGACCGTCTGCTCGTACAGCTCCAGGTCCTCGATGACGCCGAGGAGGGGCTGCGGTTCGGCGGCCGCCTCCACCGTGCCGTCCTGGCGCAGGCGCAGCGGGAGCGGGTGGCCCGCGCAGACCACCTTCATCTCCGCGCTGCCGTCCTCCTGGGGGCGCATCTCGCCGTACAGGAGGGTCAGGAAGCGGCTGCGGGCTCCCTCGTCCAGGATGGCCGAGTTGAGGCGTTCCAGGACCGCGGGGCCGCTGAGGCCCTCGCGGGCCAGGAGGCGGAGCGCGTGCCGGGCGAGGCCGGTGACCGCGGCCGCGTTGGGGCCCGTACCGCAGACGTCGCCGATGGCGAAGCCGTACGCGTTGTCGTCGATGGGGAAGACGTCGTAGAAGTCGCCGCCGACCTCGTTGCCCTCGCCGGCCGCGCGGTAGATGACCTCGACCTCCATGCCCTCGATGTGCGGGGTCCCCGGGGGCAGGAGGCTGCGCTGGAGGGCCTGGCTGATGGCCGTGCGCTCCGAGTACAGGCGGGCGTTGTCCAGGGCCAGGGCGGCCCGCCGGGACAGGTCCTCGGCCAGTTCCAGGATCTCCTGGCGGAAGTGTTCGTCGGTGGGCTTGCCGAGGGTGAGCATGCCGATGACGCGGTTGCGGGCGACCAGGGGCAGGACGACGGTCTCGCCGCCCACGGCGGAGGCGGTGGCGAGGGTCGGGCCGATGCCGGAGGAGACCTGGCGGGTGGGGCCGCCGGTCAGGCCGAGGCTGCGCATGGAGCTGCGCAGGGCGGCCTGGTGGGCGTGCTCGCCCGGCGCGGTCCAGACGCGGGCGCCGGGCGTGGGTACCGGGTCCGGCGGGGGCACCTTGGCGAGCAACGACTTGATGCCGTCGATGAGTTCCTCGTCCTCGTGCAGGACGTACGACAGGTACGGGTCGGAGGCCTGGTCGGCGATGGTGTAGACGGCGCACCAGGTGGCGAGGGTGGGGACCGTCATCTGGGCCATCAGGGCGAGCGTCTGGTCGCGGTCGAGGGTGCCGGCGAGCAGGTCGGAGGCCTCGACGAGGAAGCTGAGCGAGCCGCGGCGCAGCCGTTCCAGCTCGCCGAGGCGGGCCGACTCGACGGCCAGGGCGATGCGGTCGGCGGCGAACTGGAGGCGCAGCGCCTCCTCGTTGGAGTATCTGCCCGGTGCCTCGGTTGCGACGCCCAGGGAGCCGGTGAGGCGGCCCTCGACCTTCAGCGGGACGGTGACGACGGAGCGCATGCCGGTGCCGGTGAGGAGGGGGACCGCGCCCGGAACGGCCGCCAGGTCGTCGTGTACGGCCGGCATGCGGGCCGAGCCGTAGCGGCCGGGGCCGGCTTCCACGGGTACGCGCGCGAAGCGCTGACGGGCCGACGGGAGGCCGGTGGAGGCGCGGACCTCCAACTCGGTCTCGTCGTCGGTGGCGAGGAGCAGGAACGCGGAGTCGCCGTCGAGCATGTCGCGGGCGCGTTCGACCGTGCGCTGGAGGAGGCCGTCGAGGTCGTCAGGGGCGGGGGAGCCGATGAACACCTCGAAGGGGTCGCTGCTCTGGCCGTCGGAGGTGACGCCAGCGTCCGAGGCGGGCAGGCGCAACGGGGTCTGGAGGACGGCCCGTTCGTGGTCGCGTACGAGCAGGCAGACCGTGGAGGGCTCGCCGCCCGTGTCGCGGACGCGCAGGTGCGAGGCGTAGACGGAGGTCACGCGGCCGTCGGCGCCGCGGATGCCGTAGCTGCCCTCCCAGCGGGAGAGCTGGAGCGCCTCGGCGATGCCGGTGCCGGTGCCGGGGGTGTGCGGCCAGGCGGCGAGGTCGGTGAGCGGCTTGCCGGTGACCTCGGCTGCGCTGTGGCCGAAGATTTCCTCGGCGTCCTCGTTCCAGGCGGAGATGGAGCCCTTGCGGTCGATCTGGACGACCGCGACCCGGACCCTGCCGTCGGCCAGGGGCAGCAGGTCGGCGGGGAGGGACGGGCCGGCCGCGCGGGTGCCGACCGGACGCTCCGGAAGATCCAGCTGGAACCAGACATTTTTGTGCGTGGACGTGTACTCGACGCCCCAGCGGGCGGCGAGGGCCGCGCAGAGCTGGAGTCCGCGGCCCCCTTCGCGGTCGGGGCTGCCCATGTTGACGGCGGAGCCCTGGAGCGGGACCTCGCGTTCCGGGTAGCGGTCGGCGACCTCGATGCGCACCCCGTCGTCCGTGCGCAGGCACAGGACGTCGGCGTGGGTGCCGGCGTGCACCACGGCGTTGGTCACCAGTTCGCTGGTGAGGACCACGGCGTCGTCGACGACGTCCGCGAAGCCCCAGCCCTGGAGCGTGTCGCGGACGAAGGCCCGGGCGGTCGCGACCGATCGCCCGACGGGCTCGAAGGTGGCGGCCGCGCGCGCGGTGATCACAGAACTCCCCGTCCGGGTCTCGACATGCGGGCTTGCCTGGCCGGGCTGGTGGCGCTGCTGCGGCATGCGCTCGCCCGTGGGCCGTGGCTCCGGGTTGTGTCCCCCGGGGATCACTCCGGTGGTCATGGTCTGCGGCCGCCCCTCCGAATGCCCGCTCGTTCTCGTGCCACCGCCCAGGCCGGACGGACCGGTGCGGCTGGACAGCCGCATGCAAGGTTACTTACCTTCGCCGTCCGAGCGGATGCCGGTCGCCAGTGTTTACGCCCCCAGGGTGTGCGGACGATGTGCGAAGCTGCCGAACTGTTATGGCCTGGTTCGGCGAGGGTGAAACACTGGGCAAGCTTGTGATGAAGGTCCGGTCGGCCCGAATGCGTTGCGTGCAGGGCGGGCAGCAGCCCCTGGTGTGGCCGGATCTCGTCCGGCAGAAATACGCAGCAGTAACTGGTACGCCGGAGTAAGCGGTACGCCGAGTACGGCGGTGTCCGAGTACAGCGGTAACGGTCGACCCCTGCGGGAGGGACACAGTGGAGTCTGGCGCAGCGGCGCGGGGCACTAAGGCGCGCGCGAAGGGCGGACCGTCCCTGAGCAGGCAGCGGGGCGGTGACGGCACCACCGAGGTGGACACGGCTTCCCTGAACCGGTTGCTGGTGGCGCTCGTGGCGATGCGGGACGGCAACTTCCGCAAGCGGCTCACGGTGTCCGGGGACGGCGTGATGTCGGAGATCGCGGCGGTCTTCAACGAGGTGGCCGACCGTAATCTCCACCTCACGGGTGAGCTGTCGCGGGTGCGGCGTGTCGTCGGACGTGAGGGAAAGCTCACGGAGCGGCTGGAGACGGGCGCCTGCGAGGGCTCCTGGGCGGCTGCCATCGACAACTCCAACGCGCTCGTCGAGGACCTGGTACGGCCGGTCTCCGAGGTGGGCCGGGTCCTGACGGCGGTGGCCGAGGGTGACCTGTCGCCGCGCATGGAGTTGCGGTCGCCGTCGGCGGACGGGGCCGGGCATCCACTGCGCGGTGAGTTCCTGAAGGTCGGGCGGACCGTCAACAACCTGGTCGACCAGTTGTCGACGTTCACCGACGAGGTCACCCGGGTGGCCAGTGAGGTGGGCACCGAGGGCAAGCTGGGCGGTCAGGCCCGGGTGCGCGGTATGTCCGGTTCGTGGCGGGACCTCACCGACTCGGTGAACACGATGGCGTACCGGTTGACGGCGCAGGTGCGGGACATCGCGCTGGTGACGACGGCGGTCGCCAAGGGTGATCTGTCGCGGAAGGTCACGGTCCAGGTCGCCGGCGAGATGCTGGAGCTGAAGGAAACCGTCAACACGATGGTGGACCAGCTGTCGGCGTTCTCCTCCGAGGTGACCAGGGTCGCCCGTGAGGTGGGTACGGACGGCATCCTGGGCGGTCAGGCGCACGTGCCGGGGGTGGCGGGCACGTGGAAGGAGCTCACCGACTCCGTCAACACCATGGCCGGCAACCTGACGGCGCAGGTGCGCGGGATCTCGGAGGTGACCACCGCGGTCGCCAACGGTGACCTGTCACGCAAGGTCACCGTTCCGGCGCGCGGTGAGGTCGCGCAGCTCGCCGAGACGATCAACCAGATGACCGAGACGCTGCGGATCTTCGCGGACGAGGTCACGCGGGTGGCCAACGAGGTCGGTGGCGAGGGGCGGCTCGGCGGGCAGGCGAACGTGCCGGGCGCGGCGGGCACGTGGAAGGACCTGACGGATTCCGTCAACACGGTGTTCCGGAACCTGACGACCCAGGTGCGCGACATCGCCGCCGTGACGACGGCCGTGGCCAACGGTGACCTGTCGCAGAAGGTCACGGTGGACGTGGCCGGCGAGATGCTGGAGCTGAAGAACACCGTCAACGGCATGGTCGACCAGCTGTCGTCGTTCGGTGCCGAGGTCACCCGGGTGGCCCGGGAGATCGGGGTCGAGGGTGAGCTGGGCGGCCAGGCGCAGGTGCCCGGGGCCGCCGGTACCTGGAAGGACCTCACCGACTCCGTCAACACCGCGTTCCGCAACCTCACCGGTCAGGTGCGCAACATCGCCCAGGTGACGACGGCGGTGGCCAACGGTGACCTGTCGCAGAAGGTCACGGTGGACGTCTCCGGCGAGATGCTGAAGCTGAAGAACACCGTGAACACGATGGTGGACCAGCTCTCCAGCTTCGCCGACCAGGTGACGCGGATGGCCAGGGACGTGGGCACCGAGGGCCGCCTCGGCGGTCAGGCGCGCGTGGACGGCGTCTCGGGCACCTGGAAGGAGCTGACGGACTCCGTCAACTTCATGGCCGGCAACCTGACCTCCCAGGTGCGGCAGATCGCCCAGGTGACGACGGCGGTGGCGCGGGGCGACCTGTCCCAGAAGATCGACGTGGACGCGCGCGGCGAGATCCTCGAGCTGAAGAACACGATCAACACGATGGTTGATCAACTGTCGGCGTTCGCCGACCAGGTCACCAAGGTGGCCCGCGAGGTGGGTACGGAGGGACGGCTGGGCGGTCAGGCGCAGGTGCCGGGTGTGGCCGGTGTGTGGCGGGACCTGACGGACTCCGTGAACGGCATGGCCGGCAACCTGACGGCCCAGGTGCGCAACATCGCCCAGGTCGCCACCGCGGTGGCCCGCGGCGACCTCTCCCAGAAGATCACCGTGGACGCGCGCGGTGAGATCCAGGAGCTGAAGAACACCCTGAACACGATGGTGGACCAGCTGTCGTCGTTCGCCCAGGAGGTCACCCGCGTGGCGCGCGAGGTGGGCACCGAGGGCATCCTCGGCGGCCAGGCCGAGGTGCAGGGGGTGGCGGGCACCTGGAAGGACCTCACCCAGTCCGTGAACTTCATGGCGAACAACCTGACCATCCAGGTGCGCAACATCGCCGAGGTCACGACGGCGGTCGCCAAGGGCGACCTGTCGAAGAAGATCACTGTTGACGCGAAGGGCGAGATCCTCGAGCTCGTCACGACGGTCAACACCATGGTCGACCAGTTGTCCAGCTTTGCCGAGCAGGTGACCCGGGTGGCCCGTGAGGTGGGCACCGAGGGCATCCTGGGCGGCCAGGCGCGGGTTCCGGGTGTCACGGGCATCTGGAAGGACCTGAGCAACAACGTGAACCAGATGGCCAACAACCTGACCATGCAGGTGCGGAACATCTCCCAGGTGTCCGCCGCGGTCGCCAACGGCGACCTGACCCGGCAGGTCACCATCGAGGCGAGCGGCGAGGTGGCCCAGCTCGCCGACACCATCAACCAGATGGTCAAGACGCTGAGTTCGTTCGCCGACCAGGTCACCAAGGTGGCCCGTGAGGTGGGTACGGACGGCATCCTCGGCGGCCAGGCGCACGTGCCGGGTGTGGCGGGGACGTGGAAGGACCTCACCGAGTCGGTGAACCAGATGGCGTCCAACCTGACCGGCCAGGTCCGCAACATCGCGATGGTCACCACGGCCATCGCGAAGGGCGACCTGACGAAGAAGATCGACATCGACGCGCGCGGCGAGATCCTCGAACTCAAGACGACGATCAACACGATGGTCGACCAGCTGTCGAGTTTCGCCGAGGAGGTCACCCGGGTCGCCCGTGAGGTGGGCACCGAGGGGGCGCTGGGCGGGCAGGCACGCGTGCGTGACGTGGACGGCACCTGGCGGGACCTCACCGAGTCGGTGAACGAGATGGCCGGGAACCTGACCCGGCAGGTGCGGGCCATCGCGCGCGTGGCGACCGCGGTGACCCGCGGCGATCTGAACCTGAAGATCGACGTGGACGCGTCCGGCGAGATCCAGGAGCTCCAGGACTACATCAACAAGATGATCGCCAACCTGCGCGACACCACGGTGGCCAACCAGGAGCAGGACTGGCTCAAGGGCAACCTGGCCCGGATCTCCGCGCTGATGCAGGGCCGCCGCGACCTGGTGGACGTGGCCTCCCTGATCATGAGCGAGCTGACACCGGTGGTGACCGCGCAGCACGGCGCGTTCTTCCTGGCGATGCCGCTGGTCGACGGCAAGGACATGAGCGCCGAGAACGAGGACGCGTACGAACTGCGCATGCTCGGGTCGTACGGCTACTCGATGGGTTCCATGCCGACGTCGTTCCGGCCGGGTGAGGCGCTGATCGGGACGGCCGCGCAGGAGAAGCGGACGATCCTGGTGGAGAAGGCGCCCACCGGGTACCTGAAGATCTCCTCCGGGCTCGGCGAGGCCCCGCCGGCGCAGGTGATCGTGCTTCCGGTGCTGTTCGAGGGCAAGGTGCTCGGTGTGATCGAGCTGGCCTCCTTCACGCCGTTCACGCAGATCCAGAAGGACTTCCTCAACCAGATCGCCGAGATGATCGCGACCAGCGTCAACACCATCTCCGTGAACACCAAGACCGAGGTGCTGCTGAAGCAGTCGCAGGAGCTGACCGAGCAGCTCCAGGAGCGGTCGGCCGAGCTGGAGAACCGGCAGAAGGCCCTCCAGGCGTCCAACGCCGAACTGGAGGAGAAGGCCGAGCTGCTGGCCCAGCAGAACCGGGACATCGAGGTGAAGAACACCGAGATCGAGGAGGCCCGGCAGGTCCTGGAGGAGCGCGCCGAGCAACTGGCCGTCTCCATGCGCTAC
Source organism: Streptomyces sp. NPDC104761 (assembly GCF_055583445.1). Taxonomy (NCBI): domain Bacteria; kingdom Bacillati; phylum Actinomycetota; class Actinomycetes; order Kitasatosporales; family Streptomycetaceae; genus Streptomyces; species Streptomyces sp. NPDC104761. The sequence continues at coordinate 51,317 of NZ_JBVJNZ010000029.1, read as the reverse complement.
AAGAGCGAGTTCCTCGCCAACATGTCGCACGAGCTGCGCACTCCGCTCAACTCGCTGCTGATCCTGGCCAAGCTGCTCGCCGACAACGCCGAGGGCAATCTGTCGCCGAAGCAGGTGGAGTTCGCCGAGACCATCCACGGCGCCGGATCCGACCTGCTCCAGCTGATCAACGACATCCTGGACCTGTCGAAGGTCGAGGCGGGCAAGATGGACGTCTCCCCGACGCGTATCGCGCTCGTCCAGCTCGTGGACTACGTGGAGGCCACCTTCCGGCCGCTGACCGCGGAGAAGGGCCTGGACCTGTCGGTGCGGGTCTCGCCTGAGCTGCCCGCCACCCTGCACACCGACGAGCAGCGGCTCCTGCAGGTGCTGCGTAACCTGCTGTCCAACGCGGTGAAGTTCACCGACTCCGGCTCGGTGGAGCTGGTGATCAGGCCGGCGAGCGGCGACGTCCCGGTGGGGATCAGGGAACAGCTCCTGGAGGCGGGGTCGCTCAGCGATCCGGACGCGCCGCTGATCGCGTTCTCGGTGACCGACACGGGCATCGGCATTGCGGCCAGCAAGATGCGGGTGATCTTCGAGGCGTTCAAGCAGGCCGACGGCACGACCAGCCGCAAGTACGGCGGTACGGGCCTCGGGCTGTCGATCTCGCGGGAGATCGCGCAGTTGCTGGGCGGTGAGATTTACGCGCAGAGCGAGCCGGGCCGCGGCTCCACGTTCACGCTGTACCTGCCGCTGCACCCCAGCGAGCTGCCGCCGCAGGGCTACCAGCAGTCCGTGCCCCAGCTGGAGGCCGGGGACCTGGTCGCCTCGCAGAGCCGTGCGCTGGAATTGTCCGGGGTGGAGATCGAGACGCCGGCCGAGGTGAAGTCGTACCAGGAGACCCAGAACGGCGCCGCGGCGCTCTTCAGGCGCCGCCGCCGGGGGGCTCCGGTGGCCGAGGCGTGGCCGGTGCTCGCCGAGCAGGAGGCGAGGTCCCCGCAGCCGCGCCGGGGCATGCGGTTCGGTGGGGAGAAGGTGCTGATCGTCGACGACGACATCCGCAACGTCTTCGCGCTCACCAGCGTCCTGGAGCAGCACGGTCTGTCGGTGCTGTACGCCGAGAACGGCCGGGAGGGCATCGAGGTCCTGGAACAGCACGACGATGTCGCGGTCGTCCTGATGGACATCATGATGCCCGAGATGGACGGCTATGCGACGACCAACGCGATCCGTCGGATGCCGCAGTTCGCCGGGCTGCCGATCATCGCGCTCACCGCGAAGGCGATGAAGGGCGACCGGGAGAAGGCCATCGAGTCGGGCGCCTCCGACTACGTCACCAAGCCGGTCGACCCCGATCACCTGCTCGCGGTGATGGAGCAGTGGATGCGCGGGGAGTGACCGGATCGAACGGGTGTGATGTGAACGTTGTGGGAACGTTCCGTGTGCACGGGGAGTTGCTGACTCACGGTGGCGGAACCCGTGTAGAAGTGCGGTATTGGGGGAACCTTCTGGTCTCCGGCTGCGTTTCTGCTACGTGCACAGTGACATCGCGGTGACAGGGTGTGGCGACAGGCGGGGTGCGGCTACCATGACCGGCACAAGGACGGGCGGCGAAAGGGAGTCGTCCCCTGGGGCGGCGCCCGGTGCACATCCGGGGCGAGGAGGGCGGGCCATGGTGCAGAAGGCCAAGATCCTCCTGGTCGATGACCGGCCGGAGAATCTGCTGGCGCTGGAGGCCATCCTCTCTGCGCTCGATCAGACACTGGTGCGGGCATCGTCCGGGGAGGAAGCACTCAAGGCACTGCTCACGGACGACTTCGCGGTGATTCTGCTGGACGTCCAGATGCCGGGCATGGACGGATTCGAGACCGCGGCGCACATCAAGCGGCGGGAGCGGACCCGGGACATCCCGATCATCTTCCTCACCGCCATCAACCACGGTCCGCACCACACCTTCCGGGGCTACGCCGCGGGGGCGGTCGACTACATCTCCAAGCCGTTCGACCCGTGGGTGCTGCGCGCCAAGGTCTCGGTGTTCGTGGAGCTGTACATGAAGAACTGCCAGCTGCGCGAGCAGGCGGCGCTGCTGCGGCTCCAGTTGGAGGGCGGCGGCAAGGGCGCGGTCGCCGGCAAGGAGTCCGCGGGGCTGCTCGCCGAGCTGTCCGCCCGGCTCGCGGCCGTCGAGGAGCAGGCGGAGGCGCTGTCCAAGCAGCTGGACGACGAGTCCGCGGACGCGGCCGCGGTGGCCACGGCGGCCCACCTGGAGCGCAAACTCACCGGCCTGCGCCGGGCGCTCGACGCCCTCGAACCGGGCACCGGCGGCGCCACGCCGTCGCTCCCCTCGCAGAACTGACCGCGCCTGCGGACCCAGTTGCCCATGAGCGTGCGTCAGTTCCGCGCCCCGCGAAGGCCGACACGAACGGGTGAAGCAGTGGGCACACGTGTCCCCTGTCGCATCCCCCGGTAACCTCACACCCATGGCCTCACGTCCCTCCGCAGCCAAGAAGCAGCCCGCGAAGAAGGCCGCTCCCTCGAAGGCTCCGGCGAAGAAGGCCGCCGCGAAGAAAGCCCCGGCCAAGAAGGCGCCCGCCAAGAGGACCCCGGCGAAGAAGTCCGCGCCGGCACCCAGGCCGGCGCCCAGCCCCACCGGGGGCGTGTACCGCCTGGTGCGCGCCCTCTGGCTCGGTGTCGCGCACGCCGTCGGCGCCGTCTTCCGTGGCATAGGACAGGGAGCCAGGAACTTGGACCCGGCCCACCGCAAGGACGGCATCGCCCTGCTCCTGCTCGGCATCGCCCTGATCGTCGCCGCCGGCACCTGGGCAGACCTGCGCGGTCCGGTCGGCGATCTGGTCGAGATCCTCGTGACGGGCGCCTTCGGCCGCCTCGACCTGCTGGTGCCGATACTGCTCGCGATGATCGCCGTGCGGTTCATGCGCCACCCCGAGCAGCAGGACGCCAACGGGCGGATCGTGATCGGCCTGTCGGCACTGGTCGTCGGCGTGCTCGGCCAGGTGCACATCGCCTGCGGCTCGCCCGCCCGCAGCGACGGCATGCAGGGCATAAGGGACGCCGGCGGCCTCATCGGCTGGGCGGCGGCGACCCCGCTGACGTACACCATGACCGAGGTCCTCGCCGTACCCCTGCTGGTGCTGCTCACGATCTTCGGGCTGCTCGTGGTCACCGCGACCCCGGTGAACGCCATCCCGCAACGGCTGCGGGCGCTCGGCGTGCGCCTCGGGCTGCTGCACGACCCCGAGCCCGACGACGGGTATCAGGAGTACGGCGAGGACGACGAGCGCTATGACGAGCAGTGGCGCCAGGCGCTGCCCGCGCGCCCCCGCAGGCGCTCCGGCGCCCCTCAGGAGTACGACCCCGACGGCGCCGAGCAGGAGGCCCTCGCCAAGCGCCGGGGCCGTCCGCGGCGCTCCGCCGTGCCGCAGCCCGAGCTGGGCCGCCAGATGGACGCCGTGGACGTCGCGGCGGCCGCCGCGGCCGCGCTCGACGGCGCCGTCCTGCACGGCATGCCGCCCTCGCCGCTCGTCGCCGACCTCACCCAGGGCGTCAGCGTGGGCGACCGTGAGGACACCACCCCCGCGCCCGTGCCGGCACCGAGCCCGAGTCCGGTCCCGGCCGCGCGGCCCAAGCAGGAGAGGCTCAAGGTCGAGCCCGTCGTCGCCGACCTGACCAAACCGGCGCCGGAGAAGCCCCGCGACCTGCCCCCGCGCGCCGAGCAGCTCCAGCTCTCCGGCGACATCACCTACTCGCTGCCCTCGCTCGACCTCCTCACCCGCGGTGGCCCGGGCAAGGCGCGCAGCGAGGCCAACGACCGGGTGGTCGCCTCGCTCACCACCGTCTTCTCCGAGTTCAAGGTCGACGCCGCCGTCACCGGCTTCACCCGCGGCCCGACGGTCACCCGCTACGAGGTCGAGCTCGGCCCCGCCGTGAAGGTCGAGCGGATCACCGCGCTCACCAAGAACATCGCGTACGCCGTCGCCAGCCCGGACGTGCGGATCATCAGTCCGATCCCCGGCAAGTCCGCGGTCGGCATCGAGATCCCCAACACCGACCGCGAGATGGTCAACCTCGGCGACGTGCTGCGGCTCGCCGAGTCCGCCGAGGACGACGACCCGATGCTGGTCGCCTTCGGCAAGGACGTCGAGGGCGGCTACGTCATGCACTCGCTGGCGAAGATGCCGCACATGCTCGTCGCGGGCGCCACCGGCTCCGGCAAGTCGTCCTGCATCAACTGCCTGATCACCTCGGTCATGATGCGGGCGACCCCGGAGGACGTGCGGATGGTGCTGGTCGACCCCAAGCGGGTCGAGCTGACCGCCTACGAGGGCATCCCGCACCTGATCACGCCGATCATCACCAACCCCAAGCGGGCCGCCGAGGCGCTCCAGTGGGTCGTACGCGAGATGGACCTGCGCTACGACGACCTGGCCGCCTTCGGGTTCCGGCACATCGACGACTTCAACAAGGCGATCCGCGAGGGCAAGGTCAAGCTCCCCGAGGGCAGCGAGCGGGAGCTGCAGCCGTACCCGTATCTGCTGGTGATCGTCGACGAGCTGGCCGACCTGATGATGGTCGCCCCGCGCGACGTCGAGGACGCGATCGTGCGCATCACGCAGCTCGCGCGGGCGGCCGGCATCCACCTGGTGCTCGCCACCCAGCGCCCCTCGGTCGACGTGGTCACCGGTCTCATCAAGGCGAACGTGCCCTCCCGGCTCGCCTTCGCCACCTCCTCGCTCGCCGACAGCCGCGTCATCCTCGACCAGCCCGGTGCCGAGAAGCTCATCGGCAAGGGCGACGGGCTCTTCCTGCCGATGGGGGCGAACAAGCCGACCCGTATGCAGGGCGCGTTCGTCACCGAGGAGGAGGTCGCCGCCGTCGTCCAGCACTGCAAGGACCAGATGGCGCCGGTCTTCCGGGACGACGTCACCGTGGGCAGCAAGCAGAAGAAGGAGATCGACGAGGACATCGGCGACGACCTCGACCTTCTCTGCCAGGCCGCTGAGCTGGTCGTCTCCACCCAGTTCGGCTCCACCTCCATGCTCCAGCGCAAGCTGCGCGTCGGCTTCGCCAAGGCCGGCCGGCTCATGGACCTCATGGAGTCGCGGGGCGTGGTCGGGCCGAGCGAGGGGTCCAAGGCGCGCGACGTTCTGGTAAAACCTGATGAGCTGGACGGGGTGCTTGCTGTGATCCGTGGGGAGTCCGAGGGGTAGACCTAGAGGGGTAGGCCTGTCTGAGGGCTACGGGCGCCTGCGGGCCGGGTGGAGTCGTCACCGTGATCCACCCGTTAGGGACCGTCGGGCAACCGTTTCCCTTTGACGTACGTCAAGTTGAGCGAGAGGAAAGGTGTGTACCCCATGCTGGGGCGCGCACCTGACCCGTCATCGGGATGTCGGGCCATACCGATGGCGTACAAAGTCGTACCGCCCGGTTGCCTCACCCTTTTGCACCCCCCATAGACTGAACCTCCAGCACAGGTGGCTACACGCTCGAAAGGCGCCCCCGTGTCCATCGGCAGCAACTCCCCTGAAGACGAGCGTCCGTTCCCAGACGTGTCCGAGGAAGACCGCCCCTCCGTAGGCCGAGCCCTCAAGCAGGCCCGCATCGCCGCCGGGCTGACCGTCGACGACATCAGCGGGAGCACCCGGGTCCGTATCGCCATCGTGCACGCCATCGAGGCCGACGACTTCGCCCCCTGCGGCGGCGACGTCTACGCCCGCGGGCACATCCGGACCCTGGCGAAGGCCGTCGGCCTCGACCCCGAGCCGCTGCTCGCGCAGTTCGCGGCGGACCACGGTGGTGGGCGGCCCGCGCCGACGCCCGCCGCGCCGCTGTTCGAGGCGGAACGTATCCGCCCCGAGCGTCGCGGGCCCAACTGGACGGCGGCCATGGTCGCCGCGATCGTCGTCGTGATCGGTTTCGTCGGCTTCACCGCCTTCAAGGGCGGCGACGGCGACGACGCCAAGCAGTCGGTCGCCGAGGGCCCCGCCCCGTCGACCAGCAAGCCGGTCTCGCCGACCCCGAAGGAGAGCAAGCCCGACAAGACCCCCGGGCCCTCCGACAGCGCGATCGCCGCCGCGCCCCAGGACAAGGTCACCGTCCAGGTCAGCGCGGTCAACGGACGCAGCTGGATCTCGGCCAAGGACCACAACGGCCGGATGCTCTTCGACGGGCTCCTGAAGAAGGGCGAGTCCAAGACCTTCCAGGACAACTCCAAGATCAACCTGATCCTCGGTGACGCCGGAGCCATCCAGCTCTACGTCAACGGAAAGAAGATCGAGGACCAGTTCCGGCCCGGCGCGGTGGAGCGCCTGACGTACACCAAGGGCGACCCGGAAGTCGGATAATCGTTCGGATCATGCGCGTACACAAGGGGTTGGCCATGATCGGCCAGCCCCTTCGACGTGGGCTGTCAGCGAGACAAAGTAGTCTTGAGCCCATGCCTGAACGCCGTACCGTCGCACTCGTCACTCTCGGCTGCGCCCGTAACGAGGTGGACTCGGAGGAGCTCGCAGGCCGTTTGGAGGCGGACGGCTGGCAGCTCGTAGAGGACGCATCGGACGCGGACGTCGCCGTCGTCAACACCTGTGGATTCGTCGAGGCCGCCAAGAAGGACTCCGTCGACGCCCTCCTGGAGGCAAACGACCTCAAGGGGCACGGCAGAACCCAGGCCGTCGTGGCCGTGGGCTGCATGGCCGAGCGGTACGGCAAGGAGCTCGCCGAGGCGCTGCCCGAGGCGGACGGCGTGCTGGGCTTCGACGACTACTCCGACATCTCCGACCGCCTGCAGACCATCCTCAACGGTGGCATCCACGCCTCGCACACCCCGCGCGACCGGCGCAAGCTGCTGCCCATCAGCCCCGCCGAGCGGCAGGACTCGGCCACCTCGGTGGCGCTCCCGGGGCACGGCCCCGCCGACCTCCCCGACGGCGTCGCGCCCGCCTCCGGGCCGCGTGCGCCCCTGCGCCGCCGCCTCGACGGCGCCCCCGTCGCCTCGGTCAAGCTCGCCTCCGGCTGCGACCGCCGCTGCTCCTTCTGCGCCATCCCCTCCTTCCGCGGCTCCTTCATCTCACGCCGCCCGAGCGACGTGCTGAACGAGACCCGGTGGCTGGCCGAACAGGGCGTGAAGGAGATCATGCTGGTCTCCGAGAACAACACCTCCTACGGCAAGGACCTGGGTGACATCCGTCTCCTGGAGTCCCTGCTGCCGGAGCTGGCCGAGGTGGAGGGCGTCGAGCGGGTGCGCGTCAGCTACCTCCAGCCCGCCGAGATGCGCCCCGGCCTGATCGACGTACTGACCTCCACCCCGAAGGTCGTCCCGTACTTCGACCTGTCCTTCCAGCACTCCGCGCCGGGCGTGCTGCGGTCCATGCGCCGCTTCGGCGACACCGACCGCTTCCTGGAGCTGCTCGACACCATCCGGAGCAAGGCCCCGCAGGCGGGTGTCCGCTCCAACTTCATCGTCGGCTTCCCCGGCGAGTCAGAGTCCGATCTCGGCGAGCTGGAGCGCTTCCTGAACGGCGCCCGCCTGGACGCCATCGGTGTCTTCGGCTACTCCGACGAGGAGGGCACCGAGGCGGCCACGTACGAGAACAAGCTGCCCGAAGAGGTCGTCGACGAGCGGCTCGCGCACATCTCCCGGCTCGCCGAGGAGCTCGTCTCGCAGCGGGCCGAGGAGCGCCTCGGCGAGACCGTGCACGTCCTTGTGGAGTCCGTGGACGACGAGGACGGCATCCGCGGCCGGGCGGACCACCAGGCGCCCGAGACGGACGGACAGGTGCTGCTGACCAGCGGCGCGGGACTGCGTGTCGGCCGTATCGTCGAGGCGAAGGTGGTCGGTACGGAGGGTGTCGACCTGGTGGCCGAGCCGCTGCAGGGCTCGCCCGCATGGAGCGAGGAGGCGGGCAGATGACCGGAGTCCCGGCGTCCGCCGCGGGCGGCCCCTCCGGCGCGCACGGCGCCCCGGGCTCCGCCGCCACCTCCGGTGCCGCCCCGGATTCCGGTTCCCACGGCTCCGGTACCCACGACGGCGAGCGCCCCGTGCGCGGCGGGAAGATCGCCGCTGCCGCCGTCAACCAGGCCAGCCTGTGGAACGTCGCCAATCTGCTGACCATGCTCCGGCTGGTCCTGGTGCCCGGCTTCGTCGCCCTGATGCTGGCCGGCGGCGGCTACGACCCGGCGTGGCGTTCGCTCGCCTGGGCGGCCTTCGCCATCGCCATGATCACCGACCTGTTCGACGGGCATCTGGCCCGCACCTACAACCTCGTCACCGACTTCGGGAAGATCGCCGACCCCATCGCCGACAAGGCGATCATGGGAGCGGCGCTGATCTGCCTGTCCGGGCTGGGCGACCTGCCCTGGTGGGTGACGATCGTGATCCTCGCCCGGGAAATCGGCATCACGCTGATGCGTTTCGTGGTCATCCGGTACGGCGTGATCCCGGCCAGCCGCGGCGGCAAGCTCAAGACCCTCACCCAGGGCGTGGCCGTGGGGATGTACGTGCTGGCACTGACGGGGTGGCTGGCGACCCTGAGGTTCTGGGTGATGGCGGCGGCCGTCGTCCTGACGGTCGTCACCGGCCTCGACTATGTGAGACAGGCCATTGTGCTGCGACGGCGGGGAATCGCCGAGCGGGCGGCGGCGTTGGAGGAGACGGAAGCGTGAATTCCACGGCCGCCCAACTGGTGCGACTACTGACGGTGAGGGGGCAGACCCTCGCCGTCGCCGAGTCGCTGACCGGCGGCCTGGTAGCGGCGGAGATCACCACGGTGCCGGGGGCGTCCAAGGCGTTCCGGGGCTCGGTCACCGCCTACGCGACCGAGCTGAAGCACACGCTGCTGGGCGTGGACGCCACTCTGCTGGCCCAGCGGGGCGCGGTGGATCCGCAGGTCGCGGCCCAGATGGCCGCCGGAGTGCGCAAGGCGCTGGGTGCCGACTGGGGCCTGGCGACCACCGGAGTCGCCGGACCGGAACCACAGGACGGCCAGCCGGTCGGGACGGTCTTCGTGGCCGTGGACGGGCCGTTCGGCCCTGGTTCCGGTTCTGCCGCTGGCGGAAAAGTGGAGGCCCTGCGGTTGAACGGCGACCGCGCGGAAATTCGTAGAGAGAGTGTACGGAGCGTACTCGCACTGCTTCTGAGGGAGCTTGCGAGCGAACAGACCGGGAATGAGCGGGCACAGGATACGGAACAGAACGGGGGGTTTTGATGTTTGCAGCCCTGAGTGAACACGACATCGCTCCCCGCACGGCCGCGGCGCGAGGCGGTACGGTGGGGCGTGAAGGATGCGGCTACGCGGTCCGAGGAGGGAGCCACCGATGATTCTGCTCCGTCGCCTGCTGGGTGACGTGCTGCGTCGGCAGCGCCAGCGCCAGGGCCGTACTCTGCGCGAAGTCTCCTCGTCCGCCCGAGTCTCACTCGGCTATCTCTCCGAGGTGGAGCGGGGGCAGAAGGAGGCTTCCTCCGAACTGCTCTCCGCCATCTGCGACGCGCTGGACGTACGGATGTCCGAGCTCATGCGAGAAGTGAGCGACGAGCTCGCTCTCGCCGAGCTGGCCCAGTCCGCCCAGGCCACCGAGCCCGTGCCCACGCCGGTTCGCCCGATGCTGGGTAGCGTCTCGGTGACGGGTGTGCCACCGGAACGGGTGACCATCAAGGCGCCCGCCGAGGCGGTGGACGTGGTCGCCGCGTGACCCCTGCGCGGAGATAGACCGACGCGGCGCCGACCCGGCGTCGAAGAAGTGCGCGAGGCCCCGGCCGGGGCCCTCCCGGGGCAGACCTGGGAGGGGCGGCCGGGGCTTTCGTGCGTCCGTGGACGGCATGCGTCCATTTGCCGGTGTCCGCCGATCCGGTCATGGTGGAGGAACGCTGACCGGGGGCTGACGACCGGAGACAACGCATGTACGCCGTGAAGAGCCCGCTGTCCGACGCGGACCCGAAGACCGTGCCCGAGGCGACGTGGGGCGCCCTCGTGGAGAACGCGTAGCAGGCGCCGATGCCGGTCCACGGCCGTTGCATCGGTGAGCCCTCGGTGCGCCTCCCCAGTGGGCCGAGCGGCGTTCTAGCGTCCGGCTGGAGGTGGCGGCCATGGTGGGGCGGATAGTGCGCTGGGGGGTTGCGTGGGGGTTCGCGGCGGTGTGGTGGTGGGCCGTGCTGCGGATCACCTTCGCCGACGGCGCCGGGGCGCTCGAGGGCACCGTGGCCGCCGGCGGGTGGGGACTGAGCCTGCTGCCGGTGAACTGCGTGCCGAGGAGCCGGGCGGCGGGGGCCCTGGGGCCGGCCCGCTGGCGGACGGCCTGGCGGACGCCAGGGGCTACCAGGGCATCGCCACCCCTCCGTTCGGGCGCAGGATCTGGCCCGTCGTGAACGAGGAGGCGTCGGACGCCAGGTAGAGCACGGCGTGCGCGACGTCCACGGCCTCGCCGACCCGGCCCAGCGGCGACATCCGGGCCATCCGGGCCTCCGCCTGCTGCTGTTCCGCCCTGTCGTCGCGGTCGGTCATGGGAGTGCGGGTCCAGCCCGGGGCGACCGCGTTGACGCGGATGCCCTGCCGGCCGACCTCGCTGGCGAGCGTCCTGGTCAGCTGGACCACGGCCGCCTTGGCCACGCCGTAACAGAGCAGGCCGGGCCCGCCGGTGTCGATCGCTCCCGAGGCCATGGTGATGATGCTGCCCCCGCTCCGCCCGGCCAGCATCAGCCTCGCCGCCTCCTGGCAGGCGTACAGCACCCCTTTGAAGTTGACGCCCAGCACCCGGTCGAGGTCCTCGTCCCTGGTCTCCAGCACCGGGCTGCGGTGCATGATCCCGGCGATCGCCGCCATGACGTCCAGCCGCCCGCAGGACCGCACGGCCTCCCCGAGGCGCTCCCGGTCGGTGACGTCGAGGGTGTGGGTACGGGCGGTGCCGCCCCGGTCCTTGATCAACGCGGCCGTCTCGTGCAGGCCGTCCGCGTCCCGGTCGGCGCAGTGCACGGTCGCGCCCGCCTCGGCGAGCAGTACGGCGGACGCCCGGCCGATGCCGCCGGCGGCGCCGGTGACGAATGCGGTGCGTCCGGTGAGGTCGTACGCCGTGAGGGGCATGAAGGGACGGTACGAGCGTTTCTGACGGTCCGTCAATTGGTCGTGCGCGGGCGGGTTCCGTGGGCGCGCCGGGAACCCGGGGCGGGGGCCGGGCCGGTCTGGCAGGTCGGGCACCAGTAGGTGGGGCGTTCGCGGGAGCCGTCGCCCTGGTCGGCGAGGCGGATCGGCGTGCGGCAGCGCAGGCAGGGGCGGGGCGCGCGGCCGTAGACGTAGAGGTCGTGGCCGCGCAGGCCGGTGGTCCAGCGGACCACGCGGTCGCGGTTGGCCTCCAGGAGGCGCTGGGCGAGGCCGGGGAGGACCGCGGCGCGGTCGGCGGGGAGCGCGCCGACCGGGAGCCAGGGGGTCGCGCCGATCAGAAAGCAGAGCTCGCTCTTGTAGATGTTGCCGATCCCGGCGAGGTTGCGCTGGTCGAGCAAGGCCTCGCCGAGCGGGCGGGTGGGGTCCGCGAGGAGGTTGGCCAGGGCGCGGTCGGGGTTCCAGTCGGGGCCCAGCAGATCGGGGCCGAGGTGGCCCACGGCACGCTCCTCCTCGCCGGTGCGCAGGAACTCCAGGACCTGGAGGCGGTACCCGACGGCCGCGCGGTCGGCGGTGGCGAGCACCGCCCGGATCTGGTGTGCGGGACCGCCCCGCCAGCGCTCACCGGTGCCGTAGACCTTCCAGGCGCCCTCCATCCGCAGGTGCGTGTGCAGGGTCAGGCCGCCCTCGAACCGGGTCAGCAGGTGCTTGCCGCGCGGGGTGGTGCCGAGGACCGTACGGCCGCTGAGGTCGACCGTGGCGTACTGGGGCACCCGGAAGTCGCTGCGGGTCAGCACCTGGCCGGCGAGTGCGTCGTGCAGGCGCCTCGCGGCCTGCCAGACCGTGTCACCTTCGGGCATGGCTCAAGGGTGGCACGGAGGGGGCGGGAGGTGAGGTGCGCACGGTGCTTCACGCCCGCAGCCGCAGGCCGCGCGGGGTCGCGATGAAGCCCGCCGCCTCCAGGAGGGTGCCCAGCGGTGAGGTCAGCGCCGAGACGCCGTTGATCCGCTCCACCGTCACCGTGCCGAGGGTGCCCGCGCGGGCGGCGGCCGCGAGCGCCTCCGCCGCCGTGCGGAGCCGGGTGTCGTCCATGGCGGCCGTGTCCGGGGCGGCGGGCCAGCCCAGCAGGGTCTTGCCGCCGCGCTCCATGTAGAGGGTCAGCTCGCCCTCGACCAGGACCACCAGCGAGCCGGCCTTGCGGCCCGGTTTGTGCCCGGCTCCGGTCGGGGGCTCGGGCCAGGGGAGGGCGGCGCCGTAGGCGTTCGCCGGGTCGGCGGCGGCGAGGACCACGGCTCTGGGGTCGGGGGCCGCGGCTGTCCGGGTGTGGCGGTTGCCGTAGGCGTAGGGGTTCGCGCCGTAGGGGTTGGCGGGGCTGCCACCTCGGGGGCCGCCGTAGCCGGGGGCGGCGAACGGGTCGGCAGGGGCGAGGTCCTGGGGAGAGACGTAGTCGCCGGGAGCGGCGGGCGGCTCGGGCGGCCAGCTGAAGTCGCCGTCCAGGTCGGGGAAGCCCGCCGTGTCGAAGGGGCCGAGCGGATCGAGGGAGTCGGTGGGTGTGCTGTGCCCGCCGTTCGGGCCTGAGAGCGCTGAAGCGCCGTGGGCTCCGGCGGGTTTGAAGCCGGTGCCCGGCAGGGCCTCGCCGCGCTCGCGGGCGTTGGACACCGCGCGCAGGCGGTCGACCGCGCCGTCCATCGCGAACTGGGCCGCGCCCAGTCCCTCCACCACGTAACCCCGGCGCGCCTGGCCGCTCTCCTCGAACGCCGACAGGATCCGGTACACCGCCGAGAAGCCGCCCTCGACGCCCTCCGCCGCGACCGCGCCCCGGGTCACCACACCGTGCCTGTCGAGGAGGGTGCGGGCCAGGGCGTGGGCGCGCACGGTGGTGTCCGGCTCGCGCTGCGGCAGCAGCGACCAGCGCCCGGCCACGGTCGGCGGCCCGGTGCGGGAGGTGGGGCGGGCCGCCGCCGTCAGGGAGCCGTAACGGCCGCGTGGGACGGCGCGCTTGGCGCGGTGGGCGGTGGAGCCGGCGGTACGGCCCGAGCCGAGCAGGGCGCGCATCGGGGCCAGCGTGTCGTTGGTGAGCCGCCCGGACCAGGCCAGGTCCCAGACGGCGTCGGCCAGTTGGGGATCGGTGGCGTCGGGATGGGTGGTGGCACGGACCTGGTCGGCGATCTGCCGGAAGAACAGGCCGTAGCCCCCGGAGAGGGCGTCGAGCACGGACTGGTGGAGGGCGGTGAGCTCCAGCGGGTGGGGCGGCGGGAGCAGCACGGGGGCCGCGTCCGCCAGATACAGGGAGACCCAGCCGTCCTTGCCGGGCAGGGCACCCGCGCCGGCCCACACGAGCTCGCCGGCCGCGGTGAGTTCGTCGAGCATGGCCGGCGAGTAGTTCGCCACCCGGGACGGCAGGACCAGCTTCTCCAGCGCGGACGCCGGTACGGAAGCGCCCTGCAACTGCTCCACGGCGCGCACCAGTCCGTCTACGCCGCGCAGCCCGTGCCCCTTGCCGATGTGCTGCCACTGCGGCAGGAACTGGGCGAGCGCGGCCGGTGCCACCGGCTCCAGCTCGTGCCGGAGCGCGGCCAGCGAACGGCGGCGCAGCCTGCGCAGCACCGCCGCGTCGCACCATTCCTGGCCGATGCCCGCCGGATGGAACTCGCCCTGCACCACCCGCCCGCCCGCGGCGAGCCGCTGCAGCGCGCCCTCCGTGACCGCCACCCCGAGCCCGAAGCGGGCCGCCGCGGTGGCCGAGGTGAACGGGCCGTGGGTGCGCGCGAACCGTGCGAGGAGATCGCCGAGCGGGTCCTTCACCGGCTCGGTGAAGGCCTCGGGGACGCCGACGGGCAGGGCTGTGCCGAGGGCGTCGCGCAGCCGGCCCGCGTCCTCGACCGCCGCCCAGTGCTCGGCCCCGGCGATCCGGACCTTGATGGCCCGCCGGGCGCCCGCCAGCTCCGCGGCCCACTGCGGTTCGGCGCCCCGCTCCGCCAACTCGGCGTCCGTGAGCGGCCCGAGCAGCCGCAGCACGTCGGCGACGCCCTCCGGGTCCTTGATCCGGCGGTCCTCGGCCAGCCACTGCAGCTCGCGCTCCAGCTCGGTCAGCACCTCCGCGTCGAGCAGCTCGCGCAGCTCCGCCTGGCCCAGCAGCTCGGCCAGCAGCCGGGAGTCCAGGGAGAGCGCGGCCGCGCGGCGCTCGGCGAGCGGGGAGTCACCCTCGTACAGGAACTGGGCGACATAGCCGAAGAGGAGAGAGCGGGCGAACGGGGACGGCTCCGGGGTGGTGACCTCGACCAGGCGGACCTTGCGGGATTCGAGGTCACCCATCAGCTCCACGAGCCCGGGGACGTCGAAGACGTCCTGGAGGCACTCGCGGACCGCTTCCAGGACGATCGGGAACGACCCGAACTCGCTCGCCACCTGCAGCAGTTGGGCGGCACGTTGGCGCTGCTGCCACAGCGGGGTGCGCTTGCCGGGGTTGCGGCGCGGCAGCAGCAGCGCACGGGCGGCGCACTCGCGGAAGCGGGAGGCGAACAGGGCCGAGCCGCCGACCTGGTCCGTGACGATCTGGTCGACCTCGCCCTTGTCGAAGGCGACGTCCGCCGCGCCCACGGGGGCCTGCTCGGCGTCGTACTCCGTACCGGCCTTCAGGGGGGCCTGGTCGAGCAGGTCGAGGCCCATCAGGTCGGCGTCCGGCAACCGCAGCACGATGCCGTCGTCGGCGTGCATGACCTGCGCGTCCATGCCGTACCGCTCGGCCAGCCGGGCGCCGAGGGCGAGCGCCCAGGGGGCGTGCACCTGGGCGCCGAAGGGGGAGTGGACGACGACCCGCCAGTCGCCGAGCTCGTCACGGAAGCGCTCGACCACGATCGTGCGGTCGTCGGGGACATGGCCGCAGGCCTCGCGCTGTTCGTCCAGGTACGACAGCACGTTGTCCGCCGCCCACGCGTCCAGGCCCGCCGCCAGCAGGCGCAGCCGGGCGTCGTCCTTGGAAAGCGCGCCGACCTCGCGCAGGAACGCGCCGACCGCACGGCCCAGTTCGAGCGGGCGGCCCAGCTGGTCGCCCTTCCAGAAGGGGAGACGGCCGGGGACGCCGGGGGCGGGGGAGACGAGCACACGGTCGCGGGTGATGTCCTCGATACGCCAGGAGCTGGTGCCCAGGGTGAAGACGTCGCCCACCCGGGACTCGTACACCATCTCCTCGTCCAGCTCGCCGACCCGGCCGCCGCCCTTCTTGGGGTCGGCACCGGCCAGGAAGACGCCGAAGAGGCCGCGGTCGGGGATCGTGCCGCCCGAGGTGACGGCGAGCCGCTGGGCGCCGGGGCGGCCCGTGACCGTCCCCGCGACCCGGTCCCAGACCACGCGCGGGCGCAGCTCGGCGAACGCGTCCGACGGGTAGCGGCCCGCGAGCATGTCGAGGACCGCGGTGAACGCCGACTCCGGGAGCGAGGCGAAGGGGGCCGCGCGGCGCACGGTGGCGAGCAGGTCGTCGACCTGCCAGGTGTCCAGCGACGTCATCGCGACGAGCTGCTGCGCGAGGACGTCCAGCGGGTTGGCCGGGACCCTCAGGGACTCGATGGAACCGGTGCGCATCCGCTCGGTGACCACGGCCGCCTGCACGAGGTCGCCCCGGTACTTGGGGAAGACCACGCCGGTGGAGACCGCGCCGACCTGGTGTCCGGCGCGGCCGACGCGCTGCAGGCCGGAGGCGACCGACGGCGGGGACTCGACCTGGACGACCAGGTCCACCGCGCCCATGTCGATGCCCAGCTCGAGACTGGAGGTGGCCACGACCGCGGGCAGCCGGCCCGCCTTCAGGTCCTCCTCGACCAGCGCGCGCTGCTCCTTGGAGACCGAGCCGTGGTGCGCGCGGGCGAGGACCGGCGGGGCGCCATGGGCCGCGCCCGAGCCGCCCATCAGCTCGGCCGGGGAGTGGTGCTCGTCCAGGGGCTCGCCGGTCACCCGCTCGTAGGCGATCTCGTTGAGCCTGTTGCACAGCCGCTCCGCCAGCCGGCGGGAGTTCGCGAACACGATCGTCGAGCGGTGGGCCTGCACCAGGTCGGCGATCCGCTCCTCCACATGCGGCCAGATCGACGGCTTCTCCGCGCCCTCGCTGCCGTCGGTGGCCGGGGAGCCGCCCAGCTCGCCCATGTCCTCCACCGGGACGACGACGGAGAGGTCGAACTCCTTGCCGGACTTCGGCTGGACGATCTCCACCTTGCGGTGCGGTGAGAGGTAGCGGGCCACCTCGTCGACCGGGCGGACGGTCGCCGACAGGCCGATCCGGCGGGCCGGCTTCGGCAGCAGCTCGTCCAGCCGCTCGAGCGAGAGCGCGAGGTGCGCGCCGCGCTTGGTGCCCGCGACCGCGTGCACCTCGTCCAGGATCACCGTCTCGATGCCGGTCAGCGCGTCGCGCGTGGCCGACGTCAGCATCAGGAACAGGGACTCCGGGGTGGTGATCAGGATGTCCGGCGGACGGGTGGACAGCGCGCGGCGCTCGGCGGCCGGGGTGTCGCCGGAGCGGATACCGACCCGCACCTCCGGCTCGGGCAGGCCCAGGCGCACGGACTCCTGGCGGATGCCGGTCAGCGGGCTGCGCAGGTTCCGCTCGACGTCGACCGCGAGGGCCTTGAGCGGCGACACGTACAGCACGCGGCAGCGCTTCTTCGGGTCGGCCGGGGGCGGCGTGGCGGTCAGCTGGTCCAGGGCGGCGAGGAAGGCGGCCAGCGTCTTGCCGGAGCCGGTCGGGGCGACGACCAGCACGTCCGAGCCCGCGCCGATGGCCTGCCACGCGCCCGCCTGGGCCGCGGTGGGCGCGGAAAACGCCCCCGTGAACCAGCCGCGGGTCGCGGGGGAGAAGCCGTCGAGGGCCCGGTGTGCGGATTTCGCCATGGGTCCATCCTGCACCCGAGCACTGACAAGCGGCGCTGACCTGCAAAGACGCCCTCGGCTTCGCCTTCGGTCCTGTGTCTGGCGCCCGCATCGCCACCCGGTCCGGCTTCGCCGTCGGATGCGGGTGAGCCCTCGTGGGCCGGTTCGCCGTCTGCGGCTGCCCGAAGCGGGCAGGGGTCCACCGGGTGTGCCGGGGCGGCCGACAATGGTCGTATGGCGGGATCGGACGAGCGGGCGCGGCACTGGCGGTACGAGGCGTTGCCCGGTGTCGATCTGCTGCGTGCCAGGTACATCAGGAAGACGTTCGTGCGGCACACCCACGAGCACTTCGTGATCGCCGCCATCGCGGACGGCGTCGAGGTCTTCCACCACCGGGGCTCCGACGTGTCGGCGGGGGCGGGGGCGCTTGCGCTGGTCAACCCGGACACCCCGCACACCGGGCGGGCCGGGGTGCCCGAGGGATGGCGGTACGGGGCGGTCTACCCGGCGCCGGACCTCGTGGCGGGGATCGCCGCCGAGACCACCGCGATCCGGGGCACCCCCGGCTTCGTCAGTCCCGTGCTCGACGACCCGTACAGCGTGGCCCTCGTCCACCGGGTGCTGCGCGCCGCCGACGAGGGCAACGCGCTCGCCGCCGACACCCTGCTGCGCGTCGCGGTCACCAGACTCCTGCGGCTGAACGGCGGCCCGCTGCCGCAGCGGCAGGTCCGTACCGCCGGCGCCCGGCTCGCGGCACGCGCGCGTGCGGTGCTGGAGGAGCGGATGGCCGAGCCTCCGACCCTGGAGCGGCTCGCCACCGACCTCGGCACCAGCCCCTTCGCGCTGCTGCGGGCGTTCCGCGACGCCTACGGCATGCCCCCGCACACCTGGCTGACCGACGCCCGGGTGCGCCGCGCCCGGCTGCTGCTGGACGCCGGCACGGCACCCGCGGCCGCGGCCGTCGCCGTGGGCTTCACCGACCAGCCGCACCTCAACCGGCACTTCGCCCGGATCGTCGGCGTCCCACCGGGCGCCTACCAGCGCGAGCGCAAGAACGTACAAGACGCGGGGCACGGCGGCCCGTAGCGTCCCGGGCGTGGCACAACAGACAGCACTCGCAGACATACGCGGCGAAGGCGGCCCGAAGCCGGACTCCGCCGTGGTCAGGGACGCCCTCGGGGTCGGGGTCGCCGTGGGACTCTCCGGGTTCGCCTTCGGGGTGACCTCGGCAGGCAGCGGGCTCGGCCTGCTCCAGACCTGCGCGCTCAGCCTCCTGGTGTTCACCGGCGCCTCCCAGTTCGCGCTGGTGGGCGCGCTCGCGGCCGGCGGCAACCCGTTCACCGCGGCGGCCGGGGCCTTCTTCCTCGGGGTGCGCAACGCGTTCTACGGGCTGCGTCTCTCACAGGTGCTGTCCCTCCCGAGCGTGGTGCGGCCGTTCGCCGCCCAGTGGGTGATCGACGAGACCACCGCGGTCACCCTGGCCCAGCCGACGCGGCGCGCCGCCCGGATCGGCTTCACCGTCACCGGGCTCAGCCTGTACGTGCTGTGGAACCTCACCACCCTGCTCGGCGCGCTCGGCGCCAAGGCCGTCGGGGACACCGGCGCCTGGGGCCTGGACGCGGCCGGACCCGCCGTCTTCCTGGCCCTGCTCGCCCCCATGCTGAAGACCACGACCGACCGCGCGGTCGCCGCCCTCGCGGTGCTGCTGGGGCTCGGGCTGCTGCCCGTGCTGCCGGCCGGGGTGCCGGTCCTGGTGGCCGCGCTGGCGGCACCGGCCGCCCTGTTCGTCTCCGGCATCCGCTCCGGCCGTGACCGTACCCGCGACGAGGCACCCGAGGAGACCCGGTGAACTTCTGGATCGCGATCGGCGCGACCGCCCTCGGCTGCTACGCCGTCAAGCTCGCCGGCCTGCTGGTGCCGGCCGGGGTGCTGGAGCGGCCGGTGGTGCGACGGCTGTCCGCCCTGCTGCCCGTGGCCCTGCTCGCCGCCCTCACGGCCCAGCAGACGTTCGCCGACGGGCACGCGCTCGTGCTGGACGCCCGGGCCGCGGGCCTCGGGGCGGCCGCCGTGGCGCTGGTGCTGCGCGCGCCCTTCCTGGTCGTCGTCGGGGTCGCCGTGGTGGTCACGGCGGGGCTGCGGGCCGTCACCGGCTGAGACTTCCGCCGCCCGCCTTCCCGAAGCCGTCGGTCACCCCACGAAGCGGCCGTACGCCCTCAGCGTGTGCAGGGCCTCGATCGTCACCCGGGGGCGGGCCTCCAGCGCGGCGGCAGGCGCCCACTGCTCGCGGCGGACCGGCCAGCCGCCGTCCGCCTCCTGCCCGGCGGCGAGGAAGTCGAGCGAGCGGGTCATCTCCTCGTCCGTGAACCACGTGCGCGCGAGCGAGTCCGGGGACTTCGCGAAGTCGTGCGGGAAGTGGTGCTCGCCCGGGGCATAGCCGGGGGCGACCGGGTACGCGCCGAGGCGCTCCGGGTCGAGCGCGGCCAGGCGCTGCTCGCGCACCAGGCGGCCCAGCCGGTCGGCGGCCGCCTCCGCGCGTGAGCGGTCGGGCACCGTGTCCAGGAAGGCGACCGCGGCCTCGATCTCGCACGGGTGCGACTTCTCCAGGTCGTCGATCGCCTGCCAGCAGAAGTCGGTGGCCCGGAACAGCCACGCATGCCAGACCTCGTTGCGGTGCAGCAGGCCCACCACCGGGCCGGTGGCGAGGAGCGAGCCATGGGGGTGTCCCCGGCCGAGCGTATGCGCGGCTGGGGGAGGGTCGTCGACGACCGGGACGAACGGCGCCGCCGGGTAGCCGCGCGGGCCGGGCAGGACCGCCGGCAGCGCCCCGTCCGCGGTGGAGACCGCCGTCAGATGGCGGCACACGCGCTCCACCCGCTGCCCGCCGCACCGCCCGATGGCGTCCAGGACGCGCAGCGCGTGCCCGGCGTGCAGCGGC
Organism: Streptomyces sp. NPDC104761; assembly: GCF_055583445.1. Taxonomy (NCBI): domain Bacteria; kingdom Bacillati; phylum Actinomycetota; class Actinomycetes; order Kitasatosporales; family Streptomycetaceae; genus Streptomyces; species Streptomyces sp. NPDC104761. The sequence continues at coordinate 31,439 of NZ_JBVJNZ010000029.1, read as the reverse complement.
TGGCTCACCGGGCCGCGCAGATCGGGATCCAGCGCGTGTCCGTAGCCGCCGTCCTCGTTGCGGTAGGCGTCCAGCGCGGTCTCCACCGGGTCGGGGCCGCCGTTCAGGAAGTGGTACGCGAAGAGACGCTGCTCCAGCACGCGGGCGGTGAGCCACATGAACCGTTCGGCGCGGAAGAGCGGGGAGTGCGCCGGGGGCGTGGGGGGGAGTGAGGAAGCTCCGGATTCGGCCATGCGCAAGACCGTAGGGCGGAAAGCGGTCTCGGCAGGCGCTCCCGGGCAGGGCCCACTCTCAGGGGCGGGATACTGGTTTCATGCGGTTGACGGTTTTCTGGCAGCGGATGGATGAACACTTCGGTTCCGGGTACGCCGACACCTTCGCGCGCGATCACGTGATGACGGAGCTCGGCGGGCTGACGGTGCACGAGGCCCTGGACGCCGGCTGGGAGGCCAAGGACGTGTGGCGCGTGGTCTGCACGGTCATGAACGTTCCGGGGGAGAGGCGCTGACCGTGCGCGAGGATCGGAGACGGGCCACGCGTTGTCAGTGGCGTAGGCGAGACTTGCACCGTGGTATCCACTGACGAGGACGGGCGGACCGCCCAGGACGCATCCCCGGCCGGCACGGCCGACACGACGCCGCGCGCCGGAGCACCGGCCGCCGGCGCCGCGGTACCGGGCGCCCGCATGCCGCGCTGGCTGCCGCGCGCCCTGGTGCTGGCCCTGGCCCTCGTCGCCGCCTTCCAGCTGGGCAGCTGGGCCTTCCACCAGCTCACCGGACTGCTGATCAACATCCTCATCGCGTTCTTCCTGGCGCTCGCCATCGAGCCCGCGGTGAGCTGGATGGCCTCCCGGGGCATGCGCCGGGGCTTCGCGACCTTCCTGGTCTTCCTCGGCCTGGCGATCGCCACCGCGGGGTTCATCACCCTGCTCGGCTCGATGCTGGCCGGGCAGATCATAAAGATCGTCGAAGACTTCCCCGACTACCTGGACTCGGTCATCAACTGGGTCAACCACACCTTCCACACCGAAGTGAAGCGGGTCGACGTCCAGGAGGGCCTGCTGCACTCCGACTGGCTGCGCAAGTACGCGCAGAACAGCGCGGCCGGTGCGCTCGACGTGTCCGGACAGGTGCTCGGCGGCCTCTTCCAGCTGCTGACGATCACGCTGTTCGCCTTCTACTTCGCCGCCGACGGCCCCCGGCTGCGCCGCACCCTGTGCTCCGTGCTGCCACCCGCCCGCCAGGCCGAGGTGCTGCGCGCCTGGGAGATCGCCGTCGACAAGACCGGCGGCTACCTGTACTCGCGCGGTGTGATGGCGCTGATCTCCGGAATCGCGCACTACATCCTGCTGCAGGCCCTCGGCGTGCCGTACGCGCCCGTGCTGGGCGTGTGGGTCGGACTTGTGTCGCAGTTCATCCCCACCATCGGCACCTATCTCGCGGGCGCGCTGCCGATGCTGATCGCGTTCACCGTCAACCCGCTGTACGCGGTGTGGGTACTGGTGTTCGTCGTGATCTACCAGCAGTTCGAGAACTACATGCTGCAGCCCAAGCTGACCTCCAAGTCGGTCGACATCCACCCGGCGGTCGCCTTCGGCTCGGTCATCGCCGGCACCGCGCTCCTCGGCGCGGTCGGCGCACTGATCGCCATCCCGGCGGTCGCCACGCTCCAGGCGTTCCTGAGCGCCTACGTGAAGCGGTACGACGTCACGGACGACCCGCGGGTGCAGGGGCACCGCCGGCGGAGCACGGGCGGCCCCGGGCTGCGCACGCGCGCGCGGCGCCTGACGCAGCGCCTGATATGGCAGCGGCCGGCCGAGGAACCGGAGTCCGAGGGGGGCTCGGCCTGACGGCCTCCGCGGTGGCCAGAGGTGAGTCGCGGTCGCCAGGGGTGAGTCGCGGTCAGTAGGTGAGTCGCGGTCAGTAGGTGAGAGTCGCCCACACCCCGGCGACGGCGACGGCCGCCGCGTAGCAGCCCACCGCCGCGGCGACGACCCGCCGCCGGGTCCGCTCGCTCCACCCGGTGCGCGACAGCAGCCGGGCCAGGGCCGGCAGGACCAGCACCGCGTGCAGGCTGACCGCGTGCAGCGGCTTGAGCGGGGCCGTCGAGGCGAACGCCGCCTCCTGGTGTCCGGTCCGGACGAGCACCACCCCGCGCGCGATCATCGCCGCTCCCGAGGCCAGCGCCACCAGCAGCACCGCGAACCCGGAGCGCACGGCGAGCGCCATGCCCACGGGACCGGCCGGCCGGTGCCGGAAGGACGCCACCGCGAAGACGGTGAGCAGCACCACCAGGACCCCGCCGCCCACCGCGAGCATCATGGACACCGCGGTGTCGAAGGGCGTCTCCATGTCGAGGTGCGAGGGCACCCCGCGCCACGCCTGCAGGGTGATCCCGCCGACCTCCACCACACAGTCGGCGGCGAACACGAGCAGCAGGACGGTCCGCAGCCGCTCCCCGACCCTCAGGTAGGAGGTGACCCAGGTGACCGCCATCAGCGTCAGACCGAAGGAGAGCCCGAAGGTGACGGGCTTGCGCCAGGAGACCGGCCCGTACCAGGGCCCGCCGTCGACCGCGAACACCACCAGATGCGCCAGACCGCAGAGGACGAGGAGCACGCCGGTCACGTGACACAGACGCTCGGCGGGGCGCACCCGGACCAGGATCCCGGCCAGCGGGTTCGCCGGTGGCCTGCGGGGCGGACTCTGCAGGGAGGAGGACATGCGCCCAGCCTCCCGGCGCCCGCCCGCGCGGTCGTCGTCCGGCCGAAGACACCCGCCGTACGCCTCGCGGAGTAGGGGCGCAGGGGGCGATCAGGAGACCGTGGCGGCCGGCGGGGTCCACCGCCGGGCGCGGGGGACCGTGCCCGCGACGCCGTAGTCCTTCCTGAGGTGCTCGGGGATGGCGTAGTGCATGACGCGGCCACGGGTGAGCGAGGACAGTTCCAGAACGGTGGTGAGGTGGCCGAGGCGGTCCAGGGCCCAGGCGCCCAGCGGGGAGCGGTCCTCGACGGTCTCCAGGACGCCGAGCAGGTGCGGTACGGCCTTGACGACGGTGTCCCACGGGGTGCGCGGCACCTCCAGCCAGTCGGCGCAGGTGTCGCCGACCAGGTGGCGGATGAGGGCGGAGACGACCGGGTCGAAGAAGGTGCCGGGGACGACCTCCTCGTAGAGGTCGATGAGCTGCCGGGTCAGGACCGCGCCCTCCTCGGAGGGGCCCATGTGCCGGACCATGTACAGGTCGAGGAAGGCGCGTGCCTCTTCGAGGGTCTCAGGGACGGCCTCCTGGTCGACGCCGAGCATGGCGCCCACCACCCGCCACGCGTAGTAGTACGCCTCCGCGCCTTCCGTGGACAGGTGGATGCCCAGCCGGTGCAGGCTGTCGAGGACCAGCATCGAGAAGAACATCTGGCCCCCGATCATGTCCTCCTGGCAGATCGGCGTGCCGAGCGCCTCGGTGTCCCAGCGGTTCTCGCGCTTGAGGTGGTGCCGGATCGAGGCGTGCAGCAGGCGCACCTTCTGGACGGCCGGGACGAAGCGGCTGCCGGCCTCGAAGGCGTCGGGGCGCATGAGGTAGACGGTGAACTGACCGGTCTCCGCCATGCGCTTGGACGGGTACTTCAGCCCGTGGGTGGCCGACAGCAGCTTCGCCACGCGCGGGACGACGTAACAGGCGGGCATGGCGGCGAAGGAGAGCGCGGTCGAGATGTGCACGTTGTTGTCGATGAAGAACAGCCGGGCCTTCTCCATCTCGCCCCAGTCCACCCAGGACGGCGGCACCCGGGTGGCCTCCAGGTACTCCCGTGCGACCTCGGGCAGCCCGTCGGGCAGGGGCGCGCCGGCGGTGGAGACGTAGCGCATCAGGGTGTTGAACGTGCCCACCTCCCCGCGCTCGAAGAGTGCGGCGACCGTGGCGTCGGCGAGTTCGTCACCGGCGTGCCGCAGGGTGTCCAGCGAGGCCTCGGTGTGGATCACGGCAGGGCTCCTTGTCATCGCGGGTCGCGCGGGGCGCGCCGGTCGCGCGGGGCGCGGGGTGGTCGCGGGTCGTCGCGGGTGTGGTCCGGGCCGCCCGTGGGGTTCAGGACAGCCGGGTCGCGGCCGAGTGGGCCAGCGCGGTCAGGGCACCGGCGGCAGGGGCCGGCACGTTCAGGTGGTGGAGGGCGTCGAGGGCTTCCGCGACCCGCGCGCCGATCATGTGCTCGATCCGGTCGGGTGCCCCGAGCCGGCACATCACCTCGCGGACCGCGTCCAGGCCGTCCGCGTCCAGATCACGGCAGCCGAGCAGCGCGCCCAGCCGCTCCCGGTCGTCGGCACGGGCGAGGCGCCAGGTCTCCGCGAGCAGGGCGGTGGGCCGGTGCCCGCGCACGTCGTCCGCGTTGGCCTTGCCGGTGTGCTCCGGTGTTCCGAACAGGCCGAGCAGGTCGTCGCGGAGCTGGAACGCCTCGCCCAACGGCAGCCCGTACGCGGAGTACCCCTCGCGCAGCCGCTCGCCGGCCCCGGCCAGGGCGCCGCCGATCAACAGGGGCTGCTCGACCGTGTACTTGGCGGTCTTGTAGCGGATCACCTTGAGTGAGGCCGTGGTGTCCGGACCGGCTCCGGTGCGCAGGATCTCCAGGCACTCGCCCGCGATCAGTTCCCTGGCCAGCACCGACCACAGGGGGCGGGCCCGGGCGAGGTAGGCGGCGGGCAGCCCGCAGGTCGCGAACAGCTGCCCGGCCAGTGACATCAGCAGATCGCCCACGAGCATCGCCAGCGACCGCGCGGTGTCGTCGGCGCGCGGACGGTCCTGTACGGCGGCACGCAGGGCGACGTGCGGGGTGGGGCGGCCGTGCCGCAGGGGGCTGTCGTCGATGAGGTCGTCGTGGACGACGGCGGCGGCGTGCACCAGTTCCATGGAGGCCGCCGCCCGCACCAGCGCGTCGCTGTCCGGCTGGCCCGCCGCGCGCCAGCCCCAGTAGCAGAACGCCGCCCGCAGCCGTTTGCCGTCCGCGGCCGCCGCCTCCAGCTGCTCGGCCACCGGGCCCAGGAGCGGGTCGACCGCCGCGAACAGGCCGGCCTCCTCGGCGACGAACCGGCGCAGCACGTCGTCGACTCGGCTCTTGAAGGCGGCCGGATCCCAGCGGTCAGTCATCGCCGGCGGTCCGCCGGGCCAGAGCGTGCCGGGCGAGGATCTCCAGGTGGGCCGGGGGCACGGCCGCGTACCGGTCCAGGACCAGGCGCCCCCGTGCGGTGAGGTCGTGCTCGGCCTCCGCCGCCAGCGCGGCGGCGTCCGAGCGGCGCAGCAGCCCCCGTAACGTCCCGAATGCGGTGCCCACCGTGCTCACGGCCAGGTCGGCCAGCCCCGCTGCCAGCAGCACGGCCTGCTCGTCCAGGCCGCGTCGTCCCGTCTCACGTGTCATGCGCTCTCCCACCCACGCCACCCAGGGGCGGCGCTCTCCCCGGCCGCCTCTTCGAGCATCGCCGCACGACGGGCGCGGGCAGGAGGAAACTCACGATCGGGTGAACGCCTCGCCGGGTGGTGCGGACCACCGCCCGGCGGTCCCGCTTCCGGCTGCCGCCCCCGGCGTGCCGCGCGCTCCGGCACGCGTGCCGTGTACGCCCGGAGCCCGTGGCGGAACGGTGGACGGGCAGCGGGTGAGCGGTGGGTGAGCGCCCTGCGGGGAAGTGGCGGGAGTACCGCGTGGTGCGCTTGACACGAAAATCGAACATCCATTCTTATGGAGGCTCCGGAACGGCTCACGGCGGGGATCCCAGCGGCGGTACGACACGGTTTCGGCGGATATGTCCCCGAGTTGTCCACAGGCCGAACCGGCGTCGGGGCGCATTGTCAGTGGCAGGCGTTAGCGTCTTTGACGTGAAGCGATCGACTCAAGCAAACCGGGTGGAACCCATGGCAGGAACCGACCGCGAGAAGGCGCTCGACGCCGCACTCGCACAGATTGAACGGCAATTCGGCAAGGGCGCGGTCATGCGCATGGGCGAGCGGGCCAAGGAGCCCATCGAGGTCATCTCGACCGGCTCGACCGCGCTCGACGTCGCCCTCGGTGTCGGTGGCCTGCCGCGCGGCCGTGTGGTGGAGATCTACGGACCGGAGTCCTCCGGTAAGACGACCCTGACCCTGCACGCCGTGGCCAACGCCCAGAAGGCCGGCGGCCAGGTCGCGTTCGTGGACGCGGAGCACGCCCTCGACCCCGAGTACGCGCAGAAGCTCGGCGTCGACATCGACAACCTGATCCTCTCCCAGCCCGACAACGGCGAACAGGCCCTGGAGATCGTGGACATGCTGGTCCGCTCCGGCGCCCTCGACCTCATCGTCATCGACTCCGTCGCCGCGCTCGTCCCGCGCGCGGAGATCGAGGGCGAGATGGGCGACAGCCACGTCGGTCTCCAGGCCCGCCTGATGAGCCAGGCGCTGCGGAAGATCACCAGCGCGCTCAACCAGTCCAAGACCACCGCGATCTTCATCAACCAGCTCCGCGAGAAGATCGGCGTGATGTTCGGCTCTCCGGAGACCACGACCGGTGGCCGCGCGCTGAAGTTCTACGCCTCGGTGCGTATCGACATCCGCCGCATCGAGACCCTGAAGGACGGCACCGAGGCGGTCGGCAACCGCACCCGGGTCAAGGTCGTCAAGAACAAGGTCGCGCCGCCCTTCAAGCAGGCCGAGTTCGACATCCTCTACGGCCAGGGCATCAGCCGCGAGGGCGGCCTGATCGACATGGGCGTGGAGCACGGCTTCGTCCGCAAGGCCGGTGCCTGGTACACGTACGAGGGCGACCAGCTCGGCCAGGGCAAGGAGAACGCGCGCAACTTCCTCAAGGACAACCCCGACCTGGCCAACGAGATCGAGAAGAAGATCAAGGAGAAGCTGGGCGTCGGCGTCCGCCCGGAGAAGCCCGCCGCCGAGCCGGGCGCGGACGCGGCGGTCACCACCACCGCGGCCCCGGACGACGCCGCGAAGACGGTGCCCGCCCCGGCCGCCGCCAAGGTCACCAAGCCCAAGGCCGCCACCGCCAAGAGCTGACGACGTGACACGACGAACCGACTGGGCCGACCACGAGTACACGTCCCCCGGTGCCCCCCGGGGGAGGGGCACCGGGGGCGACCCGGGCTCCGCCGGGGACGGTGACGAGGCCTACGGCACGAGCGGCGCCGAGCACGGGGGACACGAGGGGGACGGTACGTACGGCGAGGGCCCGGGCAGGCCCCGCGGGCACGGGTCACCCGGCCGTGGCTCGCGGCGGCCCGGGACGCGGCGCCGGCGCGGCTTCGGGGAGCCGTCCGGTGAGGACGGGGGTTCCTCCTCCTCGTCGAGGGCCGAGCAGGGGGAACCTCCAGCGGACCCGGCTGAGCGGGCGCGGGCGATCTGCCTGCGCCTGCTCACCGGGACCCCGCGCACCCGGAAACAGCTCGCGGACGCCCTGCGCAAGCGGGAGATCCCGGACGACGTCGTCGAGGAGGTGCTGTCCCGGTTCGAGGAGGTCGGGCTGATCAACGACAGCGCGTTCGCGGACGCCTGGGTGGAGTCCCGGCACCACGGCCGGGGACTGGCCCGGCGCGCGCTCGCCCAGGAACTGCGCACCAAGGGCGTCGACTCGGCGCTCATCGACGAGGCGGTCGCCCAGCTCGACTCCGAGCAGGAGGAGGAGACGGCCCGCGAACTCGTCGCCCGCAGGCTCCGCTCCACCCGGGGCCTCGACCGCGACAGACGGATCCGCCGCCTCGCCGGCATGCTCGCCCGCAAGGGATACTCCGAGGGCATGGCCCTCCGGGTCGTCCGGCGGGCGCTGGAGGAGGAGGGCGAGGACACGGAGTTCCTGGAGGGCGGGGACTTCTGACGGGGCGACAGCCTTGAGGGGGTGGGGTTAACCCCACTCCAAGACGCCGGACCACCGCAGTGCCCGCGCAGCCGTGCGTGGACGAGCGTGTACGCCATGATGCTGCGCTACGCCCTCAAGACCGTCCGCGCCCGCAAGGCCGGGTTTCTCGGTGCCTTCCTCGCCCTGCTGTGTGCGGCCGCGCTGATCTCCGCCTGTGGCACGCTCCTCGACACAGGACTGCGCGGCACGATCCGCACCGAGCGCTACGCGGCAACACCCGTCGTGGTCTCTGCCGACCAGTACGTTCACCGAACCACCGTCAAGCACAAGCACGGCAAGACCAAGGTCAAGCACAAGGCGAAACCCATCGCCGAGCGCGCCTGGCTGCCGGCCGGCCTGGAAACCAGACTGGCCCGCACGCCCGGTGTCGCCCGGGTCGTGCCCGAACTGACCTTCCTGGCCCAGCCGTTGACTCCGGGCCGGCACCGGCGGCCGAAGCGCCTACGGACACGCCTGGGAGTCCGCCGCGCTCACTCCGTACCGCCTGGTCTCCGGTACGGCTCCAAAAGCCGCCACCGACCTGGTCGTCGACCGCGACCTCGCCGCACGCGCCCACCTGCGAACCGGCGACGCCCTCACCGTGCAGTCGACACAGGCCCCGCGCGCCTACCGGATCACCGGAATCGCCGCCCCGGCCACGGACGTGCGCCACCAGACGGCACTCTTCTTCTCCGCCGCCGAGGCCCGCAGACTGGCCGCACATCCCGGGCAGGTCACCGCGTTCGGCGTACTGCCCGCGCACGGCACGGACCCGCAGCAGCTGAAGGACGCCGTGACGCGGACACTGCGCGGCACCACCGCCCAGGTCTCCACCGGGGACGCCCGTGGCACCGCCGAGTTCCTGGACGCGGCCGCCGCCCGGGTCCGGCTGGTCAGCATGGGCGCTGCCATGGGAGGGACCTCGCTGCTCGTGGCGGTCCTGGTGGTGGTCGGCACCTTCGCGCTCACCGTGCAGCAGCGCCACCGAGAACTCGCCCTGCTGCGCGCCATCGCCGCCACGCCGGGACAGATCCGCCGGGTGCTCGGCCGCGAGGCCCTGATCATCGGTGGGGTCGCCGGCACGCTCGGCGCACTCCTCGGCCTGCCGCTGGGCGCCTGGCTGCACGACAGGTTCGTCGCACTCGGCGCCGTACCCACCACGCTTCAGCACACCACCGGAGTCGTCCCGCCCCTCGCCGCGCTCGCCGCGACCCTGGCCGGCGCCTGGACGGCCGCCCGCATCGCCTCGCGGCGCATCACCCGGATCCGGCCGACCGAGGCGCTGGCCGAGTCCCGCGTCGAGCCCGCCCGGCCCGCCTGGGGCAGGATCGCCGCCGGTCTGCTGCTGCTCGCCGGTGGAGCCGTCCTCGTCGTGCTGCTCACCTCCCTGCGTACCGAACCCGCCTCGACCCCCGTCACCTTCCTCGCCGTCGTGGTCCTCGCCACCTCCGTCGCCCTGCTCGGTCCGCTGCTGGTCAGGGCGGCCGCACTGCTGCTCGCCGGCCCGCTGCGGCTCACCGGTCACGGTGGCCGGCTCGCCACCGCCAACCTGCGCGGCAACGCCGCCCGGATGGCCTCCGTCGTCACCCCGCTCACCCTGCTCATCGGCATGACCTGCACCGTGCTGTTCGTCCAGGCCACCCTCGACGACGCCGCCCGCGCCCAGGCCCGCGCCGGGATCACCGCCGACTGGGTCGTCGCCGCCCGGGGACCCGGCGTACCGGCCGCGGCGGCACGGCAGTTGCGCGCGCGCCACGACACGGTCACCGAAGTGGTCCGTACGACCGTCCGCATCGGACTCGACAAGTACCCGGCCCAGGGCGTCACCCCCGAGGGCCTCGCCCGCACCTGGGACCCCGAGGTCACCGCCGGCTCCCTCGGCCGGCTCACCGACCGCACCGTCGCCGTCAGCGAACTGGCCGCCGATCAGCACCGTCTGAGGCCCGGCAGCACCCTGAAACTCACCCTCGGCGACGGCACGCCCGCCACGCTCACCGTCGCCGCCGTCTACGCCCGGGGTCTGGGCTTCGGCGACCTCACCTTCGCCCACGACCTCGTCTCGCACCACGTGGACAACCCGCTCGCCTCCTCCGTCCTCGTGCGCACCGCCCGTACACATGCAGAACTCGCGACTACACTGCGTGAGTTCCCAGGGCTCGACATTCTTTCGCCGACCGCCGCCGACTCGCTCCAGGCCCACCGCCGGCAGGACAACGCCGAGGTCAACTTCCTGGCCATGGGGCTGGTCCTCGCCTTCACCGCCATCGCCGTCGTCAACACGATCGCCATGTCGATCGCGGACCGCGTGCGAGAGTGCGCGCTGCTCAGGCTGGCCGGCGCCACCCGCCGTCAGGTGTTGCGCATGCTGCGCACCGAGGTGCTGTCCGTGCTGACGCTCGCCACGTCCCTCGGCAGCGGCATCGCGCTCGCCGTACTGACGGCCTTCAGTGTCGGCATGACGGGCCGCGCCGCGCCGACCGTCACGCCCCTGCTGTACGTGACGGTCGTGGCAACCGCCGGTCTGCTCGCCCTGATGGCTACGGCCCTTCCCGGGCGGGTGGCGCTGCGGGTGCCGGCGGTGACGGCGGCGACGGCGAAGGACTAGGCGCTCAGCCTGGGCGCCCCGCCGGACGCGCCGCGAGGTGCCGTCCGCCGTCCCCCGTCCGCCGTCTGCCATCAGCCGTCTGCAGCGCCGTCGCCGCGCTCATCGACAGCCGTACGGACGCGACCGGGACCGGGGAGCCGTAGGGACTAGGACGACCGTAGGGACTAGGACGACGGAGGTGTGACCGGCAGGCCTGCCGTCTTCCATGCCTGGAAGCCGCCGATCAGGTCCGTCGCCCGGTGCAGGCCCAGCTGGTGCAGGGAGGCGGCGGCCAGGCTGGAGGCGTAGCCCTCGTTGCAGATCACGACGACCTGGAGGTCGTGGCCGGTGGCCTCCGGGGTCTTGTGGCTGCCCTGCGGGTCCAGGCGCCACTCCAGTTCGTTCCGCTCTATGACGAGCGCACCGGGTATCACCCCGTCCCGCTCGCGCAGCGCCGCGTAGCGGATGTCGACGAGCAGGGCCTCGCCGGTGTGCGCCGCCTCGTACGCTTCCTGCGCCTCGATGCGCCGATAGCCCGCGCGCACCCGCTCCAGCAGTTCGTCGATGCCCACCGGACGTGCCTCCACCGGTTCCGTGCCGCTCACTGCCAGTCCTCGGGGCGCTCGACCTGCTCCAGGCGCAGTACCTGTCCGGTGCGGCTGTAGCGGCGGATCCGCGGCAGCGGCGGGTAGTAGGCGTGGACGGAGACCGCGTGGTGCTCGGTGGACTCGTTGAGTACCTCGTGGACGTGGTCGCGGCCGAAGGACCTGCCCTTTCCGGCGGGCAGCCGGCGCTCGCGGTCGACGCCCTCGGAGAGTTCCAGGGTCTTCCAGCCGTCGGTGGGCAGCCGGGTGGCCAGCGAGTACTCCTTCAGCTCGCCGGTGGCGGTGAGGAAGGCGCCGACCGACTCGGCGTGGTCGTGCCAGCCGGTGCCGGAGCCGGGCGGCCAGCCGATCAGCCAGGCCTCGCTGCCGGCGGGGCCCTCGAGCCGTACCCAGGTGCGGCCTTCCGGGTCCAGCGGGAGCGAGGCGATCAGCTCGGCGTCGGCAGCCGTACGCCGGACGAAGTCGAGGAGGTCCGCCTGGGTGGGCGCGGCGCCGGGCGCGGGGGCGGACGAGGAAACGGAGGACGACGAGAGAGAGGCAGACACGTGCACCGATCCTGATGAGGGTTCGCAGAAGCGGGCGCAGACGGCGCCCGGAGAGAGAAAGAGGAATGCGAAGTCAGCAGGACGGAAGACACACGCAGCCCGCATAGCGGACCAGGTCCACATGGACCTTCCGCCACAGGCGCACAGTCGTGTCGTTCACGATGCGGAGTACACCATGCCGGTGCGGGCCGGTCAACTCACCGTCACGATGTGGACGGCCCGGTCACCGGGCGGGGGAACCGGTCTGCGCTTCCGTCTCCGTCCTCTGCTCCGCCTGCTCGCTCTGCTCCGCCTGCTCGTTCTGCTCCCGGTCCTTGCCGCCCAGCGTCGCCTCGGCCGCCGCGTACAGGTCGGCCGGGCGGACTCCGTTGAGGGCGGTGACCAGCTGGCCGTCGGGGCGCACGAGCAGCACCGTGTGCGCCGGCGCGCCCGGGTAGGCCTCGGCGACCAGCAGCTCGGCGGGGTGCGGCAGCGCGGTCACGGCCGCCGCGAGCCGGGGCATGATCCCGGCGGAGACCCAGTGCTTGCGGTCCCAGACCCCCGTACCGGGCGCGATCAGGACGACGAGCAGCGCCCCGCGGCCGAGACGCGAGCGCAGCTGCACGAAGGTGCCGTCCTCCGCGGTGACCCGGACATCGGTGACCGGTGCCCCCGGCGGGGTGCCGACCGGGATCTCGTGCTCCAGGTGCCGGGGGGCGAGGGGCGAGTCGGCGTACGCCCCCGGCGCACCGAGCGGACCCTGCCCCAGGTGACCTTCGGTGAGGAGCGCGTCGCGCCCCCGGGACGCGCCGGGGACGAACCCGCGCAGCCCGCCACCGCCGCGCAGCAGCGGCAGTGCCTGGTCGGCGGCGCGCAGCCGGGCGGCGACCACCGCGCGCCGCTCGGTCTGGTAGCTGTCGAGCAGCGCCTCGTGCGGGCCGTGGTGCCAGGCCGGGGCCAGCTTCCAGGCGAGGTTGTCCACGTCGCGCAGGCCCTCGTCCAGGCCGTGCGTCCCGAGCGCGCCGAGCAGGTGCGCGGCGTCCCCGGCGACGAACACCCGGCCCACCCGCCACCTGCGGGCGAGGCGGTGGTGCACGGTGTGGACGCCGGTGTCGAGCAGGTCGTACGGCGGGGTGGTGCCGCCCGTCCAGCCCGCGAGGGTCTCGCGGATCCGGGTCACCAGCAGCTCGGGCGTGACCAGGTCCTTGCCGGGCGGCAGCAGCCAGTCCAGGCGCCACACGCCGTCCGGGAGGGGGCGGGCGGTCACCTCCCCGGCCGAGGGCCCGGACGTCCGCCACGGCGGTGTCCGATGGAGCAACGCCTGGCCGGGCCACGGAAGTTCCGTGCGCAGCGCGGCGACCGCGTGCCGTTCCACCGCCGTACGGCCCGGGAAGCGGATGTCCAGGAGCTTGCGCACGGTCGAGCGGGGGCCGTCGCAGCCCACCAGGTAACTGCCGCGCCACCAGGTGCCCTTGGGGCCCCGGGTGTGCGCGGTGACGCCTGAGCGCTCCTGCTCGACGGCGTCAAGACGGCTGTCGGTGGCGACCTTGACCAGCGGTTCGTCGGCGATCGCGGCGCGCAGGGCGTTGGTCAGCACGTGCTGGGCGAGGTGCAGCGGGGACGGTTCGCCGACGTCGTCGAAGACGACCTCGCGCAGCAACTGCCGGCGCCGCATCGACCGCCAGCCGGTCCAGCGGGCGCCCAGGTCCTCCGGCGGGGTGCCGGACAGGCGCGTCACCAGGGCGGCGGTGTCCTCGCGGAGCACCACCGTGCGCGCCGGGCGCGGCTCGTCCTTGCCCGGACCCTCGTCCAGGACGACGGACGGCACCTCCTGGCGGGCCAGCGCCAGGGCGAGCGTGAGCCCGACGGGCCCCGCTCCGACGATGATCACCGGGTCCACGGCGCGGCGCCCCCTGCCCGTACGTACGTCCCGACGGACACAGTTGAACAGACTGTTGGAGCAGGGTGCACGATCACAGAACGTATGCAACAGACTGGGCGCCACCCGGTCAAGCGGCGCACCCGGTGACACGTCAGCATGGTGGGCGCGCGAGTGCCGTGGCGCCCGGGAAAACGGCGGAGGCAGCGCCCCTGCGGCCGCTGCCTCCGTGTGCGTCGTTCGGGTTGACCGGGAGTCAGGCGTTGGCCCCGCCCGCCCCGGTCGCGAAGGTACCGCTGATCTCCGCCGCGTTCAGGTCGCTGACGTCCTCGGCACCCAGCACCGCACCGGTGCCGCGCTTGCTGCGCCGCAGCCGCTTCTCCAGCCAGGAGGCGAACGTGGTGAGGGCGAGGTTCAACAGGATGAAGACGACGCCGACGACGACGAAGCTGGGGATGACGTTGGCGTAGTTGGCGGCGAGCGTGCCGCGTGCCGTGAGCAGTTCCGTGAACTGCAGCATCACGCCGCCCAGCGCGGTGTCCTTCACGATCACCACGAGCTGGCTCACGATGGCGGGCAGCATCACGGTGACCGCCTGCGGCAGCAGGATGCCGGTCATCGTCTGCCCCTTGCGCAGCCCGATCGCGTAGGCCGCCTCCGTCTGCCCCTTGGGGAGCGCGAGGACGCCGGCCCGCACCACCTCGGCGAGCACCGAGGCGTTGTAGAGCACCAGGCCGGTGACGACCGCGTACAGCGGCCGTTCGTCGCTGCCGACATCGGTGGAGCGGACGTAGAACTCGTTGGCGAACAGCATCAGCAGCAGGACCGGGATCGCGCGGAAGAACTCCACGATCCAGGCGGCCGGTATCCGCACCCAGGCGTGGTCGGACATGCGGGCGATGCCGAAGAGCGCGCCCAGCGGGAGGGCGATGACCATGGCGAGCGCCGCCGCCTTGAGCGTGTTGCCGAGGCCCGGCAGCAGGTACGTGGTCCACGCATCGGAGGTGGTGAACGGCTGCCACAGGGCCCACTTGAGCTGGCCCTTGTCGTCCATCGTCTGCCAGACCCACCAGATGGCCAGGGCCAGGAGCAGGACGAAGACGACGGAGAGGACCACGTTGCGCCGCCTGGCGCGGGGCCCCGGGGTGTCGTAGAGGACGGAGCTCATCGCTTCACCGCCAGGCGCTTGGCGAGCCAGCCGAGGAACAGGCCGGTCGGGAGGGTCAGGACCACGAAGCCGAGGGCGAAGACCGCGCCGATGGCCACCGTCTGGGCCTCGTTCTCGATCATCGTCTTCATCAGGGCCGCGGCCTCGGCGACGCCGATCGCGGCTGCCACCGTGGTGTTCTTCGTCAGCGCGATCAGGACGTTGGCCAGCGGGCCGATCACCGCGCGAAAGGCCTGCGGCAGCACTACCAGCCGCAGGGTCTGCGAGAAGTTCAGCCCGATCGCGCGGGCCGCCTCGGCCTGTCCGAGGGGCACCGTGTTGATGCCGGAGCGGATCGCCTCGCAGACGAAGGCGGCGGTGTAGGCGGTCAGGCCGAGCACCGCGAGGCGGAAGCCCTGGACCTTGAAGTCGGAGGCGCCCAGCGTCACGCCGAAGATGTCGGCGAGGCCGAGCGAGGTGAAGATGACGATGACCGTCAGGGGGATGTTCCGGACGATGTTGACGTAGGCGGTGCCGAACCCGCGCATCAGCGGGACCGGGCTGACCCGCATCGCGGCCAGCAGGGTGCCCCAGACCAGGGAGCCGACGGCGGAGAGGACGGTCAGTTCCACCGTCGTCCAGAACGCCCCTAGGACGTCGTAGCCTTGAAGAAAGTCGAACACGATTTCCCGCGCTTCCGGGTGTGTGGCGTACGTGGAGGGCGTGGGGCGCCGCCGCCGGGGAAGCGGTGGCGGGCGGCGCGTCCGAGAGGGGCCTCGTGAGACCCGTGCCTTACTTGACGATCACGCCGATCTTCGGGGCGGGCTCGTTCTTGTAGTTCGCCGGGCCGAAGTTCTTGGTGACGGCCTTGTCCCAGGAACCGTCGCCGACCATCTTCTCCAGCGCCTTGTTGATCTTGTCGAGGGTCGCGGAGTCGCCCTTCTTGACGCCGATGCCGTAGTTCTCGTTGCTCAGCTTCAGGCCGGCGAGCTTGAACTGGCCCTTGTACTTGTCCTGCGCGGCGAAGCCCGCGAGGATCGAGTCGTCCGTGGTCACCGCGTCGACGGCGCCGCTCTGCAGGCCGGCGATGCACTCCGAGTAGGTGCCGACCGCCTTGAGGTTGGCCTGCGGCGCGATCGTCTTCTGGATGTTCTGCGCCGAGGTCGAACCCGTCACGGAACAGAGCTTCTTGCCGTTGAGGTCCGCGCCCTTGGCGATCGTCGAGTCCTTCTTGACCAGCAGGTCCTGGTGGGCCAGCAGGTACGGGCCGGCGAAGTCCACCTTCGCCTTGCGCTCGTCGGTGATCGAGTAGGTGGCCGCGATGAACTTCACGTCACCGCGCGCGAGGGCGTTCTCCCGGTCGGCGCTCTTGGTCTGCACGAACTCGATCTGGTTCGGCTTGTAACCCAGCTGCCCGGCGACATAGGTGGCCACGTCGACGTCGAAGCCGGAGAAGGAACCGTCGGGCTCCTGGAGGCCGAGACCGGGCTGGTCGTACTTGATGCCGATCTTGATCTTGCCGCCGCCCGAGGAACCGCTGTCGTCCTTGTCGCCGCTGCCGCACGCCGTGGCGGACAGGGCGAGCGCGAGCACGGCGGCCGAGGCGGCGGTGACCTTGCGGAGCTGCATGATGAACATCCCTCGTTGTGGTGAGACGGCTGTGAAGAGCTCGGTGAAGAGCTCTGCGAAGAACTCGGTGCAGAGGTCTGCGGAAGAGCTCTGTGAAAAGGGAGCGGGGTCTGCCGCGCCTCAGTGGTGCAGGATCTTCGACAGGAAGTCCTTGGCCCGGTCGCTGCTCGGGTTGCTGAAGAACTGGTCCGGGGTGGCCTGTTCGACGATCCGGCCGTCGGCCATGAAGACCACCCGGTTCGCGGCCGAGCGGGCGAAGCCCATCTCGTGGGTGACCACGATCATCGTCATGCCGTCCCTGGCCAGCTGCTGCATGACCTCCAGGACCTCGTTGATCATCTCGGGGTCGAGGGCCGAGGTCGGCTCGTCGAAGAGCATGACCTTCGGGTCCATGGCCAGCGCCCGCGCGATGGCGACGCGCTGCTGCTGGCCGCCGGAGAGCTGTGCGGGGTACTTGTCGGCCTGGGTGCCCACGCCGACCCGGTCGAGCAGGGCGCGCGCCTTCTCCTCGGCCTGCTTCCGGTCCGCCTTGCGGACCTTGACCTGCCCGAGCATCACGTTCTCGAGCACTGTCTTGTGGGCGAAGAGATTGAAGGACTGGAAGACCATGCCGACGTCGGCGCGCAGCCGGGCCAGCTCCTTGCCCTCCTGGGGCAGCGGCCTGCCGTCGATGGTGATCGATCCGGAGTCGATGGTCTCCAGACGGTTGACGGTGCGGCACAACGTGGACTTGCCGGACCCGGAGGGCCCGATCACCACGACGACCTCACCGCGGGCGATCGTCAGGTCGATGTCCTGGAGCACGTGCAACGCGCCGAAGTGCTTGTTGACACTCTTCAGGACGACCAGTTCGCCGGTCGCGGCCACGTCCTGCTCGGCCACCGATACTTCGGTCATCGCTTTCGGGCTCCGTCCTCCTCGGTTGCGGAGGAATGTAGTGAGGGCGGATGACCAGCGTCATTACATCTGAGGGAGATCTGAGCATCACGATCCGGTAGCAGTCGGACACGGCTCGTAGCACCGGCGGCCGCCCGGGTATCGGCCGCGTAACGGAACCCGCGCGCCACCGGAACCCACTTGACGCCGTCGGCGTCCATCAGCGTGACTGCTCCTCGTGCACGCGCGCGTGCACGCTTTTCGCAACGCGTGGGTTTTCCGCAGGCAAGCCGACGACGAACCACGACCGTACGACCGCTGAACCGGAGGGGGCCGGGATGAGACTGCTGCTCGTCGAGGACGACAACCACGTCGCCGCCGCACTCTCCGCGGTCCTGGCCCGGCACGGCTTCTCCGTCACCCACGCCCGCAGCGGCGAGGAGGCTCTCCGCGCCCTCGTCCCCGAGAGCGACGGCTACGACGTCGTCCTGCTCGACCTCGGCCTGCCCGACCAGGACGGCTACGAGGTCTGCGGCAAGATCCGCAAGCGCACCAGCACCCCGGTCATCATGGTGACGGCCCGCTCGGACGTCCGCTCCCGCATCCACGGCCTCAACCTCGGCGCCGACGACTACGTGGTGAAGCCGTACGACACCGGGGAACTGCTCGCCCGGATCCACGCCGTCAGCCGGCGCACCCACCACGAGGACGGCCAGGCCGGCGCCGACGGCGACAGCGCGCTGCGGCTCGGCGCCGTCCGCATCGAACTCCCCACCCGCCAGGTCAGCGTGGACGGCAAGGTCGTCCAGCTCACCCGCAAGGAGTTCGACCTGCTGGCGCTGCTCGCCCAGCGGCCCGGCGTGGTCTTCCGCCGGGAGCAGATCATCAGCGAGGTCTGGCGCACCAGCTGGGAGGGGACCGGCCGCACCCTGGAGGTGCACGTCGCCTCCCTGCGCGCCAAGCTGCGCATGCCCGCGCTCATCGAGACCGTACGCGGCGTGGGCTACCGGCTCGTCGCCCCGGCCGCGTAGCGGGGACGGGTGCGCACACGCCTCCTTCCGCTGCTCATCGTCCTGATGGCGGCCGTGCTGCTCGCGCTCGGCGTCCCGCTCGCCGTCAGCACGGCCGCCGCGCAGCAGCAGAAGGTCGTCGTCGACCGCATCGACGACACCGCGCGGTTCGCCGCCCTCGCCCAGTTCGTCACCGACACGCCCACCAGCGCACGCCCCACGAGCACGGACGACCGCCTGGAGACCCTCCGCCGCGAACTCGCCAGCTACTACGGCGTCTACGGCATCCGAGCGGGCGTCTTCTACCGGAACGCGTCCTCCATGGCCAACGCGCCCGACGACTGGGTGCTGCCGACGACCGGCGAGGTCCGGGAGGCCTTCGACGAGTCCCTGCTCAGCCGCCGCAGCCACGATCCCGCACAGGTGTGGCCGTGGCAGCGCAGCCGGCTGGTGGTGGCCTCACCGGTGATCCGGGACGGCGACGTCGTCGCCGTGGTGGTCACCGACTCGCCCACCGGCCCGATGCGTTCCCGCACCCTGCGCGACTGGCTGGTCATCGGCGCCGGCGAGTGCACGGCGATGCTGCTGGCCGTCGGCGCGGCGCTGCGGCTGACCGGGTGGGTGCTGCGGCCGGTCCGGGTGCTCGACGCCACCACGCACGCGATCGCCAGCGGCCGGCTCAAGTCCCGGGTCGCGGCGGCCGGCGGTCCGCCGGAACTCAGACGGCTGGCCCGGGCGTTCAACGAGATGGCGGACAACGTCGAGGACGTGCTGGAGCAGCAGCGCGCCTTCGTCGCCGACGCCTCCCACCAGCTGCGCAACCCCCTGTCCGCGCTGCTGCTGCGCATCGAGCTGCTCGCCCTCGAACTGCCCGAGGACAACGAGGAGATCGCCTCGGTCCGCACCGAGGGCAAGCGGCTCGCGCAGGTCCTGGACGACCTGCTCGACCTGGCGCTGGCCGAGCACGCCGATGCGGACCTGATGACGACCGACCTCGGCAGGCTGGCCGAGGAGCGGATCGCCGCGTGGGCGCCGGCCGCCGCGGCGAAGGGGGTCCGGCTGACCGGGGACTGCGCGCCGACCACCGGGTGGGCCGACCCGGTCACGCTGTCCAGCGCGCTGGACGCGGTGATCGACAACGCGGTGAAGTTCACGCCGGAGGGGGGTCTGGTGGAGGTGACCGTACGCGCCGAGGGCGACGTGTCCACGGTCGTGGTGACCGACACGGGGCCGGGGCTGACGGACGAGGAACTCGCGCGCGTGGGGGACCGGTTCTGGCGGAGCGGGCGGCATCAGAACGTGAAGGGGTCGGGGCTGGGGCTGTCGATCACGCGGGCGTTGCTGGCGGCGGGCGGCGGTTCGCTGTCCTGCGAGCACCATGAGCCGCGGGGGTTGCGGGTGACGGTGACCGTGCCGCGGGGCGGGTGAGCGAGGGACGGGTGAGAGGGGTGAGCGAGGGGTCCTCCCTGGCTCCTGACGGGGCGCTTCAGGGCTTCACCGAGCGGTAGTAGCGGCGCGCCCCCTCCTGCAGTGGCAGCGGGTCCGTGTAGATCGCCGTGCGCAGGTCCACCAGCTGGGCCGAGTGGACGTGGTTGCCGATGTCGTCACGGCTCTTGATGACCGTGCGGGTCACCCACTCGGTGAGGCGCGGGTCGACGTCCTTGCGGGTCATCAGGACGTTGGACACCGCGATCGTGGGCACCGTCGTGCCCTGCTGCACGGACGGGTACGCCGACTCCGGCATGTTGGTCGCCCGGTAGTACAGCGAGGCCGCGCCTTCGGTGTGCAGTTTGGCGACGAGGCCCTCGCCGATCGGGACGAACGTGAAGCTGAACTTCTTCGCCAGGTCGAGCAGCCCCTTGGTCGGCAGGCCGCCCGACCAGAAGAACGCGTCGATCTTGCCGTCCCGCAGCTGGTCCGGGCCGGTGTCTATGCCGTCGGACACCGGTGTGATGTCCTTCGCCGGGTCCATTCCGGCGGCCCTGAGCACCCGGTCGGCGATCAGCCGCACCCCCGAGTTGGGCAGCCCGATCGCCACCCGCTTGTGCCGCAGCTGCGCGACGCCGGTGATGCCCGAGTCGCGGGGTACGACGAGCTGGACGTAGTCGTCGTAGAGCCGGGCCACACCGCGCAGCCGTCCGGCGTCCTGGCCGCCGTTCAGCTCGTACGTCTCCACCGCGTCGGCCGCCGCGATGGTGAAGTCGGCGTGGCCGGTCGCCACCCGCCGTACGTTCTCGTACGATCCGTTGCTCTGCACCAGCTTCACCTTCAGGCCGGGCATGTCCTTGCGCAGCTCGGTGCGCAGCCGTTCGCCGTACTCCTGGTAGACGCCGCGCAGCGTCCCGGTGCTGAAGACGATCGTCCCGGTCGGCGGCTTCTCACCGAGCGGCAGCAGCCACCACAGCAGCAGACCGAACGCGACGACGCCGGCGGCCGCGCACTGGAGGGCGCGGCGTCTGCCGATACGGGGGAGCAGCTTGGGCATGCGCGCGATCCTGCCAGCAGGTCACCGTCCTGACCAGGGCCGGGGTCGGGACCAGGGGTGGGACCGGGCTCGGGACCAGGGCCGGGGCCGGGGCACGGCGTCGAGCCGGGACTGTCAGTGGCGGGAGCTACAGTCGTTCGCATGACCAGTTCCGTCCCCGGTGCCCCGACCGGTGCCTCGCCCGCCCGGCTCGTCCGGGAGTTCCACCACGCCTTCGGCCTGGCTGCCCGCACCACGCCGGCCGAGGTCTCTCCCGAACTGGCCGCGCACCGCGGGGAGCTGCTCGCCGAGGAGGCCGCGGAGGTCGCCGAGGTCGCGGTCGAGGGGCCGCTCGACCGGCTCGCGCACGAGCTCGCGGACGTGGTCTACGTGGCGTACGGCACCGCACTGGTGCACGGGATCGACCTCGACGAGGTGCTCGCCGAGATCCACCGGTCCAACATGAGCAAGCTGGGGCCCGACGGGCAGGTGGCCCGCCGGGCCGACGGCAAGGTGCTCAAGGGGGAGCACTACCGGGCGCCGGACGTCTCGGCGGTGCTGCGCGGCCAGGGCTGGATACCGGGCGGCGCGGACTGACCTGCGTCAGAGGGTGCCGCCCGCCAGCTTCCACTCGCGGTGCAGGGTGCCCAGCGGGATGCCCCGCTCCAGTACCGGCGTGCCGAAGACCGACAGCTGGAGGCGGAGGGTGCCGGAGAGGTCGACACCTCCGTACAGGTTCCAGGCGCCCTGGGCATCCGCGCCCGGGGTCGCCGAGGTGGCGGTGACCGTGCCGGTGGCCTCGCCCCGCAGGTACGGCGCCAGGTCGGCGGTGACGCCCACGCTGCCGTAGAGGCCGACGGAGGCCTCGGCGCCCAGCGCGGTGCGGACGCTTCCCGATGTGGTCACCGAGGTGCGCACCGGCGTGCTCGTCATGGTCGAGCTGCTGACCGGCGTCCAGCCCTGGGCCGTGCCGAAGGTGCCGCCCGCCTTGAAGCCGCCCTTCAGGTTCTGCTCCACGTCGACGGTGATCCTGCCGTCGCCGCTCACCTGGAGGTAGCAGGTCAGGTCGAGGTTGACGACGACGGGGACCGCGCCGACCTGGAGGACGGGGTCGGCGTGCAGCTTGGCGAACGGGATGCGCAGCGGGGTCGCGGTGGCCCCGGCCCGCCCCTTGACCGCCCAGCCGGAGTTCCAGTCGCCGGAGACCCCGAGGTAGGCGGAGCCGGGCGCGGTGCCGGTGCCCGCGCCGCCGTAGGCGAAGTCCACCTGCGGGGCGACCTGCACGAAGCCCGCGACCGAGGCCGCGGCGGAGGCCGGCGCACCCTCGGCGGCCGGCACCTCGGTGCTGACGTCCAGACGGAGGCTGCCGAGCGGCACATGGGCGCCCTCGGGGCCGACGTGCACGTCACCGGTCCTGGACCAGGAGACCTTGACGTCGGGCAGCAGCTTGTCGACGTCGAAGGCGGCCGGGTCGACGGGCACGGTGCCCTTCGCGGTGTCGTCGCCGAGCAGGGCGTCGAGGGTCGCGGGCTCGGTCTGCACCTCGGTGCCGGCGTCGGTCTCGCCGAGCACCTTCGTCACCTTGGCGAGCAGCCCGTCCGGGGCGCCGGGCGCGGGGGCGCTGGCGATGACGTCACCGACGGCGGCCTGCTGGGCGGATGCGGATGCGGGTCCGGATGCCGACGGTGACGCTGACGGCGACGGCGCCGCGGGGCTGGGGGAGACGGCGGGCGCGCCCGCCTTCCCCTTGCTCGCCGAACTGCCCTGCTTCGCGGAGGATATGACGGCACGTCGGGTTTTGCTGTCGTACGAGGTGACGGTGAGCGTGGTGCGGTGCGCCGGCCGGCCCGCACCCGCCGAGCCCGCGGCCGTGGTCGCGGCGGTGGCCGGTGCGGCGGCGACGGCGAGCGTCCGGCCGTCCGCGCGGGCGGCGGCGCTGGAGCCGTCGGAGACCTGGGCGGCCTCCCGCGCACGGCCGTCGGCGGCGGTCTGGTGCGGCGGTGAGGCGCAGCCGGCGGCGAGGAGGAGGGCGGTCATGGCGAAGCCGGGCATGAGGGCATGCCCGAGCCTTGTGCGTCTGCGCAAGGTCAGTCCTGAGGGTGGGGGGTGGCGAAGAGACACCGAACGTGGTTACCGATGGGCAGTACCGGCCGGTAACCCGGTGTGGCCCCCGAGCATGCCACGCCCGTGGCACAGGCTCCCCACAATCCGCCCACATCTCGACGTGACCTGAGCCACGGCGACTTCAGGCCCCCGTGGCCGTATCCGGCGGCGCCGGAAGAGGAGTTGGAGCCGGGGTCAGTCCTGCCGCTGCGCGGCCGCCCGGCGCTGCCGCTTGCTCAAGGGCGCCTGGGAGAGGTCCTCCGCGCTGGACCTGAGGTTCTTGTAGCCGTAGCCGCGCTCGGTGAGCCACGCCACGGCCGCCTCCTCGGCGCGCTCGGTCGCCGCCAGGATGTCCTCCTCTTCCTCCCCGGTGTCCTGGAAGCGGAAGGTGAAGGCCGGACGGGCGGTGATGTCGTAACTGAGGTGGCCCTCGGGCGTGAAGGCCGCGCGCAGCACGTCGTGCTCGGCGGCATGGGAGAGCAGTTCGGCGCGCTGCTCGGCGCTGAGGCCGTCGAAGACGCCGCGGACGGTGACGCGGAAGGTGCGGGTGGTCATGGCGCGACCCTAGGCAGGACGCGGCGCACCGCTCCACCGCATTTCCGGCGCCCCGCCGGACCGGTACCTAGCCGCCGGCCTGGCCGAGCCGCAGGTTCCAGCGTCCGGGGCCGCCCGTGATCTCCGTCGCCGACAGCGGCGGGACGTCCACGCGCCAGAACGCGGCCTCGGGCGCACCCAGCGCGTGCAGCACCACGGCCCGCACCACTTCCGGCTCCACCACGGCGATCGTCCTGCCGGCGGTCAGAGCCGTCCGGTCCAGCCAGCCGGTGACCCGTGCGCACAACTCCCTTACCGATTCGCCGCCGTGCGGCGCGGCCGCCGGGTCGGTCAGCCACTGGAGCAGCGCGTCGGGTTCGGCGGTGCCGACCTCCTCCAGCGTCCGCCCCCGCCAGCGCCCCGCGTCCAGGCCCGCCAGCTCGGGCTCCACCAAGGCGTCCAGGCCCAGCGCGGCCGCCGTCTCCCGGCACCGCACACTCGGCGAGCTGACCTCCCCGCCCGCGGCCGGCAAGGACAGCGCCACCGCCCCGGGCCTCTCGATCGAGTCGCCGTCGTCGAATCGGGCCCGCCGCAGCGAGGGGGTGACGGCGGGCGCCACGAGGACGACTCGGCAGGTCACAGGGGAAGTCCCTCCTCGGTCGTACAACGGGCACCGGCGAGGGCGGGTGCCGGACGGGCACGACAGTACGCCGTCAGCCGTCAGCCGTCAGCCGTCTCCGTCAGCCGTCGCAGTCCGCCATCCGCCATCCGTCGCAGTCCGCCGTCCGCGTCCGCAGTCCGGCGTCCGCCTCCGCAGTCCGGCGTCCGCCTACGCAGTCCGCCTCCGCGATCGGCGTCGAGTCCGTCGACGGTGCGGCAGCCGATCCGCCGCTCCCGAACCGGCTGCGGCTGCGGCTGCGTACACCGTCACGGCACATTCACGCCGTACCCGGCGGGTGCCTGACGCCGCGTAGGGACCGGGAGAGGCCCAGGGCCGCCGTTCGTACTGCCGGGGCCAGTTGTGCCGGGCGGAAGCGGCCGCAGGGTACGGCCACCGAGAGCGCCGCGACCGCGGTGGGGCCGGCGAAGACGGGTGCCGCGATGCAGCTGACCCCCGGCGCGGCCTCTTCCTCCTCGTACGCGAGGCCCGCGACCTGGGCCTGCTCGACGGCCGTGCGCAGCCGGCCGGGGTCCGTGATCGAGTGCGGGGTGAGGCGGGGCAGCGGCGCGGCCAGCACCTCCTCGACCAGTTCGGCGCCCGAGAACGCCAGCAGGGCCTTGCCGACCCCGGTGCAGGTCAGCGGCAGCCGGCCGCCGATCCGGGACGGCAGCCGCAGGGCGTCGTGGCCGTGGATGCGCTCGACATAGACGACCTCGTGGCCCTCGCGCACGCCGAGGTGCACGGTCTCGTGGGTGGCCTCGAACAGGTCCTGGAGGAACGGCAGCGCGGCCTCCCGCAGGTCGTGCCGGCGCGGCACCAGCGAGCCCAGTTCGAAGAGGGCGCCGCCGAGCCGGTAGGTGTCCGCGTCCCGTTCCAGCAGGCCGAGCCTGACCAGGTCGGCGCAGAGCCGGAACACGGTGGTCTTGGGCAGCTTCGAGCGCGCCGCCAGTTCCGTCAGGCGGAACGCACCGCCCTCCGGGCGGAAGCAGTCCAGCACCGCCACCGCCTTGTCGAGCATGTTTCCCTGACTGCCGTTCCGTATCACGGAACACATTTTGCCGCGTTTCCGGGCACCCGCCTATACCTGTCGGCATGAGCCCTGACCTCGTCACCAAGGTGGCCGACGTCCTCGAGGAAGCCACCCGCACCGGCACGCCCTGCGCCCCCGTCCGCGCCCTGCTCCCCGAGGGCGACATCGAGACCGCGTACGCGGTGCAGCGGCTGCACGTCGAGCGGGGCGTGGCCGCCGGCCGCCGGCTCGTCGGCCGCAAGATCGGGCTGACCTCGCCCGCCGTACAGCGCCAGCTCGGGGTCGGCCGGCCCGACTTCGGGGCCCTCTTCGCCGACATGGCGGTCGGCGAGGGGGAGCCGGTCCCGGCCGGGCGGCTGCTCCAGCCCAAGGTCGAGGCCGAGGTCGCCCTGGTGCTCGCCGCCGACCTGCCCCACCGCGACCCGACCGTCGCCGACCTGCTGCGGGCCACCGCCTTCGCGCTGCCCGCGCTGGAGATCGTGGACAGCCGGATCGCCGACTGGGACATCACCATCGTCGACACCGTCGCCGACAACGCCTCCTGCGGGCTGTTCGTCCTCGGCGGCACCCCGGTCCCGCTGGACCGCGTCGACCTGCGCGGGGTCCGGATGACCCTGGCCAGGAACGGCGAGGCGGTCTCGCAGGGCACCGGCGCCGACTGCCTGGGCAGCCCGCTCACCGCCGCCCGCTGGCTCGCCGGCACCCTGGCCGGTCTCGGCGACCCGCTGCGGGCCGGCGACATCGTCCTGACCGGCGCGCTCGGCCCGATGGCGGTCGCCGCCGGGGGCGACGAGTTCACCGCCCGAATCGAGGGCCTCGGCACGGTCGGGGTCGCCTTCGCCACGGAAGGGGCCGGCGCATGACCACCAAGGTCGCCGTCATCGGGTCAGGGAACATCGGCACCGACCTGATGATCAAGATCCTGCGGCTGTCGGAGAGCCTGGAGATCGCCGCCATGGCCGGCGTCGACCCGGACTCGGACGGCCTGGCCCGCGCCCGGCGCCTGAAGGTGGCCACCACCCACGAGGGCGTCGACGGCCTGGTCGGTCTGGACGAGTTCGAGGACGTGTCGGTCGTCTTCGACGCCACCTCCGCCGGCGCCCATCGCCGCCACGACGAGGTGCTGCGCGCCCTCGGCCGCACGGTCGTCGACCTCACCCCGGCCGCGCTCGGCCCGTACGTCGTGCCGCCCGTCAACGGCGACGCCCACCTGGACGCCCCGAACGTCAACATGGTCACCTGCGGCGGCCAGGCCACCATCCCGGTCGTCGCCGCCGTCAACGCCGTGACACAGGTCCACTACGGCGAGATCGTCGCCTCGATCTCCTCCCGCTCCGCCGGGCCCGGCACCCGCGCCAACATCGACGAGTTCACCGAGACCACGGCGTCCGCCCTCGAGAGGGTCGGCGGCGCGGCCCGCGGCAAGGCGATCATCGTGCTCAACCCGGCCGAGCCGCCGCTCGTCATGCGGGACACCGTGCACTGCCTGGTCGGCGACTGCGACGACGCGCGCGTGGCCGACTCCGTGGCGGAGATGGTCGCCCGGGTGCAGACCTACGTCCCCGGCTACCGCCTCAAGCAGCAGGTGCAGTTCGAGCGGGTGCCCGCCGACGACCCGCTGCGCACCCTTGCCCCCGGCGGCGACGCGGTGAAGGTCTCCGTCTTCCTGGAGGTGGAGGGCGCCGCCCACTACCTGCCCGCCTACGCCGGCAACCTCGACATCATGACCTCGGCCGCGCTGCGCACCGCGGAACGCATGGCCGCCCGCCGTGCCCCGGAGGTGGCGTCCCGATGACCGGTACCCGTCTGTACGTCCAGGACGTCACCCTGCGGGACGGCATGCACGCCGTCCGCCACCGCTACACCGTCGACCAGGCCCGCACCATCGCCGCCGCCCTCGACGCGGCCGGGGTCCGCGCCGTCGAGGTGGCCCACGGCGACGGCCTGTCCGGCTCCAGCGTCACCTACGGCGTCGGCGCGCACACCGACTGGGAGTGGATCGAGGCGGTCGTCGACGCCGTACGCAACTCCGTCCCGACCACCCTCCTCCTGCCGGGCATCGGCACGCTCCACGACCTCGAGCAGGCGCACTCCCTGGGCGTCCGCTCGGTCCGTGTCGCCACCCACTGCACGGAGGCCGACATCTCCGCCCAGCACATCGCCGCCGCGCGGGAGCTGGGCATGGACGTGGCGGGCTTCCTGATGATGTCCCACCTCGCCGAGCCCGCCGAACTGGCCCGCCAGGCCAAGCTGATGGAGTCCTACGGCGCGCACTGCGTGTACGTCACCGACTCCGGCGGCCGGCTGACCATGGACGGCGTCCGGGACCGCGTCCGCGCCTACCGGGACCTCCTCGACCCGGCCACCGAACTCGGCATCCACGCCCACCACAACCTCGGCCTGGGCGTGGCCAACTCGGTCGTCGCCGTCGAGAACGGCGTCACCCGCGTCGACGCCTCCCTCGCCGGGCAGGGCGCCGGGGCCGGCAACTGCCCCCTGGAGGCGTTCGTCGCGGTCGCCGACCTGATGGGCTGGGAGCACGGCTGCGCACTCTTCCCGCTGATGGACGCCGCCGACGACGTCGTACGACCGCTGCAGGACCGCGAGGTGCGGGTGGACCGCGAGACCCTCACCCTCGGCTACGCCGGCGTGTACTCCAGCTTCCTGCGGCACGCCGAGGCCGCCGCCCGCCGGCACGGCCTGGACACCCGGGCGATCCTGGTCGAGGTGGGCCACCGCAAGCTGGTCGGCGGGCAGGAGGACATGATCACCGACATCGCCCTGGACCTCGCCGGGAGCCGCTGACGCCTGATTGTCGGTGCCGGCTGACAGGATGTCCGGCGTGGACACTCAACGCCGGGAACGGGCCGCACGCTTCGTGGAGTTGCACCGGGAGGGCTGCTTCCTGCTGCCCAACGCCTGGGACGCGGGGAGCGCCCGCGTCCTGGAGTCGGCCGGTTTCCCGGCCGTGGCCACCACCAGCGCGGGCATCGCCTTCTCCCTGGGCCGCGCGGACCACGACTACGGCGGCGGCCGGGTCGACCGCGCGACGATGGTGGACCGGATCCGGGAGATCGCCGCCGAGGTGCGCGTCCCGGTCAGCGCCGACCTGGAGGACGGGTTCGGCGAGGCGCCCGGGACCGTGGCCGAGACGATCTCGATGACGCTCGCGGCGGGAGCGGCGGGCGGCAACATCGAGGACTTCACCGGCGACCGCTCCCGGCCGCTGTACGACCCGGAGCTCGCGGCCGAGCGGATCCGCGCCGCGCGCGAGGCGGTCGACGCGGCCGGCGAGCCGTTCGTCCTCGTCGGCCGCACCGACGTGCTGCTCACCGGCGGACCGCTCGACGAGGCGGTACGGCGGGCGAACGCGTATCTCGCGGCGGGCGCCGACTGCGCGTTCGTGCCGGGCGCGGCCGACGCCGGGACGATCGGCACCCTGGTCCGGGAGATCGACGGCCCGCTGAACGTGGTGATGGGCCTGACGGGCGGCGCCCTCTCGCTGGCCGACCTCCGCGGACTCGGCGTGCGCCGGGTCACGGTGGGCGGCAGCATCGCCCGCGCGATGTACGCCCAACTGCTCGCCGCGGCCCGGGAGCTGGCGGAGCGGGGGACCTTCTCCTACGCCGACAACCAGCTCTCGCAGACGGACCTGAACGAGCTCTTCCGCAGGTGACGGCCCGTCAGCGGCGGCTGGGCCGGCGGTGCGCCGTCGGGCGGGCGCGGCGCGTCTTGGCCGGCCGCGCAGTTCCGCCCCCGGCCTTCCGCCGGGGGCCCTCCCAGCGGCCCCTACCGGGGCGCTCACGCCCTGCTCAGGCGTGCGACTGCTCCCGCTGCCGTCGGTACGCCGCGACGAGGAACACCCAGATCTCGCTGACCGTGGGGAACGGGGCGATCGCGTGCCGGAGGCGTTTGAGGGGGACCTCGCCGGCGACCGCGATGGTGGCCGCGTGCAGCAGCTCGCTGACCCCGGACCCGACCATGGTCACCCCGAGCAGCACGTCCCTGTCGGTGTCGACGACCAGCCGGGCGTGGCCGGTGTAGCCGTCGGCGTAGAGGTTGGCGCCCTGGGCGGCGTTCAGGTCGAGGTCGACCGTCTCGACGCGGTGCCCGGCGGCGGCCGCCTGCTCGGCGCTCAGGCCCACCGCGCCCGCCTCCGGGTCGGTGAAGAAGACCTGGGCCACGGCATGCCGGTCGGCGGTCGTGGCGTGGTCGCCCCAGTCCTGGTCGTCCAGCGGCCGCCCGGCGGCGCGAGCGCCGATGGCGTCACCGGCCGTCCGCCCCTGGTACTTGCCCTGGTGGGTGAGGAGGGCGCGGTGGTTGACGTCGCCGAGGCCGTACAGCCACGCCCCCTCGACCCCGTCGACCAGGCAGGTCGTGTCCACGTCCAGCCAGGAACCGGGGGTCAGGCCCACGGTCTCCAGGCCGATGTCGTCGGTGTTGGGCGTGCGCCCGGTGGCGAACAGGACCTCGTCGGCCTCCAGCTCGCTGCCGTCGTCGAGCGTGAGCGTCACCGGCCCCGCCGGGTCCGGGCGGCGCAGGGCGGTCACCTGGACGCCAGTCCGCACGTCCGCGCCGGCCTCGGCCAGCCCCTGGGCGACCAGTTCCCCGGCGAACGCCTCCATGCGGGGCAGCAGCCGCCGCCGGACGAGCAGCGTGACCTGCGATCCGAGCCCCTGCCACAGCGTCGCCATCTCCACGCCGACCCCGCCGCCGCCGACCACGACCAGCCGGCCGGGCACCGTGCTGGAGTCGGTGCCGTGCCGGTTCGTCCAGGGCCGGGCCTCCTCGATCCCCGGGATGTCCGGCAGCGCGGGCCGGCTGCCGGTGGCGAGGGCCACCGCGTGCCGGGCGACGAGGGTCTGCCGGGCGCCGTCGTCCCGGCTCACGGTGACCCGGCGCGGCCCGTCGAGCCGGCCCTGGCCGCGGAACAGGTCGGCCCCGATGGACTTGACCCACAGCGCCTGCCCGCTGTCGTCCCAGTCGGTGACGTAACGGTTGCGGCGGGCGAAGACCGCGGCGTCGTCGAGCTGTCCGGTGACGGCCTGCCGGGCGCCGTCCACGCGGCGGGCGTCGGCGACCGCGAGGACCGGACGCAGCAGCGCCTTGCTGGGCACGCAGGCCCAGTAGGAGCACTCGCCGCCGACTAGTTCCCGCTCCACGACGGCCACGGAGAGCCCGGCGGCCCGGGCCCGGTCCGCGACGTTCTGCCCGACCGGCCCCGCGCCCAGGACGATCACGTCGTACGCGCTGCTCTCCCCGGACGCGTTCGGCGCCGCCCGGGACGCCGCGCCCGTGTCCGCGCTCATGCCCGCGTGCGGTTCTGCGTGGAGTTCTGCGTTCGGTTCTGCGTTCGGTTCGCTCATCGCTGCCTCACCTGACGATCGGTGCCGGTCCGCACTGTTCCGGGCCGCCGGGGCCCCGAGCCGTACGGGTCATGTAACCGCGGGACGTGTGCAGTCGGTCGCGCCACGGCCATACGGCCGGCGAAGAGCCGCCATAAGCACCGCCTGTGGAAGGGGCGCTTATGAGGGGCATCGGATCCGCCGATGGGGCGAGCGGAATCCCCGGAACGCCGCTGCCGCTATGGACTCCCGTCGCCTCACGAAGCGGGCGGCGGGACGATGGATTCGCCCCACTTTCCACACTTTAAGGACACCTCATGAGTTCTGCTGACCTGACCGGACGCGTGGCCCTGCTGACCGGTGCGACCAGCGGTATCGGCGCCGCGACCGCGGCACTGCTCGCCGAGCGCGGTGCGCACGTCCTGGTCGCGGGGCGCGACGCGGACCGTGGCGAGCGGGTGGTCGGCGCAGTCCGGGAGCGCGGCGGCAAGGCGGACTTCCTGGCGGCCGACCTGAGGGACGCCGATTCGGTACGGCGCCTGGCCCGCGAGGCCACCGCGCTGGGCGGCGGCCGCGTCGACATCCTCGTCAACAACGCCGGCGTCTTCCCGTTCGGGCCGACGGCACAGACGCCCGCCGACCAGGTCGACACCGTCTACGACCTGAACGTGAAGGCGCCGTTCTACCTGGTGGGCGAGCTCGCCCCGGCCATGGCCGAGCGCGGGCAGGGCGCCATCGTCAACGTCAG
This sequence comes from Streptomyces sp. NPDC104761, assembly GCF_055583445.1. Lineage (NCBI taxonomy): Bacteria > Bacillati > Actinomycetota > Actinomycetes > Kitasatosporales > Streptomycetaceae > Streptomyces > Streptomyces sp. NPDC104761. The sequence continues at coordinate 442 of NZ_JBVJNZ010000029.1, read as the reverse complement.
CACCATGGTCGCCGAGTACGGGCTCGCGGGGATGGCGCTGTACTCGTCGAGCAAGGCGGCGGTCAACCTGCTGACCAAGTCGTGGGCGGCCGAGTTCGGCCCGCAGGGGGTGCGCGTCAACGCCGTGGAGCCCGGCCCCACCCGCACCGAGGGCACGGCCGTCATGGGTGACGACCTGGACGCCCAGGCCCCCGCCGGCCGGCCCGCGGAGGCGCGCGAGATCGCCGAGGCGATCGCCTACCTGGTGAGCGACGCGGCGAGCTTCGTGCAGGGCGCGATCCTGCCGGTCGACGGCGGCCGTACGGCCGTCTGACCCACAGGGGGGATCCGGCCCCCAGGGGAAGCGGGGGGGGGGGGGGGGGGGGGGGGGGGGGGGGGGGGTGGTGGGGTGGGGGGGGGGGGGACCACCCCCGGAGGTCTGGGGCATACCCAGCCCATCCCA
>NZ_JBVJNZ010000028.1:49515-62894 GCF_055583445.1 Streptomyces sp. NPDC104761 | reverse complement strand
CCTCCCCCCCCCCCCCCACCCCCCCCCCCCCCCCACCCCCCCCCCCCCCCCCCCCCCCCCCCCCCCCCCCCCCCCTGACGTCGTGGCGTTCGGTGGCGAGCAGTGAGGATCGGTGGGGATCAGTGCGGATCAGTGCGGATCAGTAGTTGCCCAGGCCGCCGCAGACGTTCAGCGCCTGGGCGGTGACCGCCGCCGCCCCCGGGGAGACCAGGTAGGAGACCATCGCGGCCACCTCGCTCGGCTCCACGTAGCGGCCGAGCGGCACCCGGGTGGTGATCCTGCTGTGCGCCTCCCGCTCGTCCACGCCCCAGATCCCGGCGTAGTGCTCACGCACCCGCTCGGCCATCGGGGTCTCCACGAATCCCGGGCAGACCGCGTTGACGGTGATGCCGGTCCTGGCCAGCTCCAGGCCCAGGGACTTGGAGAAGCCGACCACGCCGTGCTTGGAGGCGGTGTAGGGCGCGGCGTGCACCACGCCCTGCTTGCCGCCGGTGGAGGCGATGTTGACGATCCGTCCGGTGCCGCGCTCCAGCATGCCGCCGTGGGTCAGCGCCGCCTTGGTGACCAGGAAGACGCTGTTCAGGTTGGTGTTGATCACGTCGAACCACAGGTCGTCGGGGACCTCGGCGGTGGCGCCGCCGCCGGGCCGGCCGGCGTTGTTGACCAGTACGTCGAGCCGCCCGTAACGCTCGACGGTGGCGTCGACCAGCGCCCGCACCTGCTCGGGCGAGGTGACGTCACAGGTGCTGCCGTCGACGTCCAGGCCCTCGGCGCGCAGCTCGGTGAGGGTGTCCTCGAGGGTCTTGGCGGTCCGGGCGCACAGGTAGACGGCGTGGCCCTGGCGGGCCAGCGTACGGGCGATCTCGTGGCCGATGCCGCTGGTGGCGCCGGTGACCAGCGCGACCGGCCGCTCGCTGTCGGTGGAAGTGGATGCGTTCATGCACACCACCGTCGCCGCGGCGGCTCGCGCCCCGGTCGAGCCCCGCTCCAGCCCCGCGGCGCGGGCGTCGAGCCCGTCTCGACCGGGGCTCTTGGACGCGATTGAAGACTGAGCGCAATCAACGGCCGCGTGAAGGAGTCCGAGGAGATGGAGTCGACCGGCGTCAGCGCCGAGTTGTACGCAGAGGTTCTTCAGTACTACGCGCGCCAGATGCAGGCGCTGGACGCGGGCAAGGTGGAGGAGTACGCCGCCACCTTCACCGAGGACGCGGTGTTCGGCCACACGCCCGGCCGGGAGCCGGCGCGCACCCGGGCCGGCATCCTGTCCGACCTTTACCAGGTGCGCGAGCGGTTCACCGTCGATCCGCAGCAGCGGCGCCACATGTTCACGATGGTCGACGTCGAGCGACTGAGCGACGGCAGGCTCCGCAGTACCTGCTACGCGCTGGTGCTGACCACCCGGCCGGGCGACGGTCCGGAGCTGGTCCGCAGTTGCGTGGTGCGCGACGTCCTGGTCCGCGAGGACGGGCGGCTGCGCAACCAGGAGCGGCTCGTCGACCACGACGGTTTCTGAGAGAGGTGGTTGTGATGAGCCGACGAGTGGTCATCACCGGCATCGGCGTGCGCGCCCCGGGCGGCCGGGGCACCAAGGAGTTCTGGGACCTGCTCACCGCGGGCCGTACCGCGACCCGGCGGATCAGTTTCTTCGACCCGTCGTCGTACCGGTCGCAGATCGCCGGCGAGGCGGACTTCGAGCCGGTGTGGGAGGGGCTGAGCCAGCGGGAGATCCGCCGCATGGACCGGGCCACCCAGTTCGCCGTGGTCTGCGCCCAGGAGGCCGTGCGCGACAGCGGCCTGGACTTCGCGGGCGTCGACCCGGCGCGGATCGGGGTCACCCTGGGCAGCGCGGTGGCCGCGGCGACCAGCCTGGAGCGCGAGTACCTGGTGCTGTCCGACTCCGGCCGCGACTGGCTGGTGGACAGCGAGGAGTGGCTGTCGCCGCACATGTTCGACTACCTGGCGCCGAGCGTGATGCCGGCCGAGGTGGCGTGGAAGGTCGGCGCGGAGGGGCCGGTGTCGCTGGTCTCCAACGGCTGCACCTCCGGCCTGGACGCGGTCGGACATGCCCTGCAGCTGATCCAGGAGGGGTCGGCCGACGTCATCGTGGCGGGGGCCACCGACACCCCGATCACACCGATCGTGGTGGCCTGCTTCGACGCGATCAAGGCGACCACCGCACGGAACGACGAGCCGGAGACCGCCTCCCGCCCGTTCGACCGCTCCCGCACCGGCTTCGTGCTCGCCGAGGGCGCCGCGATGTTCGTCCTGGAGACCCTGGAGTCCGCGCGCCGCCGTGGCGCCCCGGTCTACGCCGAGGTCAGCGGCTACGGCACCCGCTGCAACGCGTACCACATGACCGGACTCAAGCCGGACGGCCGGGAGATGGCCGAGGCGATCCGGGTCGCCCTGGACCAGGCGCGCGTCAACCCGACCGACGTGGACTACATCAACGCCCACGGCTCGGGCACCAAGCAGAACGACCGGCACGAGACCGCCGCGGTCAAACGCGCCCTCGGCGACCACGCCTACCGCACGCCGGTCAGCTCGATCAAGTCGATGGTCGGTCACTCGCTGGGCGCCATCGGCTCGGTGGAGATCGCCGCCTGCGCGCTCGCCATCAAGAACGGCGTGGTGCCGCCCACCGCCAACCTGCACGAGGCCGACCCCGAGTGCGACCTCGACTACGTGCCGCTGACCGCGCGCGAACTGGACGTGCGGACCGTGCTCACGGTCGGCAGCGGCTTCGGCGGCTTCCAGACCGCGATGGTGCTGCGGCGCCCGACCGGGGAGAAGGAATGACCAGGACCGTAGTCACCGGGATCGGCGCGCTCGCCGCCAACGGGCTGGGCACCCAGGACTTCTGGGCCGCCACCCGGGAGGGCCGGCACGGCCTCGGCGAGCTCACCCGGTTCGACGTGACGAAGTACCCGGCCAAGCTGGCCGGCGAGATCCGCGGGTTCGACGTGGCCGACCACCTGCCGGACCGGCTGCTCCCGCAGACGGACGTCTCCACCCGGTACGCGCTGGTCGCGGCCGGCTGGGCGCTGGAGGACGCCAAGGTCGACCCGGCCAGCCTGGTGGACTACGACATGGGCGTGGTCACCGCCAACGCCCTCGGCGGCTTCGAGTTCACCCACCGGGAGTTCCACAAACTGTGGACCCGAGGCCCTCAGACGGTGAGCGTCTACGAGTCCTTCGCCTGGTTCTACGCGGTGAACACCGGCCAGATCTCCATCCGGCACGGCATGCGCGGCCCCTCCAGCGCGCTGGTCACCGAGCAGGCCGGCGGCCTGGACGCGATCGGCCACGCCCGGCGGACCGTACGCCGCGGTACCCCGCTGGTGGTCGCGGGCGGGGTCGACTCCGCGCTCGACCCCTGGGGATGGGCCGCGCAGATCGCCGGCGACCGGCTCTCCACCAGCACCGATCCGGGCCGCGCGTACCTGCCCTTCGACCGGGACGCCGACGGCTACGTCCCCGGCGAGGGCGGCGCGCTGCTGGTGCTGGAGGAGGCCGAGGCGGCGCTGCGCCGCGGTGCCCCGGACATCCTCGGCGAGATCGCCGGCTACGCCAGCGGCTTCGACCCCGCGCCGGGCTCCGGCCGTCCCCCGGCGCTGCGCCGCACCGTGGAGGCGGCGCTCGCCGACGCCGGGGTGACGGCCGGCCAGGTCGACCTGGTCCTCGCCGACGCGGTCGGGGTGCCGGGCCTGGACCGGGCGGAGGCGGCCGCACTGCGCGAGGTGTTCGGGCCGGGCGCGGTGCCGGTGACCGCGCCGAAGGCCGGGTCCGGCCGCACCTACGCGGGCGGCGGCTCGCTGGACACCGCCGTCGCGCTGCTGGCGATCCGCGACGGCGTGATCCCGCCCACCCCCGGCACCCGCGAGGTGCCCGCCGAGTACGGCATCGACCTGGTCCGCGACCGGGCCCGGGAGGCGGCCGTGCGCACCGTGCTCGTGGTCGCCCGCGGCCTGCGGGGCTTCAACTCGGCCGTCGTCGTCCGCGCCTGGGACTCCGACGCCGCCAACGACCTTTCCTGAGGAGACAGTTGTGAACATCACCGTGGACGAGATCCGCCGTGTCATCGTCGCCAGCGCCGGCGCCTCCGAATCCGGGGTCTCCGACGCCGACTTCGCCGACACCTCCTTCGACGCGCTCGGCTACGAGTCGCTGGCCCTGATGGAGACCGCCACCGCGATCGAGAGCGAGTTCGGCGTGCTGATACCGGACGAGCTGCTCTTCAAGGCCCGCACGCCTCGTGAGCTGGCCGAACTGGTCCGCGCCGCGAAGGAGGCCACGGCCGCATGAGCCCCCGCACCCGAGAGACGGAGCACAGCAGGGAGGTCCACGCTTCCGCCGACCGGCTGTACGCGCTGGTCGCGGACGTCAGCCGCTGGCCGGTGCTGCTGGGTCCGTGCGTACGGGCCAGGCAGATCGAGCGGGACGGCGCCGACGAGCGGATCGAGCTGTGGGCGCGGACCAACGGGACGATGGCGACCTGGACCTCCCGCCGCTCCCTGGACCCCCGGGCCCTGCGGATCTCCTTCCGCCAGGACCGGTCCACCGCGCCGGTCGCCGCGATGTCCGGCGAGTGGTCCTTCCACCCGGCCGGCGACGGCCGCACCCGGATCGTGCTGACCCACGCCTTCACCGCCGTGGACGACGACCCCCAGGCACTGGAATGGATCGCCCGAGCGGTGGACCGCAACAGCGTCGAGGAGCTGGCCGCGCTCGGCGACTTCGCCGAACGCCCGTACCCCTTGGAGCAGTTGGTCTTCTCGTTCCACGACCGGGTGGTGGCGCCCGGCGCGGACCCGGCCGACGTGTACGACTTCGTGCACCGCTGCGACCTGTGGCCCGAGCGGCTGCCGCACGTCGGCCGGGTCGACCTCACCGAGGACCCGGCGGGCGTGCAGGTGATGGCGATGGACACCCTCACCCCCGACGGCCGCAGCCACACCACCGCCTCGGTCCGGCTGTGCGTGCCCGGCGAGCGGATCTCCTACAAGCAGACCGTGCTGCCCGCCCTGCTGTCCGGGCACAGCGGTCTGTGGGAGTTCGAGAGGTCGGGCGGCGGCACCGCGATCGTCTCGCACCACACCGTGGCGGTCGACCCGGCCGCGGTGCCCGGCATGCTCGGCGCGGGCACCACCTTCGAGCAGGCGTGCGCGCACGTCCGCGACACGCTGGGCGCCAACAGCCGGGCCACCATGGAGGCGGCCTGCGCCTACGCGGCATCGGTGGTGCGGCGCCCATGAACCCCACGCGGAAACTGGCCGGCCTCGCCCTCTCGCCGGGCACCGATGCCGACCGGGTGTGCATGGTCGCGGGCGACCGCTCGCTGACCCGGCGCCAGGTCCGCAACGAGGTGGCCCGGGCCCAGGCCGAGCTCCTCGAACGCGGCCTGGGCCCGGGCCGGCGGGTGCTGGCGCTGCTCGACCACGGGCCGGAGGCGGTGTTCTTCCTCGCCGCGGCCAGCTCGCTGGGTCTGCACCTGCTGATGCCGTACGGACTGCAGGCGGCGGCGCTCTCCGAGTGGCTGTCGATCGCGGACGCCGCCGGGCCCGACGCGGTGGTGCACTTCAAACGGGACCGGGCAGGCCTGGACGTGCTGCGCGAGCACTGCGCCACGGTGGTGGAGCTGCCGTTCCCGGCCGCCGAGGCGCCCGAGGCGGAGGCGGAGGTGCTCCACCCCGAGCCGGTGGAACACTTCCTGGTGCTGTTCACCAGTGGTACCACCGGCAAACCGAAGGCGATCAGCATCGGCGAGGCGCACATCTGTGCCCGGATCGGCTGGGTCACCCGCACCATGGGGTACGGCCCGACCGCCCGGATCTTCATGACCGGTCTGATGAACAACACCACCGGTGTCATCAACTCCTTCGGTGCGCTGCTGCACGACGCCACCGTGGTCTTCCCGGAGAGCCCGGACCCCGGCCGGTGGCCGGCCCAGGTGGCCCGCCACCGGGCCACGCACCTGGCGCTGCGCCCGGTGGCGCTCAAGCAGTTCGTGTCCGCGGCGGGCTCGGGCGGGGACGATCTGTCCAGCCTGCGGGTGGTCTCCTACGGCGGGGCCGCCGTTCCCCGGACGGTGCTCGAACAGGGCCGCGAGCTGGCGCGCTGCGACTGGATCCAGGGCTACGGACTGACCGAGACCTACGGTCCGTTCTGCTTCCTCGGCGAGCAGGGTCACGCCGAGGCGCGCCACCTCAAGCACGTCTACTGCATCGGCCGGCCCGACGACTCCCTGGAGGTGCGCCTGGAGCCGGTGGCCGGCCACCCGGACGGCGTCGGCGAGATCCTGGTCCGCGGTGAACCGGTGATGGAGGGCTACGTGGACGTCGCCACCGGTGTGGTCGAGCCGGTCGGCGAGTGGCTGCGCACCGGTGACCTCGCCGAGTGGAGCCCCGACGGCGACCTGGTGCTCAAGGGCCGGCTGGCCGGGGTGCTGCTCAGCGAGAACGGCCACCGCATCTATCCCGAGGAGGTCGAGGCGGTGCTGGCCGGCACCCCGGGAGCGGACGAGGTGGTGCTGGCGGGCCTGCCGAACCCGAACGGCCCGCACGAGCTGCCGGTCGCCTGCCTGTGCGGTCCGATCGGCCTGCACGGCGCCGCGGAGCTGCGCGAACTCGTCGCCGCCGAACTGCGCGGCTCGCTGGCCCCGGAGAAGTGGCCGGACCGGATCTGGGCCACCCCCGAGCCGTTCGCCCGCAGCGCCAACGGCAAGATCATGCGCGGCGAGGTGGCCGCCCGCGTCGACCCGGCCCGGGTGGTGCTGCTGAAGGGCGGCTGCGATGACTGAGACCACGGAGCGGCTGCGGGTGCCCGAGCACGTGTACCGGGCGCTCGGCTACCTGTTCCCGCGGCTGATGTTCCTGAACGCGCGCTACGCTCCGCAGGTGCACTGGGGCGACATCGCGGCGGCCCTGGACGGCTTCCCGGCCGACGACCTGGACCTGGCCTCCGCCGGGTTCTGGAACCTCTGGCGCGAGCGCTGGACCGCCCTCGCCGAGGACTACACCGCCCTCGCCGAGGGGTCCGGCACGACGGCCGGGCGCGGCCGCGCACTGCGGGGCGCCGCCGCGGCCTACCACTGGGCGGAGTTCCAGTACTTCGACGACCGGGCCGTCAAGCAGCGGTTGCGGCAGCGCATCCGGGACTGCTTCCTGGGCAGTCTGGCGGGCACCGACCTCGAGGTCACCGAGGGGTCGCTGCCCGGCACCGGCGCGGGCTACTGGGTGCTGCGCACCGGGACGATGCGCGCGTCGGGCGAGCCGCTGCCCGCGGTGGTGCTCTCCAACGGCCTGGACTCGGCCACCGAGGTCGAGGTGGTGGCGCTGGCCGAGGCCTACCTGGAGCGCGGCATCGCCGCCGTGCTCTTCGAGGGACCGGGCCAGGGGTCACGGCTGGGCCGTACCCCGGTGCTGGTCGAGATGGAGCGGGTGGTCGCCGAACTGCTGGAGAGGCTGCGCACCGAACCGGGGATCGCCGCCGACCGGCTGGCCTTCGCCGGTATCAGCTTCGGCGGCTACCTGGCGCTGCGGGTGGCCCGGGAACTCGGCGAGCACTTCCGGTGCGTCGTCAATTTCGGCGGTGGCCCCGCGATCGCCAAGTTCGACGGCCTGCCGCGGCGGCTGAAGGACAACTTCCGGTTCGCCTTCGACGCCGGGCCGGGCGAGGACCTGCAGCCGCGCTTCGACGAGCTGGCGATCGAGCCCGGCCCGGCGCCGGCCACCGAGGTGCTGAGCGTGTCCGGTGCGCTGGACGACATCTTCCCGGTCGAGGGGCTGTACGACCTCGACCGGGCGTGGTCGGGCCGGCACACGCTCGAGGTACATCCCAGGGAGGCGCACACCAGCCTCAACCTGATCAACTCCTACACCCTGCGCACCGCCGACCTGGTCGCGGACCGGCTGGCCGGCCGCGCCTGACGGGGGAACATGGGCCTGCCCGGCGACCGGCCGGGCAGGCCCCTTCGCGTGCGGGATCCGCCGGCGTCAGCGGCGCTCGGAGAGGGCCGCACCGGACGTGAGCAGTCCGGGGTGCAGGTCGTGGTCGAGTCCGGCGTGCACGAAGACCCGCTTGAGCAGGGTGACGAAGGTCTGCGCCTCGTCCGGCTCCAGCCCGCCGAGCAGCCGGTCCTCGAAGCCGCTGACCAGGGCCTCGGCCTCGGCGTGCAGGCTGCGGCCGGCCGGGAGCAGGTGGACGGCGTGCGCCCGGCGGTCGGTGGGGTGGCGGCGGCGCTCCACCAGTCCGCGCCGCTCCAGCTCGTCGACCAGGCCGACCATCACGTTGCGGTGCACGTTCAGCGGTCCGGCGAGCTGGTGCTGGCTGCGGCCGTCCTCCTCGGTCAGCAGGTTGAGCAGGCCGAACTGGCGGGGGTGGATGCCCAGCGGTGCGAGCACGTCGACGAGCTGCTCCTGCACGTGGGCGCTGAGGTGGGTCATCACGCAGGCGGGGTGGTCGAACAGCAGTTGAGTACTCACGGCATCATGATACCCCCACGGAATTATCACCTTGAGGGATAGTCACCAGAAGTGCATACTGGCTCCGTGACTCAAGACATCTCCGCAACCACGCCCGGCGCCCCGCCGCAGGAATCCCCGGGTGGCGCCGCACCCGACCCGAAGCGCCGGCTGGCCTTCGCGGTCGTCCTGATCGCAGGATTCATGGACCTGGTCGACACCACGGTCGTGAACGTCACCGTCCCGAGCATCCAGCGCGACCTGCACGCCGACTACGCCCAGATCGAGTGGGTGATCGCGGCGTACGTGCTCTCCTTCGCCGCGCTGCTGATCCTCAGCGGGCGGCTCGGCGACATCTTCGGACGCAAGCGCGTCTTCCTGATCGGCATGGCCGGGTTCACCGTCGCCTCACTGCTGTGCGGCGTCGCGGTCAACCCCGAGATGCTGATCATCTCCCGGTTCCTCCAGGGCGCCGCGGCAGGCCTGATGGTCACGCAGATCCTGGCGATCCTGCACGTGGTCTTCCCACCGGCCGAGCGCGGCAAGGCGGTCGCCGTCTTCGGCGCGGTCACCGGCTCCTCCGCGGTCTTCGGCCTCGCCCTCGGCGGCCTGCTCGTGCAGTGGAACCTCTTCGGCTGGGAGTGGCGGCCGATCTTCCTGGTCAACGTCCCGGTCGGGATCGCCGCGCTGATCGCCGGCGCCCTCGTGATCCGCGAGTCCCGCGCCCCGCAGCGCCCCAAACTCGACCTGCTCGGCATGCCACTGGCGCTCGCCGCCGTGGTGCTGCTGGTCTACCCGCTCACCGAGGGCCGCCGCCTGGGCTGGCCCGCCTGGACCTACGGCATGCTCGCCGGTGCCCTGGTGCTGCTCGCGGTCTTCCTCGCCTACGAGCGGCGCCGCTTCGCCAAGGTCGGCTCCGCGCTGGTCGAGTTCGGCGTGTTCCGCTCCCGGTCGTTCTCGGTCGGCATGGCGGTGTGGTTCCTGTTCTGGATCGCGGTGGGCGGATTCTTCTTCGTCTGGACGCTCTTCCTGCAGCAGGGCCTCGGCTGGACCCCGATGCACGCAGGCCTGACCGCCGCCACCTTCGCCATCGGTGTCGGCATCGGCGCCGGCAACGCCCCCGACAAGCTGGTCCCCAAGTTCGGCCGCAACGTGCTGGTGGCCGGCGGCATCGTCAACGCGATCGGCTTCATCGCCTTCGCCGTCCTGGTCGCCCGCTACGGCCACAGTCTGGCGTCCTGGCAGATCATCCCGGTGCACATCGTCTCCGGCATCGGCTTCGGCCTGATCGTCGCGCCGACCCTGGATCTGCTGCTCGGCCAGGTCCCCGGCGAGCAGGCGGGCAACGCTTCCGGCCTGCTGAACACCGTCCAGCAGCTCGGCATGGCCCTCGGTGTCGCCCTGACGGGCGTGGTCTTCTTCGCCCAGGTCGGCAACGCGGCCGGCCACGCCACCGACGAGGCCACCCCCGTGCTGAAGTCCGCCCTCAGCGACGCCGGCGTCACCTCCCAGGGCCGGCTCCTCGACGACTTCCGCACCTGCGTGCGGCAGCGCGCCGACTCGGTCGACCCGAGCAAGGTCCCGACCAGCTGCCTGAAGAGCGACCCGAAGACCGCCGCCGCGTTCGGCCGGGCCGTCGCCCGTGCCGACTCGGTCAGCTACTCGTCCGGCTTCCGGACCGTCCTGCTGCTGGACGCCGGCATCCTGGTGATCGCCGCCGCCGGCTTCCTGACCCTGCCCAAGCACTCGCGGCCCGCCGACGCGACCGCCGTGAGCACCGAACCCACCGAGGTGACGGCATGAGCAACGAGAAGAACGTCCTGGTCCTCGGCCGCGAGCGGCACCTGGTCGACGCCTCCACCGACATCATCGAGGCCAACGGCTTCACCGCGGTCGGCGTGACCCGTGACGCGGAGGCCCTCTCCCTGCTGGACACGGGCCGGTTCATCGCCGTCCTGGTCGGCAGCGGCGTCGAGTGGGAGTCCCGTCCTCCCGTGCGCCGGCACGCCGCTCCGCACGGCACCGTGGTCCTCGAGGCACAGCGCGTCCCCATGCAGACCGTTCAGGACCACGTCCGCGACGTGATCGTCCCGCGGTTGCGGCAGATCGCCTGACCACCATCGCACCAGGTCCCCGGATCCGGCCCTTCCCCCACCGGATCCGGGGCCGCCGCCGTGCCCGGGGTTCAGCGGCGGTGGACGCTGACGGCGTACCCGCCGCCGGCATAGGGATCGGCGTCCCAGGTGGCGAAGCGGCCGACGAGGGTGAGGCCGGCCGCGGCGCAGTGGCCGTCGTACTCGGGCAGGGTGATGCCAGGCGGCACGGGCAGGTGGGCCGCGTCCAGGCCGAACCCGGCGACCAGCAGGCCGCCGGGGCGCAGGACCGCGGCCAGGCGTGCGGTTACGGCGGCCTCGGTGCCGGCGGCGAGCAACGGGAAGATGTTGCCCGCGGCGACCACGAGGTCGAAGTCCGCCGCGATGCCGAGCCCGCGGGGCTCGAAACCGGCCAGGTCGGCCTGGAACCAGGGCAGGTGAGGCGCCTGTTCCCGTGCCACCGCGAGCATGGACGCGTCGAGATCCACGCCGACGCAGTCGTACCCGAGCTCCGCGAGCCGGATCATGACCCGTCCGGTGCCGCACCCGGCGTCCAGCACGCGCGCTCCGGCGGGCACCAGCGTCGTGCAGAACCGCGCCTCACCGTGCACGTCCTCGCCGCTGCGGGCCAGCGCGGCGAACCGTGCGGCGTAGTCCTGCCCGGACCTGCCCCCGGTCAGTTCGTCCCAGCGACTCATGCGAGGAACTATAGGCCGAGGCAGCCGGGCGTCAGGCGCCGAAGACCTGGAACTCCGAGACCTGCCCGGCCGGCCAGCCGTTGTTGGCGGTGAAGGTGAGCCGCACGTAGCGGGTGGTGACGGTGGCGGGGAGGGTGAGGGTCGCGGTGTTCCCGGTCGCCGGGTCGAAGGTGTAGCCCGCCGAGGCGAGCAGCTGGGTGAAGGTGCCGCCGTCCGTGCTGCCCTGGACGGAGAGGGTCTGGGTGCGGGTGGCCCAGGCGGCCGACGGGGGAAGGGCGAGGACGATCCGCTTGACCCCGGTGCCGGCGCCCAGATCGACCTGCACCCACTGCGGGAAGGCGTTGTTGGCGGACTCCCAGTAGGTGCTGGTGTCGCCGTCGGTCGCGTTGGACGAGCCGTAGACCTGGGTGTGGCTGCTCTCCGAGGTGGGGCGGTGCAGGGCGAGGTCGGTGGTGCCGGACGGGGGGTCGGTGGTGACGGTGACCTGGTCGGAGGGCTGCGACACGTTTCCCGCCGCGTCGAGGGCGACGACGTCGAAGGTGTAGGCGGTGGACGCGGCGAGTCCGGTGACGGTGAACGAGGTGGCGCCGGTGGTGCCGACCTGGGTGCTGCTCGAGCCGGACACGCGGAGGATGCGGTAACCGGTCACGCCGACGTTGTCGGTCGACGCGTTCCAGGCCAGTGAGACGGAGCTGCCGGTGTGCCCGGTGACCGTCAGGCCGCCCGGCGCGGCCGGCGCGGTGGTGTCGCCGGTGGTGAGGACCGGCTGGGTGGGGCGGGTGGCGGTCAGCGCGATCTGGCCCTTGAGCATGCGGCCGCCGTCGCCGGTCAGGCGCAGGTAGTAGTCGGCGGAGCAGGCGGTACCGTCCTCGTCGAGGGCGAGGAATCCGGAGTCGGTGGGCACCCATGCCTGGGTCTCGGCGGTCTTGGCGATCTGGTTGCCCTCGTTGTACTCGTCGAACATCGAGATGTAGATGCCCTGCACCCCGGCCCGCACCATGTTGTAGAACTGCCGCCACATGAAGTCGCCGTGCACGCGCTGGCGGGCGGAGACGTCACCGGGCAGCACGCAGGGCTGGAAGTCGATGCCGTTGGCGTTGCAGTCGGCCTGGTCGGGGACCGTGTACGTGGTGTACGCGTTGTCGGCCTCGCTGATGTTCCCGATGGCGCCGACCATCCACGGCGAGATCATGTCGAAGGCGTGGTAGACGCCCAGGAATCCGGCCCGTGAGCCGCCGGTGCCCGTCCGCCACTCGCGCGGGACGCCGCCGATGACGTAACAGCCCTGGCCCTTGAACCAGTTGACGACGTCCAGGCAGGCGTCGGCGGTGAAGGGGTGGTTGGGGTCGTTGAAGCCGAAGCCCCAGATGCACACCACCGGCTTGCCGTTCTGCTTCGCGTAGGCGGAACTCGCGGTGTGGGCGGCCATCTTGTTCGTCCAGTCCGTCTTGATCTCGGACTGCATGTTCGTCCAGTTGGAGACGTCGTACATGATGTAGAACTTCCGCCCGTACGCCTCCGCCGCGCTGCGCACCTTGGTCGCCATGGCGTCGCGGGTGGGGCCCTCGCCGCCGGTGGGGTTGAAGCGCTGCAGGGCGGCGGTGTCGATGCCGTTCTGCTGCATCCACAGGAAGTGGGTGTCGACCGTCTGCTGGTCGTACGAGGAGAACAGCCTGGCGGGCCGGCCGTTGCCGAGGGCGGCGTACGACGTCTGGTACGTGCTGGTGTAGTCACGCACGTCGGGCCAGCACTTGATGTTGGTGTTGGCCGGGGACGGCGCCTGGCCCCAGTCCTGGCTCCAGTGCCACCAGCCGTTGATGGGCGCGCCATCGCCGGCGCAGGCGAACCAGCCCTGGTAGCCGACGGTGATCTTGCCGACCACGTCGCCCGGCGCACTGGCCGCCGCCGCGGCGGGGGCGAGCACGGTCCCGGTGGCACCCACGGTTCCCACCGCACCGGCCGCGACCGCGGCCCTCAAGAAGACTCTGCGTGTGACACCCATCTGGATTCCTCTGGTCGAGTGGTCGAGTGGCCTTCGGTGGACGGTGGCGGGGGGGGGGGGGGGGGGGGGGGGGAGAGGGGGGGGGGGGGGGGGGGGGGTAGACAGGGGACAGAGACGAGAGCGA
>NZ_JBVJNZ010000028.1:45511-49505 GCF_055583445.1 Streptomyces sp. NPDC104761 | reverse complement strand
TTCCCCCCCCCCCTCCTCTTTTTCCTCCTCCTTTCCCTCCCCCCCCCCCCCCCCCCCCCCCCCCCCCCCCCCCCCCCCCCCCCCCCCACCGTGGGGGCGGATCAGGTGTTCCAGACCTGGAACTCGGAGATCTGACCGGCCGGCCAGCCGTTGTTCGCCGTGATGTTCACCCGGAAGTAGCGCTGGGTGGTCGCGGTGAACGAGATGGTGACCGTGTTGTTGGTGGCGGGGTCGAAGGAGTACGTGGCCGACGACTTGATCGTGGAGAAGGAGGAGCCGTCGGTGCTGCCCGACAGGGACAGCGTCTGGTTGCGGGCGCCCCAGGTCGCGGGGAGCTGGAGGACGACGCGGCTCGCGCTCTGCGCGGAACCGAGGTCGACCTGCACCCACTGCGGGAAGGCGTTGTTGGCGCTCTCCCAGTAGGTGCCCTGGTTGCCGTCCGTCACGTTCGACGACGGGAAGACGTCGGTGTGGCTGGACTCGGTGGTGGCCGCGCCGGCCGCCAGGTTCTTGCTGACCGCGCCGGCTCCGGTGCCGGTCAGCGCGACCGTGGTCGTGCCGTTCGACGCGTTGCTGGCGATGCTGAGATCACCGGTGCGGGTGCCGGACGCGGTGGGCGTGAAGGTGACGGCCACCGTGCAGGAGGCCCCTGCCGCGATCGACGTCCCGCAGGTGTTGGTCTGCGAGAAGTCACCGGTGACCGTGACGCCGGAGACGGTCGCCGCCGCGGTACCGGAGTTGGTGACCGTGACCGTCTGCGCGCTGCTGGCGGTGTTGAGCGCCTGGGTGGGATACGTCAGTGACGCCGGGCTGGCCGACAGGGTGGCCGGCGAGGAGCCGCCACTGCTCGGGAACACCTCGAAGTCCGACAACTGGGCCGCGTTCCAGCCCGTGTTGGCGGTGATGTTCACCCGCACGTAGCGTGCCGTGGCGGCGCTGAACGTGATGGTCACCGTGTTGTTGTCGGAGTTCGGGTCGAAGGTGTACCCGGCCGATGCCTTGATCGTGGAGAAGCTGGAGCCGTCCGTGGATCCCTGCACCGACAGGGTCTGGGTGCGGGCCGACCAGGCGGTCGCCGGCGGGAGCTTGAGCACGACCTTGCCGACGCCGTAGTTCTGGCCGAGGTCGACCTGCGCCCACTGCGGGAACGAGCCGTTCGTGCCCTCCCAGTACGTCGACGCGTCCGCGTCGGTGAGGTTCGAGGCGACGTAGGGGCTGTTGCTCGAACTCGCCGTCGCCGGGCGCCCGGCGGCGATGTTGGTGGTGCTGTCGATGCCGCTGCCGGTCAGGGCGACGACGGTGGGGCTGTTGTTGGCGTTGCTGGTGATGGTCAGGTTGCCGGTGCGCGAGCCGCCCGTGGTGGGCTTGAAGCCGACGGTCACCGTGCAGGAGGCGCCGACCGCGAGGGTGGAGCAGGTGTTGGTCTGGCTGAAGTCACCGGTCGCCGAGACGCCCGAGACGGTCGCCGAGGTGGTGCCCGAGTTGGTCACCTTCACGGTCTGTGTGTCGGCCGAGGAGCCGACCACCGTGGCGGCGAAGGCGAGGCTCGCCGGGTCGGTGTTCAGCACCGGGCCGGGCGCGGTGCCGGTGCCGGAGAGGGTGACGGTGTTGGTGACCCCGCCGGCGTTGACGGTCAGCGTGCCGCTGCGGCTGCCGGTGGCCGTCGGCGCGAACTTCACGCTGACGGTGCACGAGCCGTTCGCGGCGATCGACGAGCCGCAGGTGTTGGTCTGGGAGTAGTCGCCGCTGGTGGAGACGGACGAGACGGACGCGGCGGTGCTGGTCGGGTTGGACACGGTCACGGTCTGCGCGTCACTCGTCGAACCGGTGGGAATGGAACCGAAGTTGAGGGCGCCCGGGGTGGCCGTCACGCCTTCGGACGGATAGGGCGGGTAGACCGGGGCCGGCCACCCTCCGCAGTACGGTGTGCCGCTGATGCCGGAGTTGCCACCGCCGTCGGTGACGACGAAGTTGCCGCCCGAGCAGCTGTACACCGGTGAGGAGTAGCCGACGCCGGTGGCCGTGACGTTGGTGAACTTGGCCGCGCCGCCGGTCTGTTCCTGCAGGGCGAAGGTTCCGGTGCCCGCGATGGTCACGTTGTTGAGGTTGACCCCGCTGATCGTGCCCTCGACCCACTGGATCGCCTCGTACGGGCTCTGCTGGATCAGCGCGTTGGTCACGTTGATCGGGCCGGCGATCGCGCCCTGGCTGCCGTCGAACCACAACGCGCCTACGCCGAACTGCCAGTTCGGGTCGAGGCTGCCGTCCCGGACCATGGTGTTGTCGGAGATCGTGGTGGTGCCGACCGGCGTGGACGAGAAGCGCTGCCCCACGTGGATGCCGCCGCCCTGGGTGATGCCGGAGTCCACCACACGGTTGCCGCTGACGGTGTTGTCGTGGCCGCCGTAGATCGCGATGCCGTTGGCGAGGATCTGCAGGGAGACGGTGTTGTTGGAGATGGTGTCGTTGGCGTCGGCGCCGATGCCGGAGTCCGCCCAGGTGGCGATGGAGTCGTCGCCGGTGTTGCGGATGTCGCTGTTGGTGACCTTCGAGTTGGTGACGCCGCCGTGGAAGTTGATGCCGTCGGCGGTGGTGTCGCGGATGCGCATGCCGCTGAACGTCAGCCCGTCCATCGGCCCGTCCATCCAGGCGCCGACCTTCAGGTGGTCGATCCACAGGTTGGACACGGTCGAGTTGCTCATCGCGCCGCCGATGCCGTTGACCTGGGCGCTGTCGTTGCGCTCCTGCACGTTGCCGAAGATCGCGAAGTTCTGCAGGTGCACGCCGGTGCTCGGCGAGGGCGCGGAGTTGCCGTAGAAGCCGGGTGCCGTGCCGGTGACGGTGGAGTACCACATGCCGGCGCCGGCGATCGTGACGTTGTTGACGCTGATGTGGCCGGGGACGTTGTAGGTGCCCGGCGGGATCCACACGGTGCCGCCGGGGCCCGCCGCGCTGATCGCGGCGTTGAACGCGCTGGTCGCGTCGGTCGCGCCGGTCGAGTCGGCGCCCTTGCTGGTCACCGACACCGACCCCGAGGGCGCGGTCAGGGCAGCGCCGACCTGCTCGAAGTCGGCGAAGTCGATCGTGTACGAGGAGGCGGTGTCGCCGGAGTCGACCTGCAGCTTGAAGGTCGTGCCCGCCGGATAGGTGGTGGAGAACAGGCGGTGGGCCTCGTCGTAGAAGTGGTGCGGGTTGCTGCCCGGCGTGTTGGTGAAGGGGTAGCTGCCGTAGTACCAGCTGTAGGCGTTGGTCAGGGTGAAGTCGGGCTGCTTGACGCCGTTGATGTACAGGGACAGCGCGGCGGTGTAGACCGAGCCGCCCGAGGTGTCGGGGATGCTGTACCGGAAGTTGATCGAGTTGGTCGCCACCGGGGTGGTGAACGTGACGTACTGGCCGGTTCCCTGGAGGGTCGTCGCCTTGCGGTACGACGCCTCGTCGGCCAGCTGGCCCTGGGTGTAACTCGGGCCGATGGTGGTGCCGTTGGTGGCGGAGTTCTCCGCCTGCACCTCGACGTACGGCAGGCTCGCGCCGCTGCCGCCGGTGGCGGCGGCCGCGGCCGCGGCTGCGGCCGGCTGGACGGCCAGCGCGAAGACGCCGGCGACCGTCAGCAGCGCGGTGCTGACCGCCCAGACGAGCGCTCGTCTCAGATCTCGAACGGAATGGTTCACTTACCACTCCTTTCATCACGGGATGCCCGGACTGTTCCGCTGACACCGCCCGGGGCGGGAGGGAAGGCGGAGGAAGGTGATGACGTACCGGGGACCGTAATGACGTCGACATCTGCGCGCAATAACCAGACAGAACATTGCAACAATAAAAATTCGGCATGCAAGATCTAATGCGAGGTCATGGCTCGCCCTCCGGTGCGGGGCCGCACGCACGACGGTGGGGGGGGGGGGGGGGGGGGGGGGGGGATGGGGGGGGGGGGGGGGGGGGGGGGGGGGGGGGGGGGGGTGGGGGACGGGGGCACAGGAAACGGAGTGGTGTATGGTGA
>NZ_JBVJNZ010000028.1:31528-45501 GCF_055583445.1 Streptomyces sp. NPDC104761 | reverse complement strand
AAGAAACACCTCAAACACAAAAGCTCGCATACAATTCTGCTCCCCCCCCCCCGGTGCGGCTCCCCCCGCCACCCGCCCCCCCTGCACCCTCTTCCCCGCCCCACCGTGGGACGGGCGGCGGTCAGGTGGTCCAGATCTGGAACTCGGACACCTGGCCCGCGGGCCAGCCGTTGTTGGCGGTGACGGTGACGCGGAAGTAGCGCTGGGTGACGGCGGGGAAGGTGAGCGTGACGGTGTTCTTCGTCCCCGGGTCGAAGGTGTGGGCCGCCGCGGGCTTCAGGGTGGTGAAGGCGGTGCCGTCGGTGCTGCCGCCGAGGGCCAGGGTCTGGGTGCGGGCGCCCCAGCCGGGGGGGCAGTTGCAGCACCACACGGGAGGCGCTGCGGGCCGAGCCCAGGTCGACCTGGACCCACTGCGGGAACGTGTTGTCGGCGCTCTCCCAGTAGGTGCCCTGGTTGCCGTCCGTCACGTTCGACGACGGGTAGACGTCGGTGTGGCTCGACTCGCTGGTGGGTCTGCCCGCGGCGAGGTTGGTGGCGGGAGTGTCGGTGCCCGCGGTGAAGTCGAGGCGGTTGATGTTCCAGCCGCCGGTGTCCTGGTCCAGGGTCAGGACCTGCCGGCCGGCGGGCAGGGTCACGTGTGTGGTCACGGTGGCCCAGGTCTGCCAGTCGCCGGTGGCGGGCAGGTCGACGGCGCCGGTGAGGTTCGCACCGGCGGCGTCCGACAGGTGCAGCGCGCCCGCCACCGCCGACGGGGCCGCGACCCGCAGGCCGAGGGTGTAGGTGCCGGCGGTGGCGACGTCCACGGTGTACCGGAACCACTGTCCGGCGCCGGTCCAGCCCAGGTTGTAACCCCCGCCGGTGTCCGAGGTGTTGTCCAGGTCCACCCCGTCGGCGCGGTAGCCGTTGGCGTTGCCGTTGACGGAGGTCACGGTGTAGGCGACGCCCTGGCCGCCGGTGTCGTAGTTCTCCGCCTGCACCGTGCCGGGCACCGCGGCCGGGGTGCCGCCGTAGGGGCCCTCGGGGGCGGGTGGCGGCCAGTGGTTGTCCCTCAGCGTCGCGACGAACCCGGTGGAGTTGTTGACGAAGGCCGAGGAGCCCGCGCCGAGCCCGGTGACCGTGTTGCCGGTGAGGGTCGCGGATCCGGTGGGCGCGGGGTAGAACGGCGGCGAGATCGCGATGCCGTTGCGGCCGGGGTCGCTGACCGTGTTGTCCTGGAGCAGGGTGTTGGTCGAGGTGGAGAAGCCGATCCCGTCGTACAGGGAGTCGCTGACGGTGTTGCCGGTGACCGTGACCTCGTCGACGGTCCCGGTGTTCTGTCCGTCGCCGCCGTTGCCGACGTGCAGGGCGGGCTGGCCCTGGCTGTAGGCGTTGCCGCCGGAGCGGACCACGGTGTTGCCCGTCACGGTCGCGGACAGCAGGTCGCTGCCGTTGACCCCGAAGCGCCCGGCGCCCAGGCCGATGTAGCGGGCCGTGTCGCTGATGTAGTTGTCCTCGACCCGGTGGCCGCTGCCCCCGTAGATCCCGACGCCCTTGCCGCCCCACGGCGCGATCGAGGTGTTGTCACTGACGGTGACATCGGTCATCGGCTTGTAGTACGTCCTGGAACCGTCGCTGTTGGTGTTGTAGTTCACCGAGTTGATGGCGATGGCGTCGTCCCCGGTGCCGCGGACGAAGTTGTTCGTGACCGTCAGGTCGTTCCCGGTGTCCGCGCCCAGCGACACGTTGTTGACGTTGATCCCGTCCGCCCAGACCGACGTCAGCCTGCTGTTCCGCACCGTGCCGCCAGTGCCCGAGGCCCAGAAGCCCGACATGGTGTGCTGGGTCCAGATGCCGTCGGCCAGCCAGCCGGTGCCGGTGGTGTCCATCGCGCCGCCGTCGCCGCCGACGGTGCTCCGGCTGACGGCGTTGGCGTCGACGTGGAAGTCACGCACGGTGCAGGAGGTCAGGTCGAACAGGGCTGCCAGCGGTGTGCTGTTGGGGACCGGGACGTCACGGTAGACCGTGCTGTACCA
This sequence comes from Streptomyces sp. NPDC104761, assembly GCF_055583445.1. Lineage (NCBI taxonomy): Bacteria > Bacillati > Actinomycetota > Actinomycetes > Kitasatosporales > Streptomycetaceae > Streptomyces > Streptomyces sp. NPDC104761. Next base: position 43,489 of record NZ_JBVJNZ010000028.1, on the reverse strand, counting down.
CAGGCCGGCGCCCGCGATGGTGATGCCCTGTGCGTGCAGCCCCGTGGTGCCCTTCACGTAGAAGGTGCCCTGCGGTATCCACAGGATCGTGCCCTGCGCCTGGGCCTGGTCGATGCAGTTCTGGATGGCGGCCCGGCTGTCCACCGCCTGGCTGTCGGCGGCGCCGTTGGTGGGGGTGTCGTCCGGCACCGCGCCGCAGCTCGTGATGGATATCGAGTTCGCCGGCTGGGTCAGGGGGGCCGGCGGGTTCTCCACGTCCACGGAGTCCACGTCGTAGAAGGACGCGCTGTTCCCGGAGTCCTTGCGCAGCGAGAACGTGGCGCCCACGGGGATCGGGGCCCCGGTGACGAAGGTGTGCGACTCGTCCCAGAAGACCCTGGGGTCGCCGTCGGCCGGGTTCTGGTTGTCGCTCGTGTTGTAGTTTCCGTTGCCCTCGTACACCCAGCTCTGCCGTGAGTTGAGGTTGAGCGACTGCCGGAACACCCCGTCGACGTACAGGTTCAGGGTCCCGGTGACACCGCCGCCGGACGCCGCGTCCGGAATGCTGGCGCGGACGTTGAGGAACGAGATCGGCTGCCCGGTGGTGTTCGTCCACTGCACGGACTGGCCCGTGCCGTCCAGATGGACGTAGGAGTGGCCGGACGCCTCCAGGGCGGCGCTCGAGTACTCGGTCGCCGGCGCTGCGGTCAGCGAGCGGACGGCCGCGCCGCCCGCCGGTGTTCCCGCCTCGGCCTCGTAGACCGAGAACGGCGTCGTGGCACCGGCCGCGGCCTGCGCCTGCGCCTGCGCCTGCGCCTGCCGGGAAGCGGGGGCCGTCACCCCGGCGCGGAGCGGCCCGGAGTGCGGCACCTCCTGCGTCGCGGCGGCAGGTAAGACGGACCCGCACAGCGCGCCGACCGCGGCGACGGCGGCCACCGCCAGGCGCCGGGGTCTGGGGATCGTCAGCATGTGATGCTCCTTCGGGACGGGGGGAATCCGGCGCCCCGACCGTACAGAGCCGACCTTCACACCGCTAGATTCCGACGAAGCAAAGGATGAGAAGAGCAAGTCGTTGCAAGTTTTTCGCTGATTTACGCAAATCTCAGATTCCAGGGCTTCCGACCTCTCCTCGGCGCGGATGCGGCGCAGGCCACCTCGTGCGGCGGGAACAGCCGGTCCGGCCGACGCTGTTGCACCGGCCGAGGGACCGGCACCGCGCGGTGGGGGGACGGCACGGACCATAGGTTCTCCGCCCCCGCGCGATCCGGCGCCCTCCGGTCCGCGGTACACCCGGTGATCTGCTGTTCAGGGACGCCCGCTCAGGTACCCGCCGCGGACTCGGACCGAGGCCTTGCCACACAGGAGGACTGCTTTGATGAACGACCGGCCCTTGACGCTCATGGCCGTACACGCCCACCCCGACGACGAGGCCACCGGAACCGGAGGCGTCCTCGCGCGGTACGCGGCGGAGGGCGTGCGCACGGTCCTCGTGACGTGTACCGACGGCGGCTGCGGTGACGGACCGGGGGGCGTCAAGCCCGGTGACCCAGGGCACGATCCGGCGGCCGTCGCCGCCATGCGGCGCCAGGAGCTGCAGGCGAGCTGCGACATCCTGAAGATCAGCCACCTGGAGACGCTGGACTACGCCGACTCCGGAATGATGGGCTGGCCGGCGAACGACGCCCCCGGTTCCTTCTGGCGGACACCCGTGGCGGAGGGCGCCGCCCGGCTCGCGGAACTCATGCGGCGCTACCGGCCCGACGTGGTCGTCACCTACGACGAGAACGGCTTCTACGGCCACCCCGACCACATCCAGGCCCACCGCATCACGATGGCGGCGCTGGAGATGACCGAACCGGCCCCGAAGGTGTACTGGACGACGGCGCCGCGCTCGATGATGCAGCGGTTCGGGGAGGTCATGCGCGAGTTCGGGGAAGACCTGCCGGAGCCGGACCCCGCGGAGGCCGCCGCGATCGCGGAGATCGGGCTCCCCGACGAGGAGATCACCACCTGGGTGGACACCACCGCGTTCGGCGGCCAGAAGTTCGACGCGCTGGCCGCGCACGCCAGCCAGGGCGAGAACATCTTCTTCCTCAGGATGGGCCGGGAGCGGTTCACCGAGCTGATGGGCATGGAGACCTTCGTCCGTGTCCAGGACTCGACCGGCGCGGCCGTACCCGAGAACGACCTCTTCGCCGGGCTGCGCTGACCCGAGCGCCGTCCCGGGCGGACGGTCCGCACAGCCGCGGCCGGTCTGTCCGCCCGGGGCGGTGCCCGGCCGCCGGTACGGCCGGAACCGCACCAAAAGAGCAGGTCAGAGGATCGGAAGTGGTGATAACCCCCCGGGCTTCCGGCGGAAGTCCCCCTGCGGATCCGGTGGCTGGCCCGCTGTCGGCGCGGTCCGGCCGTGCCCAGACTCGGCGGCATGACGTTCTCCATCGACGCTCCCGCCGCGGCCGCGACGGCCGCCGGCCCGGCGCGGACCTCCGGTCCCGGCAGCGATTTCGCCAGGCTCTCGCGGCGCATCGCCGACGCGGGCCTGCTGGACCGGCGCCCGGGCTACTACACCGTGCGGCTCGGCCTGGTGATCGCGGCCCTGCTGGGCGGCACGGCGGCCTTCCTCACGCTCGGCGACACCTGGTGGCAGCTGGCCACAGCCGCCGCCATGGCCTTCGTCTTCGGTCAAGTGGCCCTCGTGGCACATGACATGGCGCACCGTCAGGTCTTCCGTCGGCGCCGCCCGAGCGAGACCTGGGGCCGTCTCTTCGGCAACCTCGCCATCGGCATGAGCTACGGGTGGTGGATGAACAAGCACACCCGTCACCACGCCAACCCCAACCACGAGGAACTCGACCCCGACGTCGCACCGGACATCCTGGTGTGGTCCACCGAGCAGGCACGCGCCAGCAGCGGCCTGGCCCGGCTCGTCGGCGGCCACCAGGCGTTCCTGTTCTTCCCGCTGCTGACGCTGGAGGGCTTCAACCTGCACGTGTCGAGCGTGCGGGCGCTGCGCTCGCCGGCCATGAAGAACCGGGTGGCGGAGGGCACGCTGCTCCTCCTGCACTTCGCCGTCTACCTGTGCGCGCTGTTCCTGGTCCTCTCCCCCGGCAAGGCAGTGGCGTTCCTCGCCGTGCACCAGTGCCTCTTCGGCGTCTACCTCGGCTGCACCTTCGCCCCGAACCACAAGGGGATGCCCACCTTCACCGGCGACGAGCGGCCCGACTTCCTGCGGCGCCAGGTGCTCACCTCCCGCAACGTGCGGGGCGGCCGGTGCACGGACGTGCTGCTCGGCGGCCTCAACTACCAGATTGAGCACCACCTGTTCCCGAGCATGCCCACGCCTCATCTGCGCCGCGCCCAGGTGATCGTGCGCGCGTACTGCGCGGAGATCGGTGTGCCGTACCACGAGACCGGGCTGCTGCGGTCCTACCGCGAGGCCCTCACCCACCTGCACCGGGTGGGCGAACCCCTCCGGCGCAGGCGCGGGGCGTCCTGAGACCGGGGCGTCCTGAGACCGAGGCCGGCGCGACAGGCGTGGCGAAGCGGGACCCGGCCTCTCCTGGGCCGGTACCCGGTTCACTTCAGGTGCCGGGCGAAGAAACGGTTCCCGTCGTCCGTCTCGAACCACGGGGTACCGGCGTGCCCGCCGAGACCGGCGTGCAAGGTCCCGCGTTCGAGGACGCGGTGCCGTGGCTCAGCCCAGGGCGTCCAGCAGGGCGGTGACGTAGGCGTCCAGCCGCCCCTCCACCGTTCGCGTCGTCAGTTCCGTCCGGCCCGCCTCCTGCCACGGCCGCGCCACCGCCCGTACCGCGGTCGAGAACGCCAGGGCGTCCAGCAGCCGCCAGTACAGCCGGTCGCTCGCGGCCGTGGCCAGCACCCCGCCGGCCTCCTCGTACGCCTCGGCGAACCGCAGCCCCCACGCCGGGCCGTGCAGCATCGCGAGATTGGTCGAGCAGTGCGCCACATCGAGGTCGGCCGGCCCCCAGGAGGTCTGCACCCAGTCGACGACCCCGGTGATCCGGGGGCCGGTCGGGCCGGGCGGCTCCACGTCGAACAGCACGTTGCCGGGGTGGAAGTCCCGGTGCAGGAACCGCCCTTCGTAGGGTGGCGCCGACTTGCGGATCACGTCCGTCGCCGCGGCCCATGCCGCCGCGTCGGCGCCGTCCGGCGGGACGACGGCGTCGGCGGTCGTCCACGCCGTGTACTCCCGGGGCCGCTCGGCGGGGCGCAACGCGTGGATCGCCACCAGCTGACGGGCCAGCAGGGGGACGCGGGCCTCAAGTCCCCGGTCTTCGAGGACCGTACGGCCCGGCAGATGCGTCATCAGGAGCGACGGGTACTCGCAGTGCGCGGCGGCCGGATCGACCGCGACCGGCCCGGGAGCCGGCACACCGGTCCCCGCGAGCAGGGCGAGGGCGCGGGCCTCGCGGTTCAGCAGGTCCGCGGCCTGCTCCGCGGAGAACGGGTCGGCAAAGGTCCGCAGCACCAGGTGCCGGGTGGCCCCGTCCCGCGTGCCGATGGTCAGCCGCCGCATCTCCGCGGTGATGCCCCCGTGCAGTGCCTCGGCCGCGACGACCCGTTCACCGGCCGCCAGATGCCGGCTCACCCAGGCCAGTGCCGACGGCCGGACGGCCACTGCCTCCTCTGGCTCGTCTTGCTCGTCTGGCTCGTCTGGCTCGTCGTGACGGGACACCCCGCCACCCCATCATCCGCCCGGCGGCCCGCGCAACGGCTTTCACGACGGGCGGGACGGGTTACCGGGTGCTGCCCGGGGGCCGCAGGGCGGCGGCGCCTGCCCGCATCCACGCGGACACCGGTGACCTCGCCCACTGCACGAGGTCGCGCGGCAGTCCGGTGTCGAGCTCGATGGTCACCCGCACGTAGCGGGTGTGCAGCCGGTTGACCTTCACGGGACGCGGTACGACCGCCTCGGGCCCGCGCTGCAGTGCGGCCCGGTAGGTGTCCTTGCGCTGGTTCATGCCCTGTCCTGTCGTCTGACGAGTTCGTCCGCGAGGTCCATGTACGCCGAGCCCTTGGCCGCCACCGGACCTCCGAAGGACTGCGCGTACAGGTCGAGCCGCGGAATGTGGGTGGACAGCACGTCGAAACCCCGCTCGGTGAGGGCTTCGCGGGCGTCGGCGTCGGGCCCCGTACGCGTGGCGTCGGCGCGGTTGGTCCGGTTGAGCAGCACGGCGGCGTGGGCCGGCTGGACACGCAGGGACTGTACGTCGCCCATCTCGCCGCCGATGGGCGCCATGCGGTCCAGTTCGATGGGGGCCGGAGTGACCGGCACGATCCATTCGCTCGCGTATCTCATGATGCTGCGGGCGATGTGTGCGTGGTCCTCCATCTGCGGAGCGTCGAAGACGACGGCCTGCCGCTCGCCCAGGAAGTCGTTCACGCGCCGGTGCACGTCGCCCACCGGCAGGGCGACCACGGGAAACGGGAAGCCTCCCGCCAGTTCGCTCCACCGCAGCGCGGAGGACGCGGGGTCGCTGTCGACCAGCAGCGGCGGGATGCCCGACTCGTGCAGCGCGTGGGCCAGCCAGACCGCGCTGGTCGTCTTTCCCACCCCGGGCTTCAGGTTCACAAAGGCATAACTCAGCGGCACACGGGTCAACGTAGGGCCACGATCGGCCACCGACCACCGAGTCGGGGCACAGCGTGCCGTCGTTCACCCTGCGGCGCCGGCGAATCATCCGTATGGACCAGTCTCTCCGGGGGAGCTCGAGCGCGACCGTCGGCCGGCCCCGACGGCCGGTGCAACTCGTCTTGTTGCGACGGTGCACGCCCTTCGACGTCGGCCGAGGCGCATCGCAGCACTAGCCTCGGCTGCGCGTCATCGCGATCAGCTGCCTGTGGGTCTCGTCGTCCGCGGCCACCACGAGCCCGCGACCGGCCTCCCCGACCGGAGCACCGTCGATCCCGGTGACAACGCAGCCGGCCGCCCGGCACACGGCGATGCCGGCCGCGAAATGCACGCTCCGGGACAGGTCGCCGCCGTCGGTGACGTACGCGGCCCGCTTGCCCGCAGCGACCCAGGCCAGCGCGAGCGTCGTGGACACGACCCGAGGCCGGAAACGTTCCACGAACTCAGGGTGGGCCAGCAGATCCACGGCCCGGAATCCGGGCGCACTCGGGAACGGCGGATCCAGGTTGACATCCACCAGACGGGTGGCGGGCGACGGCGTCAGCAGTACGTCGTCGGTCCCGTCCCGGCGCACCCAGGCGCTCTCCCCGTCGGTGAAGAAGACCTCGCCGCCGAACGGGTCGGCCACCGCCGCCGCCCCGTCGCGCAGCGCGACGTTGACGGCCGCCAGCATGGTGCCGGCGGCGTAGTTCAGCGTGCCGCACAGGGGATCCACCAGCCACTGGCGCACGGCGTCGACGGCGCCCTGCTGCCCGCCCTCCTCGCCGAGCACCGCGTCATCGGGCCGTGCGGCACGGATGACGCCGAGGATCGCCTTCTCGGACTCCACATCGGCGGCGGTGGCAAAGTCCCCGGCCCCCTTGTCGATGCGGTCGAGCCGCTGACCGTACATAGTGCGGACCACATCCGCACCGGCCCGCGCTCCGGCTGTCGCGACCGCGGCATCGTCGGAACCCGCAAGTGAGCTGATCACGCCGTGCAGCCTATCGAGCCCCCTTTTCCCGGCAGCGGACCGGTGCGGCAACGCGGTATACAAGCGCCGCGATGAAGTCGGGCGGCCAGGTCGCCCGCGACGGGGCGCGACCTGACCGAAGCATCCACCGGTCAGACCGGATCGGTGAACGAGACCGGCTTGCCGGTGGCGCGGGCGTATGCGATCTCCCTGCTCGTGGACTCGCCGATGTACCCGCCTGGGTTCACGACCAGAACCCGGTCGGCCAGGTCGATCTTGCGCAGGTGGAGGGCGTCCAGTGCGGTCTTCTGCTCGTCGGTGATGGACTCGCCCGCTTCACCCGGCGCGACGACGATGACACCCGCGAAGGTCAGATCACGGTTCGCCGCACGCATCTCGTCCACGAACCGGGTGGAGCCGCAGATGCAGACAATCTCAGGTCGGCCGGGCACGGCTCAGCCCTTCGGTCGAACGGAAAACCGTGAGTGTGCACGGTGGCATCCCAGACAGGCACACAAGCCGGCAGTTTACGCAGGGACGGGGCACCCCGCGGCCGCGCCTTGCAGGCGGGAGGCCTGGCCCCACGCAACAGCGGCAACAGCTCGGCGACGGGGCAAGAGTGAGCGGCACCCTGGAGGAGGAGGGTGTCACGGCGGCCGAGGAGGCGTGATGCGAACCAGCGACGAGATCTATGACTGGATCCGCTGGGACCCGCGGTTCGACCCGGCCCGGTTCGTGTTGGGGATCAGTCAGCGCGGGGATGCCTGCAAACGCGTCCCACTGCCCTACTTCGTGCCGGGCGGCGACATCCCGTGGCACCGGGTGGTGTTCATCGAGGCGGACGGCGAGCTGGTCTGGGACCGGGCCACGGGGGTGGACCGGGTCGGCGCGTCGGGCGCCGGTCGCCTGCGGGACCCGCAGGCGGGGCTGAGCTTCGACACGGACTCCGACAGGGGCGGGCCCACCACCGGTGGCCTCGACGTGTCCCCGACGGCCCGCACGGCGGTGGCCTGGATCCCGCCCGCGGAACTGTGGCCGCCGATCCAGGACGTCCGCCAGGATTACGATCCGCAGATCCACCGCTGGCCGCCGCACGTCAACGTGCTCTTCGGCTTCGTGCCGGAGTCCGACTTCGAGCGGGCCGCTCCGCTGCTCGCCGAGGCGACGGCCGGGGCACCGGTCTTCACCGCACGGCTGGACGGAGTGCGCTCCTTCCGGCACAGGGCGTACTGCACCATGTGGCTCGACCCGACGGCAGCCGGCGAGGCGCCCTGGGCGGACCTGCACCGGGTACTGCAGGAGCGGTTCCCGCGCTGTCGTGGGCCCGCCGGGACCTTCACCCCGCATCTGTCGTTGGGCCGGACCCGGGACCTGCGGCGGGTCGGCGCCGACTGCGCCACCCGGCTCGGCGCCATGACGGCGACGGTCTGGGAACTCGTCCTGCTCTCCCGCAGGGGCCACGGGCCGATGCACCCACGGGCCACGGTGGCCCTGCGCACGGGAGAGATCCGCTGGCTGCCCGCACCCGGCCTCGAAGCGCCGGGTCCGGAGGACACGGCATGGCTCTCCGAGATCACCGACAGGTGATCTCCCGCCTCCACAGCCGTAGCCGTAGCCGCAGCCACAGCCACAGCCACAGCAGCGCTCTCGCAGCGCGTGGAATTGGCCACAATTCCTATCTTTCGGGCAGATCAGCCGATAAAAGTAGTCCTTTACGGCTGGCTGCACTCCGCCAGGCGACCGGCTCCAGGAATTCGACGACCCGCGTCACGGGAGAAGCGTTTGATCACGGCACGTAAGCGAACCACCGGACTGATGGCCACGGCCGGCGTACTCGGCGGCATCCTCGCGCTCACCGCCCTCGGCGGCACCAGCAACGCCGCCACCGGCGGCGACGGCACCGCGGCTCACCCGAAACCGCAGGCGCAGACACAGACGCAGGCGCAGACGAAGCAGGCGGCCGCCCAGGACGCTTCCGACGCCCGAATAAAGATCACACCCGGGCAAGGCGCCTACGGCGTCGGAACCAGCGGCCCGGTCAAGGTCACCGTCAGTGACGGGACGCTCACCAAGGTGACGATGACAGCCGTCGCGACCGGTACCGAGATTCCGGGCACCGTGTCCGCGGACGGCACGTCGTGGCAGCCGGACGGCCCCCTGGAGCGCGCCACCAGGTACCAGGTCGCCGCAGAGGCCGCGGACGCCAAGGACCGCTCCGCCACCGCGAACGCCACGATCACCACGGTCTCCCCGGCCAACGACTTCGTCGGACACGTGTCCCCCGAGGACGGCTCGACCGTCGGCGTGGGCATGCCGGTATCGGTCACCTTCGGCAAGGCGGTCGGTGACAAGGCCGCCGTGGAGTCCGAGATCCAGGTCAGCTCCAGCAGCGGGCAGCAGGTCGTCGGCCACTGGCTCAACGACGCCCGCCTGGACTTCCGCCCCGAGAACTACTGGAACCCCGGCTCCACCGTCACCGTCAAGCTCACCCGCGACGGCGTCCAGAAGACGGTCACGTTCCACATCGGCCGGAGCCAGATCAGCACCGTGGACGCCGGCACCAAGCAGATGACCGTCGTACGGGACGGCAGGACGATCACGACCATCCCGGTCTCCTCCGGCAGCGCCGAGCACTCGACGTACAACGGCCAGATGGTCATCTCCGAGAAGTTCTCGCAGACCCACATGAACGGCGCGACCGTCGGCCTCATGAAGGACGGCAAGCCCGCGTACGACATCGACGACGTACCGCACGCCATGCGCCTGACCGCCTCGGGCACGTTCATCCACGGCAACTACTGGGCTGCCGACTCCGTCTTCGGGAAGGCCAACACCAGCCACGGCTGCGTGGGTCTGAACGACGTCAAGGGCGGCGGCGACGGCAGGCAGCCCGCCGCCTGGTTCTTCGACAACTCGATGATCGGTGACGTCGTGATCGTCAAGAACTCCGCGGACAAGACCACGCCGGCCCCGGACAACGGCCTCAGCGACTGGAACATGCCGTGGACCGAGTGGGTCTCGGGCGGCTCGGCCGGCTGACACCGCTTCTCCGCGCGCAGGAAGCCGACGGCTCCGGTTCTTGCAGAGGTCTGGAAAAGGGCACCTGAGCTGGGAACACTCCCCAGCACAGGTGCCCTTCGTCGATCGCGCTCGCGGTGAAGCCGCGAGGCGAGACGCTCCCCCGTTCGGGCGCGGCCGTCCGTGCCCGGTGGCCGCCGCCGCGGAGTGCCTCGTCACTCACCCGGACAGAGTAATCACGGTCCGTCATCCCCTTGTCCCCCTTGGCATGTCCCCCGTTCGGGGTTGCGTCCGCACGGGGGACATGAGGCCGTGGGAGTCGTGTCCTGCCGCATCTCACCCTCAGGAGGAGACATGGGCACGAGGAACAACGGCCGCCAGGCCGACAGGCTGAGCGTCGTCTTCACCGTCCGCGTGATCGAGGGCGGCGAGCAGGGATTCCTGGACGTGTACGACCAGCTCCGCAAGTCCGTCGCCCGGACCCCCGGCCACATCGTCGAGCGGCTGGGAGCACCCGTGGACGACTCCCGGCAGTGGGTCATCACCAGCGAATGGCAGACGGCCGAGCACTTCTTCGCCTGGCAGCAGAGCGAGGAGCACCGCGCGCTGGTGGCTCCGCTGCGCCAGTGGGTCGACTCGACGCAGTCGCTGCGGTTCCGAGTCGTGAAGGAGACGACGGGGGTGACGTCATGACGCGCACCACCACCGGCACCGTCGCCGTACTCGGGCTCGGCACGATGGGCTCCGGCCTGGCCGCCCGCCTCCTCGACCGGGGAATGCAGGTCCGGGTCTGGAACCGTACCCCGGAGCGGGCCGAACCGCTTGCCGCGGCAGGCGCCTTCGTCGCCGCGCACCCCGCCGACGCCGTCGCGGGCACGAGTGCCGCCGTCTGCGTCGTCGCCGACGGCGATGCCCTCGGCTCCGTGCTGCACGGTCCCGACGGCATCCTGTCCAAGGGCCCCTACCCCGGTGTCCTCGTCTGCGCCAGCACCGTCTCCCCCGAAGAGGTCGTCCAGATCGCCGGAGACATCCCCTCGGTCGTGGACGTGGGCATGCTCGGCAACCGCGACCACGCCCGTGACGGCGAGCTTCGGCTCTTCGTCGGCGGCGAGGAGCAGGCGTTCGACGCCTGCCGCCCGCTGCTGGAGGCGCTGGGCAAGGAGGTCGTCCATCTGGGCGCACTCGGTTCCGGCATGCGGATGAAACTGTGCCTCAACCTCCTGATGGGCATCGAGGTGCAGGCCCTGGCCGAGGTCACCGAACTGGCGACCGCCTGCGGCCTCGACCGGCAGGCGGTCCTCAAGACCGTCGCGGGCAGCGGTTTCGCCTCCCCGGTCATGGCGTTCAAGTCGAGGCGCCTGGGTTCCGGCCGCTTCGAGGAGCCGGACTTCCGGCTGCGGCTGATGGCGAAAGACCTCATGCTCGCTACCAAGCAGGCGGCGGCAGCCGGTCTGAGTCTGCCGCTGGCGACCGCCGCCGCCGAGACCCATGTCCGTGCCACCGAGCAGGGACTGGGCGACCAGGACTGTGCCGCGGTCACCCGCGCACTCACAGAGAAACCGGGCAGCGACACGTGATCATCGACATCCACGGGCATCTCTCCCCGCCGGAGGCGGCCGAACGCTTCCCCATGCCCCCGAGCCTGACCGACGTCGACGGCATGCTGGCCGCTCGCGCCGAGGCCGGCATCGACCTCACCATCATCGGCAGCCCCGTCGGCGCCGGAGCGATGGCACGGGTACCGGGCGTGGACAACTACGCGCAACCACGAGACCGGCTGCGCGGTTTCCACGCCTGGATGTCGGGGCTGATCGCCCGGTTCCCCGACCGGTTGCGCGGCTATGTGTACGCCAACCCGTTCGGCGACGACGATCACCTCGAAGGGGTGCGGGAGACCCTGGCGGACCCGGCCTTCGTCGGCCTGATCACCACGTCCAGCGTCCACGGGGAGCTGCTCGGCTCCCCGCGCGCCGACTCCTTCTTCGCGCTGGCCGCGGAGGCGGGCGTCCCCGTCCTGGTGCACGCCCCGGCCGAACCGGTCGGCACGGAACGGGTTGACGAGATCGGCTTCGTCGAGCAGATCGGCCGGTTCGGCGACGTCACCCTGGGCATGGCCATGATCGCCTTCGCGGGGTGGCTGGACAAGTACCCGGAGCTGCGGCTGATCGGCGCGACCGGTGGCGGCGCCATGGCGCTGCTGCCGGAGCGTCTGCAGACGGCGGCGGGGGGGGGGGGGGGGGGGGGGGGGGGGGGGGGGGGGGGGGGGGGAGGGTGGGGGGGGGGGGGGGGGGGGGGGGGGGGGGGGGGGGGGGGGGGGGGGGGAGTGGGAGGGGGGGGGAGTGTGTGGTGGTCGCGGGGCAAG
>NZ_JBVJNZ010000028.1:0-31520 GCF_055583445.1 Streptomyces sp. NPDC104761 | reverse complement strand
ACCCTCCCCCCCCCCCCCCACCCCCCCCCCCCCCCCCCCCCCCCCCCCCCCCCCCCCCCCCCCCCCCCCCCCCCCCCCTTCCCCCCCCCCCCCCCCCCCCCCCCCCCCCCCCCCCCCCCCCCCCCCCCCCCCCCCCCCCCCCCCCCCCCCCCCCCCTCCGGCCGGCCCGGGGCGTCCTCGGCCTCGTCGGCGGCCGGGGGACCGGCGGTCGATCCGGCCGCGGCGCTGCGGCGCATGTACGTCGACACGAGCCCGTTCAGTTCGGCGCATCTGAGCCTGAACGCGGAGGTGCTGGGTCCCGAGCGGATGCTGTTCGGTACCGACTCACCACCGCTGGCCGTGCCGCTGGAGGAGCAGATCCGCATGATCGAGAAGCTGCCGGTCGACAGGGCGTCGCAGCAGCTGATCCTCGGCGGCAACGCCGAGGTCCTCTTCGACCTCAGGAGTCGTCCGTGACCACCACGCAAGAGGCCGTCACCGCGGCCGAACGCTGCACACCGGAGTTCCGGCGGGACCCCCACACGGTCTACGCCCACCTCCGCGACGCGGCCCCGGTCTGCCCCATGAGACCGCCCCACGGCAACGAGACGTACCTGGTCACCCGGTACGAGGACGCGCGGGCCGCCCTGTCGGATCCGCGGTTGAGCAAGGACATGTACGGGGCCATGGACGCCTACCGGAGGATCTTCGGTGACTCGTCCGTCGCGCTGGACGACAACATGCTCAACTCCGACGCGCCCAAGCACACGCGGCTGCGCAGGCTGGTCAGCTCCGCGTTCACCGCCCGGCGGGTGGAGGCTCTGCGGCCGAAGATCCAGGACGTCGTCCGGGGCCTGCTCGACGAGTGCCCGACCCGGGAGCCCTTCGACCTGTTGCCGGCCTTCGCGTTCCCGCTGCCGATCATCGTGATCTGCGATCTGCTCGGTGTACCGCCCCAGGAGCGCTCGCGGATGCAGAACCTGTCCTCCACGGTGGCTCGGAGCGGATTCGACGAGGAGGCCAAGCGGGCCCAGCAGAAGGCGGAGGAGGACCTGCACGCGTACTTCTCCGACCTCATCGCCGCCAAGCGGAAGCACCCGGGTGACGATCTCCTGAGCGCGCTCACCGCGGTCCGGGACGACGACGGTGGCCTGACCGGGAACGAGCTGGTCTCCACGGCGTTCCTGCTGATGTTCGCGGGTCACAAGACCACCGCGTACCTGATCGGCAACGCCGTGCACCACCTCCTGTCCCATCCCGGGCAGCTGCGCGCGGTGCGGGAGAACCGGGAACTGCTGCGTGCCGCCGTCGAGGAACTGGTGCGCTACGACGGCTCCGTGGAGAGCGGGACGTTCCGTTACGCGACCGAGGACGTGGAGTACGGCGGGACCCGGATTCCCAAGGGCGCCCTGGTCCAGGTCGCCCTCAGTTCGGCCAACCGCGATCCGCTGAAGTTCGACGCCCCGGACGAGCTGAACGTGACGCGTCCGGGCAACGCACAGGACGCGCATCTGGGGTTCGGGCACGGCAGCCACTACTGCCTGGGCGCCCCGCTGGCCCGGCTGGTGACGCAGCTGGCGCTCACCGCCCTGTTCGACCGGTTCCCGAGGATGGCCTTGGCCCACCCCCACTCCGATGCACGGTGGCTGGAGGTCCCCTTCCCGGCCTTCCGCGGCCTCGCGGAGCTGCCGGTCGTGCTCGATCGCTGACGAAACGCTCGTCCCGGCGCACCCGAAACAGTCGAGAGCGGTGCGTCACCTGATATCGAAACGTCGAAGGTACCGGCGGCTCAGGGGCGGCCGGCGGTCGGGGGCGGGGCTGTGCTGCTGCGCTCGACCAAGCTGGTGGCCAGGTCGACGCGGAGCGCGGACGGTGGGTTGCCGCGGGCGAGGTCGATCACCATGCGCGCGGCGACCTCGGCCATCTCGGTCAGCGGCTGGCGGACGGTGGTCAGGGGTGGGCCGACCCAGCGGGCGAGGGGCAGGTCGTCGAAGCCGACGACGCTGAGGTCCTCCGGGATGCGCAGGCCCGACTCCCGTGCGGCCTCGTAGACGCCGAGCGCCTGCAGGTCGTTGCCCGTGAAGATGGCGGTGGGCCGGTCCTCGAGGCGCAGCAGCTCCAGGCCCGCCGCGTAGCCGGTTTCGTGGTAAAAGTTGCCCTCGCGGACGAGTGCGGGATCGAAGGCGACGCCGCCCGTCTCCAGCGCGGCCCGATAGCCGTCGATCCGGGCGCGGCTGCACATCATCCGCCGTGGCCCGGCGATCATGCCGATGCGCCGGTGGCCCAGGTCGAGCAGGTGGCGGGTGGCGGCGAGGCCGCCGTTCCAGTTGGTCGTACCGACCGCCGGCACGTCCTGACCGGGATCCCCCGCCGGGTCCATCACCACGAACGGGATGTCACGACTGGTCAGCTGCGCCTGCTGGGCCTCGTCGAGCCCCGACAGCACCAGGACCACGCCGGTGGGACGGCGGGCGAGCACCCCGTCCATCCAGGACTGCCCGAGGCTGAGCCGGCCCGAGGACTCCGACAGGACGACGCTCATCCCCTCGTCGCGGACGACGTTCTCGACGCCGCGGATGACCTCCATCGCCCAGGCACTCTCGAGCTCGTGGAACACCAGCTCCAGCAAGGGGCTCGATGCGGCGCTGCTGCTGCGTCGCCGCTGGTAGCCGTACTGATGCAGCAGCTCCTCCACCCGCTCCCGGGTGGCGGGGGCAACGTCGGCGCGTCCGTTGACGACTTTCGAAACAGTCGGTGTGGACACCCCCGCCTCGCGCGCAATTTTGGCGAGAGTCGCCGCTCTGGTCACGAGCCCCTCCTGTGCTGCCCTGGTGTGCGAAGTACCTAGTCATCGCGGCTGTACGAGACGGATATTAGCTGGTCAGGGCTCCAGCCGGTACGGCCGAATCGAGACCTGCCAAACCCTTGACGGAGATGGACGTTACGCCTAGGTTTCCCGCAGCATTCGGAAATCTCTTCGAAATTATCGACGGAGTGGCATCCCATGGGTTCTCTTCGCGTGACCGTTCGCAACCGTGCGACCCGGAACAGACTCGCCGCAGCAGCGGCAACGACCGCGCTGCTGCTCGGTCTGACCACCGCATGCGGGTCCAGCGGCGGCTCCAGCTCCGGGACGATCCACGTCCTCGTCTACGGGGACTCCGCGAACAAGGTCGAAAAGCAGATCGTCGACACCTTCAACAAGACCTCGAAGGTCAAGGCGGTGCTGGACACCATCCCCGGCGCCGACTACCAGGCCAAGCTCAACACGATCATCAACACCCCGCAGGCCCCGGACGTCTTCTTCAACTGGGGCGGCGGCAGCATCGCGCCCTTCGCCAAGAAGAACCTCCTGCTGCCCCTGGACGACATGATCGCCAAGGACCCGGGGCTCAAGTCCAACTTCCTCCCCTCGGTCTTCAACACCGCGGTGATCGACGGCAAGTCCTACGGCGTCCCGATGCGCGGCACGCAGCCCGTACTGCTCTTCAACAACAAGAAGGTCCTGGCGAGCGCCGGCCTGAGCGTCCCGCAGACCTGGGACGACCTGCTCAACGACGTCAAGGTGCTCAAGGGCAAGGGCCTGACCCCGATCGCGCTCGGCGGCGGCGACCAGTGGCCCACCCTCATGTGGTTCGAGTACGTCTTCGACCGGGTCGCCGGGCCGGACCTGTTCCAGAAGGCGCTCGCCGGAGACAAGAGCGCATGGACCACGCCGGAGAGCCACAAGGCTCTGGACATGCTGAAGCAGCTGGTCGACGCCGGCGCGTTCGGCAGCAACTTCGACTCGGTGAAGTTCACCGACGGCGGGTCCCCGGCACTGCTGGCCAAGGGCAAGGCCGCCTTCGAGCTGATGGGCTCCTGGGAGTACTCCACCCAGCAGTCCAACAACCCCGACTTCGCCAAGAACGGCCTCGGCTACAGCGCCTTCCCGACCGTCAGCGGCGGCAAGGGCGACCCGAAGGACCTCGTCGGCAACACCAACAACTTCTACTCCGTCCTGAAGAAGACCAAGCACCCCGAGGCCGTGGCGGCCTTCCTCAAGCTCATGTACTCCGACGAGTTCGTGAAGGCCCAGCTCGGCATCGGCAACCTGCCGACCACCACCAACACCGAGAAGTTCCTGTCCACCTCGGCCAGCCCGGACTACTCGCAGTTCCAGTTCGACCTGGTCAAGGCGGCCCCGTCGTTCCAGCTGTCCTGGGACCAGGCCTACCCGCAGTCGGAGGCCACGCCGCTCCACACGGCCATTCAGAAGTTCTTCGACGGCAAGACCGACGCCAACGGCTTCATCCAGGCGATGCAGTCGCTGTCCACCTCCTGAGTAGGACCGATGAGCTCCCTTTCTCTCGCAGCCGTGTCCGGCCGCCGCCTCAAGGCGCGCCGGGCCGGCGTCGGGGTGACCCGCCCGGGCTTCGTCTGGGCGGTACCCGCGACCGTCTTCTTCCTGCTGTTCGCGATCCTCCCGCTGGTGCTGGTCGCGGTGCTGTCCTTCACCAGCTGGGACGGCATCACCTCGCCGCACTTCAACGGCCTGGCGAACTGGACCAAGCTGATCCACGACCCGGTGATGACCCAGAGCGTCTGGCTCACCCTCGTGCTCACCGTGCTCGGGGTCGTGACGCAGACGCCCATCAGCATCCTGCTGGGCGTCTGGGCGGCCGGACCCCAGCGCAACCGGGCCGTGCTGTCCGCGATCTTCTTCGTCCCCCTGCTGCTCTCGGCGACCGCGGTCTCGGTGCTGTGGCGCGCCCTGCTCGACCCCAACTTCGGCATCCCGGGCCAGCTTCCCTGGCTGTTCGGCAACGGCAACCTGCTGGGCAGCCAGGCCGGTTCGATCGCGGTGCTGACCTTCGTCGGAATGTGGCAGTTCACACCCCTGCACGCGCTGCTCTACCAGGGCGGCGCCCGCGCGATTCCGCAGGTGCTCTACCAGGCCGCGGCGATCGACGGGGCCGGCACCGTGCGGCAGTTCTTCCACATCACCCTGCCGCAACTGCGCAACACCATGATCACCTCGATGATCCTCATGGTCGTCGGCGGGCTGACCACCTTCGACACGGTACTGATCCTCACCCAGGGGGGTCCCGGCACGGACACCACGGTCAGCGCCTACTACATGTACGAGCAGGGCTTCAAGGAGTACGACTTCGGCGCCGGCTCGGCCATCGCGCTGGTCCTGGTCGTGGTGGCCACGCTCATCTCCCTGGCCGTCGTACGGCTCTCCGGCTACGACAAGATGCGCAGCACGGCGGAGGGGATCTGATGCGGCAGCGCCCCAACTACCTTGCCGGACTGGGCTCCCTGATATGGCTCGCTCTGATCGGCCTGCCGCTCTACGTGCTGCTGGTGGCGACCCTGCGCACCACCTCCAACTACTCCACCCAGGGCCCGCTGAGCTTTCCGTCGCAGCTGACCCTGAGCAACTACCTCAACGCGTTCTCCAACGGCTTCGGCCAGGACTTCCTCAACACCCTGATCGTCACCGTCAGCGTCGTCGGCATCGTGCTGGTGGTGGTGCCGCCGCTCGCCTACGCCATCGTGCGCGCCCAGGGCCGGACCATCACCGTCGTGTTCCGGGTCTTCCTGCTGGGACTCGCGGTCCCCGCGCAGGCGGTGATCGTGCCCATGTTCTACGTGATCAGCCAGGCCGGGCTCTATGACCACCTGATCGGCGTCATCCTGCCCACCGCCGCGTTCTCGCTGCCGGTGTGCACCCTGGTGCTGACCGGGGCGATGCGCGACATCACACCCGACCTGTACGAAGCCATGGCGATGGACGGAGCCTCTCCGTGGCGGGTCTTCATGCAACTCGTCCTGCCGCTGTCGAAGGGCGGACTCTCCTCCATCGTCGTCTTCTCGGCCCTCCAGGCCTGGAACGGCTTCCTCTTCCCGCTGATTCTCACCCAGTCGGACTCGACCAAGGTGATCACCCTCGGTCTGTACAACTTCCAGACCGAACACGGCGTCGACGTCCCCGGACTGCTCAGCGCCGTGGTGCTGTCCATGCTCCCCATCTTCATCGTCTACCTGTTCGCCCGCCGCGCCCTGGTCCAGGGGCTCATGGGGGTCGGAGGAAAGTGACCGGCAACGTGAACCCCAGCGTCGAGCTCGCCACCCCTGCGTGGCGGGACGTCTCGCTCGACCCCGCGACCAGGGCCGACGCCCTGATCGCGGCGATGACCCTGCGGGAGAAGACAGCGCAGCTGGTCGGCGTCTGGGTGGGCGCCTCCGACGAGGGCGGCGAGGTCGCCCCGCACCAGCACGAGATGGAGGAGCCGCCGGACCTGGACGAGCTGCTGCCGAACGGTCTGGGCCAGCTGACCCGGCCCTTCGGCACCGTTCCGGTGGACGCCGCCGTCGGTGCGCTCTCGCTCGCCCGCTCCCAGCAGCGCATCGTCGCCGCCAACCGCTTCGGCATACCCGCGATCGCCCACGAGGAGTGCCTGGCCGGGTTCGCGGCCTGGGGAGCGACCGCCTACCCGGTCCCGCTGTCCTGGGGAGCGACCTTCAACCCCGAGCTGGTGCGCGCCATGGCCACCGCCATCGGGACCGACATGCGCGCCGTCGGCGTCCACCAGGGCCTCGCCCCCGTGCTCGACGTGGTGCGCGACGCCCGCTGGGGCCGCGTCGAGGAGACCATCGGCGAAGACCCGTACCTGGTCGGCACCATCGCCACCGCATACGTGCAGGGCCTGGAGTCCGCCGGGATCGTCGCCACCCTCAAGCACTTCGCCGGCTACTCCGCCTCCCGGGCCGGCCGCAACCTCGCACCGGTCTCCATGGGCGTCCGCGAGCGCGCCGACGTCATCCTTCCCCCGTTCGAGATGGCGCTGCGCGAGGGCCGGCCGCGCTCGGTCATGCACGCCTACACCGACACCGACGGCATACCCTCGGCCGCCGACCAGGAACTGCTCACCGGTCTGCTCCGGGACACCTGGGGCTTCGACGGGACGGTGGTGGCGGACTACTTCGGCATCGCCTTCCTCAAGCTCCTGCACGGCGTCGCCGGAAGCTGGGAGGAGGCCGCAGGGCTTGCCCTCGCCAGCGGCGTCGACGTCGAACTGCCGACCGTCAAGACCTTCGGACAGCCGCTGCTCGACGCGGTCGAGGCCGGCACCGTCCCCGAGGAGCTGGTCGATCGCGCCCTGCGCCGGATCCTCATCCAGAAGGCACAGCTCGGCCTGCTCGACCCCGACTGGAACCCGGTTCCGCAGGCGCTCTCCGGAGCCGAACTGGCCGTTCCCGAGGCGCTGCGCGGCAGCGTCGACCTGGACCCCCCGGCCAACCGGGAGCTGGCGCGCGAGCTGGCGGAGCAGGCCGTCGTGCTGCTGCGCAACGACGGCACGCTGCCGCTCGGCCGCCCCCGCCGGATCGCGCTGATCGGCCCCAACGCCGACACTCCGACGGCCGTGCTGGGCTGCTACTCCTTCCCCGTGCACGTCGGCTCGCAACACCCCGGGGTCCCGGCCGGCATCGCGCTGCCCACGCTGCGCGAGACCCTGGTGGCCGAGTTCCCCGACGCCGAGATCTTCTCCGCGGCCGGTGCGACGGTCGACGGCGACAGCACGGCCGGCTTCGCCGAGGCGGTCGCGGCGGCCCGCGTCGCCGACGTCGTGGTGCTCGCTCTCGGGGACCGCGCCGGCCTGTTCGGCCGCGGCACCAGCGGCGAGGGATGCGACGCCGAATCGGTCCACCTGCCCGGCATGCAGCAGCAGTTGCTCGACACCCTGCTGGATGCCGGCACGCCCGTGGTGCTCGTCATGCTGGCGGGCCGCCCCTACGCACTGGGCCGCGCCGGCACGGAGGCGGCGGCGATCGTGCAGTCCTTCTTTCCCGGGGAGGCGGGCACCGAAGCGATCGCCGGCGTGCTGAGCGGGCGGGTGAACCCCTCCGGACGGCTGCCCGTGAGTGTGCCGCGGCACAAGGGTGTTCAGCCCTCCACGTACCTGGCCGCCCGGCTGGCCCAGGACAGCGACGTGTCCAGCACCAGTACCAGCGCGGCCTACGGCTTCGGGCACGGGCTCGGTTACACGACCTTCGAGTGGTCCGCGCTCGACGTCAGCGTCGCGGAGACCGGCACCGACGGCAGCTTCCGGGTCGCCTTCGAGGTCCGCAACACCGGCGAACGCTCCGGCTGCGAGGTGGTGCAGTTCTACCTGCACGACCCGGTGGCCTCCGTGGTCCAGCCGATGCAGCGCCTCGTCGGCTACCGGCGCCTCCCGCTCGAGACCGGGGAAGTCTGCCGGGTCCTTGTGGAACTCCCCGCGGACCTGGCCTCCTTCACCGGCCGCACGGGCCGTCGCATCGTCGAACCCGGCGAGCTGGAACTGCGGATCTCCGCCAGCAGCACCGACCACCGCATCACGGTCCCGCTGCGCCTGACCGGCCAGGTCCGGGAGGTCGACCACACGCGCAGGCTGCACCCCGTCGTCAGCGTCGAGCGCCGCTGACGCGACGAGAGCCGCGCGTGCACACCGACCTGCCCGAGGAGGCCCGCCCGCACGGCGGCGAGGTCCGCCTGACGCCGGTCGGACCGGACGACGCCGTCCGCCGGACGGACCGCGTCGAGCCCGACCGGGTCGCCGTGGCCGGACAGAGCCAGGGCGGCGGCACCGCACGCGCCGTCGCCGCCCTGGCCCCTACCCGGCGCCACGACTCCGCCCGAAAGGAACGCCTTCCGTGCATACCTACGACAACCCCGTGATCAGCGGGTTCCACCCCGATCCGAGCGTGTGCCGGGTCGGTGACGACTACTACCTGGTGTGCTCCAGCTTCGAATACTTCCCCGGGCTGCCGATCTTCCACAGCAAGGACCTCGTGCACTGGGAGCAGATCGGCAACGTGCTCGACCGGCCCGGACAACTGCCGCTGCCTCTCCCCGGCGCCAAGGCCTCCGGCGGCCTCTACGCCCCCACGATCCGCCACCACGACGGCCGTTACTGGATCATCAACACCAATGTCGACGGCGGCGGCAACTTCGTCGTCTCGGCCGAGCGGCCCGAGGGGCCGTGGAGCGACCCGGTCTGGATCGACCTGCACGGGATCGACCCCGATCTGGCGTGGGAGGAGGACGGCACCTGCTGGTGCGCGTTCTCCGGGCCCGCAGGCGGCATCAACATGGCCAGGATCGACCCGGTCACGGGGGAGGTTCTGGAGGGGCCCTTCGCCACGTGGTCGGGCAGCGGCCTCAAGTATCCCGAGGCGCCGCACCTCTACCGCATCGGCGACTGGTGGTACCTGCTGATCGCGGAAGGCGGCACCGAACGCGGCCACAGCGTGTCCATCGCCCGCGGCCGCTCGCCGCGCGGCCCCTGGGAAGGCGCACCCGCCAACCCCCTGCTGTCCCACAGCGGTACCGCCCGCTCCATCCAGAACACCGGCCACGCCGACCTGGTGGAGGCTCCCGACGGCAGTTGGTGGATGGTGCTGCTCGGCGTCCGTCCCCGCGGCTTCACGCCCGACGTGCACGTGCTCGGCCGCGAGACGTTCCTGACCCCCGTGGAGTGGGACGCGGACGGCTGGCCCGTCGTCGCGCCCGTTCCCGAGAGCCACGCGGCCCCGGGCGGCGCCTGGCACCCCGTTCCTGCCCTGCCCGCCCGCGACGACTTCGACGAGTCCGCTCTCGCTCCGCAGTGGATCTCGCCGTTCGCCCGCCCGGAGGGCTCCTGGTCACTCACGGAGCGCCCCGGCCGGCTGACCCTCCACGCCACCGGCGCGAGCCTCGACCGCCCCGGGTACACCTTCGTCGGCCGCCGCCAGCAACACCACGACTGCCGCGTCACCGCCGCGATCGACCCGGGTACGGGACGCGGCGGCCTCTGCGTGCGTCTGGACGAAGCCCACCACTACGAACTGGAGGTCGGGAACGGACAGGCCGGCGTCGTCGCCCGGATCGGGCCGCTGCGCCAGACCGTGGTCAGCCGGCCGGTCCCGTCCGGGCCGCTGACCCTCACCGTCGCGATCCGGACGTCCGGCCTTGTGCCCGCCTCGCCCGAACTCACCGATGGCGGGACCACCGGCCCCGACACCGTCGCCTTCTGGCTCGGCGATCCCGACGCCCCGGACGCCCGGCCACTCGTCGAACTGGACGGACGGTACCTGTCCACCGAGGTCGCCTGCGGCTTCACCGGCCGCGTCATCGGCATGTACGCCACCGAGGGCACGGTCGCCTTCGACTGGTTCGAGTACACACCGGCCCCGGCGCCCTCCGTTTGACGCCTGCCGCAACCGTTTGGTCGAGGCCCTCATCCGCTTGTCGCCACAGTGAGTGTCCGAGGCGCGAGTTGGACCACAGGCCCGGCCTGTCGTGCCGCGGGCCGGTCTTCCACTTCAGCGGAGCGGTCGCAAGAAACACCGGAGCGGACGAAGCCCTTGAGTCCGCACCGCAGGACCACATGAGGGCACGACCGCAGCCATCCCTGCGGCCCCTGCCCGAGGGGCGACGACCTCGAGGACAGGCAACGGCCTTCCGGTCCGTCACCGTGATCACGGGTACTGTCGTCGGCCTGACCTTCCCCTTCGGCTTCGGCAACGTATGGGCCGGTCCCGGGGGAATGTCGATGGTCACCGGCCCGACCCGCGACAGCACGGTCCTGCTGCTGGTGCCGTTGCGGCGGTTCTGCGACCCCGGGCCGGGCGGGTCGCCCTTCTCGTAGCCCAAGTGCTCGGCTCTCGGCCTCGAGCGCACCCTCCAGGACCAGCTCCACCAGGCCCGTCGGCAATCCGCTCTCGCCGACCAGTTGCGACCCGTCCCTGCGGGCCCGCTCGATCAGGTCTTCGGCCGGCTCCCGGTCCTGCTCAGCCGCTCGCGCCGACTCCGCCCCCGTCCGCACGTGGTGCCGGCGCCCGCTGCGACCAGGCAGCCCAGGAGGCGGGCACCACCCGGTGAGGTGATCGGAGCGGGGTGGTCCTCGGCCCGTACCGGCCGAAATCCGTTGCGGACGGCGGAAGTTCGGGGGCGGGGACAGGCCGGCTCCGGGGAACGGCGCGCTATCGTGGGGGTTCGGCCGGTGGGTGCGAAGGGTGGGACGGGCGGTCCACACCTCACCCCGGCCGGGTCACGCGCTCCCGGGCGGCCGGGTCGTCGAACGGTCGTGGCCGTGTGCCATGCCGTGCCCCCGACCGGCCCGCGCCCCGCGCCGGGCGGTCCTCCCAGGTCCCGGCATGCCGTGCGTCCACGGGCATCCCGCCGCACGTCATGCCCGACGACCAGAGGAAGGCCCTCCCGTGCCCGTTTCCGCCCCCGAGGAGACCGCCGCCCCCGCGACCCGACCGGCCGGTCTCTCCCGTGCCCTGTCCTGGATCCCCGGCCTGCTGCGCGACACCGCGTTCCGCCGCTACTGGACCGCGCAGACCGTGTCGTACCTCGGCGACCAGGTGTCCGCCCTCGCCATCCCCCTCATCGCCGTCACCGTGGTGCACGCGGGCGCGGCCCAGATGGGCTACCTCGGCGCCGCGGTCTGGCTGCCGCACCTGCTGTTCGGGCCGTACGCCGGACTGTGGGCCGACCGCCGCAGGCACCGCCGCCGTGTCATGATCGCCGCCGACCTGGGGCGCTTCGCGCTGCTGCTCGGCCTGCCCCTCGTGTACGCCTTCGGCACGCTGACGTTCACCGTCCTGTTCACGGTGGCGTTCGGCGTCGGGCTGCTGTCGGTCCTGTTCGAGGTGTGCAACCCCCCGGTGTTCAAGGCGCTGGTGCCGCCCGAGCACTACGTCGCCGGGAACTCGCTGGGCAGCGGCAGCCGGGCCATGGCGAAGGTCGTCGGCCCCAGCGCCGGCGGCTTCCTGGTGCAGCTGTTCTCCGCGCCCGTCGCCCTGCTGGTGGACGCGGTGTCGTACCTCGTCTCGGCCGTGCAGCTGGCGCGGATCGCGCCTCAGGAGGCACCGCCCTCCAAGGAGCGTGCCCGGCTGCGGGCGGCCGGCCGGTTCATCGTCCGCTCCCGGACCATCCGGGCGGCGCTGGCCGCCACCGCCACCGTCAACTTCTTCTGCTTCGTGACCACCACCCTCTTCGTGCTGTACGCCACCACCACGCTCGGCCTCGGCGCGGGCCTGCTGGGCACGGTGCTGGGCGCCGGAGCCGTCGGCGCGGTGGTGGGCGCCGTCTCCGCGACCCCGCTCACGCGGCGCCTGGGTGTGGGGCGGACCTTCCTGCTCGGCTGCCTGGCGACCCCCGCCCCGCTGCTGCTGATCCCTGCGGCCCACGGGTCCGGGGGCACGGTCCTGCCGATGCTGGTCGGCGCCCAGTTCGGCTCGGCGATGGGCGTCATCTGGATCGACATCACCGCCGCGACCCTGTTGACCTCGCAGGTCCCGGACGCCATGCGGTCCAGCGTGTTCGGCGCCTACCAGGGGGTGAACCTCGGCATGCGGCCGCTGGCCGCGCTGCTCGCCGGTGCCGTCGCCGGGCCGCTGGGGCTGCGGACGACGCTGTGGATCGCCGCGGCCGGGGCCCTCACCGCCTGGCTGTGGATCCTGCCCTCGCCGCTGTCCCGCAGGACCCCGCCCGAGGCCGTCCCGGAGACCTGAGCGGCACAACCGGCAGCCGGAAGTGCCGCCCGGACTGCCTGTGACAGTGCCGTTCCGGCTGTCGTGGCGCGGTTAGCGTTCTTGTACCGATCGATGATCGCCGTCACAGCACCGCTCACGCAGCTCGTACGCACCACCCCTTTCCCGGACGTCCGCCCGCGTCTGCCCGCAACCGCCGAAGCAGGGCAACCGGGGGCGGGGGCGTTCCGGCAGGCCCCCGGGGCCGGCCGCGGAACGCCCCGTCCCGCCGGTCCTCGCCCGTCCGTCACCGCCCCTCATGGAGACTTCCGTGACACCAGCAGATTCCGGACACTTCCTCGACACGTTCCTCCGGCAAGCAGCAGCGACCCCCGACCGCCCCGCGGCAGAGCTCGGCGACCGGCACCTGACGTACGCCGAACTCGCCGCCCGCGCCCGCGTCCTGGCCGCCCGGCTGCGCTCCCTCGGCGTGGGCCAGGGGGCGACGGTCGGCGTGCTCCTGGAGCCGTCCCTCGACCTCGTGGCCTCGGTCCTCGCCGTCGCCCACGCCGGCGCCGCCTGGCTGCCGCTGGACCCCTCGTACCCGGCCGACCGGCTGTCGTACATGATCAGCGACTCGGGCGCCGCGCTGGTGATCGCCGACGCGGACGCGCCCGAGTGGCTGCGCTCCCTCGGCGTGCCGCTCGCGGACCCCGCCGACGACACCGCGCAGGCCGAGCAACTCCCGCTGCCCCGGCTGCGTCCGGAGTCCGCGGCCTACGTCATCTACACCTCCGGCTCCACCGGCCGCCCCAAGGGCGTGACGCTCACCCAGCGCGGGCTCGCCAACCTGGCCGAAGCCCAGCGCTCCACGTTCACCGTCGGTCCGGGCCACCGGGTGCTCCAGTTCGCCTCGCCCAGCTTCGACGCGTCCGTCTTCGAGCTGGCCATGGCGCTGTGCTCGGGCGCCACCCTGGTCCTGCCGCCGCGCCGCGACGTGCTGTACGGGCCCGGCCTCGGCGACTTCCTCGCCGACGCCCGGATCACCCACATCACCCTGCCGCCGAGCGTGCTCGCGATGGTGCCGGAGCGGGAACTGCCGCACCTGGAGACGATCGTGTGCGCCGGTGAGGCGCTCCCCCAGCAGCTGGTCGACCGGTGGGCGCCGGGCCGGGCCATGTTCAACGCGTACGGCCCGACCGAGACCACCGTGTGGGCCTCGGTGTCCCGGACCGTGCCGGGCGGCGGCAAGCCGGTCATCGGCCGGGCCATCGACGGCGTGCGGCTCTACGTCCTGGACGAGTCGCTTCGCCCGGTGGCGCCCGGCGAGCCCGGTGAACTGGTCGTCGGCGGCAAGGGGGTGGCCCGCGGCTACATCGGCCGGGCGGCCCTGACCACCGACCGGTTCGTGCCGGACCCGCACGCCCCCGGCGAGCGGGCCTACCGCACCGGGGACCTGGTGCGGATGACGCCCGACGGCGAGCTGGACTTCCTCGGCCGCATCGACCAGCAGGTCAAGCTGAACGGCTTCCGCATCGAGCCCGACGAGATCGCCGCCGTGCTGCGCGAACACCCCGCCGTCCAGGACGTCGCCGTGGTCGTGGGCCGGGTCGGCGACGAGGACCGGCTGGTGGCCTATGCCGTGGCGCCGTCGGCGGAGCCGCTGGAGCTTCGCGGGTTCGCCGCCGGCCGGCTGCCGCACTTCATGGTGCCGTCGGTCGCGCTGATCGACCGGCTGCCGCTGCTGCCCAACGGAAAGCTGGACCGGGCCGCCCTGCCCGCCCTGGACCGCGCGTCGCTGGGGCTGGGCGGCGGCGGGGCCGAGGCCCGCACCGAGACCGAGCGCCGACTGGCGGAGACCGCCGCCGAGTTCCTCGGCATCGACGAGGTCGGTGTCGACGACGACTTCTTCCTGCTGGGTGGCCACTCGCTGCTCGCCGGACGCCTCGCCGCGCGGGTCCGTTCGGAGTTCGGCACCGAGCTGCCGATATCGAGCATCTACCAGGAGCGCACGGTGGCCCGGATGGCCGCCGAGCTGGACCGGCTGGGCCGCGGCGCGCCGCCGCTGCCGCCGGTGGTCCGGGTGCCCCGGGACCGTCCGCTGCCGCTGTCCTTCCCCCAGGAGCGGATCTGGTTCCTGGAGCAGCTCTCCCCCGGCAACCTCGCCTACAACGCCCAGGCCACCATCCGGCTGCGCGGCCCGCTCGACGCCGAGGTGCTGGGCGCCACGATCACCGAGGTGGTCCGCCGCCACGAGATCTTCCGTACGGCCTTCTCCACGGTCGACGGCGCGCCGATGCAGGAGGTCCGACCGCCGATGGCGGTGCGGCTGCCCGTGGTCGACCTCCAGGACGTGCCGGAGGCGGACCGGGAGCGCCGTACCGAGGAGGTCGTACGGGACACCATCCGCCGTCCCTTCGAGCTCACCGACCCGCCACTGGCACGCTGGCTGCTGATCCGGCACGCGCCCGACGACCACACCCTCGTCCAGGTGGAGCACCACTTCGTGCACGACGGCTGGTCGTTCGGCGTGCTCCTCGACGAGATCCGGGCGATCTACCCCGAGCTGGCGGCCGGCCGCCCGTCACCGCTGCCCGAACCGCCCATCCAGTACGCCGACTTCGCCGCCTGGCAGCGTGCCTGGATGCGCGACGACGTGCTGGACCGTCACCTGGAGTACTGGAAGCGGCACTTGGCGGACGCCCCGCTCGTCCTGGATCTGCCGACGGACCGGCCGCGGCCCTGTGTCCCGTCCTTCGACGGCGCGGCCCTGCGGATCGAGCTGCCGGCCGAACTCAGCCGTGCGCTGCGGGAGTCCAGCGAGCGCTCCGGGGTGACGCTGTACGCCTCGATGCTGTCGGGCTTCGCGGCCCTGCTGAGCCGCTACTCGGGCCAGAGCGACCTGGTGGTCGGCTCGGGTGTCGCGAACCGCAGGCTCGCGGAGACCGAGCGCATGCTGGGCATGGTGGTGAACACCCTGCCGCTGCGGCTGGACACCTCGGGCTCCCCGGGCTTCGAGGTCCTGCGGCGCCGGGTCAACGACGTGCTGATGGAGACCTCGGACTGGCAGGACGTGCCGCTGGGCCGGCTGGTGGAGGCCGTGGCCCCGCCACGGGTGCCGTCCATCAACCCGCTGTTCCAGGTGATGTTCAGCTTCCACAACGCCATTGTCCCGGACCTGGAGTTCGGCGGTGTGCGGGGCACCGTCCTGGAGCGGCACAACGGCTCGTCCAAGATGGACATGAACATCGTGGTGGTGCCGCGGGCCCAGCAGCGGGCCGGCCGTGAGGACCACCCGGACCGCGACCGGATCACCCTGATCTGGGAGTACGCCTCGTCGCTGTTCGACGAGGACACCATCCGGCGGATGGTGGACCACTACATCACCCTGCTGCGGTCGGCGGTCGCCGACCCGGAGCGGCCGATGGACCGCATCGGGCTGGAGTCCGGCGCCACGGACCGCGAACTGCCGCCGCTCGGCGGCGGGCTGGGCGAACGTGTCGAGTACCCGGAGGGTCTGCTGACGGATCTGGTGGACGCGGTGGCGGCGGCGACCCCGCACGCGCCGGCGGTCACCGACTCCGAGAACACCCTGTCCTACGCCGAACTCACCGGCCGCGCCAACCACCTGGCCGCCCGGCTGCGCGAGGCCGGAGTCGTCGCCGACACCCCCGTCGGCCTCTGGATGGACCGCTCCGCCGAGATGGCCGTCACCCTCCTGGCCATCGTGAAGGCGGGCGGCGCGTTCCTGCCGCTCGACCCGGACCTGCCGGTGGGCCGGGTGGTGACCCTGCTGACGGACGCGGGCGCCCCGCTGGTCTGTGTGGACGGGCAGCGCGCCGAGTCGCTGGCGGACTGTGCGGCCGGGTCGCTCACGGTCCTGGACTGCGGGCCCGGCACGCTCACCGGGTCCTCGCCCACGGCAGTGGACAACGGTGTCACCGGGGACAACCTGATCTCGGTGTACTACACCTCCGGGTCGACCGGCACACCCAAGGGCGTCGCCTCCACCCACGCCGGCTGGACCAACCGCATGCAATGGATGCAGGCCCACTACCCCCTCACCCCCGGCGACACCGTCCTGCACAAAACCGTCCTCAGCTTCGACGACTCCGCCGTCGAGATCTTCTGGCCCCTCATCGCCGGCGCCACCGTCGTCATGCTCCCCCCAGGCCTGCACCGCGACCCCCGCGCCATCGCCGACTGGACCAGCGACCACCACATCGCCGCCCTCCACTTCGTCCCCTCCATGCTCACCCTCTTCCTCGACGAGATCACCCCCACCCGACCACCCCTCACCCACCTCCGCCACGTCATCTCCAGCGGCGAAGCCCTCCGCCCCGACCTCGTCGCCAAGTTCCACGACCGACTCGCCCACACCCCCGCCCGCCTCCACAACCAATGGGGCGCCACCGAAGTCTCCATCGACTCCACCAGCCACACCTGTGTCCCGGAGGACGAGTGGGCCGGTGACGTGTCCCTCGGCGAGGCGATCGCCAACAACCAGGTGCTGATCCTGGACCAGCACCTCAACCCGGTGCCCGACGGTGTCCCCGGGGAGCTGTACCTGGGCGGCGTGGGCCTGGCCCGCGGCTACCTCGGCGACGCCCGCAAGACCGCCGCGGCCTTCGTCCCGCACCCGTACGCGGACGGCGAGCGGCTGTACCGTACCGGCGACCGGGGCGTGCGGCGACCGGACGGCAGGCTGTCGTTCCTCGGCCGCGCGGACAGCCAGGTCAAGATCCGCGGCATCCGCATCGAACCCGCCGAGATCGAGCACACCCTGCGCCGCCACCCCGGCGTCCGCGACGCCGTCGTCACCAAATGGGAACCCGTCCCCGGCGACCAGCGCCTCGCCGCCTACATCACCGCCGAACACCCCGGTCCCCAGGACGAACTGCTCGCCGGACTCACCACCCACCTCAGCGACCTGCTCCCCCGCTACATGATCCCCTCCAGCATCACCGTGCTGGACCGCATCCCCGTCAACGCCAACGGCAAGACCGACTACCGGGCACTGCCCGAACCGCACTTCGAGGCGGACGCGGTCGCGGTACGGCCGGCCACCGAGGCCGAGCAGCTCATCGACGGCATCTGGTCGGAGGTGCTGGACCGCACCGACCTGGACATCCACGCCAACTTCTTCGCCCTGGGCGGGCATTCGCTGCTCGCCACGAGGATCGTCTCCCGGCTGCGTTCGGCGCTGTCCGTGGACGTCCCGCTGGCGCTGATCTTCGACAACCCGACGATCCACACCATGGCCACCGCCCTGGAGAACCTGCTGCTGGACGCGGTCGGCGACCCGGAGACGCACCAGGCGACGGACCAGGCCGGGGACGCGACCGCCGAGAGGACCCGCTCATGACCGCGAGCAGGACACCCGAGGCGGATCCTCGGGAGGCGCGGCGCGCGCAGGTCAGGTCGCTGCTCCGGGGCGCCCGTACCGCCCAGCGCGCCGACGCGGCGGCGACGGCCATTGCGGTGGCCGGACCGGACACGCAGGTGGCGTCGTACTCGCAGGAGCGGATGTGGCTTCTGGAGCAGATGATGCCGGGCTACAACACGTCCACCGTGATCCGGGTCCGGGGCGCGCTCGACGCCGAGGTGCTGGCCCGGAGCTTCACGGTGGTGGCCGGCCGGCACGAGGTGCTGCGGACGGTCTTCGACGAGCGGGACGGCGCCCCCGTCCCCCGGGTGCTGCCGGCCGCGCCGGTCCCGGTGCCGGTCCACGACGTCGTCGGGGACAGCGCCGCCGAACGGTACGAGGCGGCCCTGGAGTTCGCCCGGGCGCTGATGCGCGAGCCGTTCTCGCTGGCCACCGGGCCCGTCTTCCGGGTCGCGGTGGTGCGGCTGGCCGAGGACGACGCACTGCTGGTGCTGGTGGTCCACCACATCGCGATCGACGGCACGTCGATGCGGGTGCTGTGGTCGGAGCTGTCCCGGGCCTACCCGGCCCTGGCGGCCGGCCGCGAGCCGGAACTGCCGCCGCTGCCCGTCCAGTACGGGGACTACGCGGCGTGGAGCCGGGAACACCAGTCGCCGGAGCGGCTGAGGCACCAGCTGGAGCACTGGCGGCAGCGGCTGGCCGGCGCGAGCACCGACGAACTGCCGACGGACCGGCCGCGGCCGGCCGTGCGCAGCGGCAACGGCGCCCAGTTCTCGTTCACCGTGGACGGCGAGCTGGGGGCGGCGGTCAACCGCTTCTCACGGGAGCACAACGCGACCGCGTTCATGACGCTGACGGCCGCGTTCAGCGTGGTGCTCGCCCGGCACTCGGCGACCCGGGACGTCACCCTGGGCACGCCGATCGCCGGCCGGGTGCGTCCCGAACTCGACGAGCTGATCGGCTACTTCGTCAACACCCTTCTGATCCGCACCGAGTTGGCCGACGACCCGTCGTTCG
Organism: Streptomyces sp. NPDC104761; assembly: GCF_055583445.1. Lineage (NCBI taxonomy): Bacteria > Bacillati > Actinomycetota > Actinomycetes > Kitasatosporales > Streptomycetaceae > Streptomyces > Streptomyces sp. NPDC104761. The sequence goes on along the minus strand of NZ_JBVJNZ010000028.1, from coordinate 12,649 downwards.
AGGAGCTGCTGGCCCGCACCCGGGCGAACACCCTCTCCTCCTACGAGCACCAGGAACTCCCCTTCGAAGCCGTGCTGGAGGAGCTCCAGCCGGAGCGGGACCCGAGCCGCAACCCGCTGTTCCAGGTGCTGTTCGCGCTGGGCGACGAGGAGACCGACGACCTGGTCCTGCCCGGTCTGGCGACCGAGCGGGTGGAGTTGGTCGACGGCAAGTCGCGGTTCGACCTGAGCGTGGCCCTCACACGCTCAGGCGACACGTTCTCCGGGATCGCCTACTACGCGTCGGACCTGTTCGAGCCGGCCACGATCAGCCGGCTGATGCGGCACTTCGTCACGTTCCTGCGCAACGCGCTGGCCGAGCCGGGCCGTCCCGTCTCCGGTGTCGGCATGGTCGACGCGGCCGAACGCGAGCGGCTGCTCGCCAGGGGGCTGGGCGACCGTGTCGAGTACCCCGGTGGTCTGCTGACGGATCTGGTGGACGCGGTGGCGGCGGCGACCCCGCACGCGCCGGCGGTCACCGACTCCGAGAGCACCCTGTCCTACGCCGAACTCACCGGCCGCGCCAACCACCTGGCCACCCGGCTGCGCGAGGCCGGAGTCGTCGCCGACACCCCCGTCGGCCTCTGGATGGACCGCTCCGCCGAGATGGCCGTCACCCTCCTGGCCATCCTGAAGGCCGGCGGGGCCTTCGTCCCGCTCGACCCGGACCTGCCCCTCGGCCGCGCCGTCCAGGTGCTCACCGACGCGGGTGCCCCGGTGGCCTGCGCGGACGCCGAGCGGGCTGCCCTGCTCGCCGGGGCCCGCGACGGGGCCGGTGCCGGGTGCGCGGTGCTGGACTGCGGTCCCGGAACGCTCACCGGGTCGTCCCCGGCCGCCCCCGGCAGCGGTGTCACCGGGGACAACCTGATCTCGGTGTACTACACCTCCGGATCGACCGGCACGCCCAAGGGCGTCGCCTCCACCCACGCCGGCTGGACCAACCGCATGCAATGGATGCAGGCCCACTACCCCCTCACCCCCGGCGACACCGTCCTGCACAAAACCGTCCTCAGCTTCGACGACTCCGCCGTCGAGATCTTCTGGCCCCTCATCGCCGGCGCCACCGTCGTCATGCTCCCCCCAGGCCTGCACCGCGACCCCCGCGCCATCGCCGACTGGACCAGCGACCACCACATCACCGCCCTCCACTTCGTCCCCTCCATGCTCACCCTCTTCCTCGACGAGATCACCCCCACCCGACCACCCCTCACCCACCTCCGCCACGTCATCTCCAGCGGCGAAGCCCTCCGCCCCGACCTCGTCGCCAAATTCCACGACCGACTCGCCCACACCCCCGCCCGCCTCCACAACCAATGGGGCGCCACCGAAGTCTCCATCGACTCCACCAGCCACACCTGCACCACCGACGACCACGACGCGGACGTCCCGCTGGGCCGTGCCATCGCCAACAACGAGGTGCTGCTGCTGGACGAGCACCTCAACCCCGTCCCGGACGGCATCCCCGGGGAGCTGTACCTGGGCGGCGTGGGTCTGGCCCGCGGCTACCTCGGCGACGCCCGCAAGACCGCCGCGGCCTTCGTCCCGCACCCGTACGCGGACGGCGAGCGGCTGTACCGTACCGGCGACCGGGGCGTGCGGCGACCGGACGGCAGGCTGTCGTTCCTCGGCCGCGCGGACAGCCAGGTCAAGATCCGCGGCATCCGCATCGAACCCGCCGAGATCGAGCACACCCTGCGCCGCCACCCCGGCGTCCGCGACGCCGTCGTCACCAAATGGGAACCCGTCCCCGGCGACCAGCGCCTCGCCGCCTACATCACCGCCGAACACCCCGGTCCCCAGGACGAACTGCTCGCCGGACTCACCACACACCTCAGCGACCTGCTCCCCCGCTACATGATCCCCTCCAGCATCACCGTGCTGGACCGCATCCCCGTCAACGCCAACGGCAAGACGGACTACCGGGCACTGCCCGAACCGAAGGCCGCCGCCGAGGAGAAGGCCACCCGGGCGAGTGGGGCGGCCGAGGAACTGGTCGCGGGGATCTGGTCGGAGGTGCTGGGCCGGCCGGAGCTGGACGTGCACGCCAACTTCTTCGCCCTGGGCGGGCATTCGCTGCTCGCCACCCGGATCGTCTCCCGGCTGCGGACCGCCCTCTCCCCCGACATCCCGCTCTCACTGATCTTCGACAACCCCACCATCCGCACCATGGCGGAAGCGGTCGGACACCTGCTGCCCGCGTCCGGTACGGCCGACGGGAGGACGTCCCGATGACGACAAGTCCGATCGTGGAACGCGCGGTGGAGACCGCGCGGCGCGGGACCGGTTCCGGTCCCGCCGTGGACGCGCCGCTGTCGGCGGCGCAACGACGGGTGTGGCTCCTGGAGCACCTCCGTCCGGAACTCGTCGAATACAACATGGCGCAGGTCTTCGAACTGGCCGGGCTGCTCGACGTGGACGCCCTGGCCGCCGCCCTGCGGCTGGTCGTGGAGCGGCACACCGTCCTGCGCTCCCGAGTGGTCCAGGACGCCGCCGGCGGACCGCGGCTGCGGGTGGGACCGGCGTCGGCGATACGGCTCCAGCGCACCGACCTGCGCTATCTGGCGGTCGGACCGGCGTACGAGGAGGCGTGCCGGCTGCGGGACGCGGACATCACCGGCCGGTTCGACCTCGCCACCGGCCCCTGGCTGCGCGCCCGGCTGACCGAACTCCCCGAGCAGCGTTACCTGTTCACCGTGGTCGTGCACCACATCGCCGTGGACGCGGCGTCCATGCAGATCCTCTGGCAGGAACTCTCGCAGGCCTACGCGGCGTTCACCGCGGGGGGCCGTCCGGAGCTGCCCGAGCTGCCGATCCAGTACGCGGACTACGCGGACCTGGCGGCCCGGCAGCTGGAGACGCCCGAGGCGGCTGCCGAGGTCGAGTTCTGGAAACGGACCATGGCCGGGGCTACCCCGACCGAGCTGCGCGGCGACCGGCCCCGGCCCGCGGTGCGCGGCGGCGCGGGCGCCCGGGTCTCGCACGTGATCGACCCGGCCGTCGCCGACGGGGTGCGGGAACTCGCCCAGAAGTACCATGTGTCGCCGTTCATGGTGCTGTTCGCGGCGTTCGCCGCGCTGGTGTCGCGGCACTCCGGCAGCCGGGACGTGACCGTGGGTGTGCCGATGTCCGGCCGTACGCTCCAGGAGACCGAGGGCCTGATCGGGTTCTTCGTCAACACGGTGCTGCTCCGCACCGACCTGGACGGCAACCCGACCTTCGCCGAGCTGTTGTCCCGGGTCCGGGGCACCACCCTGGAGGCGTACGAGCACCAGGGCGTGCCGTTCGACGTGCTGGTGGACGAGCTGCGGCCGGAGCGCGACCTGAGCCGCAACCCGCTGTTCCAGCTGCTGTTCAACCTGGTCGAGGAGCAGACCTCGCAGCTGCGGCTGCCCCGGGTGTCGGCCAGGTCGCTGCCGCTCGAGACGGACACCGCCCGCTTCGACCTGGACGTCACCGTGGTGACCCGGGGCCGGCGCATGGAGGTGCTGATCTCCTACGCGACCGAGCTGTTCGAGGCCGACACCGTCGCCCGGTTCGCCGAGCACTACCGGCGGATCCTGGCGCACGCGGTGCGGCGGCCCGAGACCCGGATCGGCGACCTCGACCTGCTGGCGCCCGAGGAGGAGCGGCTGCTGCTCTCGGACTGGAACGACACCGCCGGCCCCGAGTCGCCGCTGCTCGTACCGGACCTGGTGGACCGGCAGGCCGCCCGCACCCCGGACGCGGTCGCCGTGGAGGGACCCGACGGCGCGCGGCTCACCTACGCCGAACTGGTGCGCCGGGCCTCGGCGCTGGCCGCCGTGCTGCGCGCGGAGGGCGCCGGCCAGGACGCCCCGGTGGGCGTGATGGTCGAGCGGTCCCCGGACCTGCTGGTGGCGCTGCTGGCCGTGCTCAAGTCCGGCGCGGCCTATCTGCCCCTGGAGTCCGACTATCCGCCGGAGCGGCTGGCGTACGTGCTGGCCGACAGCGGGGCCCGGCTGCTGCTGGGCCGCCCGGAGCTGGTGGCCCGGCTGGACCCGGCCCCTGACGTGCGGGTCATCGACGTGGGCCGGCCCCCGCGGGTGCCCGCGGAGAGCGGGCCGGCGGCGCCGGTCGGCCCGGACGACCTGGCGTACGTGATCTACACCTCCGGCTCGACCGGCCGCCCCAAGGGCGTGATGGTCCCGCACCGCGGTCTGGTGAACTTCGTCGCGGACATCGGCGCCACCCTCGGCCTGTCCGGTGACGACGTGCTGTGCGCGGTGACCACCGTGGCGTTCGACGCGTCGGTGCTGGAGCTGTTCGTGCCGCTCGCCCACGGCAGCCGGGTGGTGCTGGTGGACCGGGAGACGTCCGCGGACGGCGCGGCCCTGGCCCGGATCGTGGCGGAGTCGGGGACGACGGTCATGGCGGCGACGCCGGCCACCTGGCACCTGCTGCTGCTCAGCGGCTGGCAGGGCGGCGACCTCCAGGCGGTCTCCGGTGGCGAGGCGCTCTCCGCGCAGCTCGCCCAGGAGCTGGCGCCGCGGGTGTCCCGGCTGTGGAACGTGTACGGCCCCACCGAGACCAGCGTCTACTCGACCGTGCAGCTGATCGCGCCCCCGGGTCCGGACGAGCCGGTGTCGATCGGTCTGCCGATCGCCAACACCACGGTGCACGTGGTGGACGACCGGATGCGGCTGGTGCCGGTCGGCGCCGTCGGCGAACTGGTCATCGGCGGCGCGGGCGTCACCCGCGGCTACGCCGGGCGGCCCGCCCTCACGGCGGAGCGGTTCGTGCCGGACCCGTTCGGGGCCGGCGGCCGGCTCTACCGCACCGGTGACCTGGCCCGCAGGCGGCCCGACGGCAGGCTGGAGTTCATCGGCCGGGAGGACACCCAGGTCAAGATCCGCGGCCACCGCATCGAACTCGGCGAGATCGAGTCCGTCCTCCAGCGGTACCCCTCGGTGGACCGGGCCGCGGTGATCACGGCGGGCGAGGACATGGCCCGGCGGATCGTCGGCTACGTCTCCTGGCGGGACGAGCCCGACGAGCCCGGACTCCGCGCCCACCTGCGGGAGCACCTGCCGCAGTACATGGTCCCGGCCGTGCTGGTCGGCCTGGAGCGGATGCCGCTGACGCCGAACGGCAAGGTGGACCGCAAGCAGCTGCCCGAACCGGCCGCCGAGGCGGGCGCCGAGCCGGTGGCGCCCCGCGACTCGCTGGAGCTGCGGGTGACCTCGATCTGCGAGCGGGTCCTCGGCCGGTCCCCGGTGGGGGTGCGGGACGACTTCTTCGCCGCCGGCGGCAACTCGCTCAGCGCCTTCGAACTGGTCGAGGCGGTACGGCGGGAGCTCGGGGTGAGCGTGCCGCTCAGCACCTTCTTCCGGTCGCCCACCATCGAGGCGCTGTGCGAGGCGCTCCCCGGGCTGTCCGCGGTCTCCGAGCGGCTGCTGGTCCCGCTGTCGACGGCCTCGCCCGCCGGCCGCTCGCCGCTGTTCCTGGTCCATCCGCACGGCGGCGGCGTCAGCTCCTACATGGGCCTGGCGCGGGAACTGGAGGGCGCCGTCGACCTGTACGGCGTCGAGGCGGTCGGCTACAACACGGACGCGGCGCCGCTGCGCACCGTCGAGGAGATCGCCGAGCGCTATCTCGCCGAGATGGCGGAGCGGGCTCCCGAGGGGCCGGTGCTGCTGGGCGGCTGGTCGTTCGGCGGGGTGGTGGCGTTCGAGATGGCGGTGCGGCTGGAGCGGGCGGGCCGCGAGGTCGGCGCGCTGGTGCTGCTGGACTCGCCGGTGCCGGGCTCGGCGGACCTCGTCGGCGACGAGGACGTGCTGTCCCGGTTCGGGGCCGACGCCGGGCTGTCGTCCGACGAGATGGACGGCCTCGACGACAACGCGCTCATCGCCGCCCTGGTCCGCCAGTCCCACCAGGACGGGCGGCTGCCCGACCGGATCGAGTCGACGGCCGTGCGCCGCATGGTCGAGGTCGCCCGCGCCAACGGGGAGGCCGCCGGCCGCTACCGGCCCGGCGCGGTCGTCCACGCGGACGTCCACCTGCTCACCGTCTCCGAGTCCCACCCGACCCTCAAGAGCCCCGACGTGGACCCGGACGCCTGGCAGGCGCTGACCCGCGGCCGGGTCCGCACCGTCCCCGTGCCGGGCAACCACCACGACATGGTGCACCCTCCGCACGTCGCCGAACTGGCCGCGCGGATCGCCGAGATCGTCCGCCCGCACCAGAGCGCCGGCCGCCCCGCCGGTCCCCCGGACGCCTGATCCGCGACGATCGCCCGACAAGGAACGAAGCCGGGCGGACGCGGGGCCCGAGCGGCCCCGCTCCCCCGGCCCCCGCCGCCCGCGCGGCACAACGCGTGACCTCCATTACCCGAACGTCCGAGGAGGCGTAGGTGAAGATCGGCGTGCAGAGCCAGGACGTGCTGTCCGCACAGGACACGCACGGCCAGGCACAGAGGGAGCTGGAGCCCCCGCACCTGGAGCACGGCGTGCTCATGGGCACCGGAAGCGCCCCCAGCCACCACGGTGAACTGCTCCAGGGGGTGTTCGAGGACGACGGCAGGCTCCGCCGCGGTCTGGTGACGCTGCCCTGCCCGCTGTTCGCCAGCAACGCGACGGTGCGGCTGAGCCGCTGGGAGCCGGAGCTGACGGTCACCCCGGCGTGGAAGACGAAGGCCCTCGCCGCCGCCCGCACCACCCTGGAGGTGCTCGGCATGGGCGCCTACGGCGGGGAGCTGGAGCTGCGCGGCGACGTCGCGGTCGGCCGCGGCCTCGGCTCGTCGACCAGCGACGTGACCTCGGCGATCCTGGCAGTGCTGGCCGCGGTCGGCCGCAACCTCGCGCCGGAGCGGATCGCCCGGATCGCGGTCGCCGCCGAGGCGGCCACCGACCCCCTGATCTACTTCGACCGGATGCTGCTGTTCGCGCACCGCGAGGGCGCCGTCATCGAGGACTTCCACCGGCCGGTGCCACCGCTCACGGTGGTCGGCTTCTCCTCGACGGAGCGGGAGGTGGACACCCTGGCGCTGCCGCGGGCGCGGTACAACGCCTGGGAGATCGAGTGCTTCCGCGCGCTGCGCGGCCTCATGCGCCGGGCCGTGGCCCGGGGTGACCACCGGGAACTCGGCCGGATCTCCACCGCGAGCGCGCGGATCAACCAGCGGTTCCTGCCGGTGCCCCGATTCGACCGATTGCTGGAGATCGCCGAGGAGACCGAGGCGCTGGGCGTGCAGGTGGCCCACAGCGGCTCGGTCGCCGCCCTCCTCTTCGCACCCCAGCGGCCGGGGCTGGAGCAGCGCACCGCGCTGGCCGCCCGCCGGCTCGCGGAACTGCGCATCACCGACCATTGGCGCTACACAGCCGGGAGCGAGACTCATGTCCCGTACGCACACCAGTCGTAGGGCCTTCAGGAGCGTGGTCGACGGCCACGTCCTGCCCAAGGTCATCCAGGTCGGGCCCAACGTGTACGGGGCCGCCTTCCATCTGATGAAGCTGTTGCCCGCCCAGTTCATCCTCACCAGTGCCATCGAGACCGGCGAGCTCACCGAGGGCACCACGGTCGTGGAGACCACGTCCGGCACCTTCGGGCTCGGGCTGGCGATGGTGTGCCGGCTCAAGGGCATTCCGCTGGTCCTCGTCGGGGACCCGGCGATCGAACCGCCGTTGCGCCGTCGGCTGGAGGCGCTCGGCGCCCGGGTGAGCATCGTCTCGGGTCCCGAACTGCGCACCCGCGGGGTGCAGCAGGCCCGCCTGGACCGGGTGGCCCGCATCCAGGCCCGGCTCGGCTCCTACTACACCCCCGGCCAGTACGACAATCCGCTGAACCCGGTGTCGTACGGCGCGGTCGCCGAACTCCTGCTGGAGAGCATGGGCACGTTCGACGCACTGGTCTGCCCGGTCGGTTCGGGCGGTTCGTCGTCCGGGATCGGCTCGTTCCTGCGGGCGCTGAACCCGCAGCTGAAGCTGATCGGCGTGGACACCCCCGGCAGCGTGCTGTTCGGCGCCCCCGCCGGGCCCCGGCAGCTGCGCGGTCTCGGCAACGGCCTGGTGCCGCCGGTCCTGGAGCACACGCTGTTCGACGAGATCCACTGGCTGGACGCGGGGACCGCGTTCACCGCGACCCGGCGGCTGCACGCGGAGCACGCCCTGTACATGGGGCCGACCAGCGGCGCCGCGCACCACGTGGCGAGCTGGTACGCCGAACAGCACCCGGAACTGCGGGTGATGGCGCTCTTCCCGGACGAGGGCCACCGCTACACCAACACCGTGCACAACGACGTGTGGCTGCGCCGCAACGGCTTCCTGACCCCGCCGCCCTCGGCGCCGCGCACCCTGGACCACCCCGTCCAGGCCGCCGGCAGCTGGTCCCGGTACGCCTGGCAGCGGCGCACCCGCGACGAGATCGTCGCACTCGCGGAAGGAGCGGCCGTATGACCCGGGACGTGTTCGTCCTCGTCGAGAGCAACACCACCGGTACGGGCCGGCTGTTCCCCGCGGCGGCCCGCGCGCTCGGCCTGCACCCGGTGCTGCTGGCCGCCGACCCGTCCCGGTACGCGTCGGTCGGCGGCGCCGAGGTGGTCCGCACCGACACCGACAGCGTGCCGGCGGTGGTCGACGCCTGCCGCCGGCTGGCCGTCGGGCGGCGCGTCGTGGGCGTCGCCACCAGCTCCGACTACTACGTGGAGACCGCCGCGGCGACGGCCGTCGCGCTCGGCCTGCCGGCCAACTCCCCCGCCGACCTGGCCGCGGTCCGCGACAAGGGCACGCAGCGGGCCCGGCTCGCCGCGGCCGGGGTGCGGGTGCCGCGGTTCACGGTGGCCGGCACGGTCGAGGAGGTCCTGGCCGCGGCGGCGCAGACCGGCTACCCGGTGGTCGTCAAGCCGGTCACCGGCAGCGGCAGCCTCGGCGTGCTGCTGTGCGCAAACCCGCAGCAGGCGGCCGGGCACGCCCGCGCCCTGCTGTCCCGCGGGTCCGACGAGCGCGGCCGGCCGGTGCCCCTCCGGGTCACGGTCGAGGAGTTCGTGAGCGGCCCGGAGTACTCGGCCGAGGTCCTCGACGGCACCGTGGCCGGGATCACCGCCAAGCACCTCGGTGCACCGCCCCTGTTCGTCGAGACCGGGCACGACTTCCCCGCCGCCCTGGCCCCGGCCGCGCGGGAGGCGATCACCGAGGCGGCCGAGGCGGCCGTACGGGCGCTCGGCATCGCCCTCGGCCCGGCCCACGTGGAGCTGCGTCTCGGCCCGGCGGGTCCGGTCCTGATCGAGGTCAACCCGCGGCTGGCGGGCGGCTGGATCCCCCGGCTGGTACGGGAGGCGACCGGCGCCGACCTGATCCTGGGCACCGTCGCCGCGTTCGCCGGACGTCCGTCCCCGGTGGCCGTGACCGCGGCCCAGGGCGCGGCGATCCGGTTCGTGGTCCCGGCCGAGAGCGGCCGGCTGCGCGGCATCGACGGGGTGGCGCGGGCCTGCGCCGTTCCGGGTGTGGTCGACGTGGAGACCTACCGGGAGCCGGGCACGGAGATCACCGTGGGCGGTGACTTCCGCGACCGGATCGGGCACGTGCTGGCCCGGGGCGCGACCGCCGCCGAGGCGGCCGCGGCCGCCGAGGAGGGCGTGGGCCGCATCAGCCCGTCCCTGGCGGACCGTCAGGAGGTGCGGGCATGACCGACTCCGGCCGCCTGCGCAGCGCCGCGTCGCCCGAGATCCGCCGCATGCTCCTGGAGCGGCCGGACCCGCCGCGGCCCGCCTGGAAGACCGAGCTCGACCGGATCACCCACGTCGACCTCGCCCACGTCGTGATGCTCGCCGAGCGCCGGATCGTCGGCGCCGGGACCGCCTCCACCCTGCTCGCGGCCATCACCGCACTGCGCGAGCAGGACTACCGGGCCCTGGAGACCGTGCCCGCCCCGCGCGGCCTCTACCTGGCCTACGAGTCCCACCTGATCGAGACCCTCGGCGACGAGACGGGCGGTGTCCTGCAGACCGGCCGCTCCCGCAACGACCTCGGGGTCACCTGCCTCCAGCTGGCCCTGCGCGAACCGTACCGGCGGCTGTCGGAGGAGCTGGCCGAGCTGGGCCGGGTGCTGCTGGAACGCGCCCACGAGCACCGCGAGGTGCTGATGCCCGCCTACACCCACTTCCAGGCGGCCGTGCCGGTCACCTACGGCCACTACCTGCTCGGGCTGGCGCAGGCCTTCGAGCGGGACGCCCGGGCCCTGGCCCAGGCCGGCGAGCTGCTGGAGCGGTGCCCGCTGGGCGCCGGGTCGATCGGCGGGACGACCGTGCCGATCAACCCGGGGCGCACGGCCGAACTCCTCGGTTTCGGCGAGGCGGTGCGCAACTCGGTGGATGCCATCGCCACCCGGGACACCGCGCTGCGGCTGCTGTCGGCGGCCGTGGTCCTCGGCGTCACCCTCGACCGGGCCGCCCTCGACCTGCTGATGTGGTCGAGCGCGGAGTTCGGGCTGGTGACGATCCCCGACGGGCTGGTCGGGTCGAGTTCCATGATGCCGCAGAAGCGCAACGCGTTCGTCCTGGAGCACGTGCAGGGCAAGTCGGCCGCCGCCCTCGGCGGGCTGACGGCCGCGGTGAGCGCGATGCGGGGTACTCCGTTCACCAATTCCATCGCGGTCGGCACCGAGGCGATGACCCATGTGATGCCGGCGCTGGACGCGACGATCGACGCGGTGAAGATCCTGCGGATGGCCTACGACGGGGCCCGGCCGGTGCCCCGGGCCATGGCGGACCGGGCGACGGCGGGGCTGACCCACGCGACCGCGACCGCGGAGTGGCTGGTGCGCCAGGGGGTGCCGTTCCGGCGGGCCCACCACCAGGTCGGGGAGGCCGCGCTCGCCGTCGTGGAGGGGCGGGCCGGCTCGCTCGGCGCGGCCCTGGAGGCGAACGGCCACCTGCCGGCCGGCGACTCCGCCGACCTGCGGCCGGAGAGCGTGTGGTGGGCGGCGGAGTTCGGCGGCGGCCCCGGCCCGGCCTCGTTCCGCCGTTGCCACGAACCGCTCGCCCAGAGCTGGGAGGACCACCGCGCCCGGCTGGCCAAGGAGACCGCCCGCTGGCGCGACGCCGACGAGCGCCTGCGGGACGCCGTGGCCCTGGTGCACGGCAGGACGCGGGACACCGCCGCGGCCGCCGGCCCCGATTCCGAGGAGGACATCCATGACGAGCACTGACCGCGGCGCCGCCCCGGCGCGCGTCGTCGAACTGCGCAGCGACACTTTCACCCTGCCCACGCCCCGCATGCTGGCGGAGATGACCAGGGCGCCGCTCGGCGACGACGTCTACGGCGAGGACCCCACCGCCCGCGAACTGGAGGAGCTGGCCGCCGGGCTGCTGGGCATGGAGGACGCCTGCTTCATGCCGAGCGGCACCATGGGCAACCTGGCGGCCCTGCTGGCCCATTGCCCGCGCGGCACCAAGGCCCTCGCGGGCGCCGAGTCCGACATCTACGTCTACGAGGCCGGCGGCGCCTCCTACTGCGGCGGGGTGATCGTCGAGCCGGTGGCCAACCGGGCCGACGGCACCATGGCGCTCGCCGACATCGAGGCCGCCTTCCCGGAGGACACCGAGGACCCGCAGTTCGCGCTGCCCGCCCTGCTGTGCGTGGAGAACCCGCAGAACCGCTGCGGCGGGCGGGTGCTGCCGCTGGAGTACCTGGCGCAGGTCCGGGCGCTGGCCGACTCCCGCGGGGTGGCGGTCCACCTGGACGGGGCCCGCCTCTTCAACGCCGCGCTGGTCCTGGGCGTGCCGGTGCGCGTCATCGCCGGTTACGCGGACTCGGTGCAGTTCTGTCTGTCGAAGGGGCTGTCCGCGCCGGTCGGCTCGATGGTCGCGGGCAGTGCCGAGTTCATCCGGTCGGTGCGGCGCATCCGCAAGATGCTCGGCGGCGGCATGCGGCAGGCCGGAGTACTGGCCGCGGCCGGGCTGGTCGCGCTGCGGGAGATGACGCTGCGGCTCGGCGACGACCACGCCACGGCACGCCGGCTGGCCGAGGGGCTGGCCGCGCTGCCCGGGGTGGTGGTGGAGCCGGTCGAGACCAACATGGTCTTCTTCCGGGTCGACGCCCCCGGTCTGACCCAGGCCCGGTTCATGGAGCGGGCCTGGGAGGAGGGCGTACGCCTCGCCGAGCTGGGCCGCGGCCGGATCCGGGCCGTCACCCACGCGGGGGTGGACGACGCCGACGTCGACCGCGCCCTGGCGGTCTTCCAGCAGCTCCTGCTACCGCGGACCGCCGCCGTCTGACCGCACCACAGCAACCACCCGCACCACCGCTCCACCCGTTCCAACCCTCCCTGAAACAGCTCCACCACACGATCGGAGAACCGTCATGCAGCAGAACCCCCAGCAGTGGCTCGTCGTCGTCAACGACGAGGAGCAGTACTCGGTCTGGGCCGCCGACCGGAGCATCCCGCAGGGCTGGCGCGCGGTCGGCGTCAGCGGTCCGAAGGAGGACTGCCTCGACCACATCGAGCGCACCTGGACCGACATGCGCCCGCTGAGCCTGCGCTCCGCCACCGCCGCCTGACAGCGGGCCCGGGGGGGGGGGGGGGGGGGGGGGGGGGGGGGGGGGGGGGGGGGGAGGGGGGGGGGGGGGGGGGGGGGGGGGAGGAAGACCGGCAAGGGGACG
>NZ_JBVJNZ010000027.1:0-67494 GCF_055583445.1 Streptomyces sp. NPDC104761 | reverse complement strand
AGGGGGGGGAGGTCGAAGCAAGGGGGGGGTGGCGGTCTCGTGGCGTGCCCCCCCCCCCCCCCCCCCCCCCCCCCCCCCCCCCCCCACTCCCGGTGGCTGAACTGATCAGTCGCCGCTGGGGACGGCGGTCTCCACGCCCGGCATGCCGACGGCGAGGTGGTCGATCTGGGTCTCGGTCAGCGCGCCCTGGAAGACCCAGACGTCGGAGAGCGAACCGGGGAAGTACCCGCTGGACGTGGTCCCGGTCGTGTCACGGCCGAGCTGCAGGGTCTTCGCCGCCTTGTAGGTCAGTACGTCGTCGGCCCACGAGACGGTGTCGGTGCAGCTCGCGTCGTCCTGCACCCCGTCGTCGTCGGCGTCGGCGCAGGCGGTCTCCTGGAGTTCGCCGTTGACGTAGAGGCGGATCTCCTTGGAGAAGCCGTCGTAGACGAGCGCCACGTGGTTCCAGTCGGTGGGGCTGTAGAACATGCCGTTGCCGATGTCGGAGACGGTGGCGGAGTCGCTGTCGGAGTCGGCGGTGGCGATCCGCCAGCGGCCCGGATCGGTGGCCGGGGTGGCGCTGGGTTCGTAGCGCACCGCGAACGCGCTCTTCTTGGTACCGGGAGCGCTCATGACGGTGACCGGACTCGTCGGAGTGGCGGCCGCCTGGACGAAGGCGCTCACGGTGAAGCTGGCGCTGGTGTCGACCGGCACCACGGAGGCCGCGGCGTAGTCGTCCGTGCCGTCGAGGGCGACGGCGCCGTCGACCCAGCCCGAGCCCGTCTGGGCGCCGTTGTAGAGGGTCATGGCGTTACCGGAGGACGAGGCGTCGGGCGAGGCCGGCGGGGTGCCGGTGGCCGTCTCGAACTTCCAGCGGCCCTTGACCAGAGCGCGCTGCTTGAACAGCTGCTGCACCTCGCCGGCCGACACCGGCCGGTCGAACAGCCGCACGTCGTCGATCTGGCCGGGGAAGAACGAGGTGGCCGCGCCCGCGAACGCGCTGGCACCGATCTGCACCGCGCCCCCGGCATACCAGGTCGAGGGCAGGGCCGTGGTGCCGGCCAGGGTCCCGTTGACGTACAGCGAGAGCTTGTCGGCCTCGGTGTCCTGCACGCCGACCAGATGCGTCCACTCGCCGCCGTACGCGGTGGTGCCGTCGGGCTGCATGGCCCGCACCACCGTGGAGTCGGCGGTGTCGGCGCTGTGCTGGTTGAACACCCAGCGGTCGTAGGAGCTGGAGTAGTACAGCTCCGGCCCGGTCACCGTGGTGCCGATCTGCGTGGCGACGGTCGCGGCGTGGGCCGGCTTGGTCTTCGCCAGCTTCACCCAGGCCGATACCGCGAAGCTGTACGAGGTGTTGATGTGCGGGCCGGCGGTGGTGGCGTAGTCGTCGGTCCCGTCCAGGGTGAGCGCGTTGCCGTCCGCTCCGGTCGCACCCGTGGTGGCGCCGCCCTTGAGGACCGCGGGGTTCGCATCGGCCCGGCCGCTCAGCGCGGTCACGCCGGCGGCGTCGTCCATGTGGAAGACCGCGCGGGCCGGACGGCCGTCGCCGATCGCGTTCGTGCTGTACAGGCTCGACACCTCGGCCGCCGACAGCGGTTTCTCGAAGGTCTTCACCTCGTCGATGGCACCCGGGAAGGGCGACGTCGGCGTGCCGTTGAGGAAGCTGCCGCCGATCACCATGCCGCGCCGCGCGTTCCAGGCCGTGGAGTAGGCCGTGGTGCCGGCGAGCGCACCGTTGACGTACAGCTTCAGCAGCTTCTCACCGGCTGCGTAGATGCCGACCAGATGCGTCCACTCCCCCGCCTTGACCCCGCCCGCGGCGGCCTGCATGGCCCGGACGGGGGTGCCGGCGGTGGTGTCGGCGCTGTACTGGTTGAACACCCAGCGGTCGTAGCTCTTGGAGTAGTACAGCTCGAAGCCCGGCGCGTTGTTGCCGCGCTGGGAGGCCACCACCGCCGCTCCGGAGGGCATGGCGGACAGCTTCACCCAGGCCGACACCGAGAAGCTGACGTCGGTGTTGATGGTGGCGATGTCCGTGGCGGCGTAGTCGTCGACGCCGTCGAACTGCACGGCCTTGCCGAACCTGCCCTCCACGTTCGGCGTCGGGCCGTTGTACAGGGTCGCGGTCTGTTCCGGTGCGCTGCCCGCCACCTGGGAGGCGCCGGCCGTCTCGTCCATGGCCCAGTCGGCGCGTTCGCGCTGCCCCGCCTTGACCCGGAACTGGTAGGTGCGGATCTCGGAGCCGTTGCCCGCGGAGTCGAAGGACCGCGCCGTGAAGGTGTTGAGGCCCGGCCTGACCGGCAGCACGGGCACGGTTCTGGCCGCTCCGCCCGAGGTGGTGACCGTGTTGGCCGAGACCGGGTCGCCGTTCAGACCGAACCAGTACTTCGTCACGTCGGAGACCGCCCCGGTGATCACGAAGTCGCCGTACTGGCCGACTCCGTCGTACCAGGAGTCGTCGGGGTCCTCGGGGTCGGAGGCCGGGTAGACGGCCGAGGAGATGGCGGGTGCCTTGGGGACGCTCGTGTCGTACACGAAGTAACAGGCGGTCGGGTCACCGGTGTACGACCACGGCGAGTACTGGGCCCCGTCGTAGGAGTGGACGTACCAGTTGACCGTCTTGTTGGCGGGAATGGAGGACGGCAGCGTGATCGCGAAGTCGGAGCCGGACTTCTTCGCCGTCGTCGGACCGGACTTCCAGCGGGTGACGACGCCCTTGCCGTCACCGGTGTCCCAGCTCGCCCGGAACTCCACGGAGACGGAGTCACCGTCGGGGTCGGTGACGTCGTTGGCGTAGATCTTGCCGAGCGTGCGTACCCGCGCGGCACTGGCGGAGCTCTTGCAGGAGCCGCCGTACTCCATGGTCAGCTGCGACATCTTGATCTGCGGCGGCGGCCGGTTGTACTGGACGCGCAGATAGGCGTCGTCCGAGAACCGCTTCCAGGCGTAGCCGTCGGTCTCGCTCGCCGCCTTCATGCCGAACGTCATCGTCGACCACTTCTTGTCGGCGGCCTGCTGCACCGCGGACTTCACGTCGAACTCCGCGTCCTTCGCCGCGCAGCCGGTGTACCCGTAGGCGAAGGACTCCGTCCTCAGGTGATCGATCCAGAAGGCGCTGTTGTCCTGCGAGTTCCAGGTCGTCGAGGAGGAGATGTCCTTGGTGCGCCACAGCTCCACGCTCCGGTCCGAGCAGGACGCCGACCAGGTGTTGCGGACCACGAACTCCGCCTGCAGCACGGTCCGCCCGGCGAACTTCGAGGTCGGGATCCGGTAGAAGAGCCGCTTGGTGTCGTACGGCGCGCAGTACGACCAGTTGCAGTACCCCAGGCCCGCGTCCGAGTCGCCGTTGAACTTCCACTGCGGCGACGACGCCCAGTACTTGGAGGCCATCGTCCAGGCCGAGGCCTTCGGGGAGTACCACTGGGGGTCGATGAACACGGGGTACACCGTGCCCTTGCCCCTGAGCACGCCGGTGTCGGGCGTCAGGACCAGGGCGTCCTGCGCGGCGGGAACGTCCACGCCGACCGGGGCCACATTGCCGGACTCCGCTGCGCCGGCCTCGGAGGCGGTGGGGGCGCTGGTGGCAGCCACGGAACTCCGTGCGGCGCTGGACGACGTCGTCCGGGCGGATCCGGCAGTGGACCCGGACCGGGCCGAGGAGGCGGGCGCCCCGGTACTGGAATCCCACATCAGGGGGCGGGGAGCCTCGAAGACGGCGCTACCGGCTCCCTGGTCGACCGCTGCCAGACCGCCGTCGGCGGTCTCCTCGACCTGCATGCCGTCGGCGTCCAGCTTCAGCCGCAGTTGGCTCAGTTCGGCGCTCGCCGCGGCCTCGGCCGACTTGACGACCAGGAGCTGGGTGAAGCTGTCCTGCTGCGCCGTCATCCGCAGATCGACACCGGGCAGGACGTCCGGATAGGTGGCGGTACTCCCGCTCAGCTCGGGGGAGGGCAGGTCCTCGGGCCAGGAGAGCGCCAGCGCACGCCCGTTCTTCGTCATCCTCACCAGCGGGGACGAACCCCCGCCGGAGAACGTCAGACCGACGGTCGTCGCCCTGGGCGCCACCGCTCCGTTCGCGCCGCGGATCAGTGTGGTGTCGATGTCCCGCCATGCGCCGTCCACCCGGGTCCGCACCGGCCGCAGATGCTCCCGGGCCTCCAGGTGCCCCTCCGGGGTGGCGTACACCTCGCTGCTCTCACCGCGCAACGAGACGATCTCCACCGGCTTGCCCGTGCGCGCGGCCTGGGCCAGTGCCTCGGCGTCCTCGCCCGTACCGTCACCGGCGGCGGCCTTGGCGGCGGCGTCGGCCGAGGTGACGGCGTTCTCGTCGGCGACCGCCCTGGCGCCGTTGGATGCGCTCGCCGCCAGCACGAAGGCCGCGGAGAGCACGACGCCGACTGTGCGCAGTCGACGCCTCCCCCTATGCGTATTCATATGAACTGCTCCCCCACAGAGCCCTGTTGGGCTACGACTGGCCGTCTTCGGTCAAACAGCCGGCTCGCAAAAATATGAGTACTTACAGTTCGTTAACCAGGCCCTTACGAAGGGATAAAGCGCACAAGATCCACCAACCAAGCGAAGTCAGGTCGTGAAATACTTCACGTTTGCCTCCTGAATTCGCCAGGATCCAACACCGATGTCCCACTTGGGATCACACACGGGCCGGGGATCCCTCCGGCTTCGGGCCGGCAGACCGTCCATCCGCCGGGTCCAGGTCGAAGTGCTGTACCGGCACACGCGCGCCTGCCGCGTACGGACTGCCGCCGGCGTGCTTCCTCCGGGGGAGAAGGCCGGCGCGGCCGGTTCCTCCTCGTCCGCACCCCAGGACGCCGGCACCTTCTGACGGAGACAGCCGCACGGACCCCTAGAAACAACAAAAAGGCCAGGTCACGTGTACCGTGACCTGGCCTTTCCCGGAGCCGCTTTCGGGATTCGAACCCGAGACCTACGCATTACGAGTGCCTGCAAGATCGTGACGGGTAGTGCGCTGTGATGCGCGGTGCGGCTCGTGACGGCTCGTGCCGCACCATCCGCTCACGCAGACCGTGGGTTTGACCAGTACACATACCCGCCCCAAAGCAGGACCCGACCGTGCACGAATACCGACGGGGAGTCCGCGACAACAGGAGATGGTGGTTGTCATGGTGGCGAGTCGACCGGGAGTGACGCGGCCGTCGCTTCATGGGATGAACTTCACCTCCGGGAAGGCCGGGCACGGGCCGTCGAGCAGGTGCCCCTGCCCCCGGTGCCGCAGGTGCAGGTCGAAGAACGCAAGCGGGTACGTCTGCTGGATCCGTACGGCACGGGCCGGGTCGAGGGTGCCGATCCAGTCCTGGATCTGATGGTCGGTCATCCCGAGGATCTTGCCCGCCTGCGGGATCAGGGTCGCGTTGTCGCCGTATGAGTTGTGGATGGCCCCGTCGGCCTGGATGTCGAGCCGCCAGCTGCGAAGGTGCGTCCAGAATTCGGCGACGTCCGGCATGGCGGCCCGGGTGAACACGGCGGTCATCATCATGAACGGCCGGTCCAGGTCGGCGGTGATGGTCGGCTGCATCGGGCCGTCGATGCTGAGCCCGGCGCGGACGCGCCGGTCGGCGAGCATGGTGAGCGCGGTCGCAGTGCCGCCCTTCGACCAGCCGAACGCGCCGGTGCGCCGGGGGTCGAGGGCGCCGAGCAAGCCCTGGGGCAATGGCCTGCCGTCGACGTCGGGGTTGCGCCCGGCGGCGAGCCTCTCCACGCAGTCGAGCAGGAACCGGAGGTCCGCGGCGAAGTCCCTCGGAAACATCGGGACGTCGCCCGGGGTGACCACCCGGCCGTCGGGGAACTCGGTGAACGTGTCGTGGGTGTGGTCGACGGTGACCACGGCGTAGCCGTGGCTGGCGAGTTCCTGGACCATGATGGTGTGGTCGCCGCGGTGGCTGCCCGAGCCGTGCGAGTACACGATGACGGGCAGGCGCTGGCCCGTACGGTGCACGGGCGCGCCCACGCGCCCGGCGGTGAGCGGGCCGAGGGTGGGGTCGAGGGTGAAGCCGGCGTCCGTCAGGAGCGCCCGCAACGCGCCCTCAGCCATCCAGGGGGCACGCGGCAGGTCCTCCGCCCTGCGTGCGGGGTACCAGAGGCTGGCCATCAACTCGCGGTGATGCCCCGGGCCGGCCACGGGATCCGGACGGGAAGCGTCGACGAGGTGCAGGGGCACCGTGCCCACCTGGTACGGTCCGGTGGGCACAGGCAGGGTGAGCTGCACTGGGCCCGGGGCGGTCGAAGCCGCCCACGCCGGGCGTGCGACGCCCATCGGCACGGCGGCCCCGACCGCCAGCGCGGCTCCGAGCATGCGGCGGCGTGTCATTCCTTCTTGGGTCATGAACGGCGGGATTGTCATGGTCCCTCCCTGGGGTTTCTGGGCAGCACTGGGCTACGCCCGGCGCTTGGGACGTCGGCCCGTGCCGGCAATGTTTCGGTCTGGATCAGCTCAGTGGCCTGGCGGAAGGCGGCCTTCCCGCGGCGCGGACATGAGGTAGGCGAGCACGGCCAGCACGCGGCGGTTGTCGTCGTCGGAGGGGGCGAGCTCCAGCTTGGTGAAGATGCTGGTGCTGTGCTTGGACACGGCTTTCTCACTGATGAAGAGCCGGTTCGCGATGGCGCTGTTGGAGCGTCCCTCGGCCATGAGTTCAAGCACTTGGCGTTCCCGCTCGGTAAGCCTGGAGAGGGTTTCGCGTTCGCCACGGCTGCGGCGGCCGAGCAGTTTGGTGACCACTTCGGGGTCCATGACCGTGCCGCCCGCGGCGACCGTACGGATCACGTCGACGAACTGGTCGTCGCTGAAGACCCGGTCCTTGAGCAGGTAGCCGACCCCTCCGGCCTGGTCGGCGAGCAGCTCCTGGGCGTAGATCTGCTCGACGTATTGCGAGAGCAGCAGGATCGGCAGCCCGGGGATCCGTTCCCGGGCGGTCAGCGCCGCATGCAGTCCGTCGTCGGTGTGGGTGGGCGGCAGCCTGATGTCCACGATCGCGAGGTCCGGCCGGAACTCCAGCAGCGCGCCGAGCAGGCCCGGCGCGCTGTCGGTGGCCGCCACGATCTCGAACCCACGTGCCTTGAGGAGCCGGACCAGCCCCTCGCGGAGCAGGAAGAGATCTTCCGCGACGACTATGCGCACGGCACCTCCATGACCACGATCGTCGGCCCCCCGGGCGGGCTGCTGACCGCCAGGATGCCGTCGAAGGCCGCCAGCCGTCCCTCCACCCCGGCCAGCCCGGTGCCCCGGGCGGGATCCGCGCCGCCCACCCCGTCGTCGACCACCTCGATGCGCAGCAGCCCGTCCGTGTGGGTCATGCGGATCTGGAGGCCGTGCGCCGAGGCGTGCCGGACGGCATTGGTGACCACCTCGGCGACGGCGAAGTAGCAGGCCGACTCCAGCGGTGCGGCGAGCCGTTCGGGCAGATCGATCTCGGTATCGCACGGCAGGGGCAGGTCCAGTGCGAGTGCCCGGACCGCCTCGCCCAGGCCCCGGTCGGCCAGCATCGGCGGGTGCATCCCTCTGATCAGGCCGCGCAGTTCCTGCAGTGCCGCCGCCGAGGCGACGCGGGCCTCCACGACCAGTGCGGCGGCTTCGTGCGGATCGCTGTGGATCATCTCCTCGGCGACCCGGAGGTTCATCCCGATGGTGACCAGCCGCCCCTGCGCGCCGTCGTGCAGGTCCCGCTCGATCCTGCGCAGCTCCGCGGCCGCGGAGCTGACCGCATCGGCCCGCGTCTCCGTCAGCTCCCGTACCCGCCGGGTCAGCGCCGGATCCGGACCCCGCCCCAACAGCCGCCTGGCATCCGGCAACACGGTCAGCGGCAGCAGCCAGAGCCCGAGGGCCAGCAGCACTGCCCCCTGGATCCCGCCGAGGACCGACGCATGGTGGGCCGTCTCCACGGGGAGCAACGGCGCTGGCCCGCGCGGGGAGCCGAACTTCTGCACCACCACCAGGGATTGCCCGAACCCGCTCTGAGCGACGTCGTACACCCCGATCCCCACCAGCCCCAGGGTCGCCAGATCCGCCGCCGCCCTCGGCCACCGCACCAGCCCGCCCACGACGGCAGCCAACAGCGCCAGCCCCACTAGGTAACCCAGCGCTGACGGCCCGATCCCGGTGCCCGGCGACGCGGACTGCCACAGATCGAGGCCGAGCAGGTCACCGGTCATCACCACGACGGCGGGCAGCAGCAGGGCCCAGCGCGCGGACCTCGACGCGTCGGCTGCGGCCAGACGCGCGGGCCTGCCGCTCGCCAGCCAGCGCAAAGCCGCACCGGCGAAGGCGGCGAGTACCGGGACGCTCACACAGCCCACCAGGACGTTCAGCAATGTCGGCCCATAGCCGGCAGAGGAATGCGTGAGCCAGTACGTCCACTCCAGCAGTTCCCCAGTCACCGCCGCGACCACGGGCAGCACCCACCGCCTGGGGGCGCGCGCCGAGCGGAGCAGCACGGTGGCCAGCAAGCCGGCCATCAGCAGTGCCGCCGGGAGCAGCCCGCCGGGTTCCAGTTCCGGCACGGTGACGACGTAGCCGGCCCCTCCGGTGGAGTTGTGCAGGGCGAGCAGCAGAGCCGGCACACTGCCGTACGCGGCAGTACCCACCAGCCCTGCCACGACGGGCCAGCCAATCCGCCCGGCCGGTCGCACGATACGCCCCGGCCGGTCACGCGCCTGCTCAGCCCTGAAGGCCAGCACAGCGCAGACCGCGGTCAACGTCACTAGCACGCCCGCCGGCCAAGGCGCCGCCCCGTGCACCGGAAACGGCCACATATCCGCCCCCCGTCTCGTCATCCAGGCCACGCGCTGTGGCCTGGAGATCATGCTGCTGCGCGGGACCAGCAAGCACCATGGGCCGAAACCCACTTCGGAGGTAGGCAAACACCTACCCCGGCCAGACCGGGGACGCACGGAGACCGAAGTAAATAGCGCCCGAGCCGACCGAAGCCGCCCGGACGCTGTTGAGCAGGTCGGGGACCATACCCCCGCCCACCTCTCGTAGGCCCTGTGGGACTCGAGCCCACAACCAGTGGATCAAAAGTCCTGGCCAAAGCTTGCCGGGTGGTTCCGAGTGCTGCCTCGGCGTCCGGAATTGCCTGGTCAGAAGCGGGTTTGAGTGACACGTGATCTACGACGTAACGGCCCATGCTGCGCAGTCCGCTCACGCAAGAAGATCCGCTGACCAGCCCCTCTTCTTGCTTGCCGCCCCGTTTTCACCGAGGTTCTGATGCGGACACTGCAGGGGGTGCCTATGGCCTCCCCCGGAGCGTCCTCCCTCACGTCGGCAAGAGCGCCGCCGAGGCCACTGCCCAACTGGTCCCGCTCCAGCGGAAAGCGGAGGCGGAGGAAGCCGCACGCAAGGCGGAGAAGGCCCGGAAGAAGGCCAAGCGCGCCAAGAAGGCCCAGGCCGAGGGCGAGAAGAAGGCCCGGCGGAAGAAGCCCAAGAAGTAGGGCCTGGCCCCTCCGCTCACGCATCGCTCACGCAAGCCATCCCGCGGCGCCCCGGCCATGTGACGCGTCACGCCCCGAGCAACACGAAACCCCAGGTCAGCGACTATCTGACCTGGGGTTTCTCAGAGCCGCTTTCGGGATTCGAACCCGAGACCTACGCATTACGAGTTGTCCGATCTTGGTCCGGGGGTGTCCGCAGGCGTCCGCGCACCATGCACTGTGCCTGATCACAGCGGTTCACGGACTCCGGCGGACAACAGCAGACGTGACCGGAATCAGCACCGATTGAGACCACGATTGAGACCGCTACTTGGCACGGTGTCGGCGTACACCTGAACGTGCTCAACCCCGTACAGGTGAACGTGCTCAGTTGATGATGCGCTGACCACGGGTTCTCGTCAGTCCGCAATGGACGGTCGACAGCGTCAGACGGCCGGGCACTTCTCATGCCACCTTGATGACAACCTTGCCCGAGGCGTGACCGTTCTCGACGGTGGCGAGGGCGGCCGGGGCGTCGGAGAGCGGATGGACCGCGGTGATTACGGGTGCGAGGAGTCCGTCGAGGGCCAGCCGGGCCGACCGCTCCAGGTTCTCGCGGTCGACGCGACGCTCGACGAAACGCCCACCGAGATCGGGCACAGACATATCACCCACAGCGATGACGTTGCGGGGATCCTGGGCCAGCGGAGCGACCGTCCGCAGCGAAGTGCCTCCGGCCAGGTCGACGATCCCGTCGAAGCCGTCCGGAACCAGCTCGCGTGCCGCGGCGGCGACGTCCTCGGCGGTGTAGTCGATGAACCGCACCCCGATGGCCTCGGCGTGCTCGCGTTTGGCGGTACTCCCGGTGCCGATCACACGCAGCTCGCGCCCGATAGCCAGCCGGGCGACGGCGAGGCCGACCCCGCCCCCGACTCCGTTGACCAGGACCGTGGCACCGGCCGGGAGGCCGAGCTGGTCGAGCACGTCCACCGCGGTCGTCCCGGCTACTGGCAGCGTTGCCGCCACGGTCGCGGACAGGCCCTCCGGGATGCGCGCGGTGTTCGGCGCGGACAGCACCGTCGTCTCGGCGTAGGTGCCGCCACCGGTGAGTGCGAAGCCGAAGACCGCGTCACCCACCTCGAGCCCGTCGACGTCCTCGCCCCGGGCGAGAACGGTTCCGGCTGCCTCCATGCCCAGCACGCGGGGAAACGGACGCCCGCTGTCGAGCCCGTCGACCAGACCCGAGCGCAGAACGTGGTCAAGGGGATTCACGCCGGCGACGTCGACCCGGATCAGCACCTCGCCGCGACCGGGGACGGGATCGGGACGATCGAAGAACTCCTGCACCTCGGGCCCGCCATACCTGCCGAAACCCCACGCCTGCCCCATCTTCCGCCGCCTCTCGTATGACCGACCCGGTGATTCCGGGCGCTGTCGCCATCCTCACCTCTGACATTGATGTGAGGGGCAACCGGCTGAGATGCAGATCACAGCATCAGGCCGACTGCGCCACCGGTTCCGGGGCCGTGGACAGCTCCGCCCGGTGTCGGCTGTTGGCCCTGATCAGCACGTCGAGTGCATCCCGGGTCTCGATCAGGTGCGCGATGTCGGCGTCGATCCGGTCGCGCTCGCGCATCATCGCCGTGAACGTCTCCTCGGCGACGCCCAGGTCACCCGGGACGTCCACACACGGCAGCACAGTCGCGATCACCCTGCTGGACATACCCGCGTCGAACAGCTGTCGGATGAGTGACACGCGCTGGACCGCAGCATCGGAATAGTGGCGCTGCCCCGCGTTGGAGCGTGAGCTGGTCAGCAGGCCCTGCTCTTCGTAGTACCGCAGTGAGCGCGGACTCACGCCCGTGCGCTTGGACAACTCGCCGATCCGCATCCCTGAGAGCCTACGCCCGCGTGCTCCAGGTTCAGACCGCCGGCGAGTCATGGACGCTCGCGGACACCCCCACGGCCGCAGGGTTGTCGTCCCGGTCCCACGACTGAGCACGTTCGTCTGTACACGCCTGAGCACTTTTCTCAGTACGCCGACACACGGCTCCGCGCCCGAGCCGCCTCGCGGCGTTCCTACCTACCTCGCCTCCCTCGCGCCCGCGCTGGTGGTGGCAGCATGAGCGAGCACCTGCGCACCGCTCTGCCTCTGGCCGCCGACGGCCTGCCCGTGCTTCCCCTGCGAGAGGGAAAGTTGCCGTTCGGCAACTGCCCCTCCTGCGCGCACAACGCGTGCGGAGGCCGACCGAACATGAAGACGCCCGGACCCTGCGCCTGCCCGCTCCCGTGCCACGGCTGGGCCGCCGCCACCACCGACCCGCACGTACTCAACTCGCACGAGTGGGCGTCCGCGTGGCAGCAGGCGGCGGCGGTCGCCTACCACCCCGGCGGCGCCGGCTTCACCGTGGTCGACCTCGACGACCCCGCCGCCGTCCAGTGGGCCCGCGAGACGCTGCCTGCCACCCGCACCGTGCCCACGACGCGCGGCGAACACTGGATCTACCGAGGCACCATGCCGTCCTCGAACGCCGTACGGCCCGGCGTGGACATCAAGTCCCTCATGGCGTATGCGCGTTGGCTCGGAAACGGCACGGGCGCTACAGCCCCTCTGCCGGACGCTGTCCGCGCGCTGGCAGTAAGGGACCCGTCCACCGCTCGTAGGGCGCCACAGAGCCTCACAGTGTCACTGAGGGGCCACAGGGGCGAGTGCCCGCACCGCACGCCGACCTATCTGGACCGAGGTATCGCCATGGGCGTGCAGCGGATCAGCGAGGCTCGTAGCGCGGTTCACACGACGGTCTACCGGACGTTCCTCGCGGTCCTGTCCACGCACGGCCGGTGCGGCTGCCTGACCGACGCCCATGTCCGCCGGCTGTTCACCGCCGCGCAGGCCAAGGGCGAAACGGCCCGGCACTGCACCGACGCGTGGACCAACGCCCTGACGACGTTGGGACTGTGACCATGTCCGACGACGACAAGAGCCCGGCCCGCGAAATCATCACCGACTACGCGCAGGCGCACTTCCGGTACTTCCGCACCGCCGACGGGACCGTGTACGCGCAGCGCAACGGCCACCCCGTCGCCCGCCCGATCCGCTCCCAGGGCACCACCGGCAGTCACCGCCAGGAACTCATGGTCGGCCTGTTCAAGGACGGGATCGGCGTGTTCAACGGGACCGCGCTCAAGGAGGCGTTGGACCTGATCGAAGCACTCGCGCTCACCGAGGAGACACAGGCTGTGTACATCCGCGTCGCGCCGGGGTTCGACGGGGCCACCTGGTTGGACCTGGGCCGCGCCGACGGACAGTCGGTCCGCATCCACCCCACCGGGTGGGACATCGCCGTCCCTGACCCGCGTGAGGTGTGCTGGCGGCGCACCCAGCTCACCGGGGAACTCCCGATGCCGGTCAAGGACACGGACGGCAAGGGCATCGACCTGCTGATGCGGCTGTGCAACTTCGCCACCGCCGAGACCGAGTGCCTGGCCATCGCGTGGCTCATCGGCTGCCTCGCTCCGAACGTGCCCGTCCCCGCCCCGTTCCTCACCGGCCCGCAGGGCGCAGGCAAATCCACCGGCGGGCGCATGCTCGTGCGGATCATCGAGGGCATGAGCGGCGACCTGCGCCGCGCCCCGAAGGACGAGGAAAACCTGACCACGGCCGTGGCCGCCGGATGGGTCACCGCCCTGGACAACCTTTCCCACATGACGCCGGACCTCTCCGACGCCATGTGCCGCATCGTCACCGGCGCCGAGGACGTCAAACGCGCCCTGTTCACCGACGGGGACGTCTTCCGCATCGGCTACCGTCGCCCCCTACTCCTGACGGGCATCGACGTCGGGGTCATCCGGCCGGACCTTGCGGAGCGGTTGCTGCCGTTGCGGTTGGAGCGGCCTCGGGTGCGGCGCACCGAGGATGAGCTGTGGACGGAGTACGCCGAAGTGCTGCCGATCGTTCTCGGCTCGCTCCTGGACCTGACGGTCAAGGTCCGGGCGGCGGAAGCGGAGACTCCGACCGACCTGCGGATGGCGGACTTTGCCCATCTGTGCGCGCAGCTCGACGCGGCCACCGGTCTGGGTGCGCTCACGGCGTACCGGGCCAGTCTGGATGACCTCAACGACGACGTCATTGAGGGCGACCTCCTGGCGCAGACCGTGTTGCAGTACGCCGCCGGTCTGGAGGCGGGGGCAGAGCAGCGGATGACGTCGACGGAGTGGCTGCACTGCCTCAGCCGCGTCTACACCGGAGACGACTTCCGGGCCCTGCCCAAGGGATGGCCGACCACCGGCAAGGTGCTCTCCGACCGGCTCAAGCGGCTACAGCCCACCCTCGCCGCCCGCGGCGTCCTCATCGACTCCGGCCGCACCCGAGAGGGCCGCTACCTCGTGCTCACCCGCACCCAGGCCGCGCCGCCGCACGAACAGCAGACGTTCTGACCGGCGCCACGGCCGTACAAGCAAGAGGAGCACCACCGGCCCGGCGTGCTCCTCTTGCTGTTCGGCGCTCGCGCCGCCCCCAGATCGCGCCGCGAAGCGGCTCCTTCTTCACGCCCTGAGCCGCACCACACCACCACAGACGCCCCCTCTTTTTTCCTAAGTAGGGGAACGCTGCGTCACAGCGTCACACGATCTTGAAAAACGGCTGGTGACCTGCGCAGAAGGGCGTGACGCAGACCACCCATCTCTGCGTCACGCCGCGTCACCTGCGTCACGGGTGACGAGAGCCTGCGTCACCCGTGACGCACCCCCGCGCCTCTGCGTCACACCAAACCAGCCGGTCAGAAGCCTGCGTGACGCGGGTGACGCTGTGACGCAGAAATCCCTACCTCGGACACACACGGGCCCCCTGGGAAGCCCCCACGAGCACCGGAGGTGTACGCCCCGATGAGTACCCCTGTCCTCGCCCCCACCCAGTTGCTCTACACCCCGGAGGAAGCCGCGAAGGTGCTGAGCTTCGGCCGCTCCACCCTCTACGAGCTGATGGCCGCCGGTGACCTCAAGTACGTCAAGCGCGGACGCTCCCGCCGCATCCGCTGGGACGTCCTTGAGGCCTACGCGAACAGCCTCGAACTGCTCCCCAACTGAACCAGACCACTCGCGAAGCCGCCCCGGACACCTGGTCCGGGGCGGCTTCCTGCATGGAGGAGTGCATGAGCACCCGCAACCCGAACATGGAATCGTCCATCTACGAGGGCAACGACGGCTGGTGGCACGGCCGCGTCACCATGGGCGTTAAGGACGACGGCAGTCCCGACCGGCGCCACCGTCGCGCCCGGACGGAAGCCGAAGTCAAGCGCAAGGTCCGTGAACTCGAAGACCTGCGTGACAAGGGACGCGCGCCCAAGGCCGGCCGCAAGCCGACCGTAGAACAGTGGATGACCACCTACCTCACCGACATCGCGTCCCTAAAGCTCAAGCCGCGCTCCCTGGACGACTACTGGTCCAAGATCAGGAACGACATCGTCCCCGGCATCGGAAAGCACCGCATCGACAAGCTCCAGCCCGAACACCTGGAGCGGATGTACCGCGTCATGCTCGATGAGGGACACGCCCCCTCCCACGTCCTCAAAGTGCACCGCATCCTGTCGCGCGCCCTGAAAATCGCCCACCGCCGCCGCCTCATTGTCGAAAACGTCGCCACCCTCGTTGACCCACCCACCGTGGACGAGACCGAGGCGAACCCCTTCACGAGGGAAGAGGCAAAGGCCTTCCTGGAGGCGGCCGCAAAACGGCCCACCTTCATGCGGTGGTGCGTCGGTGTCGGCATGGGATTCCGGCAGGGTGAAACGCTCGGGCTGCGGTGGCCCTACGTTGATTTCGAGAATGAGCTGTTCCACCCCAAGTGGCAGATACAGCGGCTCACCTGGCGCCACGGCTGCGTCAACGCTCACACCTGCGGGGCCCGGCTCCACCGGTTCGAGCCGTGCCCGCCGGACTGCAACACGCACAAGGGCTACAAGCGCGGATGTCCGAAGCCCTGCATGAAGGGCTGCACGAAGCACGCGAGCGCCTGCCCCTACCGGAAAGGCGGTGGACTGGTCTTCACCCGCCCCAAGACGAAGAAGAGCCAGAACCCCGTGCCCATCCCTCCGCCATTCATCCCGTACCTGGTCGAGCACAAAGCCCAGCAGGACGCGATGCGGGCGGTGGCTGGCGAAGGGTGGGAGGAGCACCGCGTTGTCTTCTCTCGCCCTGACGGTCGCCCTCTCGACCCGCGCCAGGACTGGGAGGAATTCAAGGAGCTGCTCGAAGAGGCCGGAATCGATGACCGCCGCCTGTACGACGGCAGCCGGCACACCGCGGGCACGATCCTGAACGAACTCGGGGTAGACATGCCCACGATCATGGAGATACTCCGGCACACCCAGATCAGCCAGACCCGCCGCTACGTCAAGGGCCGGTCCCACCTGACGAAGGACGCGATGCGCCGGATGGGAGACGCGTTCATGCCCGGTCCGGCCAGTGCGGATCCCTCGCCGGAACCCCCAACTGAGACCAGAACTGAGACCGCCAATAGCCGGGCGGCCCGCGCCCAGCGCCGTCGCCGCATCCGCTGAACGAGAAAACCCAGCTCAGACACCGTCTGAGCTGGGTTTCAGTGGAGCCGCTTTCGGGATTCGAACCCGAGACCTACGCATTACGAGTGCGTTGCTCTGGCCATCTGAGCTAAAGCGGCGCGTCGCCCGCACTATGGTGCGATCAGCGACTTCGGTAAGTCTACACAGTTTCCGGGGGTGCTCCGTACACGCCCCGGAGCGGGGGCTCCGGGGACGGCCACAGGGGCTATGAGCAGCGCTTTCCCTTCGCCGGTGGGGCGCCGTTGAGGAGGTAGGTGTCGATCGCGGAGTCGATGCAGGCGCTGCCCCGGCCGTAGGCGGTGTGGCCGTCGCCGACGTAGGTGAGGAGGCGGCCGGAGGAGAGCTGGCCGGCCAGGGACTGGGCCCAGGGGTAGGGGGTCGCGGGGTCGCGGGTGGTGCCGACCACGACGATGGGGGTGGCGCCCTTCGCCTCGATCCGGTGCGGCTCGCCGGTGGCCCGCACCGGCCAGTACGCGCAGTTCAGCGAGGCCCACGCCAGGTTCGGGCCGAACACCGGGGACGCCTTCTCGAACTCGGGCAGTGCCTTCTCGACCCCCTCGGGGCTGGTGAAGGCGGGCGGCAGGTCCAGGCAGTTCACCGCGGCATTGGCGAACATGAGGTTCGAGTAGCGGCCGTCCGCGTCCCGCTCGTAGTAGCTGTCGGAGAGGGCGAGCAGGCCCGCGCCGTCGTTGTCCTTCATCGCCGTGTGCAGGGCGTCGCGCAGCTGCTCCCACTCGGCCTGGTCGTACATCGCCGCGATCACGCCGGTCGTCGCCAGGGACTCGGTCAGCTTGCGGCCGTCCGGGTCGCCGGTCGGGACGGGGTGCGCGTCCAGCTTCTTGAAGAACGTTGCGAGGTTGTCGGCGATCTGCGTCGACGTGCTGCCCTTGTCGCCGAGCGGGCAGTCGGGGCGCTTCGCGCAGTCCCTGGCGAAGGACTGGAACGCCGTCTCGAACCCCGCCGTCTGCTGGAGGTTCAGCTCGCGCGCGGACAGGGACGGGTTCATCGCGCCGTCCAGGACCATCCGTCCCACGCGTGCCGGGAACAGGCCGGCGTAGGTCGCGCCGAGGAAGGTGCCGTAGGACGCCCCCACATAGTTCAGCCTCTGGTCGCCGAGCGCCGCCCGCAGGATGTCCATGTCCCGCGCCGAGTCGGCGGTGGAGACGTGGCGCAGCAGGTGCGCCGAACGCTTCCCGCAGGCCTCCGCGAACGTCTTGAACTCCGCGACCAGGCGATCCGTCTCCTGCTGGTCGTCGGGGGTCATGTCGGTCTCGGTGAACGTGTCCATCTGCGGCCCGTCCAGGCACTCGACCGGCTCGCTGCGGGCCACTCCGCGCGGATCGACGGCGACCATGTCGTAGCGCGCCCGCACCTCGGCGGGGTAGCCGATGCCCGCG
The DNA here is from genome assembly GCF_055583445.1 of Streptomyces sp. NPDC104761. Lineage (NCBI taxonomy): Bacteria > Bacillati > Actinomycetota > Actinomycetes > Kitasatosporales > Streptomycetaceae > Streptomyces > Streptomyces sp. NPDC104761. The sequence goes on along the minus strand of NZ_JBVJNZ010000027.1, from coordinate 50,096 downwards.
TACTGCTGGAGGTAGTCCACCGCGGAGCCGCCCGGCCCGCCCGGGTTGACCAGCAGCGATCCGAGCGGCTTCGCCTTGCCGGTGGCCTTCTTGCGGGCGACCGCCAGCCGGACGTCACCCGCGCCGGGCTCGGCGTAGTCCAGCGGGGCCCTCATCGTCGTGCACTGGAAACCGGGGACGCCGCAGTCCCGCCAGGTGAGCTTCTGGGCGTAGTACGGCGCCAGCGCGGACGGTGTCGAGCGGGGCAGCGCGGCCAGCTCGGCGGTGCCGGCCGACGTGGACGCCGACGTCGCCGTCGACGCGCTCCCCGCGGAGGAGCACGCGGAGGCGAGCAGGGCGGCGGCCGAGAGCAGGGCGGCCGCCATCGTCCGGGTGTGGGCCCGGGATCGAATTGGGGTCCGGCGGGTGATTCGCCTGATGTGCATCAATCGAGCGTAACGCCGGGAAATGATCTCCGTGCCGTGCACGGCGACTGTGGCTCGTACGGGTGACCCCGGTCAACGTCATGCACGTCCAGGGCGTCGGATGCCGCCGTCAGCCCGCTCTGAGCGCCATCGTCATCGCCTCCACCGCCAGCAGCGGCGCCACGTTCCGGTCGAGGGCGTCCCGGCAGGCCGCGATCGCCTCGATCCGGCGCAGCGTGGCCTCGGGCGAACCGGCGCGGGCCAGCCGCTCCAGGGAGTCCTCGGCGTCCGCGTTGGCGATCGCGACCCTGGAGCCCAGCTGGAGCGCGAGGACATCGCGGTAGAAGCCGGTCAGGTCGGTGAGGGCGACGTCGAGGCTGTCGCGCTGGGTCCTGGTGCGGCGGCGCTTCTGCATGTCCTCCAGGTCCTTCATCACGCCCGCCGTGCCGCGCGGCAGACGACCGCCCTGGGCCGCGCCGAGCGCCGCCTTCAGCTCCTCGGTCTCCTTGCCGTCCATCTCCTCGGCGAGCTGCTTGGCGTCCTCCGCCGCCGCGTCCACCAGCTCTTGGGCGGCCTTCAGGCACGCGCCGATCTCGTCCAGCCGCAGCGGCAGCTTCAGCACGGCCGCGCGGCGCTCGCGGGCTGCCGGGTCGGTGGCCAGCCGGCGGGCCCGGTCGACGTGCCCCTGGGTGGCGCGGGCGGCGGCCGCGGCCACCTGGGGCTCGATGCCCTCGCGCCGGACGAGCATGTCCGCGACCGCGTCCACCGAGGGCGTGCGCAGGTTCAGGTGGCGGCAGCGGGAGCGGATCGTGGGCAGCACGTCCTCCAGCGAGGGCGCGCAGAGCAACCAGACCGTGCGGGGGGCGGGCTCCTCGACGGCCTTGAGGACGGCGTTGGCCGACTTCTCGTTCAGCCGCTCGGCGTCCTCGACCAGGATGATCTGCCAGCGTCCGGTCGCCGGGGCGGTGTACGACTTGCGGACCGTGTCGCGCATGTCCTTGACCAGGATCTCGGCGCCGACGGCCGCGACCGTGGTGACGTCCGCGTGGGTGCCGATCAGCGCGGTGTGGCAGCCGTCGCAGAAGCCGCAGCCGGGGGCGCCGCCCAGGGCGCGGTCGGGGCTCACGCACTGGAGGGCGGCGGCGAAGGCCCGCGCCGTCTGGTTGCGGCCGGCGCCGGGCGGGCCGGTGAACAGCCAGGCGTGGGTCATCTTCGACGACTCCGGCGGCGGCTGGTCGGTCGCGGCGGCGGTGACCAGGGCGTCGGCGTCCCGGGCGGCGGCGGTGAGCACCTCGCTCACCCGCTCCTGCCCGACGAGGTCGTCCCACACGGTCATGGGTCACGCCGCCCTTTCGTCATGTTCGCCGTGGTCATCATGTTCTTCACGTCATGCCCGGCATGCCCGGCATGCCGCGGTCGCCCTACGTGCCGGTTCGAAGATCCGGGCGCTCCGGCTTCGCCGTCGAAGTCCCGTGTTTGCGGTCCGGACTCCATTGTGCGGGTGCCCACTGACAACGAGGGGCGGCGCGGCCGGCATCCCGGCCCGCACCGCCCCCGCCGCACCCGTGTCTGCGCGGCCGTCCGCGGTCAGCCCCGCCTTCAGCCGCGCCGGCCGCGACCCCGGCGGCCGCGCTCGTCGTCGTGCTCCGGCTCCTCGTACGACCCCAGCAGCTCGTCCGCCAGCGACGGCAGGTCGTCCAGCGGGGTCTCCTCGGCCCAGTCGGGCCGGGGGCGCCGGCGCCGCGCCTGGCCGTCGGCGGCGCCGTCCGCGTCGACCTGCGGCATCTCGCGGGTGCGGTCCTCGGAGCCGTCGGGGCTCGCGCCCGCACGCTCGTCCCGGAAGAAGCCGGGCGGCATCCGGTCCGCGGGGCCGTCGGTGGGCGCCCCGGCGTCGTCCCGCACGGGAGGCAGCACGGCGGTCTCGTCCGCGGCGCCCGGCGGCACCGGCGGCAGTACGGCGGTCTCGTCGGCCGCACCCGCGGGCCGCACCGGCGGCTGCGGCAGCTGTGCCGTCACCTCGGCGTCGGACTCGTGGGCCGCGGGTGCCTGCTCGTCCCGTACCGGACGCAGCACCGTCGTCTCGTCGTCCCGGGCGTCCGGCTTCACCACCGGCGTCGGCATGGTCGTCGCCTCCGGTGTGACGCCCGGAGCCGTCGGCTGCCGTGCGGCGGACTGCTGGGCGGCCATGTCGGCCGCTGCGGCCGCCTCCGCTGCGGCGCGCCGCGCCTGCTCGGCCTTGAGGAGTGCCTCCTCGGCCTTGCGCTGCTTCTCCAGGCGCCGTTCCTCGGCCTCGGCACGCAGCCGGGCCTCCTCCTCGGCCTGCCTGCGGCGCTGCTCCTCCTCGGCCTTGCGGCGGGCCTCGGCCTCCGCGCGGGCCTTCTCCTCGGCGAGCAGCCGGGCCTGCTCCTCCTCGGCCCGCCTGCGCGCCTCCTCCGCCCGCAGCCGGGCCTCCTCCGCCTGCCGTTCGGCCTCGTGGCGCTGCGCCTCCTCCAGCTCGCGGCGCTTGCGCTCCTCCTCCTCGGCACGGAGCTTGGCGAGCTGTTCCTGACGCTCGCGTTCGACGCGCTCCTCCTCGGCCTTGCGCGCGGCCTCCAGCTCCGCCTTGCGCCGGGCCTCCTCCTCGGCGGCCTTGCGGGCCTCCTCGGCGGCCTTGATCTCGGCCTCGGAGAGCGGCAGCACGGTGTCGAGCCGGGCCCGGATGACGGTGGTGACCGACTCGGGCTCCTGGCCGGCGTCGACCACCAGGTAGCGGCCGGGGTCGGAGGCGGCGAGGGTGAGGAAGCCGGCTCGTACGCGCGCGTGGAACTCGGCGGGCTCGGACTCCAGCCGGTCGGGCGCCTCGGTGAACCGCTCGCGGGCGGTCTCGGGCTCCACGTCCAGCAGGACGGTCAGGTGCGGGACGAGTCCCGCGGTCGCCCAGCGGTTGATGCGGGCGACCTCGGTCGGCGAGAGGTCGCGGCCCGCGCCCTGGTACGCGACGGAGGAGTCGATGTACCGGTCGGAGATGACGACCGCGCCACGCTCCAGGGCGGGCCGGACGACGGTGTCGACGTGCTCCGCGCGGTCGGCCGCGTACAGCAGGGCCTCGGCCCGGTGCGACAGACCGGCGGACGAGACGTCGAGGAGGATCGAGCGCAGCCGCTTGCCGACCGGGGTGGCGCCTGGCTCGCGGGTGAGGACGACCTCGTGGCCCTTGGCCCGGATCCACTCGGCGAGGGCCTCGGCCTGGGTGGACTTGCCGGCACCGTCGCCGCCCTCCAGGGCGATGAAGAAACCGTTGGCCGTGGGTGCCTGCGCCGGGTCGTCGCCGCCGAGCAGCGCGTCCCGCAGGTCGTGCCGGAGCGGTACGCCCGCGCGGTCGTCGACCTTGGCGAGCACCACCGCGGCCACCGGCAGCAGCAGCGCCCCGACCAGCATCAGCGTGAACGCGGCGCCGCCGTGCGCGAACACGAACTTGCCGTTCTCCAGGCGGTGCGGTCCGATCAGCGCTGCCACGAGGGGGGCGATGAGCGCGCCGAGCGCCATGGCGACCCGGACCACCGCGTGCAGGTGCTCGGTCGTCCGGATCCGGCGGGAGTCCTCGGTCTCCTGGTCGAGCAGGGTGTGCCCGGTGTTGGCGGCCACACCCGCGCCGATGCCGGCCAGCGCGACGATCAGGAGCACGGTGGTGACGTCGGGAACCAGGCCCGCGGCCAGCAGCGCGATGCCGGTGAAGGCGATCGCCAGGGACAGCAGGCGGCGGCGGGAGAGCGTCGGGAGCAGCGCGGGCGCCGTACGGATGCCGGCGGCGACCCCGCCGGTCAGGGCGAGCACCAGCAGGCCGTACAGGACCGGGCCGCCGCCCAGGTCCCTGGCGTGCAGCACCGAGACGGCGACGGCGGCGGAGATGGCACCGGCGATCGCGGCGCAGGCCAGCACGAGGAGCGGGATGGCGCCGGTGCGGCCGGTGTCGGTGCCGTCGGCGGTCTTGGGCCGGCGCAGGCCCTCCAGCGGCGACCGCGCGCGGGGGGTGCGGGTGCCGGGCACCTCCAGGGAGACCAGCACCGAGAGGGAAGCGGCGAACAGGCCCGCCGCCAGGTACGAGCCGAGGGCCGCCTGGTGCTGGGCGAACCAGGCGATGCCCGTGCCCAGCAGGTTGTTGACCAGCGACGCGCCGACCAGGGCGGCGGCCGCGAGCGGGACCGTGAGGAACGTCGTCCGCAGCGAGAGGCGGCGCAGGGCGTCCAGGTGGTCGGGCAGCGGTCGGACCGTGGCGCCCTCGGGGGGCGGGGCGGGCAGCAGCGCAGGGGCCGCGCTCTCCCGGCAGACGGTCCAGAAGCGCTCGGCGACCCCGGTGACGAAGGCCGTCGCGAGGACGAGCGTCAGGGCGTTCGCCGGGGTCCAGTCGATCCACAGGGGCGCGATGATCAGCAGGACCGTGCGCAGGCCGTCGGCGCCGACCATGGTCCAGCGGCGGTCGAGCGGGCCGTCCTGTGCGGTCAGCGTGGTGAGGGGGCCCAGCAGGACCGCGCCGAAGAGCAGGGTGGCGAGAACGCGCACCCCGAAGACGACCGCCACCGCCAGCGCCGCACCGCGGTAGCCACCGCCGAAGGAGCCCTGGGCCACGGCTGCCTGGAGCGTGAGCACGACAAGCACCAGCAATGCCAGGCTGTCGCCGATCCCGCTCACGAGCTGGGCGCTCCACAACCGCTTCAGTTCGGGTCGGCGCAGCAGCGAGCGGACGGCGCGCTCGCGGGAATCCGCTACCAGCGCGTCGTCCGGGTCTGTCTGGGGGGCCGTTGGCTGCTCGGCTCGCGTCATGCTTTCAGCCTATCGGCAGCCACGGACAGCCCGCGGCGACCGTCCACAGCTGCGCACGCCCCGACACCAAGTTGATGCCGGGGCGTTCACAATGCGAAGCCGATGTGAGGACGCCTGAAGACGCCTCAGTGGTCCCGGGAGGCCCGGAGCCGGTCCGGGACGGCCGGCTCAGTCCTCCGCGGCCGTCTTGGAGGCCGTCGCCTTCTTGGCGGGTGCCTTCTTCGCGGCCGTCGTCGTCTTCTTCGCGGCGGTCTTCTTCGCCGCCGTCTTCTTCGCCGGTGCGGCCTTCTTGGCGGCCGCGGTCTTCTTCGCGGGCGCCTTCTTCGCCGTCTTCTTGGCGGGCGCCTTGGCCCGCTTCTCGGCGAGCAGCTCGTAGCCGCGCTCCGGGGTGATCGTCTCGACGCTGTCGCCGGAGCGCAGCGTCGCGTTGGTCTCCCCGTCGGTGACGTACGGGCCGAAGCGGCCGTCCTTCACCACCACCGGCTTCTCGCTGACCGGGTCGGTGCCCAGCTCCTTCAGCGGCGGCTTGGCGGCGGCCCGGCCGCGCTGCTTGGGCTGGGAGTAGATCTGCAGCGCCTCTTCGAGGGTGATCGTGAAGAGCTGGTCCTCGGAGGTGAGCGAGCGCGAGTCCGTGCCCTTCTTCAGGTACGGCCCGTAGCGCCCGTTCTGCGCGGTGATCTCCTGGCCCTCGGCGTCGGTGCCGACGACGCGCGGCAGCGACATCAGCCTGAGCGCGTCCTCCAGGGTGACCGTGTCCAGGGACATGGTCTTGAAGAGCGAGGCGGTGCGCGGCTTGACCGCGTTCTTGCCGGTCTTCGGGGTGCCCTCGGGGAGCACCTCGGTGACGTACGGGCCGTAGCGGCCGTCCCGGGCGATGATCTGGTGGCCGGTCTCCGGGTCGGCGCCCAGCTCGAAGTCGCCGCTCGGCTTGGCGAGCAGCTCCTCCGCGAGCTCGACGGAGAGCTCGTCGGGGGCCAGGTCCTCCGGCACGTCCGCGCGCTGGTGGCCCTCGGAGTCCTTCTCGCCGCGCTCGATGTACGGGCCGTAGCGGCCGACCCGCAGCACGATGTTGTTGCCCACCGGGAACGACGACACCTCGCGCGCGTCGATCGCGCCCAGGTCGGTCACCAGCTCCTTGAGGCCGCCGAGGTGGTCCCCGTCGCCGTTGCCGGCGTCGGCCGCGCCGCCGGGGGTGGTGTCCTCGCCGCCCTCGCCGAAGTAGAAGCGCTTCAGCCACGGCACGGCCTGGGCCTGACCTGCGGCGATGCGGTCGAGGTCGTCCTCCATGCGGGCGGTGAAGTCGTAGTCGACCAGCCGGCCGAAGTGCTTCTCCAGCAGGTTGACCACGGCGAAGGAGAGGAAGGACGGCACGAGGGCCGTGCCCTTCTTGAAGACGTAGCCGCGGTCCAGGATCGTGCCGATGATCGACGCGTACGTCGACGGGCGGCCGATCTCGCGCTCTTCCAGCTCCTTGACCAGCGAGGCCTCGGTGTAGCGGGCCGGGGGCTTGGTGGCGTGCCCGTCGACCGTGATCTCCTCGGCGGACAGCGGGTCGCCCTCGGCGACCTGGGGCAGCCGGCGCTCGCGGTCGTCCAGCTCGGCGTTCGGGTCGTCGGCACCCTCGACGTAGGCCTTGAGGAAGCCGTGGAAGGTGATCGTCTTGCCGGAGGCGCTGAACTCGACGTCCCGGCCGTCGGCGGCGGTGCCACCGATCTTGACGGTGACGCTGTTGCCGGTCGCGTCCTTCATCTGGGAGGCGACGGTCCGCTTCCAGATCAGCTCGTAGAGCTTGAACTGGTCACCGGTGAGTCCGGTCTCGGCGGGGGTGCGGAAACGATCACCCGAGGGACGGATCGCCTCGTGCGCCTCCTGCGCGTTCTTGACCTTCGCGGCGTACGTCCGCGGAGCCGAGGGCAGGTAGTCGGCGCCGTAGAGCTGCGTGACCTGGGCGCGGGCGGCCGCGATCGCGGTGTCGCTCAGCGTCGTGGAGTCGGTACGCATGTACGTGATGTAGCCGTTCTCGTACAGCTTCTGGGCCACCTGCATGGTGGCCTTCGCGCCGAAGCCGAGCTTGCGCGAGGCCTCCTGCTGGAGGGTCGTCGTACGGAACGGGGCGTAGGGCGAGCGGCGGTACGGCTTGGACTCGACCGAGCGGACCGAGAACCGGGTGTTCTCCAGGGCGGCGGCGAGCGCGCGGGCGTTCGCCTCGTCGAGGTGCAGGGTGTTCGCGGTCTTCAGCTGTCCGAGCGAGTCGAAGTCGCGGCCCTGGGCGACCCGCTTGCCGTCGACGGCCTGCAGGCGGGCGACCAGGGACGACGGGTCGCTCGGGTCACCGGCCCGGCCGGTCCCGAAGGTGCCGGTCAGGTCCCAGTACTCGGCGGACCGGAACGCGATGCGCTCCCGCTCCCGCTCCACCACGAGCCGGGTCGCCACGGACTGGACACGGCCGGCCGACAGGCGCGGCATGACCTTCTTCCACAGGACCGGCGAGACCTCGTAGCCGTAGAGGCGGTCGAGGATGCGGCGGGTCTCCTGGGCGTCGACGAGCTTCTGGTTGAGCTGGCGCGGGTTGGCGACGGCGGCCCGGATCGCGTCCTTGGTGATCTCGTGGAAGACCATCCGCTTGACGGGGATCTTCGGCTTGAGGACCTCCTGGAGGTGCCAGGCGATGGCCTCGCCCTCGCGGTCCTCATCGGTGGCGAGGAAGAGCTCGTCGGACTCCTTCAGCAGGTCCTTGAGCTTCTTGACCTGCGCCCTTTTGTCGGCGTTGATCACGTAGATGGGCTGGAAGTCGTGCTCGACGTCCACGCCGAGGCGCCGGACCTCGCCGGTGTACTGCTCGGGCACCTCCGCGGCGCCGTTGGGAAGGTCACGGATGTGCCCGACGCTCGCTTCGACGACGTATCCGGGGCCCAGATAGCCCTTGATCGTCTTCGCCTTGGCAGGGGACTCGACGATGACGAGTCGGCGGCCGCCCTGTGCGGTCTCGCTGGTCGGGGACAACTTCGCTCTTCTCTCCGGTCGACGCTGGGGCCTCCCCAGGCCTTGCTCCCGGGGTCGTGGCACGGGCAGGGATGCCCGCTCACTTGGTGACGCTGCGGAGTGTGACGGTACATCCCGCCCCCGTGTCAAACGGGAAAAGCCCACAACGGCCACTCGAACGGTAACCCGACTACCGCCATTCCTGCCGCCCGGAGTCCCCGGTCGCCCTCCGGGCCCTGTCCGGAGCGTGATGCTCCGATTACCCGAGGGGCGCCTTCAGAGCCGGGTCAGGCAGTACGCCCCGAGGCCCAGCGCGATCACCGCGGCGAGGCTCGCGAGGGTCGCCGATGCGACCTGACTCACACCCTGGGCGACGGGTTCGCCACGCCGGAGCCGGACGCCGGTCCACGCCAGCAGCGCGCCTCCGAACAGGGCGAACACCACCCCCGCGAAGATCGCCGGTGCGCTCTCCATGGCCCGCGCCCCCCCTCCCCTGCCGCCCGTGACTGCCCAGCGCCCGGAGACTGGCACGTACGGGCGGCGGGTGGGAGGCCGACGGGCGAAATCAAGGTGAACGAACGGCCGGAAAGCCCTCGAACATCCGATCGGCGGACGAGAGGCGGACCTGCAGCGGACGTGCGGCGGACCGCCGATGGATCGCCATGGGCCGCCGCTGGAAGGCGGGGCGAACGTTCCGGCCAGATTTTTCCGGTCTTTTTCTTCTCCGGCGTGTCCCGCGGGCCCGCCCGCGGTCGTCCCCGGCCCGCCAAAGCGGCTCGTCCCCGGGCCCGGCTCGCTTCGGCGGCCGGGTACGTCTTCCGGTCCGTCAGACGGCCGGCTCCAGGAACCCCTGCTCCACCAGCAGCCGGATCTGCGCGGGCGTGCGGTCGCGCAGCATCACCGGGTCCTCGCCGGTCAATTGCGCGATGGCGTCGAGAATCCGCCCTGCGCTCAGCGTGCCGTCGCACACCCCTGCGAAGCCGGCGCCCACCGTGTCCACCTTGGTCGCGCGGCGCATACCGCGGTGCTGGCGCAGCACCACGTGCTCGGGGTCCTCGGCGCCGGGCAGTCCGACCTGCTCCTGGACCACCTCGACGGCGAGCCTGAAGTGGCCTTCCAGAAGATCCGCGTCGTCGTGGTCCCGGAGGTAGTCGAGGCGGTGGAAGTGCGCGCGGATCGTCTCGCCGAGCGGCTGTTCGATCGGATGCGGCCACTCCTCGACGGTGACCGAGGGCACGGCGGCGCCCGTCTTCCGCAGCGTGATCCAGCCGAATCCCACCCCCTTCACCTTGCGTGCCTCGAACTCGTCGAGCCAGGCGTCGTACCGCGCCTGGTACTCCGCCGGATCCTCGCGGTGGTCTCCGGAGTCCCTGAGCCACAGCTCGGCGTACTGGGTGACGTCCTGCACCTCGCGCTGCACGATCCACGCGTCGCAGCCGCGCGGCACCCACGACCTGACCCTGTCCTGCCAGTCCTCCCCCGCGACGTGCTGCCAGTTGGCGAGGAACTGCGCGAACCCGCCCTCGTTCAGCCGCTCCCCGGCCTGTTGAACGAGCGAGCGGCACAGATCGTCCCCGCTCATCCCGCCGTCCCGGTACGTCAGCCGGGCGCCGGGAGAGATCACGAACGGCGGGTTGGAGACGATCAGATCGAACGTCTCCCCTTCCTTGACCGGCTCGAAGAGCGAGCCCTCGCGCAGGTCGGCCGCCGGTGCGCCGGAGAGCGCCAGCGTGAGCGCCGTGATGTGCAGCGCGCGCGGGTTGACGTCGGTCGCCGTCACCCGCGTGGCGTGCTGGGCGGCGTGCAGTGCCTGGATCCCGGAGCCGGTGCCGAGGTCGAGGGCGGCGGCGACGGGCGTGCGGACGGTGATACCGGCGAGGGTCGTGGACGCGCCGCCGACCCCGAGGACGACTTCTTCGTGCCGGCGGCCGATGCCGCCCGCTCCGCCGACGGCACATCCGAGGTCGGAGACGATGAACCAGTCCTCGCCGTCGGGCCCGCCGTACGGCCGTACGTCCACGGTGGCCGCGACCTCGTCGCCGCCCGCGCGGGTCAGCCAGCCGCTGTCCAGGAGGTCGTCGACGGGCAGGATGCCGGCCACGCGCGCGTGCGGCACAGGCTGCTGGAGGAGGAACAGCCGGACGAGCGTCTCCAGGGGCGTGTCCCCGCGGGTCGCGCGCAGCGCGGGCACCGTCTCGCTGCGGGCCAGCGCCGCGTACGCGGGGGCACCGAGCAGGTCGAGCAGGCCGTCGGCGGTGAAGGAGGAGCCCAGCAGGGCGGTGCGCAGCCGCGCGGCGACGTCGGGGCGGTCGGAGGCGGGCAGGGTGGCGAGGCCGGAGTCAGTCACGCCCTCCATTGTGGCCCGCGGCCAGGCCCGGCCACGGGCTCAGCACACGGTCGCGGACCGCGGAACTCCGCCCGGCGCACGAACCCGGACCTGGCCCCGGCCCGGCCCGGACAGGTCTGGCCCGGCCTGGCCTCGGGGCTGTGCCCCGGCCTCAGCCCGCGGTCGACGACGTCGACGTCGAGGTGGAGGTCGAAGCCGGGGACGACGCACCGGTCGACGTCGTCGAGGAGACCTTCTTGCAGCTGGCCTGCTCGGCGATCGCGTCCTTGACCTCGCCCTGCTCCAGGGCGTTCAGCGCCGCGGTGCCGCTCTTGCTCTGCGTCTCCAGCTGCGTCGTCTGGGAGGCGACGTCCTGCAGACCGGTGGCGAACTTCGCCTGGTTCTTGGTGTCGAGCGCGTCGACCTTCTTCTTCAGGTCGGCGTAGGACGCGGAGAGGCTGTTGAGGGTCGTGACGACGTTCTGCTGGCGCTTGGCGCCGTCGTCCACCCCGGGGGGCGCGCCGGCGCTGCTGATGGCCGCGGCGAGTGCCTTGTAGCCGTCGGACATGTCCTGGAAGGCCTGCGAGTCGGTCTTCTGGATGGTCGCGGCCGAACTCGTGGTGTCCGAGGCCGTTGTGGAGATCGCCTCGTTCGCCGCCTTGATCTTCGCGTCCTGCGCCGGCACCGCGTCGCACACGGTCTTGGCCCAGGCGATCAGCTTGGGGTCGGTGCCCTTGTTGCTGCTGCACCCGGACAGCGCCACTACCAGTACCGCACCGCCGGACAGTGCGGCCGCGAGCTTCTTGTTCACCGGATCGGTCCCTTCCATGGCTCTCGGCCCCCGGAATCTACACGGCGGACGGACAGCGCCCCCATGGAAGCACCCAGTAAATAAGCTTTTGGGTAGATTTGCGCCAGGGAGAGAAGGCTCACGACGAGACGACGCGCACATCCCGGTCCCGAACGCAGTCCGGCCCGCGCCGACACACTCCGGCCCGCGCCGCACCCTCCGGTACACACCACACTCCGGCACCTGCCGCACTCCGGCGCGCGACGGGCATCAGGCGCCCGGGCGTACGAAACGGGCGGACGGCGTGTCAGCACACGCCGTCCGCCCGCTCGTTGCCCGGCCCCCTCTCGCGAGGGCACCGGTGGGCGTCGTAAGACCGCCTACGAAACCACCGCGGGATCGGCCGACTTGGCCACCCGTTCCGCGCTGTCCTCGTCGTCGCCGACGGCGATACCGCGCCGCTTGGAGACGTAGACCGCGCCGACGATCACGATCAGCGCGAGGACCGCGATCAGGATCCGGATGCCGATGCTCTTGTCATGGCCGTAGGAGAACTTGATCACCGCGGGCGCGATGAGCAGGGAGACCAGGTTCATGACCTTGAGCAGCGGGTTGATCGCGGGTCCCGCGGTGTCCTTGAAGGGGTCGCCGACCGTGTCGCCGATGACCGTGGCGGCGTGGGCCTCGCTGCCCTTGCCGCCGTGGTGACCGTCCTCGACGAGTTTCTTGGCGTTGTCCCAGGCACCGCCGGAGTTGGCCAGGAAGACGGCCATCAGGGTGCCCGCGCCGATCGCGCCCGCGAGGTACGAACCGAGGGCGCCGACACCGAGCGTGAACCCGATGAAGATGGGCGCCATCACGGCGAGCAGTCCCGGCGTGGCCAGCTCGCGCAGGGCGTCCTTGGTGCAGATGTCGACGACCTTGCCGTACTCGGGCTGCTCCGTGTAGTCCATGATCCCGGGGTGCTCGCGGAACTGCCGCCGCACCTCGAAGACCACCGAACCCGCCGACCGCGACACGGCGTTGATGGCGAGTCCGGAGAACAGGAAGACGACCGCCGCGCCGGCGACGAGCCCGACCAGGTTGTTGGGCTGCGAGATGTCCATGGACAGGGTCAACGGGGAGCCCGCACCGCTGAGTTTCGCGCCCACGTCCTGCACGTTCGTGGTGATCGCGTCCCGGTACGACCCGAAGAGCGCCGACGCCGCGAGGACGGCGGTGGCGATGGCGATGCCCTTGGTGATGGCCTTGGTGGTGTTGCCGACGGCGTCCAGGTTGGTGAGCACCTGCGCGCCCGCGCCCTCGACGTCGCCGGACATCTCGGCGATGCCCTGGGCGTTGTCGGAGACCGGCCCGAAGGTGTCCATGGCGACGATCACGCCGACCGTGGTGAGCAGACCGGTGCCGGCCAGCGCCACCGCGAACAGCGCGAGCATGATCGACGTACCGCCGAGCAGGAACGCGCCGTAGACGCCGAGGCCGATCAGCAGCGCGGTGTAGACGGCCGATTCGAGGCCGACCGAGATACCGGCGAGGACCACGGTGGCCGGGCCGGTCAGCGAGGTCTTGCCGATGTCCATGACCGGCCGCCGGTTGGTCTCGGTGAAGTAGCCGGTCAGCTGCTGGATGACGGCCGCCAGCAGGATGCCGATGGCCACCGCGACGAGCGCGAGGATCCGCGGGTCGCCGTCCTTGGCCCGGATGGCCGCGTCACCAATGCCGTCCAGGTCGGAGTACTTCCCCGGCAGGTACACGAAGACCGCGATCGCGACGAGCACGAGCGAGATCACCGCGGAGATGAAGAAGCCGCGGTTGATGGCGCTCATGCCGCTGCGGTCGCTGCGGCGCGGCGCCACCGCGAAGATGCCGACCATCGCCGTGAGCACGCCGATGGCCGGTACCAGGAGCGGGAAGGCGAGTCCGGAGTCGCCGAAGGCCGCCTTGCCGAGGATCAGCGCGGCGACCAGGGTCACGGCGTACGACTCGAAGAGGTCGGCCGCCATGCCCGCGCAGTCGCCGACGTTGTCGCCCACGTTGTCGGCGATGGTCGCGGCATTGCGCGGGTCGTCCTCCGGAATGCCCTGTTCGACCTTTCCGACCAGGTCGGCGCCGACGTCGGCGGCCTTGGTGAAGATGCCACCGCCGACACGCATGAACATCGCGATCAGGGCGGCACCGAGACCGAAGCCTTCGAGCACCTTCGGCGCGTCGGCCGCGTACACCAGCACCACACAGGAGGCGCCGAGCAGGCCGAGCCCCACCGTGAACATGCCGACGACGCCGCCCGTGCGGAAAGCGATCTTCATGGCCTTGTGCGAGACGGCGGTGAGATCCTTTTCCGGTTCGCCTTCCGCCGGAGTGGCTTCACGGGCCGCCGCGGCGACGCGCACATTGCTGCGTACGGCGAGCCACATGCCGATATAACCGGTGGTCGCCGAGAACGCGGCGCCGATCAAGAAGAAGATCGACCGGCCGGCGCGCTGATTCCAGTCGTCCGCGGGCAGCAGCAGGAGCAGGAAGAACACCACGACGGCGAATACGCCGAGGGTGCGCAACTGTCGGCCCAGATAGGCGTTGGCGCCTTCCTGGACCGCCGCCGCGATCTTCTTCATGCTGTCGGTGCCCTCGCCGGCCGCGAGCACCTGGCGGACCAGGATCCAGGCGACCACGAGCGCGGCCAGCGCCACGGCGGCGATGACCGCCACCAGGACCCGGTTGTCGTCGGTCAGGACTGCGGCTGCGAAGGTTGTGGGGTGATGGCCCAACTGATGAGGGGTAGAAAGCCCCGCCATTCGTCCTCCTTGACGCTTGGGCTGAGCTCAAGATGTGGACGGATTCTAGGTACCCGGGAGTGATCTAAACAGGGGACGGTAAACGGAATTGGCCTTCTCGTGCTCTTCAGCAAATGATCGAGATCAGGCCGACGAACCCGAAAGCGGTAATGCCCTAAAAGCATTGACAGCGGTCGTTTACTTGATCAAATTATCGCCCGACCGGTCGTGAATGAATTCACTAAACACATCACACGAGATCACTTTACGACCGGCCGCAGGTGAAACGGCTGCGGGAGCGTGCGGACATGACGAAGGGCCCCACTCGGTGGGGCCCTTCGTCGCACGGACAGAGCGGCTCTCAGGTGAGGGCGACTCCGGGCGGGGTCGTCGGCCAGGTCATGCGGATCAGCCCGCCGTGCTCCCCGGCCGTGACCTCCACGTCGTCCACGAGGCCGCTGATGACCGCGAGGCCCATCTCGTCCTCCTCGGCCTCCACGTCCGCGTCCGCCGCGCCGTCGGATCCCCGGTCGCCGGGGACCGAACGGGGTGCCTCGTCGCCGACCTCGATGGAGAACTGTTTCTCCTCTTCGATCAGCGCCACCCGCACCGGCTCGGTGATGCCGCCGGTCTGGTGCAGACCCACGGCACGGGAACAGGCCTCGCCGACGGCCAGCCGGACCTCGTCCAGGACGGCCTCGTCCACTCCGGCCCTGCGAGCCACCGCCGCCGCCACCAGTCGGGCGGTGCGGACGTGCTCGGGCAGCGCGCTGAAGCGGAGTTCAACGGTGGCCATACGTCCCCCTCGGAACTAAGGGCGTGCGATGGGGGGCCGGGCCGCCGAAGAACCCGGAACCCCCCGATGAATTGCGTCCGCCGCGGGCACCGCGGCCCGTGCACGGCTGCCGGCACGGGCACGCGGGGCCCGAACGGGCGGGGGTGACACGGGCGTCCGTACGGCGCATGGCGCGCACGGGCCCGTGCCGAGGGCCGGCCGGACGGCACGGACCGATCGGCGGTCCGGGGTACGTCGGCCGGCCCGGGGTCAGTCGGTGGCCGCCACCGCTTCCTCGACCGAGGTGTGGATCGGGAACACCTTGGTGAGGCCGGTGATACGGAAGATCTTCAGAATGCGCTCCTGGTTGCAGACCAGGCGCAGCGAGCCCTCATGGGCACGCACCCGCTTCAGGCCGCCGACCAGCACGCCGAGCCCGGTGGAGTCGAGGAAGTCCACGCCCTCCATGTCGACGACGAGGTGGAAATTCCCGTCGTTCACCAGCTCGACCAGCTGCTCGCGCAGCTTGGGCGCGGTATATACGTCGATTTCGCCACCGACCTCGACGACCGTACGATCGCCGACTGTACGGGTCGACAGGGACAGGTCCACGGATCCTCCAGCACCTTGCTATCGAGCGGTCGCCCCTCGGGACACCTCGGCTTGCGGCCCCCGGGACGGTTCGCCAGCCGCGATGGCATTCAATCACTTACGGCAGGCGTGCACGACGCCTTGGCCCCATTGTCCGTCACGCCAGTGACACACTCGGTCCCGATGGCCATAAATCACCGATCCGATCGACCGCCGGTTCCGGCCGTGTCCGGGTTCTCTCCGGGCACGGTCCTGGACCGGCTCGCCTCCGGGCCGAGCCGGGCTTCGCGCATCACTCATACGGAGCACTTGCCCCCGCGTGCGGGTCGGCATGCCGTCTGGCCTGACCGGATTCGTTCGGAGGTCGTCGCGGCCGTACAGGAGTGCGGCATCGAGCATCCCTGGGAGCACCAGGCGCTGGCCGCCGAGCACGCCCTGGACGGCGACTCGGTGGTGGTCGCCACCGGCACCGCCTCCGGCAAGTCCCTGGCCTACCTGGTACCGGTCCTGTCCACCCTGCTGGACGGCTCCGAGGCGGCGAGCGGCCGTGGCGCCACCGCCCTCTACCTGGCGCCCACCAAGGCGCTGGCGGCCGACCAGTGCCGCGCCGTGAAGGAACTTTCACAACCGCTGGGGAACGCGGTGCGCCCCGCGGTGTACGACGGCGACACCCCCTACGAGGAACGGGAGTGGATCCGCCAGTACGCCAACTACGTGCTCACCAACCCCGACATGCTGCACCGCGGGATCCTGCCCGGGCACGCCCGCTGGTCCTCCTTCCTGAAGTCGCTGAAGTACGTCGTCGTCGACGAGTGCCACACCTACCGGGGCGTCTTCGGCTCGCACGTCGCCCAGGTGCTGCGCCGGCTGCGCCGTCTGTGCGCCCGCTACGGCGCCTCCCCGGTCTTCCTGCTGGCCTCCGCGACCGCCGCCGAGCCGGCCGTGGCCGCCGGGCGTCTCACCGGCCTGCCGGTCGTGGAGATCGCCGACGACGCCTCCCCGCGCGGCGAGCTGGTCTTCGCCCTGTGGGAGCCGCCGCTGACCGAGCTGCACGGCGAGAAGGGCGCCCCCGTGCGCCGTACCGCCACCGCCGAGACCGCCGACCTGCTGACCGACCTGGCCGTGCAGGGCGTCCGCTCGGTCGCCTTCGTGCGCTCCCGGCGCGGCGCGGAGCTGATCTCCGTCATCGCCCAGGAACGGCTGGCCGAGGTCGACCGTTCCCTCGCCCGGCGTGTCGCGGCCTACCGCGGCGGCTACCTCCCCGAGGAGCGGCGCGCACTGGAACGCGCGCTGCACTCGGGGGAACTCCTCGGACTTGCCGCCACGACGGCCCTGGAGCTGGGCGTGGACGTCTCCGGGCTGGACGCCGTACTGATCGCCGGGTACCCCGGTACGAGGGCCTCTGTGTGGCAGCAGGCGGGTCGCGCGGGCCGTACCGGGCAGGGCGCACTCGCCGTCCTGATCGCCCGCGACGATCCGCTGGACACCTTCCTCGTCCATCATCCCGAGGCCCTGTTCGACCAACCGGTGGAATCGACGGTCCTCGACCCCGACAACCCGTACGTCCTCGCCCCGCACCTGTGTGCCGCCGCGGCCGAGCTCCCGCTCACCGACGACGACCTCGACCTCTTCGGCCCCGCCTGCAAGGAGCTGCTGCCGCAGCTGGAGGCCGCGAAGCTGCTGCGCCGCCGGACGAAGGCCTGGCACTGGACCCGCCGCGAGCGGGCCGCCGAGCTGACCGACATCCGCGGCGAGGGCGGCCGCCCGGTGCAGGTCGTCGAGGCGGGCACCGGACGCCTGCTCGGCACGGTGGACGCGAGCGCCGCCCACTCCACGGTCCACGAGGGCGCGGTCCACCTGCACCAGGGCCGTACCTACCTCGTGCGCTCCCTCGACCTGGAGGACTCGGTGGCCCTGGTCGAGCAGGCCGAGCCGCCGTACTCCACGGTCGCCCGCGACACCACGGCCATCTCCGTCCTGGAGACCGACACCGAGATCCCCTGGGGTGACGGCCGCCTCTGCTACGGCTCCGTCGAGGTCACCAATCAGGTGGTCTCCTTCCTGCGCCGCCGGCTCATCACCGGCGAGGTCCTGGGCGAGACGAAACTCGACCTCCCTCCTCGTACGCTGCGTACCCGGGCGGTGTGGTGGACCGTCACCGAGGACCAGCTCGACGAGGCCCGGATCCCCCCGGAGATCCTCGGCGGCGCCCTGCACGCGGCCGAACACGCCTCCATCGGCCTGCTCCCGCTCTTCGCGACCTGCGACCGCTGGGACATCGGTGGCGTGTCGATCCCCCTGCACCCCGACACGCTCCTGCCGACCGTCTTCGTCTACGACGGCCACCCCGGCGGCGCCGGCTTCGCGGAGCGCGCCTTCCACACCGCCCGCACCTGGCTGACGGCCACCCGGGAGGCGATCGCCGCGTGCGAGTGCGACGCCGGGTGCCCGTCCTGCATCCAGTCCCCCAAGTGCGGGAACGGGAACGAGCCGTTGCACAAGCGGGGGGCGGTACGGCTCCTCACGGTGCTGTTGAGGGGGGCGCCGAGGGGGTAGGCGGTCGGCTGCGGGTCGGTGGGGGCTGGTCGCGCAGTTCCCCGCGCCCCTTTGGGGGCACGTTGCCAGGGACTCGTTTTCAGGAGCTCGCCGTCAGGGGCTCGTTGCGGCAGGGCCGGCTCTGGCCCGGACCTCCGCCGTGAACGGCCCGCCGCCCGAGGCCGCCGAGACATCCGAGACGTCACCGACGATCACGCACCGGGTCAGCCGCGTGGCCTGAGCCAGTGCCACACGGTCCGCCAGGGCGCAGGCGGCTGCCGTGCCCTCGGCCCAGTGGTCCGCCGCTGCCAGGGCGGCCATGTCGGCGCCCCCGGCGGCGCGATGCCGGACCACAACGGCCTGCCCGAGGCCGAGCACCACCCCGAACACGACGCACAGCACGGCGATCGCCCCGACGCTCCAGACTGTGGCGGACCCCCGGTCGGCCGCCCCGCAGGGGCGCGGGAAACCGCGCGACCGGCCCCCAGCGGCCCGCAGCCGCTCGACCACCGCGCGCCCCCTCACGGTCCCTCCGCGAGTGCCACCGCCGACTCCCGCACCTCGAACGGCAACGCGCCCAGCGCCGGCGGTCTCGCCGCCACCGTCACCCGCACCACGTCCCCCTCCCGGCCCACCGTCACCGTCGCCCCGTCCGGCGCCGCCTCCTTCGTCACCGCGATCACCGCGGCCTCGGCGTCCTGCCGCGCCGCGGCCCGCGCCCCGGTGCGGGCGGCGTCCACGCACCGGATCTGGGCGGCCACCACGAGCAGCCCCCACACCAGCGCCATCGTGAACGCCACCAGCACCGGCAGCACCACGGCCGCCTCCGCGGTCACGAACCCCCGGTCCGCCCCGCGCCTGCGCTCACATCCGCGCACTGAGGGCTCGTTTCACGATGGCCTGGAGCTCCGCGCTGACCTGACCGCTCGTGACGACGGCGTAGAGGACCGCCGCGAACCCGACGGCCGCGATGATCCCCATCGCGTACTCGGAGGTGACCATCCCGGCGTCCCGGCGCACCAGCTTCCACATCTTCCAGTACATTGCACGCATTTCGACTCCCTTTGACTCGCTTGGCTCTGATGGATCTGATGGATCTGGTGGATCTGACGTCAGTTCGGGTCCGCGACCCGGTTGCCGTGCCTCCTCATCCACCACCCCCTCGCAGCACCCCGCCCGCCAGCCCGATCACCACGGGGAGTACGCCGACCGCGATGAACGCGGGCAGAAAGCAGAGCCCCACCGGCGCCGAGATCAGCACGGCCGCCCGTCGTGCCCGCGCGGTGGCACTCCTCGCCCACTCGGCGCGGGCGTCCGAGGCGAGCCGCGCGACGGGCGCGGCCGCCGGCATGCCTGACTCGTCCGCGCGTTCCAGCAGCCGGGCCAGGGCCGCGGCGCCGGGCAGCCCGGCCAACCGCCGCCAGGCGGACGCCGGTTCGCCGCCCAGCCGCACCTCGGCCGCGCCTCGCGCCAGCCCCTCCCCGACCGGTCCGCCGAGTGCCTCTCCGACCGCCTGGGCGGCGACCACCGGACCTGCCCCGGCGGCGATGCAGGCCGCCAGGAGGTCGGCGGCGAGAGGGAGTTGACGCGCAGCCTCGGCAGCCGCCGTCTCCGCCGTCCGGTCCCCGTCGCCGGCCCGGCGCCGCCACTGCCACAGCCCCACCGCGACGCCCAGCCCCAGCAGCGCCCCGGCAACCCCGCCGACCAGCACCCAGCCGCCGCACACCACCCCGACGACCGGCAGCCACCCGCGGGCGGCACCGCCGACGGCGGAGTGCCTCTCCGTCTGCTCCGGCCTTTCCAGGCCGAGCAGTTCGGCCGCCTTGCGCCGGGCCCAGCGCCTGCGCCTGGCCCGCTCAAGCCGCCATGCAGACCAGACCAGGGCCGCCGGCACCCCGACCGTCACCCCCAGCCTGTGGACAAGCTCCGCGCTCACGCCGCCTCAGCTCCCCGCACGATCCGGGCCGCCCACCACATCCCGGCGCCCTCGAAGACCGCGCCGACTACCAGGCAGCCCAGGCCCGCCCCGGTGTGCAGCAGCACCCGCAGCGGGTCGGCGCCCAGGGCCGACCCGAGCAGGAGGCCGAGGGCGGGCAGCGCTGCGAGCATCACCGCGGTGGCCCGGGCGCCCGACAACTGGGCGCGCAGATCGGCACGTTGGTCGCGTTCGGCCCGCAGGGCGGCGTCCAGGCGGTCGAGGCCGGCCGCGAGTCCGGCGCCCTGGTCGACCGCCACCCGCCAGCAGGCCGCGAGCCCCAGCAGGCCGTCGGCGCCGGGCTGCCGTGCCGCCATCGCCAGCGCCGCCGGTACGTCCCCGCCGAAGCGCGCCGCCGCCACCACGGCCGGCCGGGCCTCACCGAGCCCGCCGGAGTCCCGCGCGGCCCGCAACAGCGCCTCACCCGGCTGCCGTCCCGCGCGCACCTCACCGGCGAGCGTCCCGCACAGCGCGATCACCGCGTCGGCGCGCGTCTGGCGGGCCCGTCGCGCCTGGCGCGCCAGCCGCACCCGGCGCAGTGCCGGCACCCCGGCCGCCCCTGCGAGCACCGGCAGGACCGAGGCGGCGAGGAGCGCCAGGGCCATGCCCACGGCCAGGGCCCACCACTCACCCCGCCAACGGCCGCGCAGCCGCCGGAGTTCCCCGAGCGCCCGTTCCCAGGAGGGCGGCCCGGTGGTCACCACCCCGCCGCCGGCGAGCAGCAGCCGAGTCCGCCGTACCTCACGGTGCCGCTCGGCCAGCAGCCAGGCCATGACCCCACCGCACACCACGGCCGCACCGATCGTCGTCTCACCCATCACACACACCTCTTTCGGCTCATGGATCGCTCTCAACTCACGGATCGCGTTCGGCTCATCAATCGCTGACGTCACTTCAGGCCTGCGCTCACGGCTCACCCACGCCACTCCGCAGCAGCCCGCGCAGCCGCTCCCACCCCTGCTCCCGCGCGAACGCCGCCGCGTTCCAGCGCAGCGCCGGTACCGTCCGCACCAGCCCGGAGGCGTCCCGCTCCAGAACGTGCACCTCCGCGATCCGCCGTCGGCCGGCGCGGTCCCGTACCAGGTGCAGCACCACCGACAGCGCGGCGGCGAGCTGGCTGTGCAGGGCGGCCCGGTCGAGCCCGGCGGCCGTGCCGAGGGCCTCCAGGCGGGCCGGCACGTCCGCGGCCGCGTTGGCGTGCACGGTGCCGCACCCTCCCTCGTGGCCGGTGTTGAGCGCGGCCAGCAGATGGACCACCTCGGGCCCGCGGACCTCGCCGACGACGAGCCGGTCGGGCCGCATCCGCAGGGCCTGCCGGACCAGGTCCTCCAGGGTGACGAGGCCGGCGCCCTCCTGGTTGGCGGGTCTGGTCTCCAGCCGTACGACGTGCGGGTGTTCGGGCCTGAGCTCCGCCGAGTCCTCGGCGAGCACGATCCGCTCGCCCGGGCCGACGAGCCCCAGAAGGGCGCTCAGGAGGGTCGTCTTGCCCGTGCCCGTGCCACCGCTGACCAGGAAGGACAGCCGGGCCGCGAGGAGCGCCCGCAGGATCCGGTCGCCGCCCGGGGGCACGGTCCCGGCCGTGACCAGTTCGTCGAGGGTGAACGCCCGGGGGCGGACCACCCGCAGGGACAGGCAGGTGCACCCGACGGCCACCGGGGGCAGGACCGCGTGCAGGCGGGTGCCGTCGGGCAGCCGGGCGTCCGCCCAGGGACGCGCGTCGTCCAGGCGCCGGCCGGCCACCGCGGCCAGCCGCTGCGCGAGGCGCCGTACCGCCGCCGCGTCCGGGAAGGCGACCGGGGTGAGTTCCAGGCCGCCACCGCGGTCCACCCAGACCCGGTCCGGGGCGGTCACCAGGACGTCGGTGACCGTGGGGTCGGCGAGCAGCGGCTCCAAGGGGCCGCTGCCGACCAGTTCGGAGCGCAGTCGCTCGGCCGCGCCGAGGACTTCGGCGTCGCCGAGGACCCGCCCCTGGGCACGCAGTGCCTGGGCCACCCGCGCGGGTGTCGGTTCGGCGCCGCTCTCGGCGAGCCAGCGCCGTACTCCGTCGAGCAGGGCCGGGCCGTCCGCGCCCGCGGTGCCGGGCCTCATGCGACACCGCTCGCCTCGACCAGCGTGCGCTCCCAGAAGCCCTTGCAGAAACGGGCCAGCGGTCCGCGTGCGGCGGAGCCCGGCGGTTTCCGGTCGGGGCGGGTCAGGCCTGGTTCGGCCGGTACCTCGCCGGCCAGCGGCAGTCCGAGCAGCCGGGCCACCTCGCGGTCGTCCAGGCCCGGCGCGTACGGCCCCCGTACCGCGACCCTGAGGTCGCGCACGACCATGCCGACGGTGGCCGCCACCCGGCCGGCCGCGGCGACGGCGCGGAGTTCGGCGGGGACCACCAGGACGGCGAGGTCGAGCTGGGTGAGGACCTCGGCGACCTCGTCGTCCAGGCGGCGCGGCAGGTCGACGACGACCGTGCCGCCGCGCCGCCGGGCGGCGGCGAGCACCGCACGCACGGCGGGCGGCGGGATCGCCACGCAGTCACCGCGGTCCCAGCTGAGGATCCGCAGCGAGTGCAGTTCGGGCAGCGACTCCTCCAGGGCGCCGCTGCCGAGCCGGCCGCGCGAGGCGGCGAAAGCCGGCCAGCGCAGGCCCTCGGCGGTCTCGCCGCCGAGGAGTACGTCGATTCCGCCGCCCAGCGGATCCGCGTCCACGAGCAGGGTGCGCAGTCCCTCCCGCGCGGAGGTGACGGCGAGGGCACAGGCCAGCGTGGAGGCGCCGGCCCCGCCCCGGCCGCCGATGACGCCGACGGTGAGGGCCGGGCGGCCCACGCCCTCGACGACGTCGGCGATCCGGTCCACGAGCCACTGCTCGCCGTCGGGCAGCATCAGGACGTGGTCGGCACCGATCTCCACGGCCCGTTTCCACACATCCGGGTCGTCCTGGTCGAGGCCCACGAGGACCACCCCGCGCCGGCGCGTGGCCCCGCGCACCCGCCGGGCGGCGTCGTCGCCGACCAGGACGAGCGGGGCGGACTCCCAGCCGCCGCCGCGGTCCGGCGGGCCGTGGTGAACCTCCGGTTTGGCACCTGCCGCGGCGCACAGGCGCAACAGGTCGTCGAGGAGTTCGGCGTCCTCGGTGACGATCATCGGGCGTCCGGGCCGTCCCGAGGCGGCGGACGGCGGGTCGTGGGTGACGGTTCCGGCCACGTGAGCTTCCCCCTTGGCTGCGTTCTCCCGCATGGCCCCTGCGGCCACGCGATTCACAAACGTGCGGAGAACCGGCAAGCGGTCCTCCATATGCACGGCCGGCAGAAACCGGCCATTGGCGCCCGACAAACGGAACCGGCCATGAACTCGCCGCCGCCGGAGCGCGCTGGAATCACGGTGCAGCGGACCCGAAAATCTTGTGGATCTTGGTCCAAAACTGTGGACAACTCGATGGTTGTGAATATCGCCGTCACCCATACCGGTGAGCCCCGTTCTGGAGCCTGTGCGACTTCCACAGCGCAGCGTCACGACTACCCACCGTGACGGATCATGGGCATGCGAGAAGGGCGGCCACAGCCGCCCGGACGGGGCCCGACGGCCCGCGAGAGAGGAGGAAAACCCACCCGGACATGCGACGACCCCCACCGGGGGGGAGAGTGGGGGTCGTCTCCACGGCCGACTCGGGGGGGGAGGAGCCGGACCGGGTTAGCACGGTCGCGAACGATCCGTGACTTCCATGGTGTACCCGAGAGCCCTCTCAGGCAAACCCACGCGCCCCACCTTACGCCGAATGGTGGGCGCCTATGCTCGGGGGCGTGGAAAGCCACTCCTTGCCCCGCACAGCGGCCTTCTTTGACCTGGACAAGACGGTCATTGCGAAGTCGAGCACGCTCACGTTCAGCAGGTCGTTCTACCAAGGCGGTCTGATCAACCGCAGGGCGGCGCTGCGCAACGCGTACTCGCAGTTCGTCTTCCTGGTCGGCGGTATGGACCACGACCAGATGGAGCGCACGCGCGCATACCTGTCCGGCCTCGTCCGTGGCTGGAATGTCCAGCAGGTCAAGGAGATCGTCGCCGAGACCCTGCACGACCTGATCGACCCGATCATCTACGACGAGGCGGCCTCCCTCATCGAGGAGCACCACAAGGCCGGCCGGGACGTCGTCATCGTCTCCACCTCGGGCGCCGAGGTGGTCGAGCCGATCGGCGAACTCCTCGGCGCCGACCGGGTGGTGGCCACCCGCATGGTCGTCGGCGACGACGGCTGCTTCACCGGCGAGGTGGAGTACTACGCGTACGGGCCGACCAAGGCGGAGGCCGTCCGGGAGCTGGCCGCATCCGAGGGGTACGACCTGGACCGCAGCTTCGCGTACAGCGACTCGGCGACCGACCTGCCGATGCTCCAGGCCGTCGGACATCCGCACGCCGTGAACCCGGACCGCGCGCTGCGCCGCGAGGCCCTCGCCCGCGGCTGGCCGATCCTGGACTTCCACCGGCCGGTGCGGCTCAAGCAGCGGATCTCCACGCCTCCGCGCCCGGCCCTGGTCGCCGCGGCGGCCATAGGAGCGGCGGCCGCAACCGCGGGCCTGGTCTGGTACGCGAGCCGGCGCCGGAGCACGGTCGCCTGAACCGGCCAACCCCGGCGTTCTTCACCCGTTCGGCCTATCGACGTCCCTTTCGGTCGCCTTTGAACCTAAAAGTAAAGAACTGCAGGCAGGGGTTCCGCTTGCTCCGGGCTTGCAGTACAAAGGGGTTAGCGGCCCGCGAGACCAAAGGACATCCGAGAGGATCACCTTTAAAACGCATTTGGCCCCACGGACCGAGCATGAACACCGGGCACCCACGCGACGTCGACCCGTCGATTACGGGCCAGCCGCACCAGGTGACGGGCAAAGTACCCGACCTGATGGGCGACACATCGAGGACGCTTGGTAACCCGGTGAGCATGCCAGCGGCGGTACGGGCCCCTCGTACCGCCGCAACCCTTTCCCGAGGCCTCACGCGACCTTCCGGACGGCTCCTACGCCGCCCCGCGCTGCAGCGCCTCGCACACCGCCGTCGACTCGCGCACGCCGAGTTCGACCGCACGCCCGCAGTGCGCGATCCAGGCCGCCATCCCTTCCGGAGTACCGGAGACATAGCCGTCCAGGGCCGCCAGGTAGGAGGCGCGGCCCAGTTCGGCGTGGCCCACCTCGGCGGGGCAGATCGCCTTGGGGTCGAGGCCACTGCCGATGAGCACGATCCGCTCGGCCGCGCGGGCGACCAGCCCGTTGCAGGAGGTGAAGGGCCGCAGCGCGAGCAGTTCGCCGTGCACCACGGCGGCCGTGACCAGCGCGGGCGCCGCACTGCCCGCGACGATGAGTTCGGCGAGCCCCTCAAGGCGTGCCGACACCTCGTCGGCATCCGGCAGCTCCACTTCCACCAGCGGCTCGTCGACGCGCTCGCCGGCCCGGCGCGGCCGGCCGACCTCGTCGCCGCCCGGCGCGGCCGCCACGAGGTGCAGCCGGGCCAGCACCCGCAGCGGCGACTGCCGCCAGATGGACAGCAGCTGGCCCGCCTCCGCGGTCAGCCGCAGGGCCGCGCCGACCACGCGCGCGTCGCCGTCCACACCGAAGTCGGAGCGCCGCCGCACCTCCTCCAGTGCCCAGTCCGCGCCGGACAGTGCGGCACTGCCCCGGGCGGCCCGCAACGCGGCCTCCGAGGTGACGGCATTGCTGCGGCGCCGCATGATCCGGTGCCCGTAGACCCGGTCCACGGCCTTGCGCACGGACTCCACGGACTCGGCCACCCCGGGCAGCGCGCCCAGGGCCGCGAGAGGATCGGCGGTCGCACCTGTCGTACTCATGAGTACGACAGTACGCACCCCACCCTGGGGCTCCACGAAGGAGTGGTCTTCTTCACTCCACATGACACACAACGCAACCATGCGACTACTCTTCGTGAACATGAAAATTGCTTTCGTCGGAAAGGGCGGCAGCGGCAAGACCACGCTCTCCTCCCTGTTCATCCGCCATCTCGCGGCCGTCGGGGCGCCGGTCGTCGCCATCGACGCCGACATCAACCAGCACCTGGGCCCCGCGCTCGGCCTCGACGACACGGAGGCGGAGGCACTGCCCGCGATGGGCGAGCGGCTCTCCCTGATCAAGGACTACCTGCGTGGCCACAACCCGCGCATCGCATCCGCCGCGACCATGATCAAGACCACCCCGCCCGGCGAGGGTTCACGGCTGGTCCGGGTACGGGAGCCCAATCCGGTCTACGACGCCTGCGCGCGGCCGGTGGAACTCGACGGCGGCGCCGTCCGTTTGATGGTCACCGGGCCCTTCACGGACGCCGACCTGGGGGTCTCCTGCTACCACTCCAAGACGGGCGCGGTGGAGCTGTTCCTGAACCACCTCGTCGACGGCCCCGACGAGTACGTCGTGGTGGACATGACGGCGGGCTCGGACTCCTTCGCCTCCGGCATGTTCACCCGCTTCGACATCACCTTCCTCGTCGCCGAGCCGACCCGGAAGGGGGTCTCCGTCTACCGCCAGTACAAGGAGTACGCCCGGGACTTCGGCGTCGTCCTGAAGGTCGTGGGCAACAAGGTGCAGGGGCAGGAGGACATCGACTTCCTGCGCTCGGAGGTCGGGGACGACCTGCTCGTCACGGTCGGGCAATCGGACTGGGTGCGCGCCATGGAGAAGGGCCGCCCACCCCGGTTCGACCTCCTGGAGGACCCCAACTCCCGTGCCCTGCGCGCCCTGAAGGTGGCCACCGACGCGACGTACCAGCTGCGGGACTGGGAGCGCTACACCCGGCAGATGGTCCACTTCCACCTGAAGAACGCCCTGACCTGGGGCAACGAGCGCACCGGGACCGACCTGGCGGCGCAGATCGACCCCGGCTTCGTGCTCGGCGAGGGAGTGGCCGCCCCCGCGTGACGGGCGGCGGCCCCGGCTCGGCGCCTACTGCTTGACGGCCGGCGCCCCGGGCACCCCCTTCGGTGCCGGGGCGGGACGGCCGGACAGGAAGGACGCCCAGCCCTGCCGCGGGGCCTCGCCCACGTTCAGAGTGCGCAGCCTCGCCAGGACCTGCGGGTCCTGGGCGTCCAGCCAGTCGGCCAGCTGGTGGAAGGAGACACAGCGCACCTCGGGCTTGTTGCAGACGTCCGCGACGACCTCGTCGAGGGCACGCATGTAGGTGCCGCCGTTCCAGGACTCGAAGTGATTGCCGATGACGAGCGGTGCGCGGTTGCCGTTGTAGGCCCGGTTGAAGCCCTGGAGCA
The DNA here is from genome assembly GCF_055583445.1 of Streptomyces sp. NPDC104761. Lineage (NCBI taxonomy): Bacteria > Bacillati > Actinomycetota > Actinomycetes > Kitasatosporales > Streptomycetaceae > Streptomyces > Streptomyces sp. NPDC104761. The sequence continues at coordinate 22,911 of NZ_JBVJNZ010000027.1, read as the reverse complement.
GCCCGTCGCGCATCTGGTCGCCCCAGTAGTCGTACTTGTCGGGGTCGCCCTGGGTCGACGTGCCGGACTGGTTGACCATGAAGTTGTAGTCCATGGTCAGCTGCTCGTAGGTGTGGCCGGGGAAGGGGACGAGCTGCATCGACAGGTCCCACAGCCCTTCCCTCTTCTTGGGCCATACCTGGTTGTTGACGCCACTGGTGTCGTAGCGGAAGCCGAGCTGGCTCGCCGCTCTGACGAAGTTCTTCTGGCCCTCCAGGCAGGGGGTACGGGCGCCGATGAGCTCCTTGTCGTAGTCGAAGGGCAGCGGTGCGGCGTCCTTCATGCCGGTATTGGTCTTCCAGGTCTTCACGAACTGCTTGGCCTGGGCGATCTCGCTCTTCCACTCGGCCACCGACCACTCGCCGACCCCGCCGTCGGGGCCGCAGAAGTGCCCGTTGAAGTGGGTGCCGATCTCGTTGCCCTCCAGCCAGGCCAGCCGTAGCTGTTTGACCGTGTCGGTGATGCCCTGCTCGTCGTTGAAGCCGATCTCGGAGCTGCCGGGCGAGTGCTGCGGGGGCCGGTACAGGTCACGCTTCTCCTCGGGCAGCATGTAGACGCCGCTGAGGAAGAACGTCATGTTCGCGTGGTTCTCCTTGGCGACCTTGCGGAAGTGCGAGAACAGCTTCTGGCTGTCCTCGCCCGAACCGTCCCAGGAGAACACCACGAACTGCGGTGGCTTCTCACCGGCCTTGAGCCGCTCGGGCCGGGGCAGATGCGGCTGCGTCCCGGTGTACGCGGTGGACCCGTCGCCGATCAGACGGACCACGCTCTGGGGCGCCGGCGCTCCCTTCTGCGGTCCGGGTGCCCCTTCCTCGGAGTTGGTACCGGTCGCGCAACCGGCGACCGACGCGGCACAGGCCGCGGCGGCCACGGCACCGACCGCAATCCTCTGGGTGGCGGCCAATTCCGCTCACCTTCTTCCTTCTCTCGGCTGACGCCGATGACGGCGTTTCATGGCGATGTGCCGGATATCTGCCGACAGCGCGGCCAAGATCGCATAGGACCGAGAGAGGGATTAATACGACAAGCCGATGAACTGCTCACTTCACCCATGGAGGTGAACGGGTGCCCCATTTGCGCAGAAAATCCATGCCGGACCTTTACTCTGCATTACGGTTCATTTACTGAACGTTGATTCATCCCGCCCAGATCCGCGACCGCGCCGCCCCGGAGGAGACGGGAAACATGTCATCAGCCTGCGTACCCGCCCACCCCGAGAGCCTCGGCCCCGCCCGAGCCACAACTCCCCACGCAGTCCCCGGCACTGACCGGCCGCACCACCCGCCCACGCCCCCACGTCGCCGCCGCCTGGCGGGCGCCGACCTGTCCGCGTCCGTCGCGGTGTTCCTGATCGCCCTCCCACTGTCCCTGGGCATCGCCCTCGCCACGGGTGCCCCGCTCCAGGCCGGCCTGGTGGCGGCGGCCGTCGGCGGACTGGTCGCCGGCCGGCTCGGCGGCTGTCCGCTCCAGGTCAGCGGCCCCGCGGCCGGACTCACGGTGGTCACCGCCGACCTGATCCACCGGTACGGCTGGCGGGCCACCTGCGGCATCACCGTCCTCGCCGGGCTGGCCCAACTGGGCCTGGGCTGCCTGCGCGTGGCCCGCACCGCGCTCGCCGTCAGCCCGGCGGTGGTGCACGGCATGCTCGCCGGCATCGGCGTCACCATCGCCGTCGCCCAGCTGCACATCGTCCTCGGTGGCACCCCGCAGAGCTCGGTCCTCGCCAACGTCCTGGCACTGCCCGCCCAGTTGGCGAACCTGCACCCGGCCGCGGTGGCGATCAGCGCACTGACCCTGACCCTGCTGCTGGGCTGGCCCCGGATCCCGGGCAGGGCGGGCCGCCTGCTGGGCACGGTCCCGGCCGCCCTGGTCGCGGTCGCCGGTGCCACCGCGGCCGCCTCGCTCACCGGGCTCACCCTGCCCCGGGTCGACCTGCCGTCCTGGAGCAGCCATGCCCTGGCGGGACTGCCCGAGGGGCCGGTGCTCGGCATCGCCGCCGCCGTGCTCACCACCACGCTGGTGTGCAGCGTGCAGTCGCTGCTGGGCGCGGTCGCCGTGGACAAGCTGGTGACAGGCGGTACCGGACCCCAGTCCCGGATCGGCCGCTCGGACCTGGACCGGGAACTGCTCGGTCAGGGTGCAGCCAACATCGTGTCGGGGGCGCTCGGCGGGCTGCCGGTCGCGGGGGTCGCGGTGCGCAGTTCGGCGAATGTGAAATCCGGTGCCCTGAGCCGGAACTCCACGATGCTGCACGGCGTTTTCGTAGTAGTCGCCGCGCTGCTGATGGTCCCGGTCCTGGACCTCATCCCGCTCGCCTCGCTCGCCGCCCTGGTGATGGCCGTCGGCATCCAGATGGTGTCCCTGCACCACATCCGCACGGTGACCCGCCACCGCGAAGTGCTGGTGTACGCCGTCACCACGCTCGGGGTGGTTGCCCTCGGCGTCCTGGCGGGCGTGGTCCTCGGGGTCGCCGTGGCCGTCGCCCTCGCCCTGCACCGCCTCGCCCGCACCCGCATCACCCACGAAGAGAAGGGAGGAGTCCATCACGTACACGTAAGAGGACAGCTGACGTTCCTCGCGGTGCCCCGGCTCAGCAGAGTCCTGCATCTCGTACCCCAAGGCGCCGACGCCGTGGTGGAGTTGGACGGTTCGTTCATGGACCACGCGGCGTACGAGTCACTGTGGGACTGGCGCAGGGCGCACACCGCGCAGGGCGGCTCCGCCGAGCTGACCGGTTACCGCGCGGGCGTCAGCTCACCGGAGTACGGCCATGGCCCGGAGCACGCCCACGGGCCGGGGGACAGTCGCCGCCCCGGACAGCACGCGGGTCACGGACCCGGACAGCCCGCGGGTCACGGCCCCGGACAGCGTGCAGGTCTCGGTCCCGGACAGCGTGCAGGTCTCGGTCCCTGGCGCCGGCCCGGGAGATCCGCCGGTGGCGGTCATGAACTCGCCCGCGGGATCAGCGCGTTCCAGCGCGACACCGCTCCCCTGGTCCGGGAGGAGCTGGCCCGGCTGGCGCGCGAGGGGCAGCGGCCCTCTCAGCTCTTCCTCGCCTGCGCCGACTCCCGGCTCGTCACCTCGATGATCACCTCCAGTGGTCCCGGTGACCTGTTCGTGGTCCGCAACGTGGGCAACCTGATCCCTCTTCCGGGTGAGGAGAACGGGGACGACTCGGTGGCGGCCGCGATCGAGTACGCGGTGGACGTGCTGAAGGTGCGCTCCATCACGGTGTGCGGGCACTCCGGGTGCGGCGCGATGCAGGCGCTGCTCGGCTCCGGGACCGGGGGCGCGGCGACCCCGCTCGGGCGGTGGCTGCGGCACGGGCTGCCGAGCCTGGCACGGCTGGCCGACGAGGGCGGAGCGGGGGTCCGGCTGGCCGGGCGGGCGGCGGCGGACACGGTGGAGCGGCTGTGTCTGGCCAACGTGGTCCAGCAGTTGGAGCACCTGCGGGCGCACGACTCGGTGGCGCGGGCGCTGGCGGCGGATGCGCTGGAGCTGCACGGGATGTACTTCCATGTGGGCGAGGCGCAGGCGTACCTGCTGCACCGGGGCGGTGCGGACGGCGAGGGCGGGGTGTTCGAGGGGGTGCCCGGCACGGAGGAGCTGCCCAGCCCGGCGTGAGCGACGCGATGTCCTGGCCCGCCGGCACCATCCGGTCGGCATCGGCAGGGTCGGCCGGGTGGGCCGGGCCGGTGAGCACCGGCGGTTCCGGTGGGCATCGGCGGGTCCGGCGGGGCCGGTGTGCATCGGCCGTGCCGGTGAACACCGGCGGGGCCGGTGTGCATCGGCCGTGCCGGTGAACACCGGCGGGGCCGGCGTGCACCGGCGGGTCCGGCGTGCGTCGGCGGGTCCGGTGTGCACCGGCACGCCGGACCCTGGCAGGCTCGGCGTGTCCGGCGGCGGCAGCCCGGCCGCGGCACCCCCGCCGCACGCCGCCCCGCCGCGCCCTGATAGGTCTAAACCAATTATTCGGCGGCCCTTGTCACCGGGGCCCCAGGTCTGATGAGCTGTGGCCTGGGACACAACGGACACCCTTCGAAAGGGAGATGTCGTGAGCAACGAAAGCCTGGCCAACCTCTTGAGGGAGGAGCGACGCTTCGCGCCGCCCGCTGACCTGGCCGAGAAAGCCAATGTCACGGCCGAGGCGTACGAGCAGGCCAAGGCTGACAGGCTCGGCTTCTGGGCCGCGCAGGCCCGCCGCCTGACCTGGGCCAAGGAGCCGACCGAGACGCTGGACTGGTCGAACCCGCCGTTCGCCAAGTGGTTCAAGGACGGCGAGCTCAACGTCGCGTACAACTGCGTGGACCGGCACGTGGAGGCCGGACTCGGCGACCGGGTCGCCATCCACTTCGAGGGCGAGCCCGGCGACAGCCGCGCGATCACCTACGCCGAGCTGAAGGACGAGGTCTCCAAGGCGGCCAACGCCCTGCTGGAGCTCGGAGTCCAGAAGGGCGACCGGGTCGCGGTCTACATGCCGATGATCCCGGAGACGGCGATCGCGATGCTCGCCTGCGCCCGGATCGGCGCCGCGCACTCCGTGGTCTTCGGCGGCTTCTCGGCGGACGCGCTGGCCACCCGGATCCAGGACGCGGACGCCAGGGTCGTCATCACCTCCGACGGCGGCTACCGGCGCGGCAAGCCGGCCGCGCTGAAGCCGGCCGTGGACGAGGCGGTCGGCAAGGCGGGCAACGTCGAGCACGTGCTGGTCGTGCGCCGCACCGGGCAGGAAGTGGCCTGGGACGACTCACGGGACGTGTGGTGGGACGAGATCGTCGAGCGGCAGTCGGCAGAGCACACGCCGGAGGCCTTCGACGCCGAGCACCCGCTGTTCATCCTCTACACGTCCGGTACGACGGGTAAGCCGAAGGGCATCCTGCACACCTCGGGCGGCTACCTCACCCAGGCGGCGTACACGCACTGGGCGGTCTTCGACCTCAAGCCGGAGACGGACGTGTACTGGTGCACGGCCGACGTCGGCTGGGTGACCGGCCACTCGTACATCGTGTACGGGCCGCTGGCCAACGGCGCGACCCAGGTGATGTACGAGGGCACCCCGGACACCCCCCACCAGGGGCGGTTCTGGGAGATCGTACAGAAGTACGGGGTGACGATCCTGTACACGGCGCCCACCGCGATCCGCACGTTCATGAAGTGGGGCGACGACATCCCGGCGAAGTTCGACCTGAGCAGCCTGCGGGTGCTCGGGTCGGTCGGCGAGCCGATCAACCCCGAGGCGTGGATCTGGTACCGCAAGCACATCGGCGCCGACCGGACGCCGATCGTGGACACCTGGTGGCAGACCGAGACCGGCGCGATGATGATCTCGCCGCTGCCGGGCGTCACCGCGACCAAGCCCGGTTCCGCGCAGACCCCGCTGCCCGGCATCTCGGCGACGGTCGTCGACGACGAAGCGGGCGAGGTACCGAACGGCGGTGGCGGCTACCTGGTGCTGACCGAGCCGTGGCCGTCGATGCTGCGCACGATCTGGGGCGACGACCAGCGGTTCCTGGACACGTACTGGTCGCGGTTCGAGGGCAAGTACTTCGCCGGTGACGGTGCGAAGAAGGACGACGACGGCGACATCTGGCTGCTCGGCCGGGTCGACGACGTCATGCTCGTCTCCGGGCACAACATCTCGACGACCGAGGTGGAGTCGGCGCTGGTGTCCCACCCGGCGGTGGCCGAGGCCGCCGTGGTCGGCGCGGCGGACGAGACGACCGGTCAGGCGATCGTCGCCTTCGTGATCCTGCGCGGCACGGCGAACGCCGAGGACGAGAACCTCATCGCCGACCTGCGCAACCACGTCGGCGCGACGCTCGGCCCGATCGCCAAGCCCAAGCGCGTCCTGCCGGTTGCGGAGCTGCCGAAGACCCGCTCCGGCAAGATCATGCGCCGGCTGCTGCGCGACGTCGCCGAGAACCGCCAGCTCGGTGACGTGACGACGCTGACCGACTCGACGGTCATGGACCTCATCCAGGCGAAGCTGCCGGCGGCGCCGAGCGAGGACTGACCCCGACCGGCCCGTCCGTGAGGGGCCCGCGGGGCTCGAAGGGCGCCCGGCGCGAAACGCGCCGGGCGCTCTTTTTGCACCTACCGTGAGACTCACCTGGCAACTCCCGCCACACCTTAGGTAAACTAAGCAAAGTAGCGTGATCCAAAGGTGTGCCGGGAAGTCTGGTCGGCAAGTAGCCCTGTCCTGCCCACCGACCGGAGGTTCCCGTGTCCGCGCCCCGCACCGCACCCGTCCGGAAGGTCCTCGGGCGGCTCTCGCTGCCCGAGCGGACCATCGTGGCGGACGCGCTGCGGACCGAGACCGTCGGCGGTGTGCTGCTGCTCGTCGCCGCGATAGCCGCGCTGGTCTGGGCGAACGTACCCGGGCTCCGCCACGGCTACGAGAGCGTCGCCGACTTCCACTTCGGCCCCGGCGCCCTCGGCCTGAACCTCTCCGTCGCCCACTGGGCCGCCGACGGCCTGCTCGCCGTCTTCTTCTTCGTCGCCGGCATCGAGCTCAAGCGGGAGCTGGTGGCAGGCGACCTGCGGGACCCGAAGGCGGCCGTCCTCCCCGTGGTCGCCGCGCTGTGCGGAATGGCCGTACCCGCGCTCGTCTACACCCTGACCAACCTCGCCGACGGCGGCTCCACACAGGGCTGGGCGGTGCCCACGGCCACCGACATCGCCTTCGCGCTGGCCGTGCTCGCGGTGATCGGCACCTCGCTGCCGGGCGCCCTGCGCGCCTTCCTGCTCACCCTCGCGGTCGTCGACGACCTGTTCGCGATCCTGATCATCGCAGTCTTCTTCACCGAGCGGATCCACTTCGCCGCGCTCGGCGGCGCGGTCCTCGGCCTCGCGGTCTTCTGGCTGCTGCTGCGCAAGGGCGTGCGCGGCTGGTACGTGTACGTCCCGCTCGCGGTCGTGATCTGGGCGCTGATGTACAACAGCGGCGTGCACGCGACCATCGCAGGTGTCGCCATGGGCCTGATGCTGCGCTGCACCACCCGCGAGGGCGAGCAGCACTCCCCCGGAGAGCACGTCGAGCATCTGGTGCGGCCGCTGTCGGCGGGGCTGGCCGTGCCCCTGTTCGCGCTCTTCAGCGCCGGTGTGAAGGTGTCCGGAGGGGCACTCGGCGACGTCTTCACCAAGCCGGAGACGCTCGGCGTGGTCCTCGGCCTGGTGGTCGGCAAGGCGGCCGGGATATTCGGCGGGACCTGGCTGACCGCCCGGTTCACCCGGGCCTCGCTCAGCGAGGACCTCGAATGGGCGGACGTCTTCGCGGTGGCCACGCTGGCCGGCATCGGCTTCACGGTCTCGCTGCTCATCGGCGAACTCGCCTTCGCCGGCGACACCGTGCTCACCGACGAGGTCAAGGCCTCCGTGCTCACCGGCTCGCTCATCGCGGCCCTGTGCGCCACGGTGCTGCTGAAGATACGGAACACCCGCTACCGCAGGCTGGTCGAGGCCGAGGAGCGGGACGACGACCTCGACGGCATCCCGGACGTCTACGAGCAGGACGACCCGGCGTACCACCTGCGGATGGCGGAGATCTACGAGCGGAAGGCCGCCGAACACCGCAGGATCGCGGCGGAGAAGGCCGCCTCCTAGGGCGCCGGCGGGCGGGACGCGCTTGCCGAAGTGCCGGGCGGGGCAGGCGAGCAGGGCGGCCGTCCGGCATGATCTGACGAGACGGTACAAAAGGACCGGTGCAAAAAGGGCCGGTGCACAAGACGACGAAGACGCAGAGGGAGACCGCGATGAGCGCACCCGACGGCAGCCCGGTCGGTGCCGAACGCAGCATCGGCCAGCTGTTCGCCTCGGCCACGGCCGAGATGTCGGCGCTGGTGCACGACGAGATCGCGCTGGCCAAGGCCCAGCTGAAGCAGGACGTCAAGCGGGGCGCGACGAGCGGTGGCGCGTTCTCGGCGGCCGGGGTGCTGCTGCTGTTCTCCCTGCCCATGCTCAACTTCGCGCTGGCGTACGGCATTCGGACCTGGAGCCACTGGAATCTCGCGATCTGCTTCCTGCTCTCCTTCGCGGCGAACGTCCTGGTGGCCGTCGTCCTCGCGCTGATCGGCGTGGTGTTCGCGAAGAAGGCCAAGAAGGGCCAGGGCCCGCAGAAGGTGGCCGCCTCCATGAAGGAGTCGGCGGGCGTGCTGCAGAACGCCAAGCCGCATCCGCGCCCGGAACTTCCCCGGGACGACGTACGCGCCATCGAGGCCGCTGTGGGACGCTCGTCGTCATGACGGACCCCGCTCCCTCGGCCGTGCGGCTGGAGGGCCCCTGGACGCACCGGGACGTCGCCGCCAACGGCGCCCGCTTCCACATCGCCGAGCTCGGCGACGGACCTCTGGTCATGCTGGTGCACGGCTTCCCGCAGTTCTGGTGGGCCTGGCGGCACCAGCTGGTCGCGCTCGCCGATGCGGGCTTCCGGGCCGTCGCCATGGACCTGCGGGGCGTCGGCGGCAGCGACCGCACCCCGCGCGGCTACGACCCGGCGAACCTCGCCCTCGACATCACCGGCGTGATCCGGTCCCTCGGCGAGCCGGACGCCGCGCTGGTCGGTCACGACCTGGGCGGCTACCTGGCGTGGACGGCGGCCGCGATGCGCCCCAAGCTGGTACGACGGCTCGCGGTGGTGTCCATGCCGCACCCGCGGCGCTGGCGCTCGGCGATGCTCCGGGACCGCCGGCAGACCGCCGCCGCCTCCTACATCTGGGGCTTCCAGCGGCCCTGGATCCCCGAGCGGCAGCTCACCGCCGACGACGGGGCGCTGGTCGCCCGGCTGATCCGGGACTGGTCCGGGCCGCGGCTGCCGGACGACGAGGCCGTGGAGACGTACCAGCGGGCGATGTGCATCCCCTCCACCGCGCACTGCTCGATCGAGCCGTACCGCTGGCTGGTGCGCTCGCTGGCGCGCCCGGACGGCATCCAGTTCAACCGCAGGATGAAGCGCCCGGTGCGCGTCCCGACGCTGCACCTGCACGGTTCCCTGGACCCGGTCACCCGCACCCGCAGCGCGGCCGGCTCCGGCGAGTACGTCGAAGCGCCCTACCGCTGGCGGCTGTTCGACGGGCTGGGGCACTTCCCGCACGAAGAGGACCCGGTGGGCTTCTCCGCCGAACTGGTCAACTGGCTGAAAGACCCCGAACCCGACCGGTGACCGCGCCGATGCGCCCGGTATCCGGATCTGGACACCTGTTCTACGAACGGCCACATGCCCGGCGCATAGGCCGATTGAGGGGCGCGCGGGAGGTTATCGACCTTGGGGCAGGGGCAGACGTCGGGGTATGGGCTGGACGCACGACTACAGTGACGCACCCCGCAGCCGCCGTACGACAGGCGGCCCGAACCCCTACCGGGGAGCCGCCCCGCAGCTGCCGGGCACAGACCTCAGGGTGGGGATTCCGCACATTCTGCGCCGCCGGGCCCGCTGGGTCTCGGTACGTCTGCGCCACACCCGCGGCTGACCCCTCGAGCGAGCCCCGCACGGGCCTCTAGAGGGCGCAGCTGTCGGTGCCCACCTGCTGGCTCGCGGTACGGCCCCGGGCGATGTCCGCCTGGATCTCGTCGGCCGTGAGGGCGTAACCGGTGTCGGCGTCGTCCAGCGACTTCGCGAAGACGACCCCGTACACCCTGCCCTGGGGCGTGAGCAGCGGGCCGCCGGAGTTGCCCTGGCGGACGGTCGCGTACAGCGAGTAGACGTCACGGCGGACGGTGCCGCGGTGGTAGATGTCCGGACCGTTGGCCGTGATCCGGCCGCGCACCCGGGCGGGCCGGACGTCGTACGAACCGTTCTCGGGGAACCCGGCGACGATCGCGCTGTCCGTCGTCTCCGCGTCCTTGGCGGAGAACTGCAGCGACCTGGCCCGCAGGTCCGGCACGTCCAGTACGGCGATGTCGCGCTGCCAGTCGTAGAGGACGACCTTGGCGTCGTACTTGCGGCCCTCGCCGCCGATCTGGACGGTGGGCTCGTCGACGCCGCCGACGACGTGCGCGTTGGTCATGACACGGCGGTCGGCGAAGACGAAGCCGGTGCCCTCCAGGATCTTGCCGCAGCTCTGCGCGGTGCCCGTCACCTTGACGATGGACCGCTTGGCGTTGGTGGCCACCGCGCTGTTGGCGAGGGCCGGGTCGGGTGGCGAGACGTCGGTGATCGGCTCGTTGGCGAAGGGACTGAAGACCTGCGGGAAGCCGTTCTGCGCGAGGACCGCGGAGAAGTCCGCGAACCAGGTGTCGGCCTGGTTGGGCAGCGCTCTGGACACCCCGAGCAGCACCTTGGAACTGCGTACCTCCTTGCCGAGCGTCGGCAGGGTGGTGCCCGCGAGGGCGGAGCCGATCAGCCAGGCGACCAGCAGCATCGCCACCACGTTGACCAGCGCGCCGCCGGTGGCGTCCAGGGCGCGGGCCGGGGACCAGGTGATGTACCGGCGCAGCTTGTTGCCCAGGTGGGTGGTGAGGGCCTGGCCGACGGAGGCGCAGACGATGACGACGACCACGGCGACGACCGCGGCGGTGGTGCTCACCTCGGCGTTGTCGGTCACCGCGTCCCAGATCACCGGCAGGGCGTAGACGGCGGCGAGCCCGCCGCCCAGGAAGCCGATCACCGACAGGATGCCGACGACGAACCCCTGGCGGTAGCCGACGATCGCGAACCACACGGCGGCGACCAGCAACAGGATGTCCAGCACGTTCACCGAGTCAGGCCTCGCCTCGTCGCTTCGCGGTCTCTACAGGTCGGCCGGGGGTCCGGCCCGCCGCGAGGCGGCGGCAACGGGACACGGCGTCCCCCGGATGACATGGCACGGTGGACACCCTGTCATGACCGCCAGTCGAGCGGGACCAGCTTCTCGCGGTCCCAGGAGCGCTCCCATCCCGCATAGTGCAGCAGGCGGTCGATCACCCCGGCCGTGAACCCCCACACCAGGGTCGATTCGACCAGGAATGCCGGACCTCGGTGACCGCTGGGGTGCACGGCGGTGGCCCGGTTGGCCGGATTCGTGAGATCCGCCACGGGGACCGTGAAGACCCGCGCCGTCTCGTTCGGATCGACCACGCCCACCGGTGTCGGCTCGCGCCACCAGCCCAGCACCGGGGTGACCACGAACTCGCTCACCGGGATGTACAGCCTGGGCAGCACCCCGAACAGCTGGACCCCGGCCGGATCCAGCCCGGTCTCCTCCTCGGCCTCGCGGAGAGCGGCCCGCAGCGGCCCGTCGGCCTTCGGGTCGCCGTCCTCGGGGTCGAGGGCACCGCCGGGGAAGGAGGGCTGCCCGGCGTGCGAGCGCAGCGAACCGGCCCGCTCCATCAGCAACAGCTCGGGCCCCTGCTCTCCCGCGCCGAAAAGGATCAGCACGGCCGACTGCCGCCCCGCCCCGTTCTCCGGCGGCAGGAAGCGGCTCAGCTGGAGGGGCTTGACCGTCTCGGCGGCCCGCACCACCGGGCCGAGCCACTCCGGAAGCCCCTCCTTGCTCAGTGCCACATCCCCGCGGGCACCGCCCGTCTGTGCCTTGCTGTGTGTCACGGCATCCCCCGTCCTGTCCTGCTCCCCCGCCCTGCTGCCCGTTCCAACGCCCGCAGTCTCCTTGATCGTTCCGTTCTCCGTCCCTGGGAAGACCCCTGGGTCATGTCCCTGATACGGCGCCCAGTGGCGGCGCCGGCCTGCCGCCCGCGTCCAGATACGCCTGCGGCGGCTTGAGCCGCTGGCCGGGGAAGCCGCCCTTCTCGTACTTGAGCAGCTTCTTCGCCTTCTCCGGGTCGGTCTCGCCCTCCCCGTAGGCCGGGCAGAGCGGGGCGATCGGGCAGACGCCGCAGGCGGGCTTGCGGGCGTGGCACATCCGGCGGCCGTGCCAGATGACGTGGTGCGACAGGTCGGTCCACTCGCTCTTGGGGAACAGCGCGCCGACGGCCGCCTCGATCTTGTCGGGGTCGGTCTCCGTGGTCCATCGCCACCGCCTCACCAGGCGCTGGAAGTGCGTGTCCACGGTGATGCCGGGGCGCCCGAAGGCGTTACCGAGCACGACGAACGCGGTCTTGCGGCCGACGCCGGGCAGCTTGACGAGGTCGTCGAGCCGCCCCGGCACCTCGCCGCCGAACTGCTCGACCAGGCCCTTGGACAGCCCTATCACCGACTTGGTCTTCGCCCGGAAGAACCCGCACGGCCGCAGGATCTCCTCGACCTCCTCGGGGTTGGCGGCGGCGAGGTCCTCGGGGGTGGGGTACTTCGCGAACAGCGTCGGGGTGGTCTGGTTGACCCTGAGGTCGGTGGTCTGGGCGGACAGCACCGTGGCGACCAGGAGCTGGAAGGGGTTCTCGAAGTCCAGCTCGGGGTGGGCGTACGGGTAGACCTCGGCGAGCTCGCGGTTGATCCGGCGGGCCCGGCGCACCAGCGCGGCCGGCGACTCGGGCTTCCCGGCCGGCTGGGGCTGCGGCTGCTCGACGGCAGCCTTCGCGACCGTTGCGGTCTTCTTGGCGGTCGCCGTCTTCGCGGCCGTCTTCTTGGCCGCGGTCTTCTTGGCAGCCGCCTTCTTCGCCGCCGGCGCCGTCTTCTTCGCGGCGGTCTTCTTCGCGGCGGTCTTCTCCACCGCCGTTTCCTCCACCGCCGTTTCCTCCACCGCCGCCTTCTTCACCGCCGCCTTCTTCACCGCAGCCTTCTTCGCGGCTTTCACCGCCTTTGCCGCCTTTTTCGGTTCACCGGCGGCTGCATCGGACCCTTGTTCGCCCACAGCGGAATCACCTCGTACAACCACCCGCCCAGCCCCCTTGGCCTGTGCTCTCACCGGCGTTTTGGACACCCGGCCAGCCTAAAGCCCGGCACCGACATCCGCCCCGGACCCGGAAGATCAGCCCCCGATTGGACCCCTGCCGCTTACCTCGGCACACCTGTGCGGCATCCTTGTGACAGATCACACTGTTTGGACGGTCCGGCAAGATGGGGAACACGGTCCCCTGGTACCAAGGGGGAGCAAGATCCCCTGAGCAGGTCGACAAGGAGAGAACTCGTGGACGACGTTCTGCGGCGCAACCCGCTCTTCGCGGCGCTCGATGACGAGCAGTCCGCGGAGCTGCGTGCCTCCATGAGTGAGGTGACCCTCGCGCGTGGCGACTCCCTTTTCCACGAGGGCGACCCGGGCGACCGGCTCTACGTCGTCACCGAGGGAAAGGTCAAGCTCCACCGCACCTCCCCCGACGGCCGGGAGAACATGCTGGCCGTCGTCGGCCCCGGCGAGCTGATCGGCGAGCTGTCGCTGTTCGATCCGGGCCCGCGCACGGCGACCGCCACCGCGCTGACCGAGGTCAAGCTGCTGGGCCTCGGCCACGGCGACCTCCAGCCCTGGCTGAACGCCCGTCCCGAGGTGGCCACGGCCCTGCTGCGCGCCGTCGCCCGCCGGCTGCGCAAGACCAACGACGCCATGTCCGACCTGGTCTTCTCCGACGTACCGGGCCGGGTCGCACGTGCCCTGCTGGACCTCTCCCGCCGCTTCGGCGTGCAGTCCGAGGAGGGCATCCACGTCGTCCACGACCTCACCCAGGAGGAGCTGGCCCAGCTGGTCGGCGCGTCCCGCGAGACCGTGAACAAGGCGCTGGCGGACTTCGCCCAGCGCGGCTGGCTGCGCTTGGAAGCGCGGGCCGTGATCCTGCTGGACGTCGAGCGGCTGGCGAAGCGGTCCCGGTAGGCGCCGGATCTCTGGGGGCTGTTGCCCCCGGACCCCCGCATCATCGGCCTCCGGCCCCGTCCTCGAGCGCCGGGCGGGCTGATATGTGGTTTCCCATGTCTGAAGAAGTCGCGTCCCGGGGCCTCGATCCCCTGGGTTTCATCGAGCGCGAGGGCTCGCACGCGCGCGTGCCGCGCGTCTTCCGGCCCGTGGTCGCCGCCGCCCGCGACCGGCTCCTGGACGTCTTCGGGGCGCGCCTGGACAGTGCCTACCTCTACGGATCGATCCCGCGCGGCACCGCGCGCGTCGGGCGCAGCGACCTGGATCTGCTGGTCGTGCTGAGCGAGGAGCCGACCGGCGCCGACCGGGACGCGGCCCGCCTGCTCGGCGAGGCCGTCGACAAGGAGTTCCCGGAGATCGACGGCGTCGGGACCCTGCTCTACTCCCGCGCGCGGGTGCTCAGCGAGCCGGAGCGGTACGACATCGGCTGGTTCGTGGCCTGCCTGTGCACCCCGCTGCTCGGCGAGGACCTCGCCGAGTTCCTGCCCCGCTACCGCCCCGACTCGCTGCTCGCCCGCGAGACCAACGGCGACCTGGCCCGGTACCTGCCGCGCTGGCGGGAGCGGATCTCGGCCACGGACTGCACCGAGGAGGCCCTGCGGCCCCTGGTGCGCTTCATGTCGCGCCATCTCGTCCGCACCGGCTTCACCCTCGTCATGCCCCGCTGGAACGGCTGGACCAGCGATCTGCGGGAGATGGCCGAGGCGTTCGCCGGCTACTACCCGGAGCGGGCCGAGCAGCTGCGCCGGGCGGCCGTGCTGGGGTACGAGCCGGTCGGCGACCGTGCCGTACTGCTGTCGTACGTGGACGACCTCGGCCCCTGGCTGGCGGACGAATACGCGCGCGTGCACGGCGTCAAGGCGCCACAACCGCAGAACCGGTCCTAGATCGGTCCTAGATCTCGGCCTGGATCAGCCCGTGCTCGGTCAGGTAGTCCATCTGGGCCCGCACCGACAGTTCCGCCGCCGGCCACAGGGAGCGGTCCACATCGGCGTAGACGTGGGCGACGACCTCGGCGGGGCTGCGGTGGCCGTTCTCGACGGCCGTCTCGACCTGGGCCAGCCGGTGGGCGCGGTGGGCCAGGTAGAACTCGACGGCGCCCTGGGCGTCCTCCAGCACCGGTCCGTGGCCCGGCAGGACGGTGTGGACGCCGTCGTCGACCGTCAGCGAGCGCAGCCGTCGCAGCGAGTCCAGGTAGTCGCCAAGACGGCCGTCAGGGTGCGCCACGACCGTCGTACCGCGCCCCAGGACGGTGTCGCCGGTCAGGACCGCGCGGTCGGCCGGGAGGTGGAAGCTGAGGGAGTCCGCGGTGTGGCCCGGGGTGGGTACGACCCGCAGCTCGAGGCCGCCGGTCGTGATCACGTCACCGGCGGCCAGGCCCTCGTCGCCGAGCCGCAGCGCCGGATCGAGGGCACGCACGCGCGTGCCGGTCAGTTCCGCGAACCGTACGGCCCCCTCGGCGTGGTCCGGATGGCCGTGGGTGAGCAGGGTGAGCGCGACGCGCTTGCCGGCCTTCTCGGCCGTGTCGACGACGTTCTTGAGGTGGCCGTCGTCCAGTGGACCCGGGTCGATCACGACGGCCAGGTCGGAGTCGGGCTCGGCGACGATCCAGGTGTTGGTGCCGTCCAGGGTCATCGCGGAGGCGTTGGGCGCCAGCACGTTGACGGCCCGCACGGTGGCGGGCCCGGGGAGGACTCCGCCGCGCGGCTGGCCGGGCAGGGCTGCTGCGTCCGTCATGGTCAGGCTCCACCGGTCGTCAGGTCGGTCGGTATGCGCTTGGTGAACTCGTCGTGGCCCGGCCAGGTCAGGACGATCTCGCCGTCCGCCAGCCGGGCGCTGGCGAGCACCGGGGTCATGTCCCGCGCGGGTGCCGCCGCGAGCGTCTCGGCGGCCGTGCCGTACGGCAGGAGCTGGCGCAGCGTGGCGATGGTGGGCGGCATCATCAGCAGCTCGCCCCTGTCGTAGCCGACGGCGGCCTCCGCGGGGCGGATCCACACCGTGCGGTCGGCCTCGGTGGAGGCGTTGCGGGTGCGCTGGCCCGCGGGCAGGGCGGCCACGAAGAACCAGGTGTCGTAGCGACGGCTCTCGAACTCCGGGGTGATCCAGCGCGTCCAGGCGCCCAGCAGGTCCGAGCGCAGGACCAGGCCCCGCCGGTCCAGGAACTCGGCGAAGGACAGGTCACGGGCGACCAGGGCCGCGCGGTCGGCCTCCCAGTCGTCCCCGGTGGTGTCCCCGACGACGGCGTCCGGGGCGGGACCGGCGAGCAGCACGCCGGCTTCCTCGTACGTCTCCCGGACGGCCGCGCAGACGATCGCCTGGGCGCCCGCCTCGTCGACACCGAGCCGTTCGGCCCACCACGCGCGCGTGGGGCCCGCCCAGCGGACCTGGTGGTCGTCGTCGCGCGGGTCGACACCACCGCCCGGATACGCGTACGCGCCTCCGGCGAAGGCCATGGAGGCGCGTCTGCGCAGCATGTGGACGACGGGACCGTCCGGGGTGTCCTTCAGGAGCAGCACGGTGGCCGCGCGCTTCGGGGCCACCGGCACGAGGGTGCCCTCCGCGTGTGCGCGGATGCGGTCCGGCCACTCGGGGGGATACCACTGTCCATCGGCCATTACCGGAGGCTATCCCGTGGGGAGCGAATGTTCGAGAGGTGCCTCGGCGGATCACCCCCGCGGTTCCGTCCGGCTACGGCTCCAGCTCGACCTGGACCTCGACCTCGACCGGCGCGTCCAGCGGCAGCACCGCGACGCCCACCGCGCTGCGCGCGTGCACGCCCTTGTCGCCGAGGACCTCGCCGAGCAGTTCGCTGGCGCCGTTGATCACGCCCGGCTGCCCGGTGAAGTCGGTCGCGGAGGCGACGAAGCCGACGACCTTCACCACACGCGCGACGCGGTCCAGGTCACCGGCGACGGACTTCACGGCGGCCAGGGCGTTCAGCGCGCAGACGCGGGCCAGCTCCTTGGCCTCCTCGGCGGTGACCTCGGCCCCGACCTTGCCGGTGACCGGGAGCTTGCCGTCCACCATCGGCAGCTGGCCGGAGGTGTAGACGTACGCACCGGACCGCACGGCCGGCTGGTAGGCGGCGAGCGGCGGGACGACCGCGGGCAGCGTGAGACCGAGTTCGGCCAGTTTGGCCTCCACGGCGCCCATTACGGCTTCTCCCGCTTCAGGTAGGCCACGAGCTGCTCGGGGTTGTTGGGCCCGGGGACGACCTGGACGAGCTCCCAGCCGTCCTCGCCCCAGGTGTCCAGAATCTGCTTCGTGGCATGGACGAGCAGCGGCACGGTTGCGTATTCCCACTTGGTCATGGGGCCGACTGTATCCGCTGTGACGGACGGGACACGTGGCCCACCGCACGCACGGTTATCCACAGCCTCCCGCGTGAGTCTCCGGCCGACTGGTTAGTCTCGAAGATGTGAGCAGGCTCCAGGTCGTCAGCGGCAAGGGCGGGACCGGAAAGACGACGGTCGCCGCCGCACTCGCGCTGGCCCTCGCGACCGAGGGGAAGCGGACGCTTCTCGTGGAGGTCGAGGGCCGGCAGGGCATCGCCCAGCTCTTCGAGACGGAGGCGTTGCCCTACGAAGAGCGGAAGATCGCGGTGGCGCCGGGAGGCGGTGAGGTCTACGCGCTCGCCATCGATCCCGAACTGGCCCTTCTGGACTACCTCCAGATGTTCTACAAGCTCGGCGGGGCGGGCCGGGCGCTGAAGAAGCTGGGCGCGATCGACTTCGCCACCACCGTCGCGCCCGGCCTCAGGGACGTGCTGCTGACCGGCAAGGCGTGCGAGGCGGTGCGCCGGAAGGACAAGGCCGGGCGCTTCATCTACGACTACGTCGTCATGGACGCCCCGCCGACCGGCCGCATCACCCGCTTCCTGAACGTCAACGACGAGGTGGCCGGGCTGGCCAAGATCGGCCCGATACACAATCAGGCGCAGGCGGTGATGCGGGTGCTGAAGTCCAAGGAGACGGCCGTGCACATGGTCACCCTGCTGGAGGAGATGCCGGTCCAGGAGACCGCCGACGGCATCGCCGAACTGCGGGCCGCGCGGCTGCCGGTGGGCCGGGTCATCGTGAACATGGTCCGGCCGGAGGTGTTGGACGCCGCCGATCTGGAACTCGTACGGACCGTGCCGCGCACCGCCGTGGCGCAGACGCTGTCGGCGGCCGGGCTCGGCGGGGCGCGGCGCGGCGGGAAGGCCGAGCAGCTGGTGGACCCGCTGCTCGCGCAGGCCGCCGAGTACGCCGAGCGGTACGCGCTGGAGCACGAGCAGCGCGCGGTCCTCGCCGAGCTGGACCTGGAGCGGCACGAACTGCCGCTGCTCGCCGAGGGGATGGACCTGGCGGGCCTGTACGAACTCGCCCGCGAACTGCGGAAACAGGGGATGTCATGACTCCGGACCCGGCCGAGGCGCAGGACGACGCCCGGCGCCTGTCGCACGCGCCCGCGCTCGAGGTAGATCCGCTGCTCGACGATCCGGAGACCCGGATCGTGGTGTGCTGCGGCTCGGGCGGCGTCGGGAAGACCACCACCGCGGCGGCCCTGGGCCTGCGGGCGGCCGAGCGGGGCCGCAAGGTCGTCGTACTGACCATCGACCCGGCCAAGCGGCTCGCGCAGTCCATGGGCATCGACTCGCTGGACAACGTGCCGCGGCGGGTGAAGGGCACCGAGGGCCCCGGCGAACTGCACGCCATGATGCTCGACATGAAGCGCACCTTCGACGAGGTCGTCGAGGCGCACGCGGACGCCGCGCGGGCGGCCGCCATCCTGGCCAACCCCTTCTACCAGTCACTCTCGGCGGGCTTCGCGGGCACGCAGGAATACATGGCGATGGAGAAGCTGGGCCAGCTGCGGGCCCGGGACGAGTGGGACCTGATCGTGGTCGACACCCCGCCCTCCCGCTCCGCGCTGGACTTCCTGGACGCGCCGAAGCGGCTCGGCTCCTTCCTGGACGGCCGGCTGATCCGGCTGCTGACCGCCCCCGCGAAGCTCGGCGGCCGTGCGGGCATGGCCTTCCTGAACGTCGGCATGTCGATGATGACCGGCACGCTCGGCAAACTGCTCGGCGGGCAGCTGCTCAAGGACGTACAGACGTTCGTGGCGGCGATGGACACGACGTTCGGCGGGTTCCGCACCCGCGCGGACGCGACGTACAAGCTGCTTCAGGCGCCGGGTACGGCGTTCCTGGTGGTGGCGGCTCCGGAGCGGGACGCGCTGCGTGAGGCCGCGTACTTCGTGGAGCGGCTGGCTGCGGAGGACATGCCCCTGGTCGGTCTGGTCCTCAACCGGGTCCACGGAAGCGGCGCCGCCCGGCTGTCGGCCGAGCGCGCGGTCGCCGCCGCGGAAAATCTTGAGGAGCCCCGCATTGTCGATCAGGGGGGCGGGAAAGCTGGACTTCGTAACTCTCCCGACACGTACGGCAGTTCTGAATCACCCGCGCCCGCGCCGTCCGAGTCCCGGCCCGACGGATCCCCCTCGTCAGGGCCCGCGGACACGACTGTGGACATGACTGCGGACATGACGGCGGACACGGCTGACGAATCCCCCTCGTCAGCAAGCCTGTCGTCACAAAGTCCGTCGTCGGAAAGCCCGGACCGCACCGTCGACCAGCTCACCGCAGGCCTGCTGAGGCTGCACGCCGAGCGCATGCAGCTGCTCTCCCGCGAGCAGCGCACACGTGACCGCTTCACCGCGCGCCACCCCGAGGTGGCCGTGGTGGAGGTGGCCGCGCTGCCCGGCGACGTGCACGACCTCACGGGGCTGCGGGACATCGGCGACCGGCTCGCGGCCGGCCGGCCGGAGCTGCCGTAGACCTGTCCGGTCTAGCTCACGGCCGCGTAGTTCTCGTACACCTCGTCGCTGTCGAGGGGGACGATCCCGGTCCCCCGCTCGTACTCCGAGCGCGCTGTCTCCAGGAGCCTGCGCCAGGAGGTCACGGTGGGCCGGCGGCGCAGCAGTGCGCGACGCTCCCGCTCCGTCATGCCTCCCCACACGCCGAACTCGACGCGATTGTCCAGCGCGTCGGCCAGGCATTCCGTGCGTACCGGACACCCGGTGCACACCGCCTTGGCCCTGTTCTGCGCTGCTCCCTGAACGAACAGTTCATCCGGATCGGTAGTGCGGCAGGCAGCCTGCGCACTCCAGTCGGTTACCCAGCCCATACCGGCGCCGTCCTCTCCCGAATCGAGGCTCCCCCACGGCGGCAGCGGCATATTCACCGCCGCCAGTTGAGGACGTTACGGAAGGTGGGCACAGCGCAACACCCCCTTCGGGCCCAATCTTGAATGGCCCGAACGGACTATGGGTAAGCGGCAGATCACCCGCGGGAGTGAGCTGGCGACATGCGTGATGATCGCGGCAAAACCGGACAGCTGCGATGCGTCACAACGGACGCCGAGTGACACACGAGGCGGATTCGGACACGCCATCAACACCTGACCCGAAAAAAATCGGGCAGGTTCCGGAACGATTCGGGGTCGCCGGACGTATTGATACGTGGCCGCACTGCTGTGACAGTTGAGAGCAGCTTAGGCCAAGGCCTGTACGCGTGTCCGGCGAATGGCAAGGTAGACCGTTCATGTCGTCGTGCCGTCGGGCAGAGCATGCCGTGCGGTCGGTCGGGGTGCGCCGGGTCGCCCTCTATGTCACGATCCGGCACTCGAACATCCCGAGAGCCACCCGCTCCCCGGGAACGGCCAGGACTACGGATTAGGCTGCCTCCATGCCAAAGAAGCGCTCGGGCGGTGGTCTGTCGACCACACAGCAGGCCGCCAAGTTCCTCGGTGTCAGTGTGCTCGCGGGAGCCGTGATGGCGGGCATCGCGCTGCCCGCGGCCGGGGCCCTGGGTCTCGCGGCCAAGGGTTCGGTCCAGGGCTTCGACGAGATCCCGGCCAACCTGAAGAGCCCGCAGCTGAGCCAGCGCACCAGGATCCTCGACAGCGAGGGCAATCAGATCGCCCAGGTCTACTCCCGTGACCGCACGGTGGTGGAGCTCAAGGACATCTCGCCGTACATGCAGAAGGCGATCGTCGCGATCGAGGACTCGCGCTACTACCAGCACGGCGCCATCGACCTGAAGGGCGTGCTGCGCGCGCTGAACAAGAACGCGCAGAGCGGCGGGGTCGCCCAGGGCGCGTCCACGCTCACCCAGCAGCTGGTGAAGAACTACTTCATCGAGGAGGCCGGCGACGACCCGACCAAGGTCGCCGAGGCCACCCAGCAGACCCTCGGCCGCAAGGTCAAGGAGCTGAAGTACGCGATCCAGCTGGAGGAGAAGCTCGGCAAGAAGAAGATCCTCGAGAACTACCTGAACATCACCTTCTTCGGCGAGCAGGCCTATGGCATCGAGGCCGCCTCCCAGCGCTACTTCTCCCAGCACGCCAAGGACCTCAACCTCCAGCAGTCCGCCCTGCTGGCCGGCATCGTCCAGTCGCCGAGCCGTTACGACCCCGTCAACGACGAGGCCGAGGCCACCAAGCGGCGCAACGTCGTCCTCGAACGCATGGCCCAACTCGGCGACATCTCCCAGGCGGAGGCCGACAAGGCCAAGGAGGCCCCGCTCGGCCTGCACGTCACCCAGCCGAAGAACGGCTGCATCACCGCGGTCAAGGGCGCCGGGTTCTTCTGCAAGTACGTCGAGAACGTCTTCCTGACCGACCCGACCTTCGGCAAGACCCGCGAGGCGCGCGCCAAGCTCTGGAACCAGGGCGGCCTGACCATCCGCACCACCCTGGACCCGCAGGCGCAGGACTCGGTGCAGGCGTCGATCAAGGACCACGTCTACAAGTCCGACTCGGTCGCGGCCGCCGCCACCCTCGTGGAGCCCGGCACCGGCAAGATCCTGGCGATGGGCCAGTCGAAGCCGTACGGCTACAACAAGAACGAGACCGAGTACAACTTCTCGGTCGACCGGGACTACGGCGGCTCCAACTACGGCTTCCCGACGGGTTCGACGTTCAAGCCGTTCGTGGCCGCGGCCGCCATCGAGGGCGGCACGCCGGCGACACAGGAGTACTCGTCGCCGTACAAGATGAACTACCCGAGCCCCGTGCAGCAGTGCAACGGCAAGCAGTGGGTCAACACGGACGGCGAGCAGGTTCAGAACGAGAACGAGTCCGAGGTCGGGCCGTACCAGATGAAGAAGGCGATGGCGAAGTCCATCAACACCTACTTCGTCCAGCTGATCTCCGACATCGGCCTGTGCCCGGTGGTCAAGATGACCGACGCGCTCCACGTGCACCAGGGCGACGGCTCGAAGCTCCCCGAGACCCCGTCGATCGCCCTCGGCGCGATCGGCCTGTCGCCGCTGACCATGGCGAGCGCGTACGCCACCTTCGCCGACCGCGGCATGTACTGCACCCCGGTCGCCATCGAGTCGATCACCCAGAAGGTCGGCAACGAGCAGAAGTCGATCCCGGTCCCGAAGTCGACCTGCTCGCGGGCGATGAGCGAGAAGACCGCCGACACGATCAACACCCTGCTGCGCGGTGTGGTCGACTCCGGTACCGGCCAGCAGGCGGGCCTCGACGACCGGGAGAGCGCGGGCAAGACGGGTACCACGGACTCCCGCAAGAACGCCTGGTTCGTCGGCTACACGCCCAACCTCGCGGGCGCGGTCTGGGTCGGCAGCGCGAAGCAGAACGTCGAGATGACCAACATCACCATCGGCGGCGTCTACCACTCCGAGGTCTTCGGCGCCGACACCCCGGGCCCGATCTGGAAGGACGCCATGACGGGCGCCCTGGAGGGCAAGGCCGACGAGTCCTTCAACCTCGTGGACATCCCGGACGAGAACAACCACGACAAGGGCCACGGGAACGACAACGGAAACGGCGGCAACGACAACGGCGGCCTGATCGGCGGTCTCATCGGCGGCAACGACACCGGTGGCAACGCCACCGGCGGGACGACGGACGGCTCGACGAACGGCGGCGCCAACCCGAACCCGACCTTCTCCCTCCCCGCCGGCTTCATCCAGGGGAACGCGAACGGGGGCCGCAACGGGAACGGCGGGAACCGGGGCTGATCCTCGGCCCGGGTCGGGGCTGATCCTCAGCTCCGACCCGGTACGACGGCGGGGGGGGGGGGGGGGGGAGGGGGGGGGGGGTGGGGGCGCGGCGCCGTGGCTGTTCTTTCACTCCTTGGGCGGGTGCTCCCCCCT
>NZ_JBVJNZ010000026.1:46596-78499 GCF_055583445.1 Streptomyces sp. NPDC104761 | reverse complement strand
GTCGGAACAACTCCCACAAACCGTCCGGAACCAGGTGCTCTACAAGCCTCTCCACGTCGGCTTAACGTCACGCCCCGCCAAAAGAAACGGCGTCTTAGGTGACCTTCGCGAGCGGCCGGAGCCCACGCCTACGACGGCATCCGGGCACCGGCCGCTCCAGAGGTCCACACACGCCCGCGTAGCGCGCTATATGTGACGAGTTGGCGCGTGATCGCGAGTGAGGCGTCGTGCCTGGCTGGTGGCCCGAGCCGTCTGTGGCGACCATGGTCAATCGGGCAGTGCGCCCGCGCCGAGGTGCGGATCCACGCGGTAGTGCACGTCAACTCCCGGATCCCATCCGGCACCGTGGTACCCGTCGACTGGGTCGCGGCGGGCGATCCGGCCCGTATCCTGCCGCCCGGCCGACATGAGGACATCTGGGCCGTGCAGCGGGAGTTGGACTTCCCCGGCACCGTCTACGGGGTGCCGCGGGACACCCCGATGCGCGAGATCATGGCCCGGCAGAGCGCCTTCTTCGGCGCCCACCGCCAGGACACGCCCGTCGGCACCGGGCCCGGCTACACCGCCACCGCGCAGATCCGCCCGGTCGCCTGACGTGCGGGGGACCGCGATCAAGCCTGCGGCTGGTGTTCGGTGACAGCCCGCCTCAAGGTGTGGCTTCGGCCTGCCCGTCGCTGATCAGCAGGTGGAGGCGGCCCAGGCGCTCCATGGTCTCCGTGCCCGGTACTGGCTGGAGCAGGAGAAGTCGTTGCCGGGACAGCGGGCTGGCGAGGACGACGCAGTCCAGGTCCAGGCGGCCGACGTGCTCGTTGAGCACGGTCTTGGTCGAGCAGCGCAGTGTGGAAACCCGGTGCTGGTCCCATATCTCGGCGAACTCCGCGCTGGCTTCGCACAGATCGGAGACCAGTGTCGCCGCGGCGGGATCGTGGCCGCGCTGGGTGGCCGTGGCTCTGAGGTCGGCGACGTACGACAGGCTGGTCGCCTCTTCCTCCTGAGGTGACGGCGAGCGTAGTACGGAACGCCAGTGCGCGGAGGTGAACCAGTGCCAGGTCAGATTCCTCTCGTGGCCGGGCCGGTCGGTGAACGAGCCGAACAGTGCGATGTTCAGGGGATTCTGGACGAGGACGTTGGAGAGATCGTCGGAGATGTACGCGGGTGTGGTGGCCGCTACCGCGTCCAGTGTGTACGACAGTCCCGGGTCGATGTAGTCGGGCGGTTCGGCGGGTGCCGGCGGCGCCTGTCCGGCCAGCAGATACAGATGGTGGCGTTCGTCCGGTGTCAGCCGCAGGGCGGTCGCGAGGCTCGCCAGCATCGACGCCGAGGGCTGAGGACCACGTGCCTGCTCGAGGCTCTCGTAGTAGGCGGTGGACATGTTGGCCGTCGCCGCCACCTCGTCGCGGCGCAGCCCGGGAGTCCGCCGGCGGGTGCCGGGGGCGAGGCCGAGGTCTTCCGGTCGCAGGGCGGCACGGCGACGACGGAGGAAGTTCCCCAACTGGATCCGGTCCGTCGTCCGCGTGCCGGGCGTGGGCCGCCAGCCCGAGTCCGTACCGGCGCCCGGCTCGCGATCGCGGGCCGCGTGAGAAGGGTGCTCCATGGCCTGCATCGTCGCACTTGAGTCGTCGTGCCGGGCAAGCGGGCGGATCGGCGCCCTGAGACCGTCCGGTTTATCCACCGAACGTCAGTACGTGGCTGAGCTGTTTTCCCTTCAACCACGCCTGATTAACGTCCTGTTGGGCCCAGTCGGGCCCATGAAGACAAAAGGTGAGAGAGAAGAGCATGAAAGCCACGACCCCCGTCGTCCTCGTTCATGGTTTCTGGCACGGGAGCTGGTGCTGGAGTCTGGTCGGCGAGCAACTCGCAAGCCGTGGCGTCGCCTCGGTCGCCGTGGACCTCGACGGACACGGTCTGAAGAGCCGCTCGCCCCGGTCCCGGTGGCGCCGCCCGTTCGACTCCGCTGCCTTTGCCGAGGAGCCCTCGCCGGTGGCCGGGATCACGGCGTCCTCGGCTGCCGCCAGTCTGGTCGCGCAGGTACGGCGGATCGGAGGCGGCCGGCCGTGCCTGGTCGTGGCGCACAGCATGGGGGGCACTGTGGCCACCGCTGCCGCGGAACAAGCGCCGGAGCTGTTCGCCGAACTCATGTACGTGGCGGCGTTCGCCCCTGTCGGCGGGATACCGACGGCGCACTACATCGGCATGCCGGAGAACGCCGGAGAACTGGTGGCGAGCGGGCTGTCGGCGGACCCGGGTGCAGTAGGTGCGCTGCGCTTCGACACGGGCGGCAGTGACCGGCAGGCCGCCATCCGCGAGGCGTTCTACAACGACGACATCGACGAGGCGACCGCCGAGGCGGCCATCTCGATGCTGACGCCGGACGCACCCGCCGGCGTCGCCTTCGAACCGGTGGCCGTGACCGCCGAACGGTACGGGGCGATCCCGCACAGCTACGTCGTCTGTGCCCGGGACAACGCGGTGCGGCCCGCGTTGCAACGCCTCATGATCCGGGAGATCGACGCTGTCTCGGCCCGGCCCACGACGGTCCTGGAGCTGGACTCCTCGCACTCGCCGTTCCTTTCGCAGCCCGGCGCCCTGGCAGAGGTCATCCGGGCGGCGCACACCACCGTCCACCGGCCCGACCGGGTGCGGACCGCCGACGGCGTCTGATGCCGTGCTGGAACCCGCAATACGAAACCGTCCGGGTTGCCCGTGGCTCGGCTGCCGTCACACGGACCCGGCCTCCCGGCCCACGCGGGCGTCGGGGACTGAACGCGGCGCCCGGCCCGGACGCGGCGCCATCCCGGCCGGGGCCGGGATGGCGCCGCGTGTACTCCTCCGGACGCCTGGGTGACCATGGAGGGGAAGTGCCTGCCGGAGTCGACAGGCCGTGCTCCGAGTCCAGGGGATGGATCACCTGGCACCGGCAGGCGGAAAGGGTGCCCGCGATGAGCGAAGCCGAACGGCCCCCAGCGGACATCGACCAGGTGCCCGGCGGCCGAGCCGACGATGGACCAGCCCGACAGAGCGGGCTGATGGATCTTCTCGGTGTCGCGGCCGTACTCCTGGACGCCGAGGGACGGGTCGTCCTGTGGAGCCCGCAGGCCGAGGAGCTGTACGGCTACACCGCCCAGGAAGCGCTCGGGCAGTACGCCGCGCACCTGCTGGTCCACGAGGAGCACTGGGACTGGGTGCTCGACAAGTTCGCCGAGGTCATGGAGACGGGCGGGAGCTGGGGCGGTACGTTCCCCGTCCGGCGCAAGGACGGCGGCACGCGGCTGGTGGAGCTGCGCAACATGCGGCTCCAGGACGACCGCGGTGACTTCTACGCCCTCGGACTCGGCACCGACTCACCCACACTGCACGAAGTGGAGCGCGACGTCGCCCTGTCCACCCGGCTGATCTCCCAGTCCCCCATCGGAATCGCCATCCTCGACCCCGACCTGCGGTACATGGCTGTCAACCCCGCGCTGGAGCGTATGCACGGCATCCCCGGGAAAGACCACCTCGGCCGTCACTACCGCGAGATCATGCAGGACGCGCAGTTCGAGGCGGCCGAGGCCGCGATGCGGCAGGTCCTCGCCACCGGGGTCCCCCTGATCGACGAGCCCACCATCGTCGGTCACAGTCCGGCCGACCCGGAACCACACCTGCACGCCTGGACCATCTCGGTCTACCGGCTGGAGGACACCCAGGGCCGCGTGCTCGGAGTGGCCGAACTGGTCACGGACGTCACCGAGCGTCACCGGGCGGCCAGGGAGGCCACCACCACGCGACGGCGGCTGGCCCTGATCGCCGACGGTTCCGCCCGTATCGGCACCACCCTGGACGTCGCACAGACCGCCCGGGAGCTGGCCGACGTCACCGTTCCCGAGCTCGCCGACGTGGTCTCCGTCGACGTCCTCGACTCCGTCATCGACGAGCACCGGCCTCGCACCAGCGTCGGCCCGGCGTTCTTCCGTGCCCTCGCGCTGAAGGCCGCCTACCCCACCGACGCCCTCGAGGCCGCGGATCCGCCCGGCCACATCGCCGCGTACGACGACGACCGCGTGGCCACCCGCTGCGTGCGCACCGGCCGGCCCATCCTGATCCCCCACGCCGACGGAAACGACCTGACCTGCATCGCCCGCGACGAGCACGCCGCCACGCTGCTGGCCCGCGCCGGTGTGCACTCCTACCTGGCCGTCCCCCTCATCGCACGCGCCACCGTCCTCGGCTTCCTGGGCCTGGCCCGCGCCCGCGACCCACGGCCGTTCGACGAGGATGACCTCGCCATCGCCACCGAACTGGCCTCCCGCACCGCCGTGTGCATCGACAACGCCCGCGCCCACCAGAGCGTCCGCAACGCCGCCGAGACCCTCCAGCGCAGCCTGCTCCCCCACCACCCACCCCACCTGCCCGGACTGCAGCTCGCTTCCCGCTACCAGCCCGCACAGGCCGCCTACGAAATCGGCGGCGACTGGTACGACGTCCTCCCCCTGGGCGGAGACAAGACGGCCCTCGTCGTGGGCGACGTCATGGGCAGCGGCATCGACGCCGCCGCGGCCATGGGCCGGCTGCGCACCGCGACCGCCGCCTTCGCCGGCCTCGACCTCGACCCCGCCCGCGTCCTCGAACAGCTCGACACGATCACCTCCGGACTGGAGCAGTACATCGCCACCTGCCTCTACGCCGCCTACGATCCGCACCACGGCGAGTGCCACATCGCCAACGCCGGCCATCTGCCCCCCGCCCTCGTCCGCCGCGGACGCCCTCCCCAGCTGCTCGACCTGCCCTCCGGCGCCCCGCTCGGAGTCGGCGGCGTCCCCTTCGAGACCGTCACCGTCGGCCTCGACCCGGGCGACCGACTGGTCCTCTACACCGACGGGCTCGTCGAAACCCGCCACCACCCCATCGACGAGCGCCTCGACACACTCCTCCGCGTCCTCGACGCACCCGACTGCCCCCTGGAGGAAACCTGCGACCGCCTCCTGTACGACCTCCGGCAACCCGACGACCACGACGACGTCGCCCTGCTCATCGCCCGCACCCAGTCATTCGCGCCAGCAGGTGCAGGCCGTCACCTGAACAGATCGACATGACGAGGACCCTGGGAACAGCTGGGGCCACGGACGGCTGATGGGGTGGTGCGCCGGCGAGCGCTTCTATTAGGTCGCCGAGTGGTCCTGCCGCGGCTCGACGCCGACGGGCAGCGACGTACCGAAAAGAGGCGTGCATGCAGGTGACCTGCGGAATCGATTGGGCCGAAGACCATCATGACGTGGCGGTGGTCGACTCCGATGCTCGCCTGCTCGGCAAGCTCAGAGTCACAGACGACGCGTCGGGCTTCCAGGACCTGCTGCATCTGCTCGCCCAGCACGGTGACACTCCCGACGATCCGATCCCGATCGCGATCGAGACCTCGCCCGGTCTCATGGTGGCCTGCCTGCGGGCCTCCGGGCGCCGAGTCTTCGCGATCAACCCCATGGCCGTGGCACGTTACCGGGACCGGCACACCGTCTCCCGTAAAAAGTCCGACCACCAGGACGCCGTCGTCCTGGCGAACATCCTGCGGACCGATGCAGAGCTCCCCCGGCCCCTGCCGGGCGACTCTGAGCTGGTCAAGGCGATCGCCGTCCTCGCCAGAGCTCAGCAGGACGCTGTCTGGGATCGGACCCGTGCCCACAACCGCCTGCGCTCGCACCTGCGCGAGTACTACCCGGCGGCCCTCGAAGCGTTCGCCGACAAGCGCGAGAGGCTACAGGCGCGAGAGGCTCGCGCGATTCTGGCGATCGCGCCCACGCAGGCCGAGGCCGCCAAGCTCGCCCGCAGCAAGGTCAAGGCCGCCGTCACGCAAGCCGGCCGCCAGCGCCGGATCGAGGCCGAGACCGACCGCCTGCTCAAGGTGTTGCGCCAGAGCCGGCTCCGGCGGCCGGCTCTGGTGGAAACAGCGATGGGACACCAGACACTTGCCTTGCTCGCCCAGCGGCCTGCAAGGCATGCGATGACCTGGCAAGCGTCACCGAGGAGCTTTTCCTGCAGCACCCCGACGCGGAGATCATCACGAGTTTCCCAGGCCTCGCCGTGCTCACCGGTGCCCGGCTACTCGCCGAAATCGGCGACGACCGCACCCGATTCGACACGGCCCGCGATCTGAAGGCTTATGCCGGAAGCGCCCCCGTGACGCGGGAGTCCGGCAAGAGTCGCCGCGTCAGCCACCGCCGCATCAAGAACAGCCGTCTGGCCGCAACCGGCCGGCACTGGGCCTTCGCCGCACTCACGGCCTCAAGCGGCGCTCACGACCACTACAACCGTCGACGAGAGACCGGCGATCGCTACTACGCGGCTCTCCGGAACCTCTTCAACCGCATGCTCGGCCAGCTCCACCACTGCCTCATCACCCGCCAGAAGTTCGACGAAGCCATCGCATATCGCCCGCCGCAACCATCACCTCTCGATGCGACTGCTTGACCCAATAGCTGCATGGGGTGTCTTGTCGCCGCCGAGGTGGTCCGGCCGTGTCCGGGAACGGCCGCCGCCAGGGCGCTTGACCTGGATGCGTTCCAGCACCGGGATGACCAGGGCTGTCGCCCCAGTGGCCGGGAGTAATCAGCAGGGCCAACGGCCGTCGGCCGCCCTCACCAGCAAGGTGGATCTTGCTGGTGAAGCCGCCGCGGGAACGGCCGAGTCCTTCGTCGGGGCGGTGCTGGCGCGGGACCGAGCGCCTCTTGGGGATTCGCGGCACCCGGCGAGGCGCCCCGGCCGCATGTTGATGAGCCGGCAAGAGGTGGAGTCCACACTCACCATGCTCCAGTCGATTCCTTCTTGGGCATCCGCGTCGGCAAGGACGGCCTGGAGAATCCGATCCCAGGTCCCGTCTGCCGACCACCGGCGGTGCCGCTCATAGACGGTCTTCGAGCTACCGAACCGCTCCGGCAGGTCCCGCCACGGTACCCCGGTGCGAACCCGGAACAAGATCCCGTTGATCACCATACGGTGATCACTCCACCGACCGCCACGGCGACCGGACTTCGGCAGATGTGGCGCCAACCGCGCCCACTCATCGTTCGTCAGATCGCCCCGCCCCACGCCCAGAACAATGACCCCGACGCAAGGCGAGCATCATGATCCGCCGGACAGGCCCTAAGCTCCACCACGAGCTTGCGCCCGTGTGAGTGCAGCGGAAGATCGGTGAGGGCCACGACGATGTCCCAGTTCTCACCTCGCCTGCGGTCCATGATCCGGCGCGCCAGTGTGGACAGGTCCTCGGTCCCTGCGGTGAAGGGCTCACCGACCACCTCGACGTCGAACCGCCGCCCCTGGCCCGACTTTTTGGCGAGCCGATCAGGAAGAACCCGGGCAATATGCTGCGCGACCTCCGTCGGCGCGTCCGGATCCGCCAGGAGAGCCACGACCGTAACGCCCTGCGACGAGACCCGCATCACCGGACCCTTCCCATCGGCTGCCCCGGCGATCACCAGTGCCCACAGGATGCCCCCGAGACAACGTCGGCGCCACACGCCGGCCCCCCCATCGGCAGGCAAACAGAGACGCTTACGGGGCCACCGACTCCAGGTAGCGCCGTGCGACTCCGCGTAGAGGGTGTCGAAGGCGAGGGAAGACTTGCCCGACCCCGAGACGCCGGTGAAGACCACCGTTGCGTCGGGCGGAACCGTCAGATCCGCGTCCTTGAGATTGTGTTCGCGAGCGCCCATCACCCGGACGTAGGCCTGGACGGGCGAGGGCTCCTGGGAGCGGGGGCCGCTGCGTCGGTTCCCTCACCGCTGACAACGCGCGGACCTGCCCGGATGGAGATGACGTGCCTGGCCGGGAGCGTCGCACGCAGCGTTGGTGCAGTGGCATGCGGGCATGGGGAGTCCGCTCCCGGGGTGCAGTCGTTGGGTGACGGTCCTACGTTGGGTAGGCCGAGGTCGCAAAGCCGCCGAATTGATCACCGGCACTTCCACGGCCTAGTCGCCTGGATCAGCAGAGGAGATCGTCATGGCAAGCAGCAACCGCGCCGTCGTCTTCCATAACCCGAAAGACATGCGCGTCGAAGCTCTCGACTTTCCGAAGCTTCAGATGCCGAACGGGAAAAGCGCTCCCCATGGCACCATCCTCCGAATCGTCGCCACCAACATATGCGGTAGTGACCTGCACATCTACCGCGGGTCCTTCCCGGTGCCCCAGGGCATGGTGATGGGACACGAGATGACCGGGGAGGTCATCGAGGTCGGCCCCGACGTCGAGTTCCTCCGTGAGGGCGACCTCGTCTCCGTCCCGTTCAACGTCGCCTGCGGCCGATGCCGCAACTGCAGGGCGCGCCGGACCGACGTCTGCGAGACAACGAACCCCAAGGTGTCCTGCGGAGCCTACGGCTTCAACCTGGGCGACTGGGTCGGCGGCCAGGCCGAGTATCTGTTCGTCCCGTACGCCGACTTCCAGCTCCTGCGCTTCCCGGACAAGGACCAGGCCATGGCGAAGATCCGTGACCTGGCGCTGCTCTCGGACATCCTGCCCACCGCGTTCCACGGACTCATGGAGGCCGGTGCCAAGCCGGGCTCGACCGTGTACATCGCCGGCGCCGGCCCGGTCGGCCGCTGCGGCGCGGCAGCGGCGCGCCTCCTCGGGGCGTCCTGCATCATCGTCGGCGACCACAGCACGGACCGTCTGGAGCTGGTGAAGAAGAACGGCTGCGAGACGATCGACCTGAGGCAGGACGCGGCGCTCACCGACCAGATCGAGGCAATCCTGGGCGAACCCAGGGTCGACTGCGCGGTCGACTACGTCGGCACCGAGGCACACGGCGTCGGCCGCGAGGGCGGGGACATGGACCCGGCCTACGCCATCAATCAGGTGGTCGACGCCACCCGGGCGGGCGGAGCAACCGGAGTCATCGGCGTCTACGGCCCCGACCCGCTCGCGAAGTCGAAGGCCGAGCAAGAGGGAACGTACCCGATCGACTTCGGCAAGGCATGGATCAAGTCGCCGCGGATCTCCGCCGGGCAGGCACCGATCATGCACTACAACCGCGAGCTGATGATGGCGATCCTGTGGGACCGCATGCCCTACTTGAGCTCCATGCTCAACACGAAGGTGATCAGCCTCGACGAGGCCCCCGAGGCCTACGCGACCTTCGACACGGGAGTGCCCGAGAAGTTCATCATCAACCCCAACGGCCTCATTCCTGCCTGAGGACCTCCCTCGCCGGCCCGCAGTCCCCGTTCGCGGAGGCTGCGGGCCGCGCGTGGCTGCTCAGCGACAACCAACGCCGAGGCATGCCACACACGTGCCAGGTCGAGCGGGGCACGAGGGGGATGGCGGTGCCTCGCAACCGAACCAAACGAGATCGGCCCCCGACCAAACGTGCTGGTCGGGGATCGATTCCCACGGGCGTGGCGGCGCCAGAAGGAACCTCCGGCCGGTGTGTTCACCGAGCCTGGAGACCACGGGCTGGGACGTTTGGCCATAAGACCGTGACGATCCGGACGGGCGAAACGGCGCTCCGCGAGAAGGAGTCCTTCGGCGACGACTATGCGCTGGAGACGCTCGCACTTCTCGGTATGCGGCTGCTCCATGACCATGACCAGGTGCGGTTCTGCACCGAGGCCGTGGGGTCGGAGGACGCCCACTGATTCTCGAAGCCACGGTTCCGCTGATGCCCCCAGCGGCCTACCGCTGCGGGCATCAGCGTGCCGTAACCCGAGACGGGCGCGGCAGCCGCGAAGTCGTGCCCCGTACACACGACTTCGGAGGGACCGCATCGCTCGTGGACGTGCACGACGTGGTTGAGGGGTCGGGGAGTGCGAGCATCGGGGGTGGAGGCCGCCTCGCCGGGCCGACCAGCCGCGCCCGGTCTTCAGGGAAGTTTGTGTGCGAGAACGTCGAGTCGCTCGATGGAAGGCGGCTGGGAGAACAGATCGCCGGCTCGTTCCATCAGGGCCTTGCCGAGCCGGCCGTTGAGGTGGGTCTGACGTGCGGAGTCGGTGGGGAAGGCGTCGAAGATCGCGAAGCCGGTCTCGCTCAGGCGCACGGCGAACCAGGCGACGGTGTCGGGCTCCTCCTGCACGAGGTCAAGGCCCTTGCGGAGAAAGTCGGCGACCTCTTCCTCCTTGCCGGGCTTGGCCTCGACGTACACGTACAGCCCGACCTTGACGTCTGCCATGAGGGGATTCCTTTCGATGCCCGGCCGCCCGTGAGCGGCCGGGCACTGCCGTGACCGGTTGGCGCAGAACGGGCCAATTATGGATGGATCACTATGCTTTTGCGTACATTCGCCTCGCGCTGGCAGGTCGCATCAGCTCGGCATCGCAGGGCCCCGCACACACACCGCCACCGGAACTTCCCGGCTGCCCGGCTGCCCGCGGTGCGTCACCGGTGCAGGGACTCGGCGACGGCCGGGTCGTCGAGTACGGTGACGCACCAGGCGAAGTGCTCGTCACCGCCGCCCGGCGCGAAGGCGTCGCTCGTGGCCATCGCATAGGCGGCCTGGTACAGCAGGAGGTCGTCGACCGCGTAGCCGAACTCGTCGGCGAACCGCGTGGTGAGCTGCCGGGTGATCTCCAGGGCGCGCTCGGCGCCCGCCGGGAAGATGGCCGCGGCCACGGCGGCGTCGAAGCGGGGGTCCCCGGCCGTGGACAGGAAGCCGTAGTCCACGAGGGCGAGCGGCCGCAGGTCGTCGTCCACCAGCACGGTCTCCGGGAAGACGTCACCGTGGACGACCGCCTCGTCGGTACGGGGCAGCGAGCGCAGCTTCCGAAGCAGCCGGGCGCGCGTGTCGTCGAAGTCGCGGACGTACGTGGAGAGCCGGTCCGCGCACCGGCCGACCCGCCGGTCCACCAGGTCCGCCAGGGCGGACCCGAAAGTGGTGTGGCCTTCCCACAGCGGGCGCTCCTCGTCCAGCACAGGGAGGTGCTTGACCTCGTCGACGTCATGGGCGTCCGCGAGGGCGCGCAGCACGCCGACCAGGCAGTCGACCGCTTCGGGCAGCACCTCGTCCGGGTCGTCGGTGCGGATCCTGCCCGCCAGGGGCTCGCCGGTCAGCTCCCGCTCCACGGTCATCGGGACACCGTCGATGTCCTCGACGGCGAGGATCTCCGGGGAGCCGAGCGGCAGGTGCGCCGCGGCGTCGGCGTAGAAACGCTGCATCCGGCGCAGTTCGGATCCCCGTCGGCGCTCCCACACCTTGGCCACCGTTCCGTCCCCGAGTCGGTAGACGGCTCCCTCCACCGCTGCCTCGACGGGCCCGGCGTCGGGATATCCGGCGTCGACGAAATGTCGTACGCGCCGGGCCGTGGTGTCCCGTATCGCATCGGACATCTCGTGCCTCCTTACGCCCCCCGGCGTGAACGACCGGCCGGTCGGCGCGACCGACGCCGGGTCCATCTCCCACGGTAGGCCCCTCGCCCGCGCGACACCCGGTGACGGAGTGCTGCCGGGCGCCGTGCGGTCCGCCAGGCGTACACGGCGGAACTGTGCCGGCGGATCCTGCTCGATGCCGATGACGAGCCCGTACTCGCGTCACCGCGCTCAGTGTGCCGATCCGGTGGCTGCACCCACAGGACACGCCCGTCTCCCACGGCCACCACGACACCTCGGTACGCCGCTTCGACCGCCGCCAGACCCGCTACGACGATCTGCTCCGCTACGAACGCGACCTGATCAGCCGCCTGGATACGGGCGAGCAGACGTACATCGTCGTCCTGGTCCCTGACGTCAGCGGGGTGGCTTTGTTCATGAGTTGCGGCTCTGGTCCACTTGTTGTGGTGGGCTCACTGACGGTGACGTCAGTGGCATGTGGTGAGATGACAGCGCTCTGTCAATTCCTTGAGAAGGACATGATGAAGCTTCTCCTCACCGACTCCGGTATCAAGAACGCGAACATCCAGGATGCGTTGGTCGACCTCCTAAGGGGTGTCCCGTAAATGATCTCCCGGCTGTTCGGGACGTGCCTGCCCTCGGGCGGTCGCGCTCGTCTATCCGGCGAGGGTGAGGTTATGCAGGCGAGCGATGCCGCGCATCGCGTGGTGGACACCGTCGCCACGTAGGCGGCAGTCGCGCAGGATCTTGTAGGTCTTCATGCGGGCGAAGCAGTGTTCGACGCGGGCCCGGACTTGCTTGTGGGACTTGTTGTGCGCCTGCTTCCACTCCGGCAGTTCCTCGCCCTTGCGACGGCGGTGCGGCATCACCAATCCGGTGCCGGGATAGCCGCCGTCGGCGATGGTCGTGGTGTTGCCGACCGCGGCCTTCGCACCGGACTCCGCCCAGGCCCGGCAGTCGTTGCGGTTGCCCGGCAGCGGTCGGCCGACCACGGCCACCAGGCGGTTGTCAGCGTCAATGACCACCTGGTGGTTGGTGGAGTAGCGGTAGTTCTTCGACTGCTCGGCGATCTTGTGATCGCGGGTGGGCACCAGGGTGCCGTCCACGATCAGTACGGCGTCCTTGGCGAACCGCCGGCGGGGTTGCAGGGCGAGCTTCGGCCCGAGCCGTGACGGCGCGGATGCGGCTGGAGGCGGCCATGATGAGGGTGCCGAACGGCTCCCGCACCTGCTCGGCCTCCTCGGGCGTGACGCTACGGGTCTTCACGCCGAGGTCTTCGGCGACCTTCTCCGCGATCCACCGGTTCGGCGTCTCGCCGGCGACCGCGTGATACGGGCCGCTCGCCCGCCCCTTGGTCAGGGCGAGGCTGAACAGGCGGGCCACGTCGTCGATGTGGACGTGGCTGTAGACGGCCAGCCCGTTGCCGACGTAGGCGGCGGCTCCGAGCGCGGCGACGGACTGGTAGATCATCGACATGTGTCCGTGATCGCCAGGCCCCCAGATCTGGCCGGGACGGATGACCATCGCGCGTACCCCGTGGGCGGCGGAGGCCAGGACGGTGTCCTCGGCGGCATTGCGGAAGCCGGCCCGCGGCTCGGTGACGAACGCATCGTCCTCGGCGAAGATGTCCGGGCTCCAGGCACCTGCGGTGCGCTGCATCAGCACACCGCTGCCGGACAGGAAGACGAGAGTCCTGCCGGTCCCCGCCAGGGCCCGGGTCAGGTCGGCGACGGTCGCGGTCTCCTGTTCCGGGTCGGCCTGGGCCGCGTAGATGGCTGCGTCCGCGGCCAGCGCGGCGTCGATCGCAGCCGGGCGGCGCGCGTCCAGATCAGCTGCGACGGGGGTGATGTCCTGCTCCTTCAGGGCGGCGGCAGCGGTGTCGGAGCGGGCCAGACCGGTGACGGCGTGCCCTTCGTCGGCCAGGTGGCGGGCCAGATTGCCGCCGACGAAACCGGTGGCTCCGATGATGAAGACGTTCACGACGATGCCCCTCAGGCCGGAAGGACGCTGCGCTCGCCGCCGTCGGCGAACAGCACGGCTCCATTGACGTACGAGCTGGCCGGTCCCGCGAGGAAGGAGACGATCTCGGCGATCTCGGCGGGATCGCCGGCGCGGCCGCGGGCGTTGGTGGAGTCCAGGACGGCGATGTGCTCGCCGAGCATCGCTCTCGTGCCCTCGGTGTGGACCGGGCCCGGGGAGACGGTGTTGACCCGCACGCCGGACGGGCCGAACTCGGTGGCCCAGTAGCGGGTCAGGATCTCCGCACCGGCCTTGGAGGCGCCGTAGGCGGCACCGCTGGGTGCGGGCATGCGGGCGGCGCTGGAGCCGACGAGCACGATCGAGCCCTGCCCGCGCTCGGCCATCACCGGGGCCAGCGCGCCGACCAGGAGGAACGGCGCGCGGGTGTTGACGGCGATGTGCCGGTCGAAACTCGCGGCATCCGTTGCGGCCGTCGGTGCGAACTCGTACAGGCCCGCGTTGCTCACCAGGATGTCGACCGCGCCGGCCTCGGCAGCCAGCCGCAGCGTGTCCTCGGCGTCGGAGAGGTCAGCGGCGATGAAACGCGCCCTCGCGCCCTCGGCCGCGAGTTCCTTCATCAGCGCCTCACCGCGCGCCTGGTCGCGGCCGTGCAGCACGACCTCAGCACCCTGCCCAGCCAGGTTCCGGGCGATGGCCTTGCCGATGCCCGACGTGGCTCCGGTCACCAGTGCCGTACGGCCCTGCAGAACGTTGCTGCTGCTCATCTTCCTCATGTCCTTGCGATAGGGGAATCCGGGCGATCAGCACGTGACGTGCTGTCGCTCCGACTGCGCAATCCACTATGCATCCAAGATGTTCTGCTAGCAAGAACATCTTGGATGCATAGCGTTGTGCTATGTTGCGGAGATGAGCGCATCGACGTCCGACAAGCACGCCGGCGAGAGTTCCGGGCTGGCGCTGGACACGGACCTGGGCTGGGCGATCCGCATGGTCTCCTCGGCCTTCCGCCGCGTCGCCACCGAATCAGTCGCCGACCTGCCCGGCGGCGCACGCGCCTACCTCGTCCTGGTCGCCCTCGCCAGCGGCGAACCCCCCTCCCAGCTCGCCCTCGCCAAGGCGGTCAGCCTCGACCGGACCGTGATGACCTATCTCCTCGACGACCTCGAAGCCCACAACCTCGTCACCCGCCGCCCCGACCCCCGCGACCGCCGCGCCCGCCAGGTCCTGCTCACCGACACCGGCCGCACCCGCCTGAACCAGGTACGAGAAAATCTCGCCGCCGCCGAGGCAAAGCTGCTCGTCGACCTCGACGAGCACGACGCCCTCCAACTGCGAACCCTGCTGGCCCGCGTCGCACAGACCGCACAAAGCTCATCGGCCGCCCCCGCCGAGACCGACTGCTGATCCGACTGCAGCACGCCGCACCCCCCTGTCGGCAAAGGATCGTTTAACGACAGGGGGCCGCGCGTCCAATGAACCCGTGCAATCCGGGGGTTCACGCCGGCTCGAATCCAATCAGATCCGATGGTGATTGCTGACAGGGTTTGACGACAGATAGGGTCCGATCCTCCGTCAGGAAGGGGCCCTCGGTGGCGAACCTGGTCTACAAGCGGGTCTCAACCGACCAGCAGTCCACCGCCCGGCAGAACCTCGTCCTGGACGAGGCCGGGATCGAGGACCCGGTCGTCTTCGAGGAGGACCCGGGCACCTCCAGCCGCCTCCACCCCCTCCAGCGCCCGAAGTTCCGCGAACTGCTCACCCACGCGCGGCCGGGCGACACCGTGCACATCTCCGAGATGTTCCGCCTCGTACGCGGCACCGGACACATCCTCGACGTGCTCGACGTCCTCCACCGCGACCAGGTGGCGCTGCGCATCCACGACGGCGCGTTCTCCGCGATGGACCTCACCGCCCGCCACCCGCGCACCGGCGAGCTGCTGTCCACCGTGAAGTTCATGGTGCAGACCCTCGCCGCCGCCGGCGAACTCCAACGCGACCTCCAGCGCGAGCTGACCTACGACGGACTGCGCGCCGCCGAGGCCAAGGGCAGCAAGGGAGGACGCCGCCCCGCCGTCCCGGCCAACAAGACCGACGCCGTACGCACCGCCTACCTGGAAGGCCGCTCCATCGCCGCCCTCGCCCGCGAACACGGCGTCAGCCGCGGCGCCATCCGCACGGCCGTCGCCGACCTCCTGCCCGACCACACCGCCATCGAGCAGGAGGACATCCCGGTCCCAGAGCTGCCGGTCACCCTCGACATGCCGGGCAAGGTCGCCGACTTCCTCCGGGTGGCCGACCTAGAGCCCGCCGAGCGGGCCGCGCTCGACCAGGGGGTGCCCGTACGGCGCGGTCAGGGCTACACCCTGCGAGTCACGGCCGTGCCAGCGATCCACCGCCAACTCCTTGCCCGCTGCCAGCCGCTCGACGGCGGCCAGGGCGTCCCGACTGTTCCGGCCCAGCGCAAGGCCCGCCGCGAGTACGAGAACCGCGTCAGCACCCTCGCGCCGATCGGACCATGATCGTTCTCACCGATAACCGCTGTACCGATGTTCCCCGAGGCCGTCCTCCTCCGACATCGTCTCGTGTGGCGGGTCGACGGCGGCCGGATCGCGGACCTCGTCCGACCACCGCATCACGTGCAAGACGATCGCATCGTCACGCAGGCGCAGCAGGCTCAGGCGCTCCCGGCCCGACCAGGCTTACTTGACGATCGCCACCTTCGACGCCCGGTCCAAGGTCTGGCGCAACAGCTTGTATGGCTTCGCCGCCACCTACCCGTCCGGCACTAAGTAGTAGCCCTCCGCGATGCGGATCGGATCGATCGACTCGAGTGGCACGAACGCCTGGATCTCAATCGCCTTCGCCGTGGGGAGCGGCAAACTCTTCAGCTCCGGCATCGGAGACGGCGACGATCTTGTCCTTGGCGTACTCGTAGCCCCTGGACTGGGCGACCTCGCGGTCCTCCAAGTCGCAGACCTTACCCGCACCCGCACCCGCACCCGCACCCGCACCCGCACCCGCACCCGGCGCATCCTCCCCTAGGTAGTACTGATGAAACTGGATGCTGGGGTTCTCGGTCGCGGACGCGAGGTGAATGGGGATGGTGACGAGACCCGAAGTCGGCGAGGGCGTCATGAATCGGCTTCATGCACGGCACTACGCGCTAGCGCCGAAGGTTCTCCCGATCCGGCTGGCTTCACCTGACCGGGTAGGGGTGCCGGCATGGAGGACGGCATGGGCATCGTCTCCGCCGTCGCGGGAGTGCTCGCGCTGGTTCCGGTCCTGACGCCCATCATGGGGCCCGTCGCCGTCCTCGCCGCCGTCGAATCGCTCGGTGCCCACACTGTGGACGCGGCCATCCGGTCGTCGTCGCCCGGGAGGACGTGGAGCGGCAAACCCGCGCCCGACCCCTACCACGCCGCCGCCCGTGCGCTAGGCGTGCCCACAGAGCGCTGCCTGGCCTACGAGAACACCGACGAAGGAGTGGCCGCCGCACGCGCGGCGGGCATGGACGTCGTGGACGTGCGCGACCCAGGCGCGTTCGACCCCCATCATCGTCAGAAGTGGTCATGACGACGGCAGCCATCGCGATCCCCACAGGCTTTGTCCATATAAACGGGTTCTGGCTCAATGGGCCTTGCCCCCTGATCTTGGACACACGAGACACTGGGTCCTGAGGATCTGAGAACGGACATCTCGTGGTCATGAAGAACTATCCGCCGCAGTTCAAGGCGGACGCGGTCGTGCTGTACCAGTCGCGGCCCGAGGCGACGATCCGGCGGGTCGCTGCCGATCTGGGAATCAACCCCGAGACCTTGCGGAACTGGGTGCGGGCGGCTGGCGTGAGCCGGCCGCGGGGACGCCGGGCAGAGGTGCCGACGGAGCCGCCGACACCGCTGGAGGCGGAGAACGCCGCTCTGCGCCAGAAGGTCCGTGAACTGGAGGAGGAACGCGAGATCCTGCGCAAGGCGGCGAAGTATTTCGCCGGGGAGACGCGCTGGTGAACCGCTTCCAGTTCGTTGCCGACCACCACCGCCGCTACGGCGTGAAGCGGCTGTCCACCATCCTGGGCATCGCCCGCTCCAGCTTCTACTACTGGCGCCGGACGGCCGCGGACCGGGCCGCCCGGCAGGCGGCTGATGCCCGCCTCGCCGCCCGGATACGAGCCGTGCACCGCGAGTCGGACGGCACCTATGGCGTCCCCAGGATCACCGCCGAACTCCGCGACGAGGGCGAGCGAGTCAACCACAAGCGGATCGCGCGGGTGATGCGGAGCATCGGCCTGGGGGGCGTGCGGCTGCGGCGCAGGCACAGCACCACGATCACGGACCCGGCCGCAGCGAAGGCCCCGGACCTGATCGGCCGCGACTTCACGGCAAGCGAGCCGAACACGAAGTACGTCGGCGACATCACCTATCTCCCGCTGGACGGCGGGAAGTTCCTCTACCTGGCCACCGTGATTGGCCTCGCCTCACGGCGCCTGGCCGGCTGGGCGATCGCGGACCACATGCGCACCGATCTCGTCATTGACGCCCTGGCCGCTGCCGAACACACCCGCGGCAGCCTCGCCGGGGCGGTCATACACACCGACCACGGAGCCCAGTACACCACCCGGGCCTTCGCCGCCGCCTGCCACCAGGCCTGCCTCCGCCAGTCCATGAGCGCGATCAGCTCCAGCGCGGACAACGCACTCGCCGAGTCCTTCAACGCGACCTTCAAACGCGAGACGCTCCAAGGCCGCAAGACCTGACCCAGCGAACGCGAGGCCCGACTCGACGCGTTCGGCTGGCTCAACCGCTACAACACCCGACGCCGTCACTCCCGCCTCGGACAACGCAGCCCCATCGCCTATGCGGGCGGGCTCGGGCGCTAGGCCGCGGCCAGTTCGTCCAGCAGTCTGCGCAGCTTATTCGGGTCGGCCCCGAGGATTTCGCCCTTCTTCTCCCCTTCCAGATAGGTCAGGAAGGTGGGCATGGCCCTGATGCCGGCCTGCTCGGATACATCTGGAACTTGGTCGACGTCGATGACCGCGAACCTGATGGTGCTGTACTCCGGCTTCGTGGAGAAGCGCTCAAAATCGGGCTTGATGAGTTTGCAGGGGCCGCACCAGACCGCCATGAAGTCGACGATGACTTTCGGATTGGTCTGAAGCAGCGTGTTGAACTGCTCTGCGCTGGTTACGTTGATCACCGCTCCCCCGTACAGAGCGGTGGGAGCCTTGGCCTGCTGCGTCGCCCCGAACGTCGCGCCTTGAGCTGCGGCGCGGGGGGCGGCTGACGATGCACTGGCGTACGGGGCGGCAGTGAGCGTCATGCCGAGAATAACGGCGGCGGCCCGGCACAGCCGACGCCAACGTGGGGCTGCTGGCGGAAAGGCGGTGGATGTGGGCCCCTGGGAATCTGACTTCATGCTGTCAACGGGTACCGGTTCACCTCGCGGAACGTGAGAAGGGCCGCTGTTGAATCACGCGAAAGGAGATCAGCGCTCGTCCCAATAGCCCAGACGAATCGCGACTTCAGGCGCCTCGTGTGTTCGCTTCGCGGGGCAGGCCTTTCGTGCTCCGTAGGCGGGTACCAACCAGTCATGCGGCCGGCGTGACCGGGGCAGCCGGGGTTCTGCGGGGTGGTATCCGGCCTGCTGAGGGAGTCCACACGGCCGACGGGGACGTACTGGCGCCGGTGCCACTTCAGAGTCACCGGCAATACGCTCGCAAACCGTCGTGCACCACTCGCAAACTGTCGTGCTCCATCACACACGCCATCACGTGCTCGCGCTCGCGCGTTCGGTTTATTTGTTCGATAGCGTGGCGGGGAGGTGAGCGCCGGATGGGTACGGAGTCGACGGGGCGCCGGCCGGGTGTGGTGATGCACGTACGCTGCCCGGAGCGGCTGCCGGAGGAGACCTACCGGCAGGTTCTGGAGCAGCTGCATGACCTGTCGCCGGTGGTGGAGGCCCTGCCGCCCACGGCGGCTCTGGTCGACCTGCGCGGCGCGCTGCGCTACCACCGGGCGGCCGCCTCGCACCTGGGGAGATCCTGCGGCTGCGGACGGTCTCCCGTTACGGCGTCGACGTCCGGGTCGGCACCGGCCCGACCGTCACCGTCGCCGCGACCGCCTCCGCACAGGTGGAGCGTCCGGGCGGCGTCCTGGCCATCGAGGCCGCCGACGCCGCCGACTGGCTCGCACTGCTCGCGGTGGAAGACCTGCACGGCATCGGCCCCCGACAGGCCGCCGCCCTGACGCGCTACGGCGTCGACCGTGTCGGCCTGCTCGCCGCACTGCCGGCCGCGACCGTGCAGCGCCTGCTCGGCACAGCGGGCCGTACGGCCGTCGACCGGGCCCGCGGCATCGACCCACGCACCGTCATCCCGCGCCGCCTGCCGGCTTCCGCAAGCGTCCGGCACCGGTTGCCCCACGACGTCCTCGACGGCGCGGCCGCGCGTTCGGCCCTCCTGGGCCTGGTCGTGCAGCTCGGTGGCGAGCTGCGTGGCCGCGGGCAGGCCGCGCGCCCTCACGCTCACGCTGACGTTCGCCGGCGGACCCGCGTGGGCGAAGACCCGCCGCCTGCCCGAGCCGTCCGGGCACGAGGACGACCTGCGAGGACCTGGCCGACGGCGACCAGGTCGCCGAGCAGCTCAGCCTCGACGCCGCCCGCCAGGCCCGCCTCACCGCCGAGCGGGCGGCCGACCGGATTCGGCAGAAGTTCGGGCCCGGCGTGATCGGCCCGGCCGCCACCTACCGGCCCGCCTCCTGAACCGCCATGCTCACGCCCGCTCGAGGCACCGCGCCGGCGCCTGCCCGCCGGGGACGACCCGCCACAGGGTCCCGCCGCCGTACTCGCGGTATCGGAACGCATCCCGGCCGACCGCGAGCACGCAGGAGGTCACCCGCTCCCCCTTGCTCAGGTACCGCACGATCGGCGAGCGCTCCGTTGCGACCGGTCCCTCATTCCACGCGGGCCGGTGAACGGCCGTCTTGCGGACTGCCGTCCCCGTCGACGTGCAGGACGCAGGGGCGGGTGCCGGCGGGACCGCGGACAGCACGCTCGCGAGGACGGCGGCGACGGCGGCCGCCGTGGTGTGCAGAGGTCGGGTCAGGCGCATACGCCGTCAACTCCCGCCCCGGCCGGGTCACGGCCACACCGTCAAGATCATCCGCCGGGGCCGGTCAGGCAGCTTGTCTGCCCGGCCCGCACGCGACCCCCCGTCGCGCGGAACCAGCGCACCTTCCCGGCGGAGCCCCCACAGCGCTCCCATGTCTTCCCAGCCTCCCCCTTGCTTCCTGCTGTGAGGGCCGCGAGGGTTCTGGGGGGTGTCAGACCCCCGACCACGCCTGAAACCCACTGGTGGCCTGCACAGATCCAGGAAGAGCGCCCGAACTCGCGCAAGAGACCGCCCCAGCTACGCCGTCGACGTCTCCCATCGGAAAGGGCGCAACCGGCGACGAAGCGATACCGCACCG
The DNA here is from genome assembly GCF_055583445.1 of Streptomyces sp. NPDC104761. Lineage (NCBI taxonomy): Bacteria > Bacillati > Actinomycetota > Actinomycetes > Kitasatosporales > Streptomycetaceae > Streptomyces > Streptomyces sp. NPDC104761. The sequence goes on along the minus strand of NZ_JBVJNZ010000026.1, from coordinate 57,770 downwards.
CCTACTTGACCATGTTCGGCAGGTCCGCCGAACCTTGGCGCACCGTCGTCCACGGGGGAGGGCCCATATGACCGCCACCGACGAAAACGGACTCGCTCAAGCCGCCGGCAACCTTCGGACCACCGTGCAACAGGCCGCAAGACCGCATACCCGTGCAGCACGCATCGACTCGACTTGGCACAACGCGGGCACGGGCCTCGCCCTGGCCGCAACAACTACCGCGACCATCCTTCCGTCCAACTTCGCCCTCTGGGCCCGTGTGGCCTCTGGTTTGGCCACGTTCCTCATCGCCCTGCTGCGCGCCCTTGACTTCGGCTCCCGCTGGCGCTGGCACCTCAACATGAGATTCCGCTACGCCAGCCTCGTCGATCGAATCGATCGCGTTGCCGTTCTGCCTCCTGACCAACGCTCCGAAGCTTTGGCGCAGCTCTACGACGAACTCGCGAGAATCCGCGCCCAAGAACGCGCCATACCCGGCAGCGCCAGCGGTGCTGTCTCGCCCGGAAACACGACTTGAAGCCGTCAGAGCGCCCTCTGACCGCCACTCCCCCAGGCATTCCTCACGTTCAGACACCCGGAGTTACCGACAGCGGTCTACCGCGCCGAAACTCGAGGCCCGCCGGGCCTTCATCACACGCCGCCGCACCCTGCGCCCCGCCGAGGAGTACCGCACCCCCACGGATGCCGGGCCGGGCAGATGGGACCGCGATCGTCTCTCGTGTGAACAGGTAAGCCTCCACTTCGTGGCTGCCGCGGCAGCACTGCTCGACGCTTTCCCAGGCGCAGGTGCCCTCAAGCAGCTGACAGGCACTCAGAAGGACGGGTTGATCGGGTACGTGCTGTAGGTCAACACCGGACGCGGCCGCTTCAAGAGCCTCGCACCTTGAGTCACCGTTTTGTGGACCTTGTTCCAGCGTTCGCGGGTGGTCTGCTCGCGCACTCCGCCGGGGCGGGGCGGGGCGGGTTGGTGGTGGCCCAGCAGCCGGCGTGCGCGCGGACCTCGAGCAAGACCTTCCGCACAGATTTCGCCACAGGTGCCGTCAGTCGCTGACCTGCATCGCGTGGGGCAGCGCGCGGCGGACGGCCTCGGCATAGGTGGCCGAGGCCGTCCCGGCACACGACTTCGACGCCAGGATGTTCGCGAAGCCAGGACTCCAGGGTGGCCGCCTCGCGATCGGGCAGGACCGCGACGCTCCGCCCGGTTTCGGCGTCCGTGATGATCGTGGCGTAGCGGTGGCGGCGGCGCAGGGCGAAATCGTCCACGCCGATCACCCGCGGGATGGCTTGCTGAGGCAGCGGCAGGCGCCGCAGATGGCGCAGCGCGGTACTCCGGGAAACGGGCACGGCCAGCAGGCCGGCCAGGCGTGCGGCCGCCCGGCCGCATAACTCCCGTGCCACCTGGGCTATCTGCCAGGCAAGACGCACCGTGCGGCGCTGATGGCGCTCCAGCAGTCCGGGAATCTGCTCACGGAAGGTCTGCCGCCGGCAGCCCAGGGCCGGACAGGACAGCCGTCGTACGCGCAGATGGACGACGGCCTGGCGGCCGTCGACCGGCATGTCCCTCACCGTTCGGCGGTGATAACCGTGCACCTTAGGTGTCGGCGTCCCGCACACCGGGCACGGCACCGCCACGTCCCGGGTCCGGGCCAAGACCACCACCATGTCGCCGCAGTACGCCACGTCCTCGACAACCTGCACCGACAGTCCCGAAAACACCGTCCCCATCAGGGAGTTGATATCCACCACAAGATCATGATCAAGGGTGGCTACTCGGCGTCACCGCCGACTACGGGCCAGAGTCGAACGTCTTACAGTCCCCTCCGCGAGCCCCGACATCGATAGTGCTGAGGCCAAGACGAGCGACCAGGGCTGAGAGGGCGGTATGTGAGTGCGTCGCAGCAGATCGCGACGTTACACGACCAGTGGGAGATGCACCGGGCAAGCCGAGGAGGCGGGGTACTGCCGGACCGGCTGTGTCCGCCTCATGTGCCTGGTCGCCAGCGTTCCCCAGCGCACCGGGACAGGGCCTCGGACAATACGGGGTGGATTTCGGGCGTCGTGCCCGTCCGCCACAACGGTATCCAGCCGTCTGACTCCAGCTCGGTGTGTGGGTCGGTCAACGGCGCACCGGTGCGCAGGCGGGCGTGGAGCGCGTAGTAAGGACTGTACTGTCCGATGCGTCCACGCATTTGGCGCACGGTCAGTTCGGCGACGTCTTCCGTCCGGTAGCGGAACGGGCGCTGCGCGCTGCCACCTTCGATCACCTCCGCGGTGATCCGCAGCTCGACCGGCCGTCGGGGCACTTTCAGGCAAAGGTATGTGACGAGTCCCGCCACGCCGAGGAGATAGACGCCGTCGATCACCAGTACGTCGGTCAGGCCGACCCCGATATACCAGGTGACGGCCAAGGCGACGGCGTCCAGAAGGAGCCCGCTGGGCGGGAACATCTTCCGCAGGATCGGGCCAACCGGCGGCCGGACGACGCCCGTCAGCCGCAGTTCCTCGCCATCCCACTGCACGCCCATCGGGAGTGCTGGTGCGCCGGGCCGCCAGCGTTCCCGCCCGAACCGCGACAGGGCCGCAGCCAATTCCGGTGGAATCTCCGGCGTCGTGCCCGTGCGCCATAACGGAATCCATTCGTCAGGGCTCACTTGCTCGTGATAGTCGGGCAGCGGCACTCCGGGGCGTAGACGGACATGGATCGCATGGAGTGAGCCGGTCCGCCATTTCTTGAGGATGCGGCCGCGAAGGAGCCGCACGGTCAGTTCGGCGACGTCTTCCGTCCGGTAGCGGAACGGGCGCTGCGCGCTGCCACCTTCGATCACCTCCGCGGTGATCCGCAGCCCGACCGGCCGTCGGGGCACTTTCAGGCAAAGGTATGTGACGAATGCCGCCACGCCGAGGAGATAGACACCGTCGATCACCAGTACGTCGGTCAGGCCGACCCCGATAAACCAGGTGACGGCCAAGGCGACGGCGTTCAGGAGCAGCATTCCGGGCGGGAACAGCTTGCGCAGGAACGAGCCGACAGACATCCGGGTCCAACCCGTCATCCGGAGTTCCTCGCCATCCTGCCGCAGACCGATGGGTCGCGTTGCCGCCGACACGGCCAGCCGCTCCCGCAGGCGGGCATGGCGGAACTGGTACACGCCCGCAGTCTGGCGTAGCACTCCCCGGCGCCGCGCGTCGCGCAGGAAGGCCATTGCCGCCCACGGCAGCCGGCCGCTGATCCCAAGCCCCGTCCTGGCCACCAGCCAACGCCCCCAGGCGCTGCGCTCCGCGGTCAGCGCCACCGACGCCAGCCAGGCGCCCATGCCCGCTGCGACCGCATAGCCGATGCCGAGGTCACCGCCCACGACCAGCCCGATAGCGGTGCCCACGGCCGGCCCTGTGAGGCCCATCGACAGCAGCACGCCGGTCCGGTCGCTGGTGAGCAGCCGCTCCGGGCTGACGGCGGTCCCGGGCGCGGACGGAAACATCAAGGCACTCTGCAAAAGGACAGCGCCGAGCAGGCCGAGGTAGAGCAGTGCCGTCCGCCGTCCGCCCAGCATGACTTCGGGGCCCTGCGGGATGAGAGCCGATACAGCGCCGAGACCGAGTACGATCCGGACCGGCCACATGCGCAGCATCTCTCGTACGGCGGCTACCGTCTGGCCGAGCGCGGGCCGTCCCATGCGTCCCGTCGGTGTTCCGACGGGTGCCCTGATCAGGGTCCTGGTCCCCGCCTCCACCGCGAATGCCGCAATGGTCCCCAAGAGCAACCCGGCGAAGAACACGAACACGAGGAGCGTCCCGGCCGACGGTTCATCGCCGACGGCTGCGCTCTCGTACCATCGCCTGGCCCACAACAGGCCCCGGAGGAGCAGTCCTAGACTCAGGGCCCGGATCAGGAGCAGTAGGCCGAACGGCTGCGGCTCACGGTACAGCTGCCACCACCGCAAGTTCTCGGTACCGGCACGGGTGAGGTGGCCGGCGAGGAAACGCAGCCACCGCTCGGCGCTGTCGACGGGCCAGGTGCGGCGCCGCGGACCCGGTGTGTCGCCCGGGGCCGGCTGGTCGGCGAACACGGCCGGGACCAGCCTGTCGAGCAGGTAGTACTCGATGGCGGCCGCGTCGGGGAAGCGCAGAGGGTCGACAAGTTCGCCGGGGTCGGCGGACGCCCCCGCGTAGACGACCCGCAACAGCCATACGTTCAACGGGTTCGATAGTGCCGTCCGCAATGGGCCCTCGGTCGACAGACCGTCGAATACCGGCTGCCACCGTCCTATTCGCCGCGGTGGTACCGATGCCCGCAGATAGGCGTCGGCGGCCTCGGGCCGCACCGGCTGCGCACGCAACACCGCAGCCGAGCGGAGCACATCCGAGGCGTCGACAGCCGCGGCGTACTCCGCCGTGCGGCTGGTCAGGATGATCGGATCATTGGCGTCCAGCGCTCGGTTGAGAGAGGTCAGTGCCGTCGCCCGCAGATGGGGCGGCATCTCGTCCAGCCCGTCGAGCACTGGCAGGACCCGTCGGTCGCGGACCAGCCGCCGTAGGACATCGTTGCCGTACGTCGCCCGCAGGCCGGGATAGTCGGCGGTGATCCGCTGGGCCAGCCAGGTCCGCAGGTGGGTGCGCGCAGGGTCCCAGCTGTCGAGGGAGAACAGCACCGGTACCGGGTCTGCCGGAGTCCATCGAGCCAGCAGTTCCAGGACCAGGAGCATCGCGAGTGTGGTCTTCCCCGAACCAGCCTCGCCCAGCACAACCAGTCGCCGGTGCGGCAGGTTGCGGAGGGCTGCCGCGAGTCCGCCGATGTCGTCACTGCGTCCGGTGGCGGTAGCCCCGATGTTCGCGTCGTGGTCGGCTACTTCAGCGTCGCCGGCAGCCCAGACCACGGCAAGCGGTGCCGGGTTGAACAGATCCTGGACGCTCGCCTCGTCCCGCCACTGGCTCCGTACGGCACGGGCCAGGTCGAGTGCGGCGGCTTCCAGCGGAGGTGTGCGTCCTGACGGTGGGTGAATGTGAATATCACCGTGGATGTCCCTGGCCTGGACGACAAACCACGCCGAACCGGAGAACTCGTTGTGCACTGCGCCCACATCCCGAGACATCCAGTGGATGTTCTCACATGCAGCACCCGGACGGCATGACCAGCGAAACCTCGGCGGGATACCTTTAGTGTCCTGGCGCTTGCGCCGGAGGGCGGACACGGGGAGAGATCCATGGATCCAGTCTCGGCCAGCGCGATCACGGCCGCGATCAGCACGGCAGCGGCAAACGCCGCGGGTGGCGAAGCCGGACGCACGGCGTGGGAGTCGCTCATCGCGCTATGGCGGCGCACTGTGCACCGGGACGCGGACACCGGTGACGAGCCGCCCGACGCCCACGACAACGAGCAGACCCGCGCCTTCGCCGCAACCGTGATTGCGGAAGGCCGGCAAGACCCCGCCTTTGCCGCCGAACTCGTGGCCTGGGCACGCCAGCACGGTTTCGCCGTCCAGGCGGATCAGGACACCAACAACACGGTGTCCGGCGACGCCCACGTCGGCAGGCTCATCCAGGGACGGGACTTCTCGGGCCCCATCAACTTCCATTGAGAGGGGTGTATGAGACCACGTTCCGATCCTGCGACGCCTGCCGAGCGCTTGAGCAACTCACAGACTGCAGCTGCGGCTGCTGTCGCCCTCCGTCCGATCCCCCTGCCGGCCATCCACGCCGGGGGTTGCGTTGCCGCTTCGACAGCCGCACACCGCGCAGGGCTGACACCCCTGGCAGGCCGGACTCGCAAGGCGGCAGCCGGTGCCGAGCAGGTACCGCGCTCACCCCACTGCGGCTGCGACCGACGCCCCAGATGGCGGCTGCACAGCTGCACGCATACCGAGGCCCTGACCAGAGGGCGCTTCGGTCCCCGGGGCGGGCCGGACGACGGGCCGGCGCCGTCGGAGCCCCCGGAGCTGCCTCACTCCCCTGCCGGCCGATCTGGCCGGAATGTATACCGCGAACTGCCCGGCCCAGTCACGCCGTGACCCCTTCGCCCGGGGCCCCGGGAGGCCAGCGATGCCGGGGTCCTAGATCCAGCCTCTCTTGGCCGCCTCGACTCCCACCTGGAAGCGGGTTTCGAGGCCGAGTCCGGACGCGATCGCCCCGATCCGGCGGGTCACCGTGCGCGCGCTCGTCCCCAACTGCCGTGCGATCGCGTGGTCCTTGTAACCCGCCTGCATCATCTTCAGCAGCAGGAGGTCCTGTGGGCTCGGCCCGTCGGGTGTCGCCGGAGCGGTCGCGACGAGGGATTGCGCACGTTGCCAGTAGGAGTCGAACAATTCGAGGAGCGCGTCGAGCAGGCCCGACTGGTGGACGACGGCGATCCTGTCGTAGCGGCCCGGGACCAGGGCGACCAGCGCGACGCGCCGGTCCATGATGCGTAGCCGGAACGGCAGGGCCGGCAGGATGCGGGCCTGCTCGCCGATCTGGGCGAGGTGGGTGATCAGTTCGAACCGGCCCGGCAGTGCCAGCGCCTCCTGGGTGTAGACCGACCGTATGTCGACGCCGCGGCCCAGCAGGTCCATCGTCAGGGCCTCTTCCAACTCGGTGCTGTAGGGGCCGAGATAGGGAGGCCGGTCGAGCACCCAGAAATGGGTGCGGACCGACTGCATCAGTTCGGCGACGCGCAGGGTGATCTCCGCCTCGCCGGTGATCACCTCCACCAGTCCGGTCGGGTCCTCCTGCAGCCGATGGGCGCGGTAGTCGTCCGCCAGATCGTCGACGGTGCCCCACACGGCGGTGAACGCCGCCTCGGTCTCGGCCCGGCGTCTGGCGAGCAGTGCCCTCAGCGCGGTGTGCGGGCTGACCGGCCGGTACTGGCCGGGTCCTTCCCTTCGCAGCATGCCCAGTTCCACCAACCGGGAGACGGCGCGCCTGATCCGGCTGGGCGTGGTGCCCAGGGTCTCGGCGATCTCGGCCGCCGTCCGGTCCGACGTGGTGAGGTAGGTGCGGTAGACCTGTTCGTCGAACTCGCTGATCCCCAGGGTGCTCAGCACCGGTTGCCTCCCAGCGATCGCCGTCCGTCAAGCTGTCGGGACGGCCGTGGCGCGAATCGCCACCTGGCGATGTACGACACGAGTTTGATCTAGACATTCGCCGTTCACAAGCTTTCACTCTGAACGTTCACGCCACCTGTGGACGGGTTCCGGGCACCCTCGGCGCCTACGACCGGTCAGGCGGCGCCACTTGGCGGGCAGAGGACGAGCGTGCTCTGCCCGACCGCTAGCCGGGAGAGACCCTGTGAAAGCGCATCACCGCAGACGCTGGAGTGCGCCGGTTGCCGCCGGCGCCCTGGCGTTGGCGTTGTCCGGCCCCTACGACGCGACGGCCTTCGCGTCCTCGGCGGCCCGTCCCGCAGCCGACCACCTGCCCACCGCATCCCTGCCCACCGCATCCCTGTCGACCGCGTCCACGTCCGACCGGGTGCCCGCGGGCGACCACTCCGTGACGCTGATCACCGGAGACGTGGTCACCACCCGGCGGAGCCCGGGCACCGGCAACGGGACCGGAGGCGTCGTCAGCGTCCGCGGCGCCGACGGACGCCCGGCGCAGACCCACATCCTGACGTCGGGCGACGACCTCTACGTGTTCCCCGAGTCGGCGCTGCCGTTCGTCGCCAAGGGCGTGCTGGACCGGCAGCTGTTCAACATCACGGCCATGATCGCCGACAGGTACGACGACGCGCACCGCGACCGGCTGCCGCTCATCGTCTCCTACACGCACGCCGCCGACGCCCGGGGCAAGGCCGCCGCCCTGCCCGACGGGGCGACCCGGGTCCGTACCCTCGCCGGTATCGACGGCGCCGCCCTCACCGCGGACCGCGCGCACGCCGCGGACTTCTGGACGTCCGTGACCGCGACGCCCTCGGCCGCCGGGGTCCGCAAGCAGTCCCCCGTGCCCGCCTTCACCGACGGGATCGCGCACATCTGGCTGGACGGCCTCGTCCACGCCGACCTCGCCGACAGCACGGCGCAGATCGGCGCCCCCCAGGTCTGGGCGAACGGCAACACCGGACAGGGTGTGGACGTGGCCGTCCTGGACACCGGCGTCGACGCGGGACACCCCGACCTCGCGGACCGCGTGGCGGACCGTCAGAGCTTCGTACCGGACGAGAACACGGACGACCACTTCGGCCACGGCACGCACGTGGCGTCCATCATCGCCGGTACCGGCGCGGCCTCCGACGGCAAGGAGAAGGGTGTCGCCCCCGGCGCCCGCCTCGACATCGGCAAGGTGCTGGACGACACCGGGTCCGGTCAGACCTCCTGGGTCCTGGCCGGCATGGAATGGGCCGCCGTCGACCAGCACGCCAAGATCATCAACATGAGCCTCGGCGACGGTCAGCCGTCCGACGGGACCGACCCCCTCAGCCAGGCCGTCGACACGCTCAGCGCCGAGACCGGCGCGCTGTTCGTCGTCGCCGCAGGCAACTCCGGGGCACCCGACACCATCGGCGCACCGGGCGCGGCGAGCGACGCGCTGACCGTGGGGGCCGTCGACTCCGGCGACTCGGTGGCCGAGTTCTCCAGTCAGGGCCCCCGCGTGGACGGCGCGCTGAAGCCGGAGATCACCGCCCCCGGCGTCGACATCCTCGCGGCCAACTCCCAGTTCGACGGCAACGGCGAGGGCGCCTACCAGACCATGAGCGGCACCTCCATGGCCACGCCCCACGTGGCGGGCGCCGCCGCGCTGATGGCCGCCGCCCACCCGGACCTCACCGGAAGCCAGCTGAAGGACCTGCTGGCCAGCAGCTCCCGGCAGACCCCGCAGTACGACGCCTTCCAGGCGGGCAGCGGCCGTCTCGACGTCGCCGCGGCCGCGCACGCCGCGGTATTCGCCACCGCGACCGCGTACGCCGCGCAGGTTCCGCAGAGTCCCGCCGGCGGCGTGCAGCGCCCGGTGACGTACACGAACACCTCTGACCAGCCCGTCACCCTCGCGTTGAGCGTCGAGGCGGCACACGCCCCCAGCGGGGTGTTCCGGCTCTCCGCCTCCCAGGTGACCGTGCCGGCACACGGCACCGCCGGTGTCACCGTGACCATCGACGGCTCGGGTGTCACCACGGGTGGCCGGTACACCGGCCAGATCGTCGCGAAGACCACGGCCGGCGAGGTCGCGGTGCACACCGCCGTCTCCCTCGGGGACGTCGAGCACAAGCTCACCATGCGGTTCAAGGACGCCCAGGGGCGGCCGATGTCAGGCGTGGTCGAACTGCTCAGGTCCGGTGACGACTCACCGGCGTTCGTCGAGATCGACGACTCCGGCACGGGCCAGATGTACCTGCCGAACGACGTGTACTCGGTGCTGTCGTTCAAGACGGTGCAGGGCGTGCACGGACCCCACTCCTGGGGGATGGCGCTGCTCGGCGACCCCGACGTCCGCATGGACCGCGACACCACCGTCACGCTCGACGCGTCCACGATCGACCGCGTTGACATGACGACCCCTCAGCGGACCGAGACGACCTACCAGCGGCTGGACTACACCCGCCTGATGGGCGGTCAGGCCTGGCGCGACTACATGGAGACCCAGACCAACTACGACAGCCTCTGGGCCCAGCCGACCACCCACAAGGTCACCCACGGCGACTTCTACCTGGCGGCCAGGTGGCGCAAGGAGCAGCCCGCGCTGTCCGTCTCCACCAGGACGACCGACTTCACCGACGTGCTGCGCCAGGACGGCGTCACGCCCCTGCCCGAGGGCTCCGTCAAGCTCCCGCTGGTCTTCGCCGGGGAGGGCGCGACCACCGACTACGCCCACCTCGACGTGCGCGGCAAGGCCGTGGTGGTACGCCGTAACGACGACGTGTCCGACAGGGGCCAGGCGGCCGCCGCGGTGGCCGCGGGCGCGAAGCTCATGCTGGTCGTGAACAACGTGGACGGCCGCGGCTTCCGCTCCTACAACGCACCGTTCAGCTCGACGCCCGTCCGGCTCGACGTGGGCCTGCTCAGCACCGACGAGGGCGAGAGGCTCGTACAGCAGGCCCGGACCCAGGGTGCCACGGTCACGGTCGGATCCTCCCCCGTGAGCCCGTACGTCTACGACCTCGACCGGACCTGGCACAACGAGATCCCCGCCCACCTGGTGGTGCAGGGCAGCGCCAAGAACCTCGCCAGGATCGACGAGACCTTCGACAGCCCCGCCCCGGGCAGCACCGGCGGCGAGTTCCGGTTCGACTGGCCCGCCTACAACGACTGGGCGATCGGCTCGATGATGCCGGAACCGGTCCGGGGCAAGCGCACGGACTGGGTCTCCACCGGCGGCTACAACAGCTGGAGCCAGAGCGCGTACGCGGACGGCCTGGTCTTCGAAGCCGGCCCCAAGACGTCCTACCGGGCCGGCAGCACCCAGTCGGAGGAGTGGTTCAAGCCGATCGAGCGGCCCTACCTGAACGACGTCTACAGTCTGCCCACCCGCACGGGTGACCACCTCTACATCGACGCCCCGGCCTGGGGCAGCCACGACCACGTGGGCATGAGCCAGATGGACCCGGTGACCGAGCAGCGCCAGACCCTCTACCAGGGCACCACGCAACTGGGCACGGGAACCTTCACGAACGTCTCGGGCGACGCACCCGGCGCCGGAAGACTTCCGTACCGGCTGGTCGTCACCAGCAACCGCGACGTGCCGTTCACCCCGTACTCCTCAAGTACGCGCACCGATTGGGACTTCACCTCGAAGGCGCCGGCGGACGGCTCCGCCGCGGTGCTGCCGCTGGTGCAGATCGACTACGAGGTCGGCACCGATCCGGCCGGCCGGGCCGGACGGCACGACTCCCTGTCCGCCACCGCCGCTCAGCTACCGGGCGCCGTCGGCGCCGGCCGGCTCGGCGCGGTCACCCTGGAGCTGTCCTACGACGACGGCACGACGTGGCATCGGGTCACCAGTGACCATGCCGGGCGGTTCCGCCTGGACGCGCCGAAGACGGCGTCGTACGTCTCACTCAGGGCGAGCGCCCGGGACTCGGCGGGCAACGCGGTGCACCAGACGGTGATCCGGGCGTTCGGCCTGCGCTGACGCACCGCCACGGATCGCACGCGAGGCAAGAGCGGTGGGGGGGGGGGGGGGGGGGGGGGGGGGGGGGGGGGGGGGGGGGGGGGGGGGGGGGGTGGGGTGGGGGCGAGTTCGTCACGGCCGGAGCTGGAAGGGCCGAA
>NZ_JBVJNZ010000026.1:0-46586 GCF_055583445.1 Streptomyces sp. NPDC104761 | reverse complement strand
GGGGTTGGGTGGAAAATGGGGGACACAGAAGGGTGGCCGGGGCTTTCGTCCTGCGCGAAAGCACCCCAAGGGATCAAACGGGAGAAAGGGGTGTCCCGGCGGGGGACACCCCCCCCCGCCCGGACCGTTCGGACGACTCCGTCGGCGACGAAATTGCCGCACTCCTTTCCAGAGAGATCGGATGGCGACAGATAATTTTCGTCCCAGATCTAGGACTTGGCCCCACGGTTCCGTACATTCATCGGACGTCTGGGCCCATCGCTCGTCCTGTGGGAGATCGACCATGCGTACCGTTGTCGCCGCGTGCCTTGCTGCCGCCGTGGCTTGTCTCGGTTTCACCGGCGGCCCATCCGAGGCCGTCGCCGCCGACGCGTCCGCGCACGCGGCGGACACCTTGCATGTCGCGCCCGACGGGCGTGGGTCGGCGTGCAGTGACCGCAGTCCATGCGGTCTCGAAACCGCTCGCGACCGCGCGAGATCTCTCGTCCCGAACGCCGCCGGCGACGTCGTGGTCGAACTGGAGGGCGGGACCTACCGACTCACCGCTCCCTTCCGGCTCGGCGTCCAGGACTCCGGGCGGCCCGGCCACCCGGTGGTGTACCGGGCGGCCGCGGGGCAGACGCCGGTGCTCAGCGGCGCGATGCGGATCACCGGCTTCACACGGGTCGACGCCGCGAAGAACATCTACCGGGCCCGGGTGCCCGCAGGCACCGCCGGCCGGGAGCTGTTCGTCGACGGAACACGCGCCGACCGGGCCCGCGGGCCGCGCAACCCGGCGGGCTTCTCCGTGACCGCCACCGGCTTCACCACCGCCGACGCCTCGTACACCACGTGGACGAACCCCGCCCAGGTCGAGGTCGTCCGCAACAGCGGCTGGAAGCAGATGCGCTGCCCGCTGGCGTCCATCACCCGTTCCGCGTCGGGCGGTTCGGACCTCACCGTCGATCCCGGCTGCTGGAACAACAACCACAACGCGGTGCCCAACCCGAGCTTCCCCTTCAACGGCGCCGGACTGCCGACGATGGACGGCGTCGGCTGGCTGGAGAACTCCTACCAACTCCTCGGCACACCGGGCCAGTTCTACCTCGACGAGACCGCCGGGTACCTCTACTACGTGCCGCGCGCGGGCGAGAACCTGGCGACGGCGGACGTCGAACTGCCGGTGGCGCCCGAAGTCGTCGACGCCTCGGGCACCCCGGGACACCTGGCCCCCGTCAACGACACCGACTGGCGGGCGGACTACACCGGCAGCTGGGGATACTCCGACGGCCGGCACCTCGGCGACCTGAACGCGGACGTGCACTACACCTCCCACGACGGTGACGCGGTCTCCTACACCTTCACCGGCACCGGGATCCAGGTGCTGTCCGAGACCAACTCCGACGAAGGCACCGCGGACGTGTACATCGACGGCAAGAAGGTCTCCACCGTCTCCGGAAACGGCCCGGAGCGCCTCGCCCAGCAGGCCATGGTCTCCGTCACCGGACTGCCCAGGGGCAAGCACACCCTGCGTCTGGTCAAGACCGGCGGCACCTACCTGCTCGTCGACGGGTTCACCGTGATCCCCGACGTCGTGGCACCCGTGCACGACCTCGCCTTCTCCGGACTCACCTTCGCCTACACCACATGGAACGCCCCGTCCGCCGAGGGCTACGTGGACAACCAGGCCGGAGTGATCTGGGACCCCGCCACCCGCACGCCCCTCCGCATCCCCGCGGCGGTCCAGGTGCACCGGGGCACGCGGATCTCCTTCGCCCACGACGTGGTCCAGCACACCGGCACCAGCGGCATCGACCTCGCCGACCAGACACAGAACTCCACGGTCGAGGACAGCGCCGTCACCGACACCTCCGGCACCGGCGTCTCGGTCGGCGAGGTGGACGACTACTACCAGACCGACCCCGCCCTCATGACGAGCGGCAACACCGTCTCCGGCAACACCGTGCAGTTCCCCGGCCAGGAGTACCAGGACGCGGTCGGCGTCTGGGTCGGCCACACCAGGGCGACGACCGTCTCCCACAACGACATCGGCTACACCCCGTACTCCGGCATGTCCGTCGGATGGGGCTGGGGATGGGCGTCGAACTGCACACTCCAGGCCAAGCAAGGGCTGCCCGACCCCTGCCTGCACGGCACCACGTACGCCGGCGGCAACAAGATCCTCGGCAACCACGTGCACAGCGTCATGGGCGCGCTCTTCGACGGCGGTCCGATCTACACTCTCGGCGGCCAGTCCGCACCCTCGGAACTCGCCGGCAACGTGCTCTCGGAGTGCATCGACGGCTGCAACATGATCTACCACGACGAGGGCAGCTCGCTGTGGAACACCCACGACAACGTCGTGCGCTTCGCCAACGGATCGCTCTGGACGAACCTGTGGACGCCGAGCATCCACGACGACACGATCCACGACAACTACAGCGACACCGCCTCCTACAACAACAACGGCACCGACATCACGTTCCAGCAGGCCACCGTGGTGACCGACGGGAACTGGCCGCGGGCGGCCCAGGACATCATCAAGGCCGCGGGCCCCGGCACCCTCCCCGGCCGGACCGTCGACGACGACGACCTGCGGATCGCCTACACCGGCAGCTGGTCCTCCAGTGGTTCCCGCGGCTACGGCGACCTCGACGACGGCGTCCACTACGCCCAGCACGACGGCGCCGCCGCGACGATCACGTTCACCGGCACCGGGATCAGCTTCCTCACCGAGACGAACTCCGACGAAGGCGAGATCGCCGTCTCGCTCGACGGCGCCCCCCAGAAGACCGTCAGCGCCAACACCCCGCAACGGCACGCCCAGCAGAGCGTGTTCACGGTCGCGCACCTGCCCGCCGGCACCCACACCCTGACTCTCACCAAGGCCGGCGGCGACTACCTCCTGGTGGACGGCTTCACCCTGAACTGACCGCGGACCGCGATCACAGGCAACCCATCGCCATCGGGGCCGGCCGTGCGCCGGGAGAAAGGAAACACCCCATGCTTTCCGCACCCAGACGTAAGCTGCTCGCCGTGCTGACGGCACCCGCCACGGTCGTGGCGCTGCTCACCGGCGCGCACCTCGCCGCAGGCCGGACGGCGGCCTCCCCGGCGGCCGGCTCCACCGCGTCGCACGCCCAGGTACCGCAGGGCCGGGTCGCGGCCTGGTCGCCGAGCATGACGGCCGGCGGTCCGAACTTCGACGACCAGACCATCCGGATGGTCGCCCACTCCACCGTCGACGGCGGCGCACTACGCATCCACCTGTCCAACCTGCGCGGCACCATCCCGCTGACGGTGGCACACGTCACCGTCGGCGCGCAGGCCGGCCGGGCGACCGCCGTCGCAGGGTCGCTGCTCCCGGTCACCTTCGACCACCGGAGGTCCGTGACCGTCCCCACCGGCGGGGAAGCGGTCAGCGACCCGGTGCCGATGCACGTCAAGGCCGACCAGAGCGTCCTGGTCAGCATCTACCTGCCTCATGCGACCAGTTCCGCCACCTGGCACTCCGACGCCTTCGACACCAGCTACCTGTCGGGGCCGGGCGACCACACCGCCGAGGCGTCCGACGCGTCCTTCGTCGCGGCGAGGACCTCCTGGTACTACCTGTCCGGGATCGACGTCGTCCCGACGCGTGCCCGCGGAACCGTGGTGGCCTTCGGCGACTCGATAACCGACGGCTACAACACGCCTGCGGGGGCCTACCACCGCTGGCCCGACGACCTGGCCCGGCGCCTGGCCGACACCCGCCCGATGGCCGTCGTCGACGCGGGCATAGGCGGCAACCGCGTCCTGACGGATGTCCCCAACATCTGGCAGGGCGTCAGTGCGAAGAAGCGCTTCGCCCATGACGCGCTCGGCCAGCCAGGAGTACGGGACGTGATCCTCCTGGAGGGGATCAACGACATCGGCAACAACAGCGGTCCCGGCGGCGCCCCACTGACCGCGCAGGACCTGATCGACGGCTACCGTGACCTGATCCGGCAGGCGCACGCCGCAGGAGTCCGGATCATCGGCGGCACCATGCTGCCCGACAAGGGCAACGGCTACTACTCCGACTCCGCGGAGGCGATCCGCCAGGCGGCCAACCGGTGGATCCGCACCAGCGGGGCCTTCGACGGCGTGGTCGACTTCGACAAGGCCGTCGCCGACCCGGCCGACCCCGCCGCCCTCAACCCGGCCTACGACTCCGGCGATCACATCCACCCCAACGAGGCCGGCATGCAGGCACTGGCGAACGCGGTCGACCTCTCCCTGCTGACGGGAGAGTGAGCTTGTTCCGCTTTGACGGACACCATCGGTGTGGTGGTCAGGCTGCCGGTGCGGCCTCGTAGTCGGCGGGACTGCGGTAACCGAGGCTGCTGTGCAGCCGGTGCAGGCTGTACCAGCTCTCGATCCACTCGAAGATCGCGGTGTGGGCGGAGGACCTGCTCGGCCGGGGCTGGGGCCGAGCAGCTCATTCTTCAAGGTGGCGAAGAACGGCTCGGCCCGCGCGTTGTCCCAGCGCTGGCCGGTGCGGCCGACGGATAGCCGGATGCCCAACTCTCCTGCCGGCAGAGCGAATTCATCGGGTACTGGCGACATGGAGGACTGGGACGAAGCTCGAGCCGCGCAGCACCAAAAGCGCAGCCTGGAACGTTTCGCCCAGCTCGTCCGCGAGACGGCCGCCCGCCACCACGACCGGCTCATCCGACGGCGCCTGTCAACGCTGCCGTGCCGTGCCCGATCAGAGGGGCAGTGCGAGGCGGCGGCCGGCTGGGATGGACCTCCCTGGGCGGCAGCACCGGCGCACTGCGGATACGGGACCACGGATCGTGCCAGCGCGAGCGCGTGCAGCAATGAGGTACAGCATTCCCCAGCCGCCGGCCGGCCAGACGAGCCGAGTCAGGACTGGCTACGGCGGCTTCTTACACTCCGCCAAGGCGCTTCTGCCGAACTCCGGATGTGAAGCCCGGGTCGATGGCGATTCCTGGAAAAGACCGGTGTTGCTCCTCGCCTGACCTGATCCGGTTCTCAAGCGGCAAGGGCACGGCGGGCCGGGAGTGCCGGCGGGCCTGTGGGCCTGGTCGGTTCAAGGGCAGCCTGTGCGTACCGGCTCTGTTCGAGGCCGTTCGGCGCCTGTCCGCGGCAGCCTTACGCCTCCGCGGGGGAGGCCGGTCGTGTCGCGTAACGGTGGCGCATGGCGGCGCTGGCTGCGGGGCCTGCGGTGAAGACGTAGGCGTCGCTGTCGTCGAGCCGGCGGCCGGTCTTGGCGTCGACGACGACGGGTTCGACCTCCTCGCCGTTGTGCGCGTCGATGAGGATCATGCTGCGTTCGGCCGGTGTGAGTCGGGAGTTGCCCCACGCGGCCAGGGCGACGATCACCGGTCGCAGGGAGCGCCCCAGTTCGGTGAGAACGTATTCGTGGCGCACAGGATTGGTCTGGTAGGGCCGGCGCTCCAGCAGCCCGTCCGCCACCAGGGTCTTCAGCCGGGCGGTGAGCATGCTGGAGGAGATGCCCAGGCTCTCCTGGAACTGGTCGAAGCGGGTGTAGCCGTCGAAGGCGTCGTGGAGGATCAGCAGCGTCCACCACTCGCCGACGTGTTCCACCGTCGTGGACAGCGGGCACTCCCGGTCTTCCAGCCTGATCCGGCTTGCCACGGCAACCATCTCCCCAGTTACTGCTAAAGTCGAAGTTAGTAGCTCTCATTTTAGCAGTAACGACGGGGGCGGTGCCTTCCGTGCCCGCACCCAGGAACGGAGGACACCGTGACCACGCCAATCAGCGAATCCCTCGAAGGCCGACGCGCTCTGGTCACCGGCGGCACCAAGGGCACCGGAGCCGCCATCGCCCGACGTCTCGCCCAGGCCGGCGCAACCGTACTGGTCACCGCCCGCAGCCGCCCCGACGACGTCGAGGAGAAGACGTTCATCACCGCCGACCTGTCCACCGCCCAGGGCGCCGCCCACGTCGCCGCGGAGGTGGACGCCCGCGTGGGAGGCGTGGACATCCTGGTCAACACCCTCGGCGGGTCCCAGGCCCCGGCCGGAGGGTTCGCCGCGCTCGGCGAGGACGACTGGGCCACGGAGCTGAACACCAACCTGCTGGCCGCCGTCCGCCTGGACCGAGCACTCATGCCGTACATGATCACCAAAGGGAAGGGGGCCGTGGTACACGTCACCTCGATCCAGCGCCGCATGCCGCTGTGGAACGGCACCCTGGCCTACGCCGCCGCCAAGGCCGCCCTGACCACCTACAGCAAGGGCCTGGCCAACCAGGTCGCCCCGCACGGCGTCCGCGTCAACACGGTCTCACCCGGCTTCGTGCAGACCTCGGCCGCCGACAACCTCGTCACCCGGATCGCCCACGAGGCCGGCATCACCCAGGAAGCGGCCCTGGGCCGGCTCATGGACTCCCTGGGAGGCATCCCGCTGGGCCGTCCCAACCGGCCCGAGGAAGTCGCCGAGCTCGTCGCCTTCCTCGTCTCCGACCGCGCCTCGGCCATCGTCGGCGCCGAACACGTCATCGACGGCGGCACCACCCCCACCGTCTGAACCCGCCACCACCCCAAGGAGCGTCATGCACGGCAACCAGCCCCGCACCAACACCCCGGACATCCTGCCCGAGGTGATCACCCGCTACCTGAAAGCGCACCGTGCCCACGACACCGCCACCGCGATCACCGCGTTCACCGGCGCAGCCACGGTGATCGACGACGGCAACACCTACGCAGGCACCGAGGCGATCAAGGAGTGGCTCGGCCGATCCGCCACCGAGTTCACCTACACCATCCACCTCACCGACGCTCAGCAGACCGACGCAACCCGCTACGTCGCCACCCACCACCTCGAGGGCAACTTTCCCGGCGGGACGATCGATCTGCGCTACCAGTTCACACTGCGGGACGGCCTCATCGAACGCCTCGTCATCGAACCCTGAGTGCCCCACGCAACCCGTTGCCGTCTACGTGAGAACGCCCGCTCGCCCCCGACCGCCGTTCCCAACCGTCGCGCCCAACAACCTGAACGACCGGGCTGGCCAGCCTTCCAGTGGGGAACCAAGGCGAGCGACTCCCAGCACCACCCCGAGCAGCAGGCGGATACATTCAAATAGCGTCATCAGCTCAGC
Organism: Streptomyces sp. NPDC104761; assembly: GCF_055583445.1. NCBI lineage: Bacteria > Bacillati > Actinomycetota > Actinomycetes > Kitasatosporales > Streptomycetaceae > Streptomyces > Streptomyces sp. NPDC104761. Next base: position 39,496 of record NZ_JBVJNZ010000026.1, on the reverse strand, counting down.
TTGATCATTGACCTCGGGCCTGCAGGTCGTGGCCCACCACATCGCCGATGACCGCGGCGACGGTGCCGTCGGGCAGCCGGACGGCGTCGTACCAGTCGCCGCCGATGTGCCGGGGGCTGGTGGCGGGACGGTAGGCGGCAGCGCTCACCAGGGGGTGCACGTCCGGCAGGCGGGGCAGCAGCATGCGCTGGAAGTGCTCGGCATCCGTCCGGGTCTGTCGCATCAGCGCGGCGCCGTCGATGGCGAGGCCCGCGGCCTCGGCGAACGAGGCGATCATCGCTTCGTCATGGGCGTCGAACGGCCGTCCGTCCTCACGGTCGCAGCGGTACAGGTTGCCGTAGAGCCGTCCCCGGATGCTGACCGCGGCCCGACCATACAGTGCATCGGCGGATGACCGGTCGGGAAGCCGAGCAATGCGGGATGCGCGGCGATGTCCGTGACCCTGACCGGCTCCGGATGGGCGATCAGATGTCCGAGCAGCCCGCGCCCTGACGGCAGCCCCGTGCCCGACAGCGCATGCACCTGGGCGCCGGACAGACCGACGGGAATGAACTCGCGGAGCTGCTCGCCCGAGTCGTCCAGTACTCCCGGCGCGCCGTAGCGGGCACCGACCAGGTCCATGGCGGTGCGGACGATCAGTTCCAGGACCTCGGACAGGTCCTGGTACCGGCTGATGACCGCCTCGTACAGCTCGTGCAGCCGGTTCTGACCGCGCGCCAGGACGACGAGTTGCTCGGCGATCTGCGCCGGCTCCGTCCCCAGCCGCAGTCTTGTGCGAGTGCACGGTCCGAGCCGCTCGTCACTGAAAACCCACCCATGTTCTGTGAGCGAGCACTTACGCCAGAGAAAGAGTCGCAGCCGCCCGCTCGCAGCCGGGGCATATCCGCCCTTCGGCGGCGCGTCTCCCTCGCCGATGAGATTCGTCGATGTGACTCGTCGACTTTGGCTCTGACCGCAGTTGCGACAAGGATCTTGTTGTGGCGAGCCGTCTGCCTCGTCGCACGGGACCCCGCGACACGGCCCAGGCCAACGCGTACAGTTCGCGGCGTGTACTTTCCGGGCTGGCGGACCTTCTGGTGGCGATACATCGCCGGCCCAGGCGCGGTCGTGGTCTTCGTGACCCTGATCTCCTTGATGATTCCGGCCCTGTCCGCGCACGACGGTCACGGGCAGCATGGTCGCTGGACAGCCACGGACATCCTCTGCAGCCACCACGGATGCAACGAAGTCGGCACCTTCCTGTCTGCGAACGGCAGCGACAGGCGTACCCGGATCAGCATGGCCGGAAGCCCGGACCTTGCGATCGGTGAATCCGTTCCCGCCGTCGACACGGGGGGTGACGAGATCTACCCGCCAGGTGGAGGCGCTGCCTGGTGGCACGATCTCATCGGGGTGATCGCTGCCGGGCTGGCCGGCGCCGCCTGGCTGTGGACGTTTCCCGTCCGAGTCCTGCGGCAACGCCGCCGGAACCACCCGGACGCCGTGGTCTCCTGACGCAGCCAAACATCTCTGCAACCCGTGTCAGGCCTGGCTCTCGGGCGCGTGTGCAGCTCGGTCGGGCCCTTGCTGCGCGTGAGGCTGCGGGTCATCGGAGGGCTGCGGCGAGACACCGAGACGGAATACCGCGCAGCCTCCTGTAAAGAGGAGCCGGGTGCGGCGATTCGATGTCTTACGCTCGGGTCCGGCGGGGCTGCGAGCAGCGGCGGGCTCCGTTCTCTGCCGGCCCGCTGTTACGTCGAAGGGCTACGCCAGATGACGCTTCCTCCCCGCCTGCACGTGGTCAATGAGGGGCTGGCGTTCCTTCTGGAGATCGCAGCCCTCGCTGTCCTGGCCTGGTGGGGGTGGCAGAGCGTGGAGAGCAGGGCACTCGGTTTCCTTGTTGCCGTCGCCGCTCCGGCCGCCGCAGCCGTCCTGTGGGGCATGTTCGCCGCCCCGAAGGCTCGAATACCCGTACCGCTGCCTGCAGTTCTCGCCGTCAAGGCACTCGTTTTCGGCGCGGCATCGGCCACGTTGTATGCCATGGACCACGCCGCTTGGGCCACCACTTTCGCGGTCCTGGCCGTGGCCAACACAACCCTTGCGACCCTGGACCGCCAAGCCGCAATGCACCGGGGCGCCTGACCTGTTGCGGCCTTGCCCCGTCAGCGGCCGGGGGGTTGCCACCATGCTCTGCAGGCGGGTTGGCAGCCCGGCCGGGTGTCGCGTGGGAGTGTGCTCCCCCGCCGACGCGGCGCCGTCCGACGTACGGTGACCCGCAGGTCTGGCCGCGGTGGAACGTGGCCGGACGGCTCCGCTTTGTTCGCACGCGTCTTCGCTACGGGGAGCCGGGTCCGCGTCCGCGGTCCGACCCGGAGGACGGCAGCGGACCGCCCTGCCCCGGACAGCCCGAATGACGACCCTCCCGACGGGAGCGGATCGTCCGGGCCTCTGAGGCGCGGCCTGCCGTGCCGCCGCAGGGATAGCGGATTCGCTGCGCGGGTGGGCCAGCACAGTCCTGGCTGACGACACCAGCACAGTCCTGGCTGACTGACGACAAAGGAAAAACGCGCGCGCGGCACGCCTCCGGGTGATCACCGCCCGCGTCGCGGCAGCGGTCCGTTCCTCGCCGCCCAGCTTGCCTGATGATCATCCGGACAGCAGCTTCTCACGGACGTACGACATCGACTACGAAGATCTGCCGCGCGCCGCCTACGATCCGGGGAGTACGGACGCCCAGGGGCCCGCATCCTCAAGACGTTCATCACGGGAGTCGCCAAGGCCGTCGACTCCAACACGGGCACCCGGGTGACCAAGATGGAAATGATCTCGTGCGTGGAGAGGACGATGGTCGGGACGTCGGCCTCCGACCTCCCCGGCTACATCCGCGAGGTCACGGACGGAGTCTTCGCGCTGACGGACGCCGACGGAAACGGCTGGATCGGCAAGAGCGAGTTCGAGAAGTACCTCAAAGCCCAGAACGTCACCGGCCCGGGGGCCGTGGCCGAGTTCGCGCGCCTCGACCGTGACGGCGACGGGTCCCTCACCCTCGACCATCTCACCTACGCCGCCCCCGCTTCTTCACCGCCCCGGAGAACGACGTGCCCGAGCACTGGCTCCTCGCCGCCGTCTCCGCCTGACGCTCCGGGGCACCCACGCCCGCCCGAGGTCACGGCCGTTCGCATCACCCCGCACCTCGTCGGGGCAGGCAGCAGCGCGCGTTGCCGGATGCAAATGCCGTCTGCCGGACGGGGCCGGGCCGCCGTTGCACCACCGTGGGCACTCCCGCCCGCGGCCCCACGCGCCAGGCAGCGGAATGGACCCGTCATGACAGCGGCGGCACCGACAGGCAAGACCTGCAGGGCCATTGCAGGGCAGCCGGAAGGACTTTCCAGGAGCGCCGGATGCCGAACTCCCTTCCAGCGCTGCCGATCGAGCAGTCCGGGATCGCCACTGCCTCGTGGCCGCCGCTGACGCCGAGCCACGTGCTGCTCGGCGGAGGCGGCGCGATCAGTGCCGGCATCGTCCTGGTCCTCGATGCGCTGCGGTCACCGGCGAACCGACAGTCATGGGCTGCCGCTCCGGAACCACGTACGTTCGGGCAGCGCGCCGGTCGAGGGGGTTTCGGGCCGGGAAGCCGACAGTACGGCCGGAATCGCTTCCGGCATCGAGCAAGTCATGCGCCGAGCCCATCGCCCTGGCTGGACGGCACAGTCGGCACTACGCCTGATCCGTGGACCCGCCGGCTGCGGCACTCGGTCACACCGACGGGGCGCAGTTCGCGACCGGAGCGCACGGTCAGTAGTCGTGGGCCACGTGGCCGACGCCGTTGAGCCGGGCGCCCGGGAGTCTCGGCGCCCGGGCCCGCAGTCCTGGATGTGGTGCGGCTCGGATTCTGGTCTCCCGCGGCCCGCCCCTGCGCCGGTCCCGTCCGAACGGCCGGCGGGCCGGTGGCCGGTCCGCGCGCCGTAGGTCCTCGTCCAGGGCAGCGCCCTCCTCCGGCGATGTCCTTCCCGGAGCCCCGAGCGATCGCGATCAGGTGCTTCGGCGCAGCTCGGTGGTCTTCGGCGAGGGACACGTCCACCCACCAGAGGGCGATCTTCACGTCAGCAAATACCCACACGGATCGAGGCGGCACGTGTCGAACCCCACGACAGTCGGCCCTCGCGCTCGGCACCCATCGGACATTACGGTCTATATGTAAAACATTCAACGAGTTTCTCTCCACCCCTTGACTTGTCGCGTTCTTTGCGCGGAGTCTACGGACTTGTCATTCAAACCGGTTTAAACGCCGAGGCGGCCCCGCGCCGCCGAGCCGGCACGGCACCCTCCTGGGGAGCCGTGAGCGCCTGCCGTCGAACGAAAGCGGTGCGTATGTCCCGTCGTCCCACCATCGGTGACGTGGCCAAACTGGCCGGAGTCTCCCGCGCGACGGTCTCCTTCGTGCTCAACAACCGACCGGGCGTCGCGGCGGACACCCAGCGCCGGGTACGGTCCGCGGCCGAAGAACTCGGATGGACCCCGAGTTCCAGCGCCCGCGCACTGTCCACGGGCCGCGTCCGAGCCGTCGGACTGGTCCTGGCGCGCGAACCCGAGCTCATCGGCACCGACCCGTTCTTCCCCGCGTTCATGGCGGGGATCGAGACAGTGATCTCGGAGACCGGTGACGGTCTGATGCTGCAGATGAGCCGGCCCGAGAACGAGGTGGACACCTATCGCAGGCTCGCGGCCGACCGTCGGGTGGACGGCGTGTTCCTCACCGACCTGCGCACCGACGACCCCCGTCCGGCCCTGGTCGCCGAGCTCGGGCTGCCGGCCGTGGCCGTGGGGACGCCGGACACCGGGACCGGCCTGCCCTCGGTCGGCCTGGACGACCGTCCGGCCGTACGGGAGGCCGTGCGCCATCTCATCGCGCTGGGACATCGCGACATCGCCTACGTCGCCGGTCCCGACGAGTTCGTCCACGCCCGGCGCCGCAGTCAGGCCTGGAGCGACGCCCTCGCCGACGCGGGCCTGCCTGCAGGAACGTTACTGCAGGGCGGCTTCACGGCCGAGGGCGGAGCACGCGCCACCCGCGAACTGCTGCGGCAGCCGTCTCCCCCGACGGCGATCGTCTACGGCAACGACCTCTCGGCCACGGCCGGGATGGCGGTCGCCCAGGACGCCGGACTGCGGCTGCCCGAGGACCTGTCCGTCGTCGGCTTCGACGACGTACCCCTCGCGTCCTACACCAACCCGTCGCTGACCACCTGCCGATCCAATCCGGTCTCCTGGGGCAGGGCGTCCGCCCAGGCCCTGGTGGAGCTGATCGAGACCGGCAGCACAGCCGACCGGGAACTCGAGCCGGCCGCTCTCATGGTGCGCGGCTCCACCGGCCCGGCGCCGGCGCGCTGAGCAAATCGACCCGCGGCACGCCTGTTGCACCCGAGCCCCCGGGACGGGGCGGGAGACCCACAGCAGCCGGGCCCTACCGCAAGACATTCATCCAGCAAGAAACGGAACCTCCAATGAAGAAGGCTCTCCTCGTCATGCTGCCCGTGGCGGCGCTGACGCTCTCCGCGTGCGGCAGCGGCGGCTCCGACTCGAGCGCCTCCGCCGACGCGCACGGACCGATCACCGTCTGGTATTCCAACAACGCGCAGGAAGTCGCGTGGGGCAAGAAGATGGTGGCGTCCTGGAACGCGACGCACCCCAAGGAGAAGGTGACCGCCCAGGAGATTCCGGCGGGCAAGAGCTCCGAAGAGGTCATCGGCGCGGCGATCACCGCCGGCAACGCTCCCTGCCTGGTCCTCAACACCGCTCCGGCTGCCGTGCCCGGCTTCCAGAAGCAGGGGGGCCTCGTCCCGCTGGACGACTTCCCCGACGGCAAGAAGTACCTGCAGGACCGCGTCGGCGGCAAGCTGTCGCAGTACGCCTCGCCGGACGGCAAGTACTACCAGATGCCGTGGAAGAGCAACCCCGTGATGATCTTCTACAACAAGGACCTGTTCAAGAAGGCGGGACTGGACCCGGAGCACCCCAAGCTCTCCACCTACCAGGACTTCCTCGACACCTCCCGCAAGCTGGTCGCCGCCAAGGCGGCCAAGGCCGCGATCTGGCCGGCTCCGTCGTCAGAGTTCTACCAGTCCTGGTTCGACTACTACCCCATGTTCACGGCCCAGACCGGCAAGCAGCTGGTCGAGAACGGCAAGGCCCAGTTCGCCTCGGCCGACGGCATCAAGGCCGCCGAGCTGTGGAAGACCATGTACTCCGAGCACCTGGCGCCGAACGAGACGTACAACGGCGACGCCTTCGCCGACGGCAAGGCCGCCATGGCCACCGTGGGCCCCTGGGCGGTCTCCGTCTACGGCGACAAGGTCAAGTGGGGTGCGGTGCCGGTGCCGACCTCGGACGGCGCCCCGGGCAAGGGCACCTTCAGTGACGAGAAGTCCATCGGCATGTTCACGGCCTGCAAGAACCGTGCGACGGCTTGGGACGTCATGAAGTTCGCCACCAGCAAGGACCAGGACGGTCAGCTGCTGGAGGCTACCGGCCAGATGCCCATGCGCGCCGGCCTGACCAGCGCCTACCCGGACTACTTCGCCTCGCACAAGGACTACACGGCCTTCGCGCAGCAGGCGGATCACACCATCGAGGCGCCCAACGTTGCCAACTCCGTCGAGGTCTGGCAGACCTTCCGTGACGCCTACAGCAAGTCCGTGATCTTCGGCAAGGGCGACGTCGCCGCGACCCTCAAGGCCGCCGCGGCCAAGGTGGACGAACTGGCACAGGACAAGTGAGCACGCCCCATGTCCACCACCACCTCTGACGCCCGCCGGCGCCGACGCGCCGGCGGGCGGACGGCGAAGCCGCCGACGCCACGCTCGCCGTGGCGGCTGCGGCTGGGCGGCCACCAGCCCATCGGCATGCTCTTCGTCTCCCCGTACCTGATCTACCTCGCGGCGATCTTCGTGTACCCGCTCGGCTTCGCCGTGTGGATGTCCTTCCACGACTACTACTTCGCCGCTCCCGGCGTGCAGGTCGACCGGCCCTTCGTGGGCCTGGACAACTACACGACGGTGCTCACCGACCCGGACGTCTGGCGCTCCTTCCTCAACATCGCCGTCTTCCTGGTCATCAACGTGCCGCTGACCGTGGTCGGTTCACTGGTCCTGGCCAACGCGCTCAACAAGAAACTCCCCCTGCGGTCCTTCTTCCGCACGGCCTACTACATCCCCTACATCACCGCCAGCGTCGCGGTCGTCGGTGTGTGGCTGTTCCTGTTCAACAGCGACGGCCTGGTCAACCAGGCGCTGGGCCCGCTGGCCCCTAGCCCGTCCTGGCTGGTCAACTCACACCTGGCGATGCCGGTCGTGGCGATCTTCGTGGCGTGGAAGCAACTGGGCTTCTTCGTGGTGCTGTACCTGTCGGCGCTGCAGAACGTGCCGAACGAGCTCTACGAGGCGGCGGAAATCGACGGCGCCGGGCGGCTGCGCATCTTCCGCTCGGTCACGGTGCCCGCGGTGCGGCCCGCCACCCTGCTGGTCCTGATCCTCGCGACGATCACCGGCGCCAACCTCTTCACCGAGCCCTATCTGCTCACCAGCGGCGGCGGACCAGACGGCGCGACGACCTCGCCCGTGCTGCTGATGTACCAGCGGGGTCTGCAGCAGGGACACCCGGACGAGGCAGCGGCCATCGGCGTGATCCTCGTCGTGCTGATCACCGCCATCTCACTCGTCTACCGACGCCTCGTGGAAAGGGACTGAGATGACCACCGACGTCGCAGCCCGCCCCTCCGGCGAGCGCCCCGGGAACGAGCGGCCCTCACGCACCCGCACCCGGGCGATCGGCTCGCGGATCGCCCTGCTCATCGGCGCGTTCGCCTTCCTCTTCCCCTTCTACTACATGATCATCGGATCGCTGCAGAAGGAGCCGGACTCCAGTCCCACCGGGGCGTTCCCCAGTCCGTCCAACCTGACCCTGCACAACTACGCGGCGATCGACTCGGCGATCTCCCTGGGCCGTTCGCTGGTCAACTCCGGCATCTTCACCGGCGGTGTGATCATCTGCACCACCGTGTTCGGTCTGCTCGCCGGGTACGCCCTGGCCCGGTTGCAGTTCCGCGGCCGAGGTTCGACGTTCGCCCTGGTGCTGCTGGTCCAGGTCGTACCGTTCCAGCTGCTGCTGATCCCGCTGTACGTGCTGATCGTCCGCGACTACGGACTGGCCGACTCCTACCTCGGCATGATCCTGCCTTTCGCGATCAACACGAGCGCCGTGTTCATCTTCCGCCAGTTCTTCCTCCAGTTGCCGGCCGCCATGTTCGAGGCCGCCCGCATCGACGGCGCGAACGAACTGCAGATCCTGTTCCGCATCGCGGTTCCGCTGTGCAAGCCGGCCCTCTTCTCGGTCGTACTGCTCAGCTTCACCGGCCCCTGGAACGAGTTCCTCTGGCCGTTCCTCGTCACCAAGCGGCAGGACATGCAGCCGCTGGCCGTCTCCCTGGCCAACTACATCAGCACCGTCGCCTCCGCGGCCGCCAACCCCTTCGGCACCATCCTCGCCGGAGCCTGCGTCCTGGCCGCGCCCGCGGTGGCGCTCTATCTCGTCTTCCAGCGCCGGTTCAACTCCACCGACATCGACTCAGCAACGAAGGGCTGACCTTCCGTGTCCCACAGCACCACCAACCCTGTCCCCTACACCCTGACCCGGGTCGGCGTCGTGATGTCCCCCCTGCCCGGCGAGGCCAACGAGGTCGAGGGCGTGCTCAACCCGGCCTCCGGCCGCACGCCCGACGGCACGCTGCACCTGCTGCCGCGGCTGGTCGCCGACGGCAATGTCTCCCGCGTCGGCCTCGCCGAGGTCGTCCTGGACGACGGCGTACCCACCGGCGTCGAGCGGCGCGGCGTCGTCCTCGCACCAGACGCCGGCTGGGAGCGCGGCAAGAACAACGCCGGCGTCGAGGACCCCCGCACCACCTGGATCGAGGACCTCGGCCGCTACGTCATGTCGTACGTGGCCTACGGTCCGCTCGGCCCCAAGCCGGCCCTCGCCGTCTCCGAGGACCTGGTCCACTGGGAGCGTCTGGGCCCGATCCAGTTCGCCTACCAGCCCGACCTCGACACCGATCTCAACCTCTTCCCCAACAAGGACGTCGTGCACTTCCCCGAACCCGTGCCGGGCCCGGACGGCGCGATGTACTACGCCATGCTGCACCGGCCGATGTGGGACCTCGGGTGGTTCCGGCCCGGTGAGGGCGTCCACCTGCCGGCCGGGGTGACCGACGAGCGCCCCGGAATCTGGATCTCCTACGTCCCGGTCGACGAGGTCAAGCAGGACCTCGGCGCCCTGACCCGGCCGCGCCACCACCGCCTGGTGGCGCTGTCCGAGTACGCCTGGGAAGAGCTCAAGATCGGCGCCGGCCCGGCTCCGATCCGGGTCGACGAGGGCTGGCTGCTCATCCACCACGGTGTCTCGGGCACCATCGAGGACCCCTTCGCGCAGGTCCAGACGGTCAACTACGCGGCCGGTGCGATGATCCTCGACCCCGCGGACCCCTCCCGTGTCATCGCCCGCACCGCCGAGCCGCTCATGGCCCCGGAGACCGAGGAGGAGCGCTCGGGCACCGTGCCCAACGTGGTCTTCCCCACCGCCGTGGAGGAGATCGACGGCGTGCGGTACGTCTTCTACGGCATGGCCGACGCGCACATCGGCGTCGCCCGCCTGGACCGGTCCGCGTGACCTCCGGCCGTACCGGGCGCCGCGTCGCTCTGGTCGGCTGCGGGGCCTTCGGCACGTTCGTGCTGGACGCGATACACGACATCCCGGCACTGCGGATCGTCGCGTGCGCCGACGCCGACCGGCGGCGGGCCCAGGTGCTCGCCGACCGGTACGGTGCGGCCGTCCACACGAGCGTGGCGGACGTCGCCGCGGCGCCGGACGTCGACGTGGTCGTGCTGGCCACCCCGCCGGCCGCGCACGCGGACGCCGCGGTCACCGCACTGCGGGCGGGCAAGCACGTCTTCTGCGAGAAGCCGATGGCCCTCGGCGTGGCGGACGCGGCGCGGGTCGAGGCGCAGACCCGCGGCTCGCGCGGGGTGTTCGTGATCGACCACGTCCTGCGCTACAACCCTCTCCTGCGGCTGCTGAAGCGGCTCGGGGAGGAGCAACTGCTGGACCCGCTGCGGCGGTTCGCCTTCGAGAACGACGCCTCCGACGAGGACCTCGGGCCCGGGCACTGGTTCTGGGACCCGGCGCGCAGCGGAGGCATCCAGGTCGAGCACGGCGTGCACTTCTTCGACGCGGCCAACGCCCTGATGGGCAGCGTCCCGTTCCAGGTGCAGGGCACCGAGGTGCGGCGCGCCGAGGGCCCCGTGGACATCGTGGTGGCCACCGCCGTCCACCCCGGCGGCGCCGTCGCCACCCACACCCACTCCTTCACCCACGCCCACCGTGCGGAGCGCCAGTTGATGCGGCTCGACTACGGCTTCGCGGAGGCCCGTGTCACCGGCTGGATCCCGACCCGCGCGACGATCACCGCGTGGACCGACGAGGCGAGTGCGGTCCGTTGGGAGGCGCTGCCCGCACGGGCCGCCGAACTGCTCGCCGTCGACGGTCTGCGGCCGCACGGGCAGGAGCGCGTGACGGTGTCCGTGACCCGCGACGCCGGGTCGGCCGAACCGGCCCGCGGCCGGGGTGTGTCACGCAGCGTGCCGCACCGGGTGGAGTGCGTCGTCGACCTCGGCGGGGAGGACCGCAAGCAGTACGTGTACACCGAGAGCGTGCGGGCCGCCATGACGGACCTTCTGCACTGCGCGGAACACGGTGGCACGCCGCAGGCCGACGCCGCGGCCGGCCTGGCCGCCGTGGCCGTGGCCGACGCGGCCACCCGTTCCGCACGGAGCGGCCGCACCGTCACCCTCACCGCGCCCGTCCTCGACGGAGCCGCACGATGACCGTGACGCCCGCACCCGTCCCGCCCTCCCCCTGGTGGAGGGAGGCGGTCTGCTACGAGATACACCCGAGGGCCTTCGCCGACGGCAACGCGGACGGCGTCGGCGACCTCCCCGGTGCCACCGCCCGGCTGGAGCATCTGGCGGGACTGGGCGTGGACGCGGTGTGGATCACCCCCTTCTACCCCTCGCCGTTGGCGGACGGCGGATACGACATCGCCGATCACACCGGCGTGGCAGCCGACCTCGGAACGGCCGCCGATTTCGCCGCCCTGGTGACGAAGGCGCACACGCTCGGCATCAAGGTCCTCGTGGACGTGGTCCCCAACCACACCTCGCACCGGCACCCCTGGTTCCGCGCGGCGCTCGCCGCCGGTCCGCGGTCTGCGGCCAGGGAGCGCTACCTCTTCCGGGACGGCCGCGGGGAGAAGGGTGAACTGCCACCCAACGACTGGCAGTCCGCCTTCGGCGGTCCCGCCTGGACCCGGATCGACGAGGCGGACGGCCTCCCCGGCCAGTGGTACCTGCACCTGCACGCCCCGGAGCAACCCGACCTGAACTGGCGCAACCCCGAGGTGCCCGCCGAGTTCGAGCGGATACTCGGGCACTGGCTGGACCAGGGCGTCGACGGGTTCCGCGTCGACGTCGCGCACACCCTGTTCAAGGCGGAGGGTCTGCCCGACGCGGGTCCCGGCCAGCACCAGGACGTGCACCGCAACCATCTGATGCCCTACTACGACCAGGAGGAGCTGCACCCGCAGTTCCGGAGGTGGCGGGCCCTCCTGGACAACCACCCCGCCCCAGCGGGAGCGGTGCCGCCGCACGAGCGGGTGATGGTCGCCGAGGCCGGCGTCTTCGACCGCGCGCGCCTGGCACGCTACGTCGCGCCCGGCGAGATGCAGCAGATCTTCAACTTCGCCTTTCTGGAGAGCGCTTGGGACGCACGGGCGATGCGTGACGTGATCGACCGGTCCGTGCAGGCCATGTCCGCGGTGGGCGCTCCCGTGACCTGGGTGCTGTCCAGTCACGATGCGGTGCGTCCGGTCACCCGCTACGGAGGGGGCCCACTCGGCGAGCGTCGCGCTCGTGCGGCGGCGCTGCTGATGCTGGCCCTTCCCGGGGCGGCCTACGTATACCAGGGCGAGGAGCTCGGCCTGCCGCAGGCCCACGTTCCGGACGACCGGATCCGAGACCCCTTGTGGGAACGTTCCGGGCACCGCGTCCGAGGACGTGACGGCAGCCGGGTGCCCCTGCCCTGGGCGGGCGGTGTCCCGCCGTACGGCTTCAGCGACGCCGACCCCGACAGCTGCTGGCTTCCGCAGCCGCCGGACTGGGCCGCTCTCACCGTGGCGGCTCAGCGGGACGACGCCTTCTCCATGCTCACGCTGTACCGCGCGGCGCTGCACCTGCGGCGCGCCCACCCGCCCATGCGCACCGGACTGCACCTGCAGGGCCCCGCGAGCGGCGAATGGTTCGCCTTCGACCGGTCGGCCGCCCTGCGGTGCCTGGTCAACTTCGGTGCGCGCCCCGTCCGGCTGGACGACCGTGCCCGGGTGCTGCTGTCCAGCGCACCGCTCGACGGCAGGGATGTCCCGCAGGACACCACCGTCTGGATCGTTCTCGAGGAGTACCCGCAGTGAGTGACCTGTCAGGCGCCGACCTGTCCGCAGTGGTGAAGGCCTACGACGTCCGAGGCGTCGTACCCGAACAACTCAACGAAGATCTTGCCGTGTTGTTCGGCGCGGCCTTCGTCGAGACGACGGGTGCCGAGGCCGTCGTGACGGGCCACGACATGCGGTCCAGTTCGCCCGGTCTCGCCGCGGCCTTCGCGCGCGGTGCCGCCGCGCAGGGAGCCGACGTCACCGAGATCGGCCTGTGTTCCACGGACGAGCTGTACTTCGCCAGCGGCACCCTGCGGCTGGCCGGCGCGATGTTCACGGCCAGCCACAATCCCGCCCGCTACAACGGCATCAAGATGTGCCGTCCGGGCGCGGCTCCGATCGGTCAGGACACCGGACTGCGCGAGATCCGCGCCCTCGTGGAACGCTGGGCCGCGGGTGAGGGCCTGCCCGAACCGCGACGGCCCGAGGGTTCCGTCGTCCGGCGCGACATGCTGGAGGAGTACGCGGCCCACCTGCTCTCGCTCGTCGACCTCTCCGGCATCCGCCCGCTCAGAATCGTGGTGGACGCCGGTAACGGAATGAGCGGACTCACCGCGCCGGCCGTCCTCGGCAAGGTTCCGGTCGAGATCGTCCCCCTCTACTTCGAGCTCGACGGGACGTTTCCGCACCACGAGGCCAATCCGCTCAACCCGGCCAACATCGTCGACCTGCAGAACGCGGTACGGGAGAACGCAGCCGATCTGGGGCTCGCCTTCGACGGTGACGCCGACCGCTGTTTCGTCGTCGACGAGCGCGGCGAGGCGGTGACGCCGTCGGCGGTGACCGCACTGATCGCCGTCCGGCTGCTCGCCGAGCATCCGGGGAGCACGGTGCTGCACAACCTGATCACGTCGAGGACAGTGCCCGAGGTGGTCCGCGAGCACGGCGGCACGCCCGTCCGCACCCGGGTGGGTCACTCGTTCATCAAGGCCGAGATGAACCGGACGAACGCGGTGTTCGGCGGCGAACACTCCGCGCACTACTACTTCCGGGACTTCTACAACGCGGACACCGGCATGCTCGCCGCCCTCCATGTGATCGCGGCTCTCGGTTCACAGCCGGAGGCACTGTCCGGCCTGATGCGCCGCTATCAGCGCATGCCTGCATCCGGTGAGATCAACTCCACCGTCCGCGACACGCAGTCCACCCTCGCGGCAGTCCGCGAGCACTTCACCGCGCGTCCCGGTGTCACCACCGACGACCTCGACGGCCTCACCGTCTCCGCCCCCACATGGTGGTTCAACCTCCGTCCCTCCAACACCGAACCGCTCCTACGGCTCAACGTGGAAGCGACGGAGCCGTCGGCCCTGAACCGCATACGAGACGAGGTCCTGACACTCGTCCGCGCATGACGGAGAGGGGCCGGACGTCCTGACCGTGGCGCTCAGGCATGCGGGGAACTAATCGGTCAGCGGAGGGTTGCCGGGAGCCGCGGCGACGGAATCCGCTCTCAGGGGCAGTTCGAGGCCGGCCACCAGGTGCTCGGGGTAGAAGTGCACTCGTCGGCCGGTGCCGTCGTCGTCGCCGGTGACGCCCGGGCGCGTCCATTCCAGCTCGGCGTGTCCGGACAGGTGGAGGCTGCGTCCGGTGGCGAAGTCCAAGAAGGCGAGCGTCGCGGTGGGGTCCGTGCTGAGGTTTCCGAGGGTGTTGAACATGTTGTTGCCCGAGTAGTCAGGCCACCACAGCCGCCCGTTCTCCGCCCGGACGAATCCCGGCGACCCGCCGCGGTGCGAGGCGTCGTTGCCCCCGGTGGGATGGGTGGTGCCGATCAGGAAGGTGTCGGACCGTCGGACCAAGGCGACGTCGTCGTGCGTCAAAGCGCTTCCTCGCCGTGCCGGCCCCGCACCGACCGCCGAATCGGGCGCGGTGTGAAGGCGCCGGCCCTGGATGTACTGAGGGCAGTTGCCGTACAGCTGCTCCACACTGACGTACAGCCCGCTCTCGTCGGCGCGGGTGAGGGTGCCGTTGATGCGCAGTCGCCGACGCGTGGCGAACTCGATGACGATCAGCCCGACCGGCTGATGCTCGGGAAGACGCCGCAGCGGTGCACCCTCCGTGGGCAGTGCCTGCACCTGCAGGACATCCGGTGAGACGGCGCTCAGGAATCCGGGAGGACCGACGAGCGGGGTGATCCACAGTCGGCCGTCAACGTCACGGCCGGTGATCGCCGCGAAGGTGCGATCCGCCAAGAACTGCGAGACCCCGCTGCGCAGCTGTGCGGGAGCCAGCATGCCTCTGAGCCGGGCAGCCTCTCCGGCTACCCCCGCACGGCGTTGAACGGACAGCTCGCCTTCGTGAAAACCCTCATGCACGTCGCGCATCGAGTCGATCATCAGTCTGCCTTCCCCATGCGCCGGATCGGCCGCCACCCCTTTCCCGTCGCACGATCTAACGCTTGCAAGACAAGCGAAGCGTTAGGCACATCCTGGCGCGGCCCACCGCCCATGTCAAACGGTTGGAGCCATATGCAGCCGTTAGAAGCGCTGTAGTCTGGCCAGATGGACACCAGGGCACCCCTCATGGGCGAGCCGCTCCCCGTGGAGCTGATGAACACCATCTGGGCGGATCGCCACGGCCGGTACGACGCGCTGCGTGACCCGGGGGGCGTCGAAGCATGGCTGTCCTCCGTGTGCCCCCGAACAGACCTGATGACGGCGGACGACATCGACGGACTCACCGCACCGGACCTCCACCGGCTGGGCGACCGGTTGATCAGCCTGCGTGATGCCCTCCGCCGACTGGCCGCGGAGGTCACCCAGGAGCCACGGCCGGGAGCCCCGTCCGAGATCCTTGAACTGTCCACGGCGGTTCACGTGGTCAACGAAGCTGCCGGCGAGACACCTCACTGGCCGGTGTTGCACTGGTCCCCGGGTGCCGAGCCCGCACGCCACGGGCACACCAGCGGAAAGGCGGCATGGGCAGTCCTGTCCGCCATCGCCGAAGAGGCGGTCATTTTCTTCAGCCAGAACTCCCGCCACCAGCTCCGCGCCTGCCTGGCACCGGGCTGCGTCCTGTACTTCCTGAAGAACCACCCCCGCCGGGAATGGTGCTCCAAGAGCTGCGGCAACCGGGCCCGCTCCGCACGGCACTACCAACGACACCATCGGAGCACGGCCTGACCGTTGCGCCGCGCACCGAGTAGAGCCGCGGCCTCGACCCTGCTGCACGTCCGGAGCCCGCGCCTGCCTGCTCCATGGTGTGCGCGGTTGCTCCCCGCCCTGCAGCCTTGCACGCCGGGACACGCCTCCCGTTACCGTGCATGTCGACATACGGCCGATTGAGTCACCGGCGGGGCAACGGGCAGGGTGTGCGGCAGCCGGCAGAACTCGGTCCCGCCCTGCTGCTGTCGGGTCTGATCGGATGGGAGAGAGCAGCTCAGCAGAAGAGCGCGGGCATGCGCACGCACACCCTGCGGGATAGCGAGTGCTCTGATGACGGAGGTCTCCCAGCACGGTTTCTCCGATGTGCTGGGCCTGGACAACGTCTCCTTCGACCCCTCGAGGGTGGCGTCCCAGATCGTCTCGGCCCGCCCTGCCACCGTCGGCTGTGACACGGCTCACGGGAACTTGGGCGCCTTCTCCGAACAGGTCATTGCGTGAACGTATCTCTACGATCCCGGCTCCGGGCAGGCGACCCCAACGCGTTCCGGGAACTGTTCCAGGAACTCGCCCAGGCGGTGCACCGCCATGCCATGCGCGCCACCAATGACTGGTCGACCGCCGAGGAAATCGTGTCGCTGACCTTCCTCGAGGTGTGGCGGCTGCGGGAGAGGCTGGATCCCAACGACGACAGTGTGCACCCGTGGGTGTACGGCATCGCGACGAACCTGCTGCGCAACCGTGGCCGTGCCATGCGCCGCCACAAGGACGCCATGGAACGGGTGCCCGCACTCGACACCGTCCCCGATTTCTCCGACGAGGTCGCCGAGCGCCTGGACGCGGACCACAGACTCACCGCCGTCAGGGCCGCCGTCGCCCGGCTGCGCACGAACGAACGGGACGTCTTCCTGCTCTGCGTGTGGTCCGACCTCAGCTACTCCGAGGCGGCCGACGCGCTCGGCATCGCCGTGGGCACGGTCCGCTCCAGGCTGGCCCGCGCCCGCAAGCGGCTGCACCAGCTCACCGAGGAGGAACTGAAAAAGCAGAGAAGAACTGCGGAACCACCCGTGGTTCGCGAACAGATACGGGGTGACCGCCCTACCGCGGTCCGGTCGACACAGGAGACAGTCCGATGAACGCCATCCCGCAGCGGGGTGAAGAGACCGAACGCCAGGCCATGGCGGATCAGTTTCCGGCCACCGCGACGCACGGCCTCTCCTCCGCCCGCACGGCACTTCTCGAGGAACACCTGATGCGTGAGATCACTCGTACCGACGCGGCTCCCGTGGCCGTAGCCCCCCGCCGCCCCCGCTGGGCCTTGGTGGCCACACCGGTGGCAGTCGCCGCCGTGGCGACCGCCGTGGTGCTGAACGTCACCGGCTCCACCACCCCTGCCGCGCCGTCCTCCGTCGTCCTCTCTCCTGTGGTGAACGTGCTGCCTGCCTCGGCCCAGGGGACCTCCGAGCTGATGCAGCAGGTCGCCGTCGCCACCGGCAAGGGCAAGCGCCTGACGGTCCGGGCCGACCAGTACGTCTACGTCAGGAGCGAGGTCGGCTTCAGCCGTCAGATCCATGAGCGCACGATGGATGGCCCGATCAAGCTGGACGCCGTGCACGAGCGCCAGGTCTGGCTCCCGGAGGACCCCGCCCGCCCCGGGCTGATCCGCGAAGGCGGCCAGGACGAGAAGCTCGGCGGCGGCACCGCACAGGTCAGCATCGACGGTGGCGCACCGACGACCCCTGGTGCCGACAACACGACGTACGCGCAGCTGGCCGCGCTGCCCACCGACCCCGACGTCCTGCTGAAGAAGATCTACGCCATCACCGAGGGCCGCGCTCCCGGCCGTGACGCCGCGGCCTTCGACTGGGTCGGCGAGACGGTCGGCGAGGCGATCGTCCCTCCGAAGGTGGAGGCGGCCATCTGGCTGGCCGCCGGGAAGATCCCAGGCGTGGAGGTCGTGCACGGCGCCGTCGACGCCGCGGGCCGGCACGGCGACGCCCTGGCGTTCGAGTCCCTCAACGAACGCACCGAATACATCTTCGACAAGACCACGCACACCTACCTCGGCGAGCGCAGCTACCTGGTCAAGGACAGCACGGCGGGCAGGGCGGGCCAGCTGACCGGAATCTCCGCGGTACTCGGCCGGGGCGTGGCCGACAAGATCGGCGAGGTGCCGTCCGGCGGCAAGGCGTGACACCCGGAGCTCTGTGACCGGAGTGGCCCGCTGCGCCGCAGAGTCGGCGCGCGCCCGCGACTGGACGGTGAACGCCGTCCGGCCGCGGGCGCCACGCGTTGCACGGACACGTGCTCGGCGGGTCGCAAGCCAGGGGCACCGAACGGCTGTTGTTGCCGCTGCCGCGGTCTGCACGGGCGGTCGCGCCTCCCCGCAGGTCCGATCGAGCGAGCAGTGTGATCACCGTCACGGGAACCCGGTCTTTCTGGTGAACAGGTCATTACCGAGACCGCAGCAGATCGCCACCGGCAGACCGGCGATTGCGAGCGGTGACGGACGACTACGCGAAGAGACACACTGTGCGAATCCAACCCCTCGTCATGGCCATCACCGAGCAGCGCATCCCCCCGGTCGCGGTGTACGCCGTCGCCACGTTCGTCTTCGCGGCCCTCGTGGTCGGTGGCATCCTCCTGGTGGGACGGCGCCGGCGATAGGACGGTCGGCGCACGGACGGTTTCCGGAGCCGTCTCGGGTCCGGAAACCGGTGACGCCCGTACGTCAGCCGCCCCAGTGCTCCCCCGTCCATGTGTGTCCGGAGCGATCACGCTCTTTTACAGGGCCTTCATGCGTTTCCATGGCTATTGTCAGCATATGTCTTACGCTCGGACGGCCCCCTCGGCCGGACCGGCACCGGACCGAAACCGGCCGGGTACGCGCTGTCCGACCGTGTGGCCGGTGTCCAGGAAGGGCGGTGACGGCCGTGGTGTCTGCTGCGTCGGGCTCCGCACGGGACTGGGAGGAGCTGGCCTCCCTCTTCCGGTGTCTGGTGGCGGACACCGACGCCTCCAGCGCGATGCTGTTCCTTCTGCCGCCCGAGGAGCCGGTGCTGCAGCTGTCGATGCTGTACGGCACGTCCTGGACCGCGCTCTCCCCCTGGGCGCGGATCCACGTGGAAGAGGCCATCCCGGTCGCCGAGGCGACCCGCGAGAGGCGCCTGGTCTGGGTCGGAGACTCCGAGGTGCTGGCACTTCACTTTCCCCGGCTCGCCCTCATGGTCCCCGAGCACGCCGTGGCGGCCGCCCCGGTCATCGCCGGTGAGGCCGTGTGGGGTGCGGTCTGCCTGTTGTGGCCGCCCTCGCATCCCGGGTACCTGGGCACGGACGAAGCGACGGCGATCGAGGCGTTCTGCCACCCAGCGGGCATGCTGCTGGAGCGCTCGAGCCTACGCGGGCGTCCGCTGCTGCCCGGGAAACGCCCCGTGACACTCACGGCGGAGCGGTCCCGCACCCCCGATCGGGCCGAAGCGCTGGCGGCTCACGACTACGCCGTGCGCTTGCCGGGGGCGATGTCCCTGGATGTGGAAGGCCGGACCACCTTCGTCAGCGACGCGGCGAGCAGCCTGCTCGGAGTGGACACCGCCGATCTGCTGGGGGTACGGCCGTGGGACCGTCTGGGGTGGCTCGGCGGTCCCGCCTTCGAGGACCGGTTCCGTGCGTCGCTCATCGGCCACCGGCCGGTCCACTTCACCGTCACGCGCGCGCCCGAGGAGTGTCTGTCCTTCGAGCTCTACCCGGACGCCTCCGGTGTCAGCGTCCACATGGCGTCCCTCGCCCAGGCGTCGCCGGCCGGTGAGCGCAGGCACGTCCTGCCCCTCGTCGAACCGACCGAGATCAAGCCGTTCCACCAGCTCATGCACCTGGCGGCAGGTCTCACGGAGACGGTGCGGGTGAGCGACGTCGCCGAGACCATCGCCAACCAGCTCCTGCCCGCCTTCGGCGCCGCGGGCCTGATCCTGATGACCGCATCCGAGGGACGACTGCAGGTCGTCGGTCAGCGCGGCTACAGCGCAGCCTTCCTGTCCCTCTTCGACGGCCGCTCCCTGGCCTCCGACAACGCACCCGCAAGAGCCCTGAACGGCCAGAGCCCCCTGTTCTTCGGCAGTTTCGCCGAGTTCAAGCAGACGTACCCGGACGCTGTCCAGTACGGCACCAGAAACGCGTGGGCGTTTCTGCCGCTGGTCATCCGCGGCCGGCCGGTGGGAATCCTCGTGCTGTCCTTCGACCGGGCCCGGCGGTTCGCGCGGACCGAGCGCAATCTGCTGATCTCCGTGGCCGGGCTGGTCGCCCAGGCTCTGGACAGGGCCTGTCTGCACGAGGCCCGGGACGATCTCGCCCGCACCCTGCAGACCGGCCTGCTGCCGCAACAGCTCCCCGACGTTCCCGGCCTGCGGACCGCCGCCCGCTACCTGCCCGCCACTCACGGCATGGACGTCGGCGGCGACTTCTACGACCTCATCCGCTGCGGCGCCGCAACCGCCACAGCGGTCATCGGCGACGTCCAGGGCCACAACGTCCGGGCCGCGGCCCTGATGGGCCAGCTGCGCACCGCCGTTCACACCCACGCCGCCGTCGGCATGCCGCCCGACGATCTCCTGACCCGTACCAACCAGGTGATGTGCGACCTGAATCCCGGCCTCTTCGCCAGCTGCCTCTGTATCCAGTTCGATCTGGCCCGGCACCGCGCCCTCCTGGCAACGGCCGGACACATTCCGCCCCTGGTGCGCCATCCGGACGACCGTACCGAAGCTCTCGCGCTCCGACCGGGGCCTCTGCTCGGTATCGTCGCGGACGCCGACTACCCGGCCGTGGACATTCCGTTGTCATCCGGTCTCACGCTGGCGCTCTACACCGACGGGCTCGTCGAAGCACCGGGCATCGACATCGACGGTGCCATCGCTGCCCTGGCCGGCCGACTGGCCCAGGCCCCGGACGACGACATCGAAGACCTCACCGAAACACTCCTCGGCAATGCCTCGCACCATCCGCACACCGACGACATCGCCATGCTGCTGGTCCGCGTCACGCACTCGTCCACGGCTGCGGACCAGGGGCCGGCCCGCGGATCAAGTCGCGGGAAATAGGCCGCGACTCAGCAGCCGACGCGAGCGGGGTCCGGTGCGTCCGACTGCAAGGCTGAGGAGGGAGTCGACGCGGTGGGGGCCCTTCCGGCCGAAGGCTGGGGGACGGCGGAGACCGACGGCAACGCCGCAGGTGGGCGCGGAAGACCCCGCGTCTGCGGCATGATCCGCCCGACAGCCCCTGGCCCGTCCGCGGCCGATTCCCGGCCCCGACCCCGGCCCTCTCACCGACGGCCGACTCCCGCCACGGCTCCGCGGTTTCCGTGAATTCTCTCGGCGCAGCGCTTCGTGATCATTCTGTGGAGGTGTGCCCGGCAGTCGCTCCAGTACGCGGCACGGCGGCTCTCCTCCGCTGCCGAACCCGAGTCCACCACTGGACCATCGGCGTCCGCGACCTGGCAGACCTCGGGCAAGCCAGTGTTTCAGGACTTCGACACCGCCGCCCTCGCCCATCGCGCGATCGGCACGCTCGACATCACCGTGCCCGGCCCCTAGTGCTCACCCAGATGGACCTCCATGTCGGTGACACCAGGCACGACGGTGTGAGCGGCGCCCTTCCCGAGGGCCCTGACCATCCGGCCTTCAGCAACGACCTGATCGCCGCCTGGCACAGGCACCGTAAACGTCTGGGACATCAACTCTCGCGATCGCGTCTACGAGCCGCTACCCGTCGCGAGCATTACCAAAGTCGTCGGGTTCGGCCCGCGGGGCACGCTGTTTGTGCTCGCCGACGACAACGGCGAACTGCAGATCTGGGACCTGCCCCACCACCAGCAGGTCACCACGCTCGACACTCCCGACAAGGTGCACCACTGGATGAGCCGTGACGGGCGCCCGTACGCCTACCTCGCGAGAACCGAGATCATCACGGAACTGAATCCCGACCTGTGGTTCCGCACCCTCTGCGCTGCCGCCGACCGCGGATTCACCCCCGACGAGCGCAAGCTACTCCCGCAGGCACGGACACATCCGCTCCCTGCCGGTCCTAAGCACAACCACCTCAAACTGCGCTGGCACACACCTCCCGAAGCCGCTGGCCGGCATGGTCGATCACCGAAGCTGCGGTCGGTGAAGAAGCTGAACTGGTCGCGGGCGGGGATCGGCTCCCCCACGTCACGTCGTCACCGACGCCCAGGGCATTCCGCTCGCGGTGTCGCTGACCGGCGGCAACCGCAGCGACGTCACGTACTTGCTGCCCCTGTTGGACAAGATCCCCGCCCGTCGCCGCAACCGTCGGCCGTCCCCGGCGGCGGGCGGACGCCCTGCTGGCCGGCCGCGGCTACGACCATGACAAGTACCGGCGCCTGCTCCGGCAGCGCGGCATCCGCTCATCGCCGAACGGGGCCGGCCCCACGGCTCCGGCATGGGCGTCTTCCGGTACGACGTCGAGAGAACGATCGCCTGGCTGCACGGCTTTCGTCGCCTGCGCAGCCGGCGGGAACGACGCGACGACGTCCACGAAGCCTTCCTCGGACTCACCACCTGCCTCATCACCTGCAGACATGTCCGACGACTCTGATAGGACCTCTTGGGCCTGCCAGCAGCCGACCACCCTTATGCACAGGTCTTGACAATTCCTCGCTGTTGGGAGGCCGGAGTGCCAAGCATGGTCCTGCGGCGGAAGGTCCGGTGTCGCCGCCCACCGGCGGTTGTGCCGCTGATCGGCGCCTGTTTCGGTACTCAGCCGACTTGGCCCCACAGGACGTGCGTCCGCTGCCAGTTCTTCCGATGCCGAGGCGGGACGTGCGCTTCTTCTCGTCCTGGACGGCGTTGACGAGTGCCAGGCCACCAGCAAAGGACTTGCCTGCTACGGCACTCCGGCAACCCGGCCCTCCGCGCCGGGTGAGAAGGCCGTGCGGGGCGAACGTACGTCCGCCCCGCACGGCCGGACGGTCGACGACAAGTCACTTGGCACTCTGCTGCTCACACGCCCGCCGCCAGAGTCCGTGAACCTGAATCGTCGGTCTGCCGGCGCGTTCCAGAACACCTCGCCGCGCCTGTCGTCGACCACCGTGAGCGGCACCTACGGCATCGTTACGGCCGTGACGGTGCCGGAGTCGAACTGGTTGATCGCCGACTGCGTGACGTCGTGGGACGTGGAGAAGATGCCCGCATCCTGCTTCGCTGCCGCCGAAGCCAACGTCACGGGCTGACCGATCGAGACATAGTTGGCGCCGTCGTAGGAGTACGAGGCGCTGAACGAGGTGCCCGATCGGGTGAGCTTCACCCAGACGGGGCGGTAGATGTCGACGCCGGCGCGGGCATCGGTGTCCAGATACCCGTCGCCGTCGGCGTCCCACTCGAACACGACGCCGTTGCGGGCGGTGACCGCTACGACGGCATACCCGGCCGAACTGCCCGCCTTGGTCATGTCGTTGCGGACCATGACCCCGGACTTGGCCCAGGCGTTGGCGTCGTTGACCGACACGACCCGGGTGGACACGCTCGAGTCGGCCGCGAACGAGCCGGACCGGTAGATCGAGCCGAACTGGTCGTCGTGCTGACCGCCGGCGCCCCACACGTCGGCGCCCGCCGCCGCGATCCCGAAGCCACCGAAGCTCTGGCCGAAGTACGAGCTGACGGCCGAGGCTCCGGCAGTACG
This sequence comes from Streptomyces sp. NPDC104761, assembly GCF_055583445.1. Taxonomy (NCBI): domain Bacteria; kingdom Bacillati; phylum Actinomycetota; class Actinomycetes; order Kitasatosporales; family Streptomycetaceae; genus Streptomyces; species Streptomyces sp. NPDC104761. Next base: position 16,135 of record NZ_JBVJNZ010000026.1, on the reverse strand, counting down.
GAGGCCGGGTGCGACCGGTCCGCCGGACGGGCACCCGGTGAAGCCGAACTGGTTCGCGTTGAGCGACGTCCGGTACTGCGGTGCGACACCCGCCTGGCAGATCACGTCCCGTGCGCCCGCGGGCCAGTTGGCGCCCGCTACCTTCACGTTGTTGATCAGCTGGTTGTTGTGCGCCGCGGCGTTCGGCGTCGAGGCTCCGCCCGAGTTGTACCAGTTGTTCTGGATGAGGTTGTCGCTGGTGTTGTTGCGGAGGCTGTACGCGTTGGTGAAGAGGAAGGAACCGCCCTGGACCACGTTGTTCTCATACGTCATCGAGCGCGAGCCCTCGTCGAGGTAGAGGCCCACTCCTGAGATGTTGAACAGGTAGTTCTTGGCTACCACGGTTCCCGGGCTGGCGGAGAGGTTGTAGACCGATCCACCGTCGGCGAAGCGCGCCTTCGTGTTGTGCACGAGGTTGCCCTCGACACGGTTGTCCTTGAGCGTGGTCGGCGTCGTGTAAAGCGGGTTCCACTTGTAGTAGCCGCGGTCCACATAGTCGTTCGACCCTCCGGCGTCGTTGATGCCCCACCCGTAGCCGGTGTCGATGCCGTCATAGGGGACGTTGGAGACCTCGTTGTGCAGGATGCGGGCGTTGGTGACGTAGGTGCTGAGGATGCCGCTGTTGTCCTTGTAGTCCACCCCCACGCGATCGATCGTGTTGTCGGCGATCAGGATGTTCTGGTTGGTCATCCTCGGGTCGCTGGGGTGGTGCGCGTCAGGCAGCACGCCGCCGACCGCGACGCCGTGGCCACTGTCCTCCATGAACCGGTTGCCGACCACGTCGATGTCGCTGGCGCCCAGCCCGACGCCGGTCGTCGTGGCATTGGCGTCGTTTCCGACGCCCAGCGCCGACTGGCCGAGGTTGGTGAACGTGTTGCCGGTGAACGAGATGCGGCTGGCAGCGGAGACCTGCACGGCGGCGGGCTCCTGGTACCAGCTGGTGCGCGCTCGTTCGAACATCTCGCAGCCGCGCGAGCAACTGCTGAAGGCGTCGGCGGGGCGGTAGTCGTAGGCGCCCTTGATGAAGAGGCCGTTCTGCTGGTCCGCGTACCCGTCGGTCGAGGGGCCGAGCCAGGAGGTTCCGGAGAACTGGATGCCCTCGAAGGCAAGACCGGTCACGGGCTTGTCGTACGTCCCGCCGATGCTGATCAGTGTCTCCAGACGGGGCAGCTCGATGTCGAGCTGGTTGGGATCGACCCCGTTCGCCGGCTTGTAGTAGAGCTTCCCGGCGTCCGGATCGACATACCACTGGCCGACCTGGGTGAGGAAGCTCAGCGAGTTGTCGAGGTACCAGGTCGGACCGGCCAGGAATGAGTTCTGGACGGTGTCCCAGCCCCACGTGTTGTTGTTCCACGCCGGCTGCGCCATCGTGATCTCGGTGGCACTGATGCTCTGAACCGGCGAATAGCGGTTCGTGAAGTCGCCGAGGGACTCGAACTCGATGCGCCCCTGGTCGGGAAGGGTGGCGAGGTAGCTCAGGGCCGGGTTCTTGATGGTGAGACCGGTTGCGGTGGGAGTGACGTCCGCGTTGGCCAGGCGGATGGAGGCGCGGGGGGCGATCACGCCGTTCACGTAGAGCTGGCGGGTGTCGAAGCCGCTGGGTGTATGCGCTTCCCAGATGCCTGACCCTGCCTCGGACTTGGACCAGCCGGTGACCTTCGAGGCGCCTGTGATGACGGGGTGAGCGCCCGGGGCGGCGGTCCAGTGGATGGTGTGGTCGCCACCGTCATCGCCGGGTCCGAACCGGAGGGGCTTGGAAAGGCGATAGGTGCCGTCGGCAAGCTGAACGCTTACGTCACCCTGCTTGGCAGCCGGGCCGACAACATGCTGAGCCCGCTCGAGCGAGCACGGCTGTGACTGGCTGCAGTGTCCGGAGTCCTTCCCGTCCGGCGCCGCGAAGTACACCGTCCGAGGCGCGGCTTGCGCCTGGAGGGGAACGAGCGCTGATGCGATGACGGCGCAGACGCCGAGGGCCGCAAGGGTGCCCGCCCTGCGCCTCCACCGTCTGCTCACCGAGCGTGTCGAGTCTGACGTCGATGTCATGTTCGATCGCTTCCTGTGACTGGGGCGTTGATGCCCGCCACAGGGTTAGCATACGTATGATGTTTGCCACAAGATTCGTACGATGTTTACTTGGGGCCCGGGAGAACTAACGTGTGCGAGCGGGGTCCGGTACCAGTCCTGTGCCGTGCAGTTCCTCCCACAGCGCCTCCGGGATCACCGCCCGATACCGCGCGACATTGCCGCGCACATGCTCCTCAGTGCGCATCCCGGTCACCACGGCAGTGACCGCGGGGTGGCGCAGCGGATACTGAACGGCGGCGGCGGGAAGCTCCACGCCGTGTCGCTCACAGACGGCGGCGATGCCGGCAGCGCGTTCGACGACGGACCGCGGCGCTGCCCCGTAGTCGTAGTACGCCGAGCCGTTCACGGCCGCATTGCTCAACAGCCCGGAGTTGTAGACCGCCGCGGCGACGACGCCCACGCCGCGGGCGCCGGCGACAGGCAGCAGGTCGTCCAGTGCCGATTGGTCGAGAAGAGTGAACCGTCCGGCGACCATCACCACGTCGACGTCGGTCCGCCTCACGAACTCGGCCAGCATCGCCGCCTGGTTCATGCCGGCGCCGATGGCACCGACGACGCCCTGGTCCCGAAGCTCGGTGAGAGCGGCGATCCCGCTCGACGATGCCGCCCGCCAGTGGTCGTCCGGATCGTGCAGATAGGCGATATCGAGCCGGTCCGTCCCGAGCCGCCCCAGCGACTCCTCCACGGAACGAAGGATCCCGTCGCGGCTGAAGTCCCAGACCCGTCTCTTCGTCGCCGGGACGACGAACCCGTCGTCGAGCCGGTGAGCCGTGTCCGGGCTGTCCACGAGCAGACGCCCGACCTTCGAGGAGATGACCACGCCTTGCCGGGCGGTCGCACGCAGGGCGTCCCCCAGGCGGCGTTCTGACAGCCCGAGGCCGTAATGCGGCGCGGTGTCGAGGTAGCGGATCCCTTCCTCGGCCGCAGTTTCGACGGCGCGAGACGACTCTTCGTCGGTCGTCTCGGTGAACAGATTGCCGAACTGGGCTGCGCCCAGGCCCAATTCCGTGAGCTGGTGTCCGGTACGCAGGCTCCGGACGGGCAGCGTCTCTTCCGTGGATGGGTGGTCGCGTGGCGGTTGCTTGCTGGTCACGAGGTCGAGTTCTACCACGACAGCATACGTATTATGTTTCATGCTAGGCTGCGCAACCCCCGGAGGCCGGCGCGGCCTGCGACATGGCGAGGAGGAGCCGATCGGTATGTTGGCGGCAAGCTACGTGGGTGCCCGCACGATGACCGTCGAGGAGCAGGAACCGGCTGAGCTGCGTGCGGGGGAGGTCCGAGTCGCCGTGGCGTACGTCGGAATCTGCGGCACGGACCTCCATGTGTTCCACGGGGACATGGAGGGCCGGGTCGGCAAGCCGGCGACGATCGGACACGAGATGTCGGGGACGGTCGTCGCCCTCGGCGCCGGCGTGGAAGGCTGGTCGGTGGGCGATGCGGTGACCGTCATGCCGCTGGCCTGGGACGGCACCTGTCCGGCCTGCCGTGCGGGGAACGAGCACATCTGCCAGAACCTGGACTTCATAGGCATCGACAGCCCCGGAGCCCTTCAGGAGTACTGGAACGTACCGGCGTCGACACTCGTGCGGCTGCCCTCGGGGATCTCGCTGCGAGACGCCGCGCTCGTGGAGCCCGTCGCGGTGGCCGTTCACGACGTACGGCGTTCCGAACTCGCCGGAGGCGACAAGGCCGTCGTCATCGGTGCGGGCCCGATCGGCGTTCTGATCGCGATCGTCGCCGCCGCGTTCGGTGCCGAGGTCGTGATCGCCGAGATCGACCCGACCCGCCGGGCCGCCGCCGAGGAGATGGGGCTGACGACGCTGGACCCCCTGTCGGTCGACCAGGTCGCCTGGGTGGAGGAGTGGACGAACGGCGCCGGAGCGGACGTCGTGTTCGAAGTCTCCGGCTCGGCCGCCGCCGTGCTCGGCGCCACCAGCCTGGCGAAGGTCCGCGGCACGCTCGTGGTGGTGGCCATCCATGCGCAACCGCGGCCCGTCGACCTGCACCGCGTGTTCTGGCGGGAACTGAGGTTGCTCGGTGCACGGGTCTATCAACGCCGTGACTTCGAGCGCGCCATCGAGCTCCTGGCCGAGGGTGCCGTCCCGGCCGAGAAACTCATCACGGGCACCGTCCCCCTGAGAGAGGTGGAATCGGCCTTCGGCCTCCTTGAGACCGGGCAGGCGATGAAGCTGCTCGTCGAGGTGAGCGCGTCATGAGCCTGTTCGACCTGACCGGGCGCCTGGCCGTCGTGACGGGGGCCAGGCGGGGCATCGGATTCGCCGTCGCCGAGGCTCTGGCCGCCGCGGGCGCCGACATCGTCGGACTCTCCGCCACCCTCGATCCGGCCTCATCGGCCGTCGGCGACCGCGTGCGCGAGCTCGGCCGTGAGTTCTCGGGACACCGCGTGGACTTCGCGGACAGGCGGCAGGTGACCCGGCTCGCCGAGGAACTCGCCGCAGGCGAGCGCCCGGTGGACATCTTGGTCAACAACGCCGGGACCATCCGCCGCGCTCCCGCAGCCGAGCACCCCCTCGAATGGTTCGACGAGGTGCTCGAAGTCGATCTCACGAGCACCTTCGTGCTCAGCCAGATTCTCGGACGGCGGATGCTGGAGGCGCAGCACGGGCGCATCGTCTTCACCGCCTCCCTGCTCTCGTTCCAGGGCGGTATCAACGTGCCGGGGTATGCGGCAGCCAAGTCCGGCGTGGCGGGACTGATCCGGGCGCTCTCGAACGAGTGGGCCGGACGCGGTGTGACCGTCAACGGCATCGCCCCGGGCTACATCGCGACCGACAACACCCAAGCGCTTCAGGACGACCCCGACCGGTCCCGCGCGATCCTCGAGCGGATCCCGGCAGGGCGGTGGGGCACAGCGGAGGACGTCGCGGGCGCTGCTGTGTTCTTGGCGTCGGACGCCGCGCGTTACGTCTCCGGGGCGATCCTGCCGGTCGACGGTGGCTGGCTCGGTCGATAAGCCTCTCCCCTTGCCCTGGCCCTCAGCCGACTCGGCACCGCGGCGGTCTCGTGGGACGAGTCGGAGCCGGCGCCTTCGGCCGGCGGGTCGTTCGCGACGTGCGAGAGCAAGGTGTCGGCGTGCGGGTCGTCGTCGGTCCCGACGCGCCGACCGGCCCGCTGTTCAGGGAGAGGCGCATCCCCAGCCACAAGGGTGCGGTCCCACCGGTGCGCCGGACCGGCGCGAGCCGACGACGGCCTGGCCGCCACCCTCATCCCCCGCTCCGAGCGTTCACCACCGCCAGTGCTGCCTCAACCGTTCGGCATTCCCGGCAGCGGCAAGGCAGGCGTCGGCATAGTCCTGCGCCGCGTTCGGGTCACGGCGGCCGGCTCGCGCAGGGCGTCGGCGCTCAGTCGACGCAGGAGCGCTCGATATCCATCACCGTATACGGGGACGCCTCGAGCGAGGTGAGCCGGGCGCCGATCTCCCACGGGTGGGAGGGTGCCGGGAGGCGGACGGCTGTGACCACGTCGGTGCACAGGGCATGCGGCACGCGTTCCAGGCTGTGGCCACGGCACCGACAGACGCGGCGTCCATGTCGTGGCGTGCCGCACGCGGTTGGGTGCCTCGAATGTGTGCGAGGCACCCGTTCTGGCACGGGGGACTTCGCAGGACGGGGGCCGAACGGTGGAGGCTGCGGGGTCGAGACGGGCTGCGGCACGGCAGTCTGCGGGAAAGCGGCCATGGCGCTGCTGTCCGTCACGGTCTCGGACCGTCGTTGTTCGTCCCCCGCGGCGGCTGCGCATTCGATGACTCCGACCGGTGTTTCCTGCCGGGACATCCGCTCGAGCGAGGCGGCGGGTCATGCGCCAGGTCATCGGCCGGCAGATCATCGCCTCGGCGCCGGTGGTGCGACGTTCGTAGTCGCTTGCCGGGCGCCGGCGCCCATCAGGACCGATACCCCTGCTGCGAGATGGCGGATCGCTTCCGGCGTCGCCCGGTGACAGGACGCATCCGGCTTGCACACGCCGGCCCTGCGGCCGACGCCGTCGGCAGCGACTGGACACGGCCACTCCGCGTCCGTCAAGGGCGACTCAATCGCGCGTCGCGGGGCCGAGTTGAGCGTCTCCTGATCGCGGTCGGCTTCAGCAGGCCCGAGTTGCCAGGAGAACCTGCCTTCAGACCCGAAGCCTACGGCAGTCACCAGGCCGCCCTTCGCTGCGTACCCCCAAGATCTCACCGGCAGCAGCTGCTCAAAGTGATACGTATCGAGCTCGTGACAAACATAATACGTATGCTCTACAGTCCTCGGCGCGGAGTCGTCAACGAAGTCGACAGGACAAGGGACATCTCATGGTCGGAATCCACACAGGGGTGCGTTCGCGCCGTAGAGCGTCGACCGTCGCCGTGACGTGCGCCGCGACGGCGCTCCTCACCCTCGCCGGTTGCGGGGGCGGAGGAAGCTCCGTGAACGGGGCGTATGGCTTTCCCGAGGCCAAGCAGGAGGCCTCCTCGACGATCACCGTCTGGGTGGACGCGGACCGACAAGCCGCCGCGAAGGCGTTCCAAGCGGCGAACCCGGACATCAAGATCAAGGTCGTCACCTATGACGGGTCGGCCAACGGGTCCAACTCCTTCCGGACGAAGATGCAGCTCTTCGACCGCGCCGGCAGCGGCTGGCCCGACGTCGTCTTCTCCAGCCAGAACAACGACGCGGCGTGGGCCAGTCAGAAGAGCGGCGGCAAGCAGGCGTTCGCGGCTGTGCTCGACAAGGGCCTGGTCCCGAAGGGCACACTCGGCAACTTCACCCAAGGCTCGCTCAACCCCTGCACGGTGGACGGCCGCCTGTACTGCCTGCGCAACGACCTCGCCCAGGCGGTGCTCTGGTACAACAAGGCCCTGCTGGACAAGTTCGGCTACGCCGTCCCCACCACGTGGGAGGAATACCAGGCGCTCGGTGAGAAGGTCGCCAAGGAGCACCCCGGCTACATCGTCGGAACGGCCGGCGACGCCTGGACGCCGGAGGTGTTCATGTGGGGAAGCAAGTGCCAGGCCAATGACGTGCCCGGCCCCAAGTCCCTCACCGTGAAGACCGACTCGACCGAGTGCAGGCGGGCGGCCTCGCTGCTCGACACCCTCCGTGACAACGGAACCGTGCCGGTGGTCAGCGTGTTCACCCCCGAGTTCCTGAAGAAGTACTCGGGCAAGGTGCTGATGATGCCGGGTCCGGCCTGGTACGCCGGCGCGATCTTCAACAACCCCCAGTCGCTCAACGTGCCGGCCGGCCAGCTCGGCGTCGCCGCGCCGCTGCCGTGGAAGGGCGAGAGCGGAGCGGTGACGGGCAACGTGGGTGGCGGAACCTGGTTCGTCTCCAGCCATTCGAAGAACCTCAAGGCCGCCGAGAAGTTCGTCCAGTTCGTCACCACCGCCGACGCGTACCAGGTCGATGTCGCACCGGGTTACCCGGCGTACGCGCCCGCCGCGCAAAAGTGGGTCGCAAAGCAGGAGGCGAGCAAGTACTACGCCACCCCGCTGCAGCCGATCGTGACCGCGGCGTCGCAGGTCTGGGACGGCTGGGGCTACCCCATGTTCAGCCAGGAGGCGATCTGGGCGAAGACGATCACCCCGGGGGTCACCGGCGGCAAGTCGATCGTGGACCTGCTGCCGACCTGGCAGACGGCCATCGAGAACCAGGCCAAGGTCAACGGATACAAGGTGAACTGAAATGACCCTGGCTCCTCCGGGTGGCCGGCCGGCCGTTGACGCTGCCGGGCGTCGGCGGCCGGGCCGGGGCAGCGGCCGGGCGGCCGGCCGCGCCTCCGCTCGCAGTCCGATCGGCTATCTCTTCGTCTCGCCCTACGCCTTGCTCACCGTCGTCTTCGGGATCGCGCCGTCGCTCTACGCCGTGGTCCTCGCCTTCACGAACGCCGACGGCGGATTCGCGGGAATCGACAACTTCACCACGGTTGTCGGCGACTTCCGGTTCTGGCCGGCCGTGTTCCACGTGACCGCCTATCTCGTCATCTGGCTCCTCGGCCTGGTCGTGTTCGTCGTCGGCCTGGCGCTGGTGGTCCACGCCATCGGCGTGCGGTGGGTGAGCACGACCCTGCGCTTCGTCTACTACCTGCCCGGCGCGCTCGCGGGCGCGTCCAGCGTCCTGTTGTGGCTCTTCGTCCTCGACCCGACCGCGAGCCCGGTCAGCGGTCTGCTCAAGGCGATGGGGTTCGAGAGCTTCGTGCAGGTGATCCAGCCCGGCCACCTTCCGGCGATCTTCGCGATCATCGCGTTCTGGACCGGAGCAGGCGGATGGGTCCTCATCATGTACGGCGCCCTCAACAACATCAGCACCGACGTGATCGAGGCCGCCCGCATCGACGGGGCGAACGCCGTCCAGATCGCACTGCGGATCCAGCTTCCGATGCTGCGCAAGTGGGTCGCGTACATGGGCGTCATGTCGCTCGCGGCAGGCACCCAGCTGTTCGTCGAGCCGCAGTTGCTCAGCCAGGCCAGCAACGCGGTGGTGCCCAACGACTACTCGCTCAACCAGCTGGCCTACCAGTACGCCTTCCAGCAGAACGACTTCAACGGCGCGGCCGCGATCTCGCTGATCCTGCTGGTCGTCGCACTCCTGCTGTCCTGGGTGTTCGTGACCCGCGGCGGCCTGTTCGAGAAGGAATGACCATGGCAGCACTCTCCGCCGCACGCCGCCGGCCGAGCCTCAGCGGGTGGAGCGGCCGGTCCCTCGCAGGCGTCGTCCTCGTCGTCTTCGTCCTGTTCTTCGCCGTCCCGATCGTCTGGCTGCTGCTCGCCGTCACGAAGTCCTCGAAGTCCCTCGTGGTCTCGGACCCGTTCTCGCTCGGGTCGTGGTCGGACCTCGCCGCCAACTGGCACCAGTTGTTCGACTTCCAGGACGGTGCGGTGACCACCTGGATCGGGAACTCCGCGCTGTACGCGATCGGCGCTCTGGTGATCACGCTCGTCGTGAGCATCCCCGCCGGCTACGCCCTCGCGCTCACGGAGTTCAGGCTTCGGCAGGCGCTGCTGGTGCTGACGCTCGTCGTCATGCTGATCCCCAACACCGCGCTGGTGCTGCCCATCTTCCTCGAACTGAACAGCGTCAACCTGATCGGGAGCCCGCTGTCGGTGATCCTGCCCATGTCGTTCTTCCCGTTCGGCGTCTATCTCACCTACATCTACTTCTCGACCAGCATCCCCCGTGACATCCTCGCCGCCGCGCGCATCGACGGCTGCAACGGATTCCAGGTCTTCACCCGGGTCGCCCTTCCGCTGGCCGCCCCGGTCGTCGCCCTGGTGGCGTTCTTCAGCTTCGTACAGAACTGGAACAACTTCTTCCTCCCGTTCGTGATGCTGCCTTCGAGCGACGGCTATCCGATCCAGGTCGGGCTCACCTCGCTCCTGGCGTCAACCCCGGCTTTCAATCCCAGCTCCGCGGGATCCGACTCCGTCCAGCTGCCCACCTTGGCACTGGGGACGATCGTGTCGATCCTGCCCGTCCTGGTCGTCTTCCTGTTCTCCCAGCGCTTCCTGGTCGCAGGCATGACAGCTGGAGGAACCAAGGAATGACCACTCCCCTCTGCAAGGAGACCCACCGCCGATGAAGATCACCGGGTACCGCAGTCTGAACACCGTTCACGACTGGGGCAGAATCACCGGGGACGTCAACGGTGTCCAGCCGGGCCACGCCACGCCGGTCCCCGTCCTCATCATCGAGACCGACAGCGGAATCGAGGGAGTGGGCCTCGGGGCCCATGCCGACATCGCCCGTGTCTTCCCCGCGATCGAGGGCGACGACCCGCGCTCGGTCACGGCGCTCTACGACAGCATGCTCGACTGGGTGTTCAAGGCCGGTCACTCGGGATCCACCTTCGGCACCGTCGGCGCCGTCGACATGGCCCTGTGGGACATCAAGGCCAAGGCCGCCGACGAGCCGCTCTGGCGGACCCTCGGAGCCCGCGAGCGCTTCGTGCCCGGATACGCGTCCGGTCTCGAGTACGGCCTGACCGACGAGGACCTCGCGGTCCTCTACGGCCGGTTCGCGGACCGCGGGTTCAAGGCCGGCAAGCTGAAGGGCGGCCGCGACCTCGACCGCGACCTGCCCCGGCTGGAGATCATGCGCGACGTCCTGAGCCGCAACTCCCGCCGGCCGGCGCTCATGTTCGACGCCAACGAGTCGTGGAACCACGCCCAGGCGGCCCGGTATGTCGCGGCCATCGAGGAGCGCATGGACCTCACCTGGGTGGAGGAACCGCTGCGCCGATGGGATGCTGCCGGCATGGCCTCGCTGCGCGGAAAGGTGCGCGCGGCGATCGCCAGCGGCGAGAACCTGACCGGACTGGAGCAGTACCGCCCTCTGCTCGACGCCAACGCGGTGGACATCGTGCAGGTCGGCAACGTATGGGGGATCACCCACTTCCTCCGCGTCGCGACGCTCGCCCACGCCCACGACCTGCCGGTGAGCCCCGTCGCGTACAACGCGAACCCGGTGGCGCACGCCGCCGCGGCCGTACCGAACCTGCTGACCTTCGAAGTCCAGGACCTGCACTTCCCCCTCGGTCTCGACGTCGACCAGCAGTTCGACGACGGAGGCATCGTCCTGGGCGATCGCCCGGGCATCGGGATCGTCGTCGACGAGTCCCGGATGTCACCGGCCGACGCCGCTCCACCCCGGCCCGCGGCGACCGGCCCGCACATCCGGCCCGAACGCGCCGGCCTGCGGCTGGTGGCCGAACCCGACGTGATCGACGACCCGACGCACCGCGGAGGCCGGACCCGATGACCCGTCGACCCGAGCGCAGGGCCTTCGTCGTGGGTGTGCGGCCCGACAAGCGCGAGGAGTACCTGGCGCTGCACCGCGCCGTCTGGCCGAGCGTCGAACGCAAGCTCACCGAGTGCAACGTGCGCAACTACAGCATCTTCATCTTCGGCGACATCCTGTTCGCCTACTACGAGTACGTCGGCGACGACCACGAGGCGGACATGCGGCGGATCGCCGACGACCCCGCTTCGCAGGAATGGTGGACGCACACCGACCCGTGCCAGGTGAGGATCGCGGAGGAGCGTGATCCCGGGGCGCTGTGGCAGCCTGTCGAGGAAGTGTGGCACCTCGCATGAGTGCGGGCATCGACGCCCATGTGCACCTGTGGAACCGGGCCGTGGACCCGCAGGACTGGATCGACCCGGAGACCATGGCGCCGATCGCCCGCGACTTCGGCGCCCCCGATCTGAGCGGGATGCTGGACTCGACCGGTCTCGGCGGTGCCGTGGTGGTGCAGTCGAGCAACAGCCTCGACGAGAGCATCCGGCTCGCCGGGCTGGACTCGCCGGCCGTCGTCGGCCTCGTCGCGTGGGTCGACCTCGCGGCGGAGGTCGGACCCCAGCTCGACCGGATCCGCGAGAACGCCGCTGTCCCCGTCGTCGGGGTCCGGCATCTGGTCCACATCGACCCGGACCCGGAGTGGCTGACGCGCGAGGAGATCGGTCCGGGCCTCACCGTCCTCGAGCAGGAGGGCCTCTGCTTCGACCTCGTCGTGCGTGAGTGGCAGCTCCCGCAGGCGACCCGCCTGGCCGCGCGCCACGGCGGACTCCGCTTCGTGCTCGATCATCTGGGCGGTCCGCCCGAGCCCGGGCGGGACAGGAGAACGTGGGCGTCCCGGCTGCGGGAGCTCGCGCGGCAGCCGAACGTCGTCGCGAAGGTCTCTGGACTCACCTCGGGCCTCGCCCCCGGATCATGGCGCGCGAACGATCTAGCCGCACCGGTGACGATCGCCCTCGAATCCTTCGGCCCCGAGCGTCTGCTCTACGGATCCGACTGGCCGCTGGCCGAACTGGGCGGCGGAGCGGGGTCCTGGAAGTCCGCTCTGGAGACGCTGCTGGAGGGGCTTTCCCCCTCGGAACGCGCGCGGGTGTTCGGCGGCAGTGCCGCCGACGCCTACTCGCTCTCCTGATCGATCGCCCGACCACGTTCCCTTGGCGCGTGGTCGGGCAGCCGACGACGCTCCCACGAGACGTGGATGTGATCGTGCATCGCCTTCTGGGCCGCGGCGACGTCCTTCCTCGAGATGGCATCGACGATCGCCGCGTGTTCCTCGAGCGTCAGCGCGACCGCATCAGGGGGATCGATGCCCTGGTAGCGGCTGGACTCCACGGCTCGCTTGTACAGATGCTTGGCGATGTTCTCCGCCAGCCGGTTGCCGGAGATCTCCATGAGTGCGTAGTGGAACACCACATCCGCCTGCCGGAACGAGTCCGTCTCGGACTCGCTTTCACGCATCGTGGTCAACGCGTTCTCCAGCCGCCTCAACCCATCTGCGCTGCGAGAAGCGGCCGCCGCGCCCGCCATCGCCGACTCGAGGCTCGCCCGCACGATCGTCAGCTCGTCAAGGACACCGAGCGTCGCGTCGTTGTCGATCAACGCGGACAGCACCACCGGGTCGAGCATGTTCCAGTACCCCGGCGCCCGCACCTGGGTGCCGCGCCCCTGGGAAACGATCACCAGGCCCTTCTCCTCGAGCCGCTTCACCGATTCACGCAGCACCGTACGACTCACGCCGAAGTGTTCGCTCAGCGGACCCTCCGGGGGCAGCAACTCGCCTTCCTTCAACTGGCCCGTCACGATGAGGTCGACGAGCTCGGAAACGACTGCCACACCCAAGCGGCTGGCGGGCAGGCGTCGCGGGAACAGGCCGGTTGCGGGCTGCGACTCGGATGGCATAGGCGTGACCTTATCGCTCAATCAATTTGCGGTCGAAGAGTTCCCGGTCCACGACACGTCGTCGACGTTCAACGTCCGGATCGCGGAGGCGTTCACGAGTACAGCCTCGAAGCCATCGGCAGCGGCACGCAGGCGCGGGCGGTCCGGCGGCAACTCGTTCATGCGTTTGATCCCAGACCGGCATCGAGGATGTGCCGGCCACGCTGTTCGGCTGGTCCGCGCAGGTGGGCTACCCGGGCCTGACGGTCGGCGTGCTGACCAACCGGCTCCAGCGCACGGCGATCCGGGTCTCGGAATCCGGCGAAGAGGAGCCGCCGCCCGGCCGGGACGCAGCCATCGCCCAGTGACGACCGCCGTATACACGGTCAGCGCCCAACTGGCCGCGCGCCAAGGGGATATGGAAGCTGCTCATCGGCCTGCTGGCTTCGCCACGCAGTCGCCCGGTGCCATGTGGCCGTGCCCGTGGCCGGCGCCGGCCGCTCCGGTCACGGAGCCGACGAGCGCCAGGGTCGCTGCGGCCACCGCCGTGCGGCGCGGGGCGGTGAGCCTGGGTCTCTAATCGCGAAGTGTCAGGTGGGTTCTGTCCTTGCAGTCGTGCGCGACGGTGCTCCCGGCGCGCAACGACCACCGCAAAGCTGCCCGACAGACCGCGGGTATCGGTCCAGGGTGTGCCAGATGACCATCCCGGTGGGCGTTGCTCCCGTTTCGCGAGCATCTCGCCAGCTCTCGGTTCCGTCCGGACTTTCCGCCGGTCGCGGCCATCGAAGCCTCGGCACCGCCCCGGCCCGGCCCGCTCCCGGCACCCGGCACCCGGCACCCGGCGGGCGTCCGACGCCTGGAGCCGTGGGAGTGCCTGCTCGTTCGCTCGTTTTCACCGCACCCGGCGACCGTGGACCGATGGCGGTGATGCCCGCGCGGCGAACGAGTCCTTCTTGAAGGTAGTTGGTCTCCGGTGCCGTCGCGCTGACGGCCGGGGCCTACTCCCGGGCGCCCTTGACTCGACCTACGGAGCGCATGCATGACGCTCTGCCAGAAAAAGAGTTGCCCGTCCGGCGAACTCTTCCGCGTCGGTGTGGATCACACGTGCATGACGCGTCGTCTCGCGTCGCACCCCATCAGTGGAACGCAGAAGGGATCCGTGGATCCGTGGATCGTAGAAGAGGAAGAACCGCCCTGCGCACGGGCGTACGCGCGATCGTCGGCGGCCGTCGGGCGACCGGCGGAGCGGCCGCCCTGATCGTGGTCTCCGCCCTGCTGGCCGGAGCACCGTCCTCCGCGCAGGCCGTGGCCGCGCCGCCCGCGAGCGGCGGCACCGTACGGCCGGCCGCCGCCACCGACGGCGGCGGCGATCCGATCGCACGGCTGCGGCAGGAGGTGCGGACCGGGTCCCTGCTGGACGCGCACGGCACGCGCAGCGTCTGCCCCCGGTGCGCGGGCCAGATCGTCACGGAAAAGAAGGGCGGCTCCACTCCGCTGCGCGCGTCCGCGCCCGCCGGTTACGGGCCGCAGGACCTCGCCAGGGCCTACGGCCTGCCCGCCAAGTCGAAGAGCACCGCGACCATCGCGATCATCGACGCGGGCGTCGACGCCACCCTGGCCTCCGACCTGGCCACCTACCGTGCCGCCTTCGGACTGCCCGCCTGCGGCACGGCGTCCGGCTGCCTGACGCTCAAGAACTACACCGGCGGCAAGCAGCCCGCACCGCAGAAGAGCGGTCCCGGGGCGGCGCTGGAGGAGGACGTCGCCGTCGAGACCTCGCTCGACCTCGACGCCGCCTCCGCGGCGTGCCCCACCTGCCACCTCCTGGAGATCTCCGTGCCCTGGCAGGACGGCGAGGACGACAACGACGTCTCCACCGGCGACTTCGCCAAGGCGGTCGACACGGCCGTGGCCGCCGGCGCCTCGGCGATCAGCATCAGTTACGGCTACACCGCGGACGTGACCAACACCAGCGGCGCCTCTCTCAAGGCGTTCAGGCACAAGGGCATCGCGATCACCGCCTCCACCGGCGACTCCGGCTTCAACGGCGGTATCCACCAGGCATGGCCGTCCAACCTGCCCTCGGTGACCGCCGTCGGCGGCGTCACCCTGCCCGCCGACGCTCCCGCGACGGGCTGGTGGGCCGCCGGCAGCGGCTGCGAGACCAACTTCACCGCGGCCACCGGCCAGCCCGCCGCGGTCACCGCCGCCTGCGGCCACCACCGCGCGGCCGCCGACGTCTCCGCGGACGCCGACCCGGCGACCGGCCTGGCCGTCTACGACACCTACGCGCCGAGCAGCGGCGAACCCTACGACTGGACCATCGTCGGCGGCACCAGCGCCTCCGCGCCCTACATAGCGGGTCTGTACGCCCGCGCCGGGCATCTCTCCGCCGTCCAGGGACCCAACACTCTGTACCAGGCCCCGGCGTCCGGCTTCAGCGACGTCACCGGCGGCACCAACGAGGACTACCACGAGTGCGCGGACTACCCCGGGATCCGCGGCTCGCTGTGCACCGCAGGCCCCGGCTGGGACGGGCTGACCGGAGTCGGTATGCCCCACGGTCTCAGCGCGTTCTGACGCACCTCATCCCGCACCCCTGATCCGGTATCCCCCGACGAAAACGAGAGGACCCCTCCCCATGCGCAGAAGAACCCGGGCCACGGCCGTAGCGGCGGCCCTGTCCGTCATGCTCCTGACCGGCTCCGCCATGGCGAGCGCCAGCCCCGCCAAGCCCGCCGTACGTCCCTGCACCACCGGCAATGTCTCGTTCTACTTCGGCGGCTACTCCTACGGTCTCAGCCACCGCAGCTTCGACCTGACCTTGCTCGCGCACGACGGCATCACCTGCCGCCTCAGCGACACCCCGCTGATCACCTTGAGCTCTCCGCCGGACCAGACCGACAAGATCCCGGTGACCGTCAACGGCCGCGGCGGCACCCTCGTCCTGCGCCCGGACTCGCCGCTGCACACGACCATCGCCTACTCGGTCCCCGACGCACCCGAGAACAAGGCGCAGGTCAGCGGGCTCCGGCTGGCCATGCCCGACGGCAGCAGCCGTGCGACGAGCTTCCTCTTCCCCGGCACCACCGACATCTACAAGGGCGGCGTGTACATCACGTCCTGGACGACCGGCATCGGCCTGGGCCAGGAAGAGCAGCACTGACCGTAGCCCGCGGGCGTCCATGACGCGCGGCCTCGGGCGGTGTGATCCACCATGATCGTGGGGGGGGGGGGGGGGGGCCGGGCACACAACCCGGACGCAGGTGGCGTTTCCGACGGCTTCCTTCTCTCCCGACAACCCCCACGCCCCCCCGCCGTTGTGGTTTTCGGGCAGGGGGCAG